>JBPOIE010000111.1:0-1876 GCA_052034855.1 Bdellovibrionota bacterium | reverse complement strand
TTTGTCTATCGGTGAATTTTCTCTTGGATAAACTACAATGTTGTAGTTGGCTATAATGTCACGATAGTTTTTCCATTGGTCAAAAGCTAACCAGTTGTCAGCACCTATAATAAGTGTGAACTCTCTGTCGGGATATTCTTCAGTAAGCTTTTGTAGAGTGTTCCACATGTATGAAGGTTTGGAAAGACTGAACTCAAAGTCACTGGCTTTAAGAGCTTTCTCACCTGACAATGCAGCTTGCGCAATTTGCAATCGGCTGGCATCGTCTAAAAGTGATGTTGATGATTTCTTAAACGGATTAAGCGGAGAAACGACAAACCAAATTTCATCTAGCGAAGCCAATTGCAATAGTTGGCTTGCAAGGGCAATGTGACCTGTATGAATAGGATTGAACGACCCACCGTATATTCCAGTTCGTATCATTTTCACGAATGTTTAAGAAATCAACAACAACAGTGTTTTTTATTCTTCAAGAAACTTTCTTACAAGAGCTAATGTCTCTTTTTCGGCTTCCTCAAGATTATCGTTTACAACAATATGATCGAATTTTGAAGCGAATGTTAGTTCGTATTCGGCCTTATCGAGACGTTGCTGAATTACCTCAGGAGAATCTGTGCCACGACCATTGAGTCGGCGGCGCAACTCTTCGATCGAAGGTGGTTGGATAAAAATGCTCATGGCACGATTGCCATAAAACTGCTTGATGTTGCATCCGCCCTTAACGTCTACATCGAAGACAACACTCTGACCGTCATTAAGTTGGGTTTCAACTTGTGATTTCAGTGTGCCATAGAATCTGTCTTTGTAAACCTCTTCGTGTTCAAGAAATTCGCCCTTATCAATCTTAGCGCGGAATTCATCAGGAGTGAGGAAAAAATATTCCACACCGTTCTGTTCTGTTCCACGTGGTGGACGGCTTGTGCATGAAATAGAGAAGTGGAGATTGAATTCAGGATGTTCCTTCATCAACCACTGTACGATAGTGCTCTTTCCGCTACCAGAAGGTGCTGAGAAAATAAGAAGTCCGTTCTTCATGCTTTAGAATGCGTTTAAAACTTGTTCCTTAATCTGTTCCAGTTCGTCCTTCATTTTCACAACAATATTCTGCATTTCAGCCTGATTGCTCTTGCTTCCAGTTGTGTTGATTTCACGTCCCATTTCCTGAGCGATGAATCCGAGTTTCTTTCCGATAGGTCCGTCCTCATTCATTGTCTCACGGAAGTATTTAAGATGATTGCTGAGTCTTTGTTTCTCTTCGCTGATATCGAGTTTCTCTATATAATAGATAAGCTCTTGCTCAAGGCGGTTTTTATCGTAATCAACGCTAGGAATCTGTTCAAGACCCTTTATAATATTCTGACGAATCTTCTCTACACGGCTCTTCTCAAATGGTTCGATGCTGTGGAGTAGATTTTCAATATTATCAACTTTCTCAGTAAACTTTTTCTGAAGTGCAGCACCTTCCTGCTTTCTGAAAGCGAGCAAGTTGTTGATAGCTTCAGTGATAGCTTTGCTTGCAGCAGCCCATTCCTCGTCTGAAAGTTTTTCAACATCATTCTTCATCGTGACGTCCGGCATACGAAGAAGAGTGTTAAACCAATCCTGTGGAACAGGAATTCCAGTCTTTTCGGAAATGGCTTTTATTTGCTTGTAATAATTTTCAACAAGTGCGGCATTAATTGGTGCGGCGTCAACAGCATCATACTTCTCAATCCAAATAGAGAAGTCTATTTTACCACGTTCAAATTGTTTTGCGACAATCTGACGTATTTCCATCTCCTTTTCTCTAGAGAGCGGAGCGATTCTTGTAGAAAGATCAAGTGTCTTACTATTTAATGACTTAATTTCAACATTAATCTTTTTTTGATTGTAGGTT
>JBPOIE010000070.1:0-3247 GCA_052034855.1 Bdellovibrionota bacterium | reverse complement strand
GAGGGCGCTTCAAAAGGTACATACGGCAAATTGACTGCAACCGCAATCGCAAACTACATGGCAACCAAGGGTATCAGCACTAGTGGACGTGTCGCCGACGAGAGTGTTCTCTCGCAGATTCGAAAGGATACAGGATGTGCATATTAGTTAACTGAAGTTTACAAAAGAAAAACCACCCCGCAAGAATCGCCGGGGTGGTTTTTCTTTTGGGGTGATCAAGTGTTTATTCCTTTGGTTAGCCTTTTCCGTATGGATGGACAGCATAGACCCAATAATTTCCCTTTTTGGAACGCTCAGGCTCCCATCGAAGATCGGCTTCGAAGTATTGGTCGATAATCGTCAACTGCTCTTCGGCCAACTCCCCAGAGAACATGATCTCCTGTGCGCCCCTGAATCTGTGCACTTTCCAGGCTTCAGCTCTGGCCAAAGCTACAAGACTTTCATTATCCATATTCATAACAGGTCCCTCGTAAGGTTCGGGTTAAAATTCTTTTCTAAAATTACCACAGGTAGAAATAAGTGTCAAAACCCTAGAATTTCCTGCGGCGTTACTCTGATTATCTCATGACTCAAATCATCTTTAGCGATGATTTTCATATTAAAGTTGCCGAAAATCACCCGGCCTGCATCACTCCAAATCGTAGCGTAGAAAGCTTTAATACGGTAACCGTCCTGTTTGATGAGATCCATTCCCTTTTGTAATAATTTTTTACCTAATCCAGCGCCACGAAAATCAGGCAACACAGCAATAGAGCCTACGTAAACATTTATATCTTTGGAGTTGCTAAAATCTATACAATTTTGCATATCACCTTCTCTTACTTTTCCTTTTTCGAGTTGAGCAACACCTTCATCAGAAAACTTGTGAAAGTCCACATACCCAATAATTTTTTCATTGTGATAAGCAGCAAAAGTAAAAGTGTGTGGGATTATTCTGTTCCAGTATTCGACGGGGCCATTATCTAAATCACTCAATTCCCAATAACACACTCTATCGATTTCCAAAAGTTCTCTCGTGATTGGATCAGACGTTTCTTCATCTGCGCGAATTAATCTTTTTATTACTATACCTTTTTTACTGTAATCAGACATGTTCAAATTTTTTTGATCGTAAAATTAAATGATACCTAAAAGACTATTCCCTTGAACATAAACAGGAGAAAACCTACGAACAATAATGCGAGTGCTGTAATAGAAATGTGCTTCCAGCTACCTTTTCCACTCACCCTAAGAGCGAGATAAATCAAAATAGAAAATAATGGTGAAGCCAATACCACGATCAGGGTCGCAGGTTTTACGACTGCACATATTTTTTCTTGAAATGTGCTAAAGAGCTCTGGATCGGTCGCACACAGAAAGGAAAAAATAAATAGGACATATGACATTATTAAAAGAGGGATTTCCAGAACTAACACCTTTAGTATCTCTTTGAGAATTTTCATTTTTCAATTATATCAATTAATACTTGGTTGCATAATGGTGGCGGCGCCCCTGATCCAGTCTCCGGTGTTTTCGTGCCCAAATTGTATCTTGAAGTTTTTTGGTCACCAAGAGTTTATTAAATTTGTTATCTCAAATTTTAACCAACAGGTTTGTCTTTCTTTGATTTTTTCTTTTCTATGACCTTACCTACTACAAATATGATCACCCCAACCAACAATAATGGGGTGCTTATGAATACTATAGAAATAATAGCTGAAATCTCATTCCAAGAGCAGCTATAATTGTCCGCTGTGCAGGAAAACCCGCTGAAGGTCATCCAAATTGCATAAATAATACCAGCTAATATAAATAAGCTAGAGACTATGTTTATCTTTTTCATATTCTATAGTTTATAGGAAGTTCACAACATTCACAATGTGAGCCAAATAGTGATAGAACCGAATTCTTTGCTCAAGACAACGTAGATTGAGTGGTTTATAAATAGGTGCTCCTATCATTCTCGACGCGTCAAAAAAAGAAAGGAACGAGTGTTTTCACCCTCTTTTTATATGTAACGTATTGTTCCCCAAAATGACTTATCAAAAGTTTCTCTTCTTTTTTCGCTTTATAATAAGCACCGAAGAAAAAAATGATAAAGAAAATCGTGAAAGCTAGGGTATTCACATATATAACAACTCCCAAAACCATTAACGATAAACCTGCATATATTGGATGTCGGACAAAAGCATAAGGTCCACTAATAATTAGGTCATGATTCTCTTTTAAAACAATATCCGCACTCCAATTTTTATCTAAAGTTTTCCTTGCCCACAACATGATCAATAGACCAATAAAAGTAAGGCTATCTGCAATCAGTTTAATTGCAAGTGTATTCTGCCATAATTCAATCTTCAATAAATCAACTTTATATGGAAGAAAAATAAATACAGCAATTAAAAAGTAAAAGACAAATCTCATACCCTTTCCGCCAGCTTTTTTAACTGTTTTTTTGTTTGAAAAAAGTCTACTTATCCAAAAAATAATTAGTATAGAAAAACAAATAACAATAAATAATAAAGGTAAATCAATCACTATTCTATTTTATATTAAATTGTGATATAAGTAAAAAGAATCAACCCTTTTAGAGGGTCGGCAAAATTATTCTCTCGTCTGCCACAATACAAGGTCAAGCATTTTAATATTGCTTATATTTGCATCAGGATATTCCTTGTTGAATTCATTAATCATATAGACATCGTTTTCTGTTTTTAGAAATTCTGAAAATTCCACAATCAGTTTTTCGTAGACTGCGCAGATTCTCTTTTTTCTGTTTTTTGATATGAATACGGCAGCTTCAATCTAAGGTTCTTTAAAACTACACTGTCAATAACAGGCATTTCAGGAGTGATGGTTGCCTTGAGTTTGCTTGCAAACGAAGCTTCAAGTCTACTTGTTTTCTTGTGCAAGGTTGAAAGAATAACTTCAAACGAATCATCACCTTTCTTGCACTCTTGAAGCACAGAATAAAATTCCTTCTGCCAATCTTTGTTTCGGTACGGAGTGATCCTATAAAAGTAACTAAATTTCCTTTGAAACTCTTCATCCTTGCTTACATCTCTTTTAATAACCTCACTTTGAATCCATAGATATTTATCGAGACCTTTTTTAATTTTCGGCAGAGCTTTTTGAATTTGTTCTTTTGTAAGTACAATCATAATTTGACCCTTCTCGAGTGCTCGAACTCGCTCTCTCTTTGGTGACCCTACGGGGAATCGAACCCCGATTTGGAGCTTGAAAAGCTCCCGTCCTAACCGTTAGACGATAG
>JBPOIE010000053.1:0-1514 GCA_052034855.1 Bdellovibrionota bacterium | reverse complement strand
CTTTATAATTATTTGATATATGCCATTTCTGCATATATAATGTAAGGCATGTTTTGGAACAAGAACGGAAATAAAATCTTACTAGTTAACGGAGGTAGTAAAAAATTTGGCCTAGATTTTCTGCATTATGCCGCACAAAATAATCTGGACTGCAAAAAAATTAGAACATACGTCAATTCGGCGATCGTACTAGACAAAAATAAAATTGAATTTTTTGAATCTGGAGAATTTCTTAATCTTTCAGATTATAAGTACGCTTTCATAAGAGTAAAAACAATGGGATCACAATTAACTTCAATTTTTTGTGAAATTCTAAACGATCTCAAAATTAACTATAACGATAAAAGCAACATCGAACACACAATGGGAGACGAAAAGATCACTCAGATGGTGCGATTTGCGATAAATAAAATTCCAATTCCAAAGACAATGATTTTTTCAGATAAATCATTTCACAAGAATATCGAAGTGTTCAGAAAAAACTTCACCTTCCCTTGCGTTATGAAAACGAATGGTAGCAAAGGTCGCGCCGTATGGAAAATTAGCTCCGAAGAACAGATTACAAAAATAATTGAAGACACAAAAAAAGAAATATACATGGTGCAGGAGTACATTCCAAATCAATACGATGTTCGAGTTGTGGTAGCTTTCGGAAAAATAGTTGGTGCAATCGAAAGACATTCATCTGACGGTTTCTACAACAATGTTGCGATGGGTGGTGTAACCAAAGTTGCTAACCTTAGCACCACAGAGAAAAAGCTCTCGCTCGCTGTGTGTAAAATAATGAAATTGGAGCTCGGCGGTGTCGACTTTGTGCGTGTAGCAGACGGCATCAAATTTTTTGAAGTTAACAAAGGCCCAGTCGTCTATGGTTTCCAGGATGCGACAGGAATTAACGTTCCGGAAGTGCTCGTAAAAAATATTAAAAAAATCATTTAGCATGAAAAATGAAAACGAAAATCATCTCTACAGAGAAAGACAGTCTGATAGTGTTGATTTTTGGCTAAATAAAATATCGCAACTTGAAAGTGGTGAGGCCCCAAAACACGAGCTAACTCCCGAAGAATTGGCAAAGCTGCACGCTTTCGAGGAAGAATTTGTAGCAGAGAAAACTAAGACGAGTGAAATTAAGGCAGATTTGATTACACTTGATATGGAATTCCTCAAAACTGATGACGGCATCGAAGCCTTTAGAGCGATCTTCAGTGTTGATATTAGTGATGCGGAAATACCAAACTGGCTAATGAAAAATACAGACAAAGTTTTCTTTGTAAAAAAAATGGTCGAGGATGGGATTGAGTCAAAATCCAAAGAATTTCAAAGAGCAAGAGTTGTTGAGCAATTAAAGTCGAAATTAAAGACAGACGGTGGTTTTGAAGATACGTCTGATGTCGTCACTCCCGAAAATATATCTATCCTTGTTAATACTGAGCAAATGGCGGAGAAAATCCAGATACTGAGAAGTTTAAAACAACTGTTAAAATCACATATCGTAAGATTTGAACACACATCAG
>JBPOIE010000099.1:0-22831 GCA_052034855.1 Bdellovibrionota bacterium | reverse complement strand
ATTTGCGGATCATAACCTGATTACAGTTATGCGATGTAACTATTCAGGAAGGCGAAATCGTCTTTGTTCAAGACTAGGGTGACAGAATTTCCACAATCAAACAATGTGTTAAAGTTGTCTTATTTTGAATCATGAAACAGTTAATTTTATATTCTACTACTGAAAAGTTACGTTTAGCCGATAGATGTTCTAGAATAACAGTACAGGGTAAAGTCTAAAATGAGAACAAATCAACTTAAATGGAATATAATCAGCACCTATATTTTATTTTTTATATCGACTCTTTTTGTTTTTCAAAATTGTAGTAAGTTGCAAGAAACCAATTTGGATGGCACAATAAATTCTAAAATAATAACTCAACCCACTTCACAGCGAGTTATCGTCCCTGTTTCTGGGAATGAGTACTCTCAAATTTCAACAGTCAATGCTCAAGATTTGACTTCTCCAGATCAGGTCAGTTTCAAAGAATATCTGCATATTCCTTCAGGTCGATTTTTTTACACGAGCAGGGTGAATGATCAGCAATTAATTGAGGCTCCATCATATTCTACAGTATTTAAATATACAGGAAAAACTATTTCAATTAAAGCTAGTTTAGCAGTTAATTATCGTCCGTTAACAAGACTATATAACAGTGATGGATTTCATTACTACACTTCTGATGAAAACAAAATGAGAAATTTGTTAACTCAAAATGTTTGGCGAGATGAAGGAACAGAGGGGTTTGTAATTAATAACAACTCAAATGCAAATTGCCCGTCGAGTCCAAATTTAACGTATCCTATACGTAGTCTTTATCACCCAAATCTAAAATATCGATTAGTTTTTGAATCATCAGTCAGGGAACAAATGTTACTGCAGGGGTATGTTGATCAAGGTGTGGTTTTTTGCGCAAATTTCGTAAAGTCAGATATTCAAAACCAAGAACCGCCTTCTTTATCATGCAAAAGTAATCAAACTGTAGATATAAATCAACCGATTCAATGTCAGGGTCAGAGTTTTTCAAGCTTAAGTCACTATTTATCACAAAACCCAACTCAATCCTGTATATCAATAAACGGATTTAACGTTAAGGATGGATTTGGCCCATGTTTAAGTTGCAATCAAAACTTAAACTCAAATATCAATACAAATACGTGCTCAAACTGTTCTTTGAATGGTAGTTTAATTCTGCACGGAAACTCCGTTACGACCTACAGTTCAGCATTGGTTCCTGCAGGTATAAGTTGTTCGTCGATCTCACAGCAACGTTATTGTAACAATGGTGTATTAAGTGGAAGCTTTCAGCATACCAGTTGTTCTGTTAACTCTGTAACTGGATCAAATTCATGCAGCTTTGGATCTTCGATAATAGCTCATGGTTCTAGTGTTACAGCCTTTCAAAGCTCTACCTCTGCGAATTGCTCGCTCATAAGTCAAACTAGACAATGTCAAAATGGTGTTTTATCTGGAAGCTATTCTTTTGCTAGTTGTTCACAATCTGTTCAACCCGCCGTATGTACTAGTCAGACATCAGCTACGAATTTTATTTTAGACGGAAACACAAATTACAATACTTCAGCCATTAATGCTAAAATGCAAGGATCTCAAATCTACGTCATTGAAATTATACCAGGTGATCTCACTGCCCGTAATATTTTAACGTGGGATATCCGCTCAGGAAATGCTGCAAGAGAAATTAGTATTTCCCCTTGTCGCGGTGATTTTACATCTTCAGAAGCGAAAATAATAAGTAGAGGTCTTATCCAAGAGAACCAAGGTGCAAGTGGCAAGTTATCTTGGATATTTGACCAGCCAAATAAAAAACCAGTCGATTTATGGCCACAAGTAAATCTTCAATCGGGTCGAAAATATTACATTAACTTCAAAAACACATCCTGTGAAGGTAGTACTTACGGAGTTGATACTTGCATGATGTACTGGTTTGCTTACAAAGAGTAGAGTTTAACAAACCAGTAGGATGTAGTTGATTTTACTATTTTTTAGCTTTTTTTTCTTTTTTAGGACCCGCTTCTGATTTGATATCGATACTTGTCGCAGTCATCGAATATTGAACAGTGACTTTAGCGCCTTTTTGAACGTCTCCGCCCATTCCAACAGGACGAGTTATTTCGAATTTCTCACCTTTTTTATCAACCGTAATTGTTGATTCAGTGACTTCCAAAACAGATCCAGTCACCTGGTAAGATTTAGCAGCAAATGCTGATGTTGATAGTGCTAAAGCGGCGATAAAGATCATAGATTTCATACGAAATTCTCCTTTTAAGTTAAGTTTTCATATTCAATCGAAATTTAAAACTTTGGTCTAGAGATTTTTTAGGTTCATTGTGTTAATTTAAAGCATGCAGATTGATCAAACTGAATTTCCCCAAATTACACCAAATCCCACACCACTAGAAAAAAGAACGCCGAATAAAAGAACTTTGCGTGAAAATGGGTATTTTAATCGTTTAGACTTTATTGAAACAAATGATTTTTCTGGGGGATCGCAAACACGACGAGGTTTTAAACTCGCTTTATGGACTTGGGCCTCTGCGGCCGTTGATCATTTACTGATCCTTGCAACGACATGTGTTTTTTTGCTGGTGAGTTCTGTGGTGCTTCATTCATCACTTAAATTTATGTTTGGAACGAAAAACGTCGCGATGACAATAGTCTATCTTTATCTCATTATTTCCGGAACTTACTTTGTCATGTTCCGAGTATTTTTAGGTGCAACTGTCGGTGAGTATAGTTGCGGATTACGCTTGGGTGAACCGAGCGAAAGATTGAAAAAATCATACTCACTGAGAATAATGTTTCGAACATTACTTATTTTTGGGACGGGTATTTTAACGATTCCACTCATATCAACTATTTTTAAACGCGATCTTGCTGGTCGTATTTGCGGTATTTCAATCTATTCTTTGAAGTAAAACCATAGCCTCATAATGTTCTGTTTGAGGAAATTGATCAATAACGGCAGCCGCTTGCAGCGAATACTTCGGACTTAAAATCAGAAGATCTTCTGCCATACTTTCTGGATAGCAAGACACATAAATTATATTTCGAGGGCTGTGTAACATAATAGTTTTTGAAAAATCTTTTAATCCTGATCGTGGTGGATTTACTAATACGCAGTCTATTTTTTCGTTACTTAAAGAAGGGTTCATTCTTAGATTTTTTTTGAGTTCTTGCGATAAATTTTTACCAAGACAATCAATCGCTAACAGATCAGTTTCAAAAATATCCACCGACAATTTTTTTTTCAAAAGCGGTATCGTATACTGACCAATTCCGCAGCCGTATTCGATGATTCTATTTATGGACGGATCAAGCCATGATAAGATTAGTTCTGTGATTAAATCCGCTGTTTTCCAGCTGGGTTGAGTAAAACTGCTGACAAAACAATTTAAATCAAATCCCATCGTTTGAAACCACACTTGGGGTTTCGGATCAGTCAATTTTAATTGTGGTAAATCAAATGAATTTAAGTCTAATGTTTTCTTTTTTTGACCAAATTCAATAAAATAGTCTTTCGATAAATTCATTAGAAAGGCTTTTTCTAAAAGCATATTTTTAATATCGATATTGGCAAGGTCTAGCCAGATTCCGAGTTTGTTTTTAGGAGAAATTCTGAGGCGGATAGAGCCTTTTTGAAAAGGCCACTTTAACGATTTTAATTGAGTAAAAGCTTTATTGAGTTCGGGATCCAGTTGAAAACATGTCGATAAATCAATCAATTCACGTGGTTGATTTTGATCTTTTCCGTAGAGGCCCATTTTTTGATTTTCAACAGTGAAGTCAAAGCGCGTTCGAAGTCTTGCCGAGCCCGCAGTTTTGACTTGAATAGCTATTTCTGTGTTATTTAGTTTCTTTTTAAGATCATTTTTTTTATGCTCGAGCTGTTTTGAATAATCAATATCCCATGACTGACAACCATGGCATTCCAAATGGTGAGGACACTTTATGGTATCGGTCTCAAAGTACTCTGTATCAAGTTTCATAGCAGCAAGCTTAATCGCACTTTTATTTCCCGTCTACAGCTCTGTTGCAGCAACACCTGAGAACAAAGCCTTATTTATCGATTCTGAAAACAAATTAATCACAAATTCAAAGCAAATGACCTTTGTGGGACCCAGATCGGGTGAAGGTTATTTCAGTGCAGACGGAAAAAAGATGATTTTTCAATCTGAGCGCGAACCGAACAATCCGTTTTATCAAATGTATATTGCTGATTTACAATCAGGTCAGACGGACCGAATTTCAACGGGCGTTGGTCAAACAACTTGCGGATGGATTCATCCAAATATGAAAACGGCCATGTGGTCTTCGACTCATTTAGATCCTGAGACCAAAGATAAGGTCAAAGCTGAATATGAAAAACGAAATAATCCTGTGAAAGCCAAATACTCTTGGGGCTTTGACGAAAACTACTCCATATTTACTTCAGATTTGAATGGTAAAAACCTGAAACAACTGACAAAAATTAAAGGTTATAATGCCGAAGGGTCATATTCACCGGATGGCAAATACATTGCTTTTGCTTCGAACCGAAATGCTTATAGTCAGACTTTAACCGACGAAGAAAAAAAGTTTCTCAAGCGAGATGCTTCTTACTTTATGGATATCTACATTATGGATGCTGACGGAAAAAATGTTCGTCAACTCACGACGTCTGCCGGATATGATGGTGGACCATTTTTCAGCGCTGATGGAAAAAAAATCACATGGCGCAGATTTACTCCAGATGGATCAAAAGCTGAAATTTACACAATGAATATCGACGGAACCGATCAAAAACAGATCACTCAATTAGGTTCAATGTCCTGGGCTCCATTTTTTCATCCCTCAGGTGATTATATCATTTTTGGAACTGCCGTTTTGGGTTTTGCAAATTTCGAGTTATTCATCGTTGATTCTGCAGGCTTACAAAAACCTGTTCGAGTGACTTTTTCAGATGGTTTTGATGGTCTAGCTAGCTTTTCACCGAATGGAAAAACTTTAACTTGGAGCCATCGTAATGAAAAAGGAGAAAGTCAAATTTATTTGGCGGATTGGAATGATCAACTGGCTCGTGAGCTTTTGAACTTACCCCCTCGAAAACAATCAGAAAATCTATCAAACCTGACTTCTGAAATTAAAGAGTCTGATGCCAAATCAATAGTTCAGTATTTGGCTGCTCCTGAATTTTTAGGGCGCGCGACGGGGAGTCCAGAAGAGTTGATTTACACCAAAAAAATTGCGGATCTTTTTAAATCATGGGGTTTAAAACCTGCTGTTGGAAAAAACTTTATACAAACTTTTGAATTTGCGTCAGGGATTAAAGCGGGTAAAGACAATACCGCGAATCTTAAAGGTCGAGTTGAAAAAGATTTAAAATTAGGAACTGATTATCAAGTCCTTTCGTACTCTTCGACGGGAAAATTTCAACCAGCCCCGTTAGTGTTTGCTGGGTTTGGAATCAAAGCACCGGCCAGTTCTGAAATGGCCGCTTATGATTCATACAAGGACCTTGATGTGAAAGGAAAATGGGTCGTCGTTTTTGATGAAACGCCAAAACCATCTCAGCGCGAATTCAAAAAACACACGCATATTTTATCTTTTTCCAGACTTCAACATAAAATCACTGTCGCTAAAAACTCAGGTGCCATGGGATTTATTGTAGTTCAAGAGGGGAAAATTTCTGAATTAAAATTCGAAGGTCGACTATCTGATTCACAAATCCCGGTGATTCAAATTTCCAATTCGATATTTTCAGAACTTCTTTCGAAAAACCAAGACTTAGCTCCTGAACTGAGAAATTTGAAATCGCTCCGAGAAAAATTTGAAACTTATGAAAATATTTCTGGTTTTCAAATGCCTTCCCAGTACTTATCCGCCAATATTGAATTAGAATTTATTAAATCAACAGGCCACAACGTTGTGGCCGTCCTTGAACCAAAAAACAAATCAAATCAAAAAGCTTTACTGATTGGTGCGCACGGTGATCATTTAGGACTTGGAATTTCTGGATCTTCTTTGGCGAAAGGAAATCAAAAAGGCCTTGCGCATTTAGGAGCTGATGATAATGCATCTGGTGTTTCAGGTGTTCTTGAAATGGCACACGCTTATTCGCAAGATAAAAACCTAAAAAAGCCTATCGTATTTGCTGTATGGTCGGGTGAAGAAATCGGGGTTTTAGGCTCTAGTTATTTTGTCAAGAATTGGAAATCACAAGGCTTTAGCAAAAAAGAGTTCGAAAAAACATTCGAAGCTGGACTGAATATGGACATGATCGGGCGCTTACGTGAAAATTTACAAGTTCAAGGTGTCGGCTCTGCCAAAGAATGGAATGTCTTGGCTGAAAAAATTGCGCCCACACTGCCAATTTCTTTATCTTTAACGAATGACCCGTATTTACCGACGGATTCAATGTCTATTTATTTAGGACAAATTCCTTCGATTTCATTTTTTACTGGAGCACACTCGGAATATCATACGCCACTCGATACTCCGGACACTTTAAATTACCAAGGACTTTTAAATTCAATTTTGACCGTTAAAAAAATCGCTGACCTGATTGTTCATTCAGATAAACAGCAATTGTCATATCAAAAAGTCGAAGGAAATTCCGGACAAAAATTAGAAGGCCGCAGTTTTCGAATATTCTTAGGAACCATTCCAGATTATTCACAAGAAGGCATCAAAGGCGTAAGAATATCGGGGGCGGCTAAAGATTCCCCAGCTGAAAAAGCCGGTCTAAAACCTAATGACGTCATTACAGAGTTCGATCAAACGAAGATCGAAAATATTTACGATTATGTTTATACACTTCAATCAGTGAAGCCAAACGTTAAAACGAAATTGAAGGTGCTTCGCGGTGGCAATATTTTAGAATTGGATATTACACCGCTTTTGAAGGAATAATTCCAGATCTTTGCCTGAATACAACAGGGGATTGTTGTAATCCCCTAAATCGTAATGAAAAAGCTCCGTATTTTTCAAAGTACACTGACCCGACTTTGATCCGAAAACTTTTGTTGAATTTTTTGGATTGTCTGTCGTCATTCCACCAAGTTTAAAACCAGCATCTAACCAGAAGCCAGATTTCGGTTTAATTTCAGTTCCACCTTTATTATTATTAGCTAAAGGCCTTTCAGTGAATGATCCGTTGATAAACTGTTTGATCTTTAATTGCTTCGAATCAAAAAGAATTTGATGCCCCGAAACTGTTTCTACTAAAACATCACCATTTGGTTCAATAGAAAAATCAGGATAATCATTTACAATGGGTAACAAGAAAAAAGATCTCATTCCTGTATGAGTTGAGTTCGGACCGTCACCATAAGAATTAAATACTAAAAATTGTCCAGAATTATCAAAATAATAATCTCGGTATTTTAGGTCGGTGATATCCATCCCATGTATTGAAATAAAACAGTTTCTAGATTCCTCATCCCATTCACGTTGGATCAGAATATCTCCTGAATGAGTCAGTGTTTTTTCGCATTTGGCTCGAGTGAATTCAGCATTTGCAGCAACCGTTGATAACATCAGAATAAAAAAGGCGATTATTTTTTTCATACTTTATTGTAACAAATTCGATTTGTTTAAAAACAATCCAAAGTCTAGTTTTTGAAGATATCTTCGATCTAGACTGTTACGATTGATCGAGTGGGATTAATTTATTAAATCCATGGAACAGATTGAAATTAAAAAACAAATTCAAAAAAAATATGCCTTGATCTCCTTAACGCAAGTGATGCTGATATTGGTTATTCCAACTTATTTGAGTGTGTTGAGTAGTCAAACATTGAATCAAAATTGGAAAATAACAGGAATGGGATTGATTGGAATAGGTCTCATCGTGACGATTCAAGCTAAAAACAAACTAAAAAGAATACTCAGAAACAATATCTGATAAGTTATATTATGTTACATTGGGTATTGACGAACGCAATTGATGTCATTCCAGTTATCTGTACAATTATATAACTATGCATTTAACGCCTAAACAGTTCTTTTTTGTGTTCATATTCTGTTTCCAGTTTAGCTTATATGCAAGCGAGACTGATTCGTTTTGGATACAAAAAATAAATTCAAATATTTTAATTACAAATAGTAAAACATCTCAACAGGTCACGGTTCCATATGATTTATTAAGCCATCATCTGAGACACGCGTACCAATTAAAATCCTGGCACTACGTCAATGAATTCGAAGAATTTAAAATCTTACAGGCTCGTAATAAATATTTAAAAAATATTCAACAAGCGTTAGATTTCAGGTTTAAAAAACAATTTAAAAAAATAGTCGACTTTGTTGATATTTTTTATGCATTTCAAAAAAAATCCGAATTTAAATCTGCAGATATGTCATATTTGCTTCTCATGCAGAAGCAACTCGATTCTCGTCATTATTTTTATTATGAGATCGACATTATTAATTCTATAATAAAAAATAAATTGAATGAATACTTGAACTCAAATCAAAAAAATTTAGTATCTATACCAACAAGTATTGTCTATAAAGTCGTTCAAAGTTATTTCTCTGCGCCACCTGACATCGAATTTGTAAAGTTACCCATCACAAACGAGTTTGAAATTCAAAGAACTGAAATTACCCAGGATCAATGGGTCCAAGTTCTAGGCACAAACCCCTCTTTTTTTTCGAATAATTACAACTGCAAGTCTCATTTTAAACACCTCGCAGGCGAGAACATTTGCACTGATTACCCTGTTGATACTATTAGTTATGAGCAGCTCGAAGATTATATTAATAAATTAAATTTTTTCGATCCATTTTACGAATATAGCTTACCGACACAAGCTCAATGGAAACTTGCGAACCCATCATATGATAAGGCAAAAATAAATTTAACTTCGTGGCATTATCATAACTCTGGACTCCAGACTCGACAGGTCGGCACCGGTGACTTTAACGATTTTAAAATTGCCGATATGTCTGGAAATATTTCTGAACTTCTTTTGATGAACACAGTTGAAAAAATAATTATGTCCCAGCGTGGTGCCGCAAAGATGGAAGTTATTGGTTTAAGCTGGTTTTTCAATGGAAAAACTCCAGCTGTAAAAAAAGGCTCGTCGGTACTCACTATTAACACTGATTATACCTGCTTTGATACTGGCGCTCGGCTGATTCGAAGAAAAAAATATAACTCCATTGCTAGCAAATTATTTTAGTTATAATGGCTTTATATAATCCCCGACGGATTCCTTAGGTCTAATCTCTAAATAGCGTCCCGTTGTCGAAATCGATTCGTGCCCTAAAGATCTTTGTACCACATGCACTGGAGCCCCATTTTCAATCGCATGTGTCGCACTGGTGTGACGTAACCAATGCGGTGAAGGTTCCACATCAAGTCCTGCGCGTTTGGCGGCGGTTTTCACGATACGAAAAATCTGACTGTTACTGAGTGGAGTTCTTGAATAATCGTTGATTCCAAAATCAACCCGTCTGTCATTTGTAAATAAACAGTCTGATGAATCAAGACCCACGATAAAATCTGCGATTTCTACGGCTAAATGATCGGGTAATCGAATGGATCTGACTTTTCGACCTTTACCAATCACGATCATAATCCAGCCTGATGAATCTGCTCCTGTATTTTGAAATGAATTCGCTTTTAAGTGACTTAATTCATCAACTCGAATCCCCGTGAAATAAAGAATTTTTAAAATCAGGCGATTTCTCGAATTTTTCTCCATTAAAATCAAGCGTTCAATTTGTGCTCTAGATAAAACTTTAGAAAATAATCGATCCGGAGTTTTTAAGTTTTCTAACGCCAGCGCAGGATTTTTATCTAAATACCCAGTCTTTAAAGCAAAAGAAAACAATGAACATAATGCATTTTTATACGTGTTCCTTGTTGAATCCGAAAAAGATTTATAGGTTTTTAAAAACAGCACCAAATGCGTGATCTGCGTGGTTTTCAAAGATAATTGCGGATAAAAAACAAAGAAATCTCGAACGATTCTTTTATAATAAATCTGGGTTTTTTCACCCTTTTGATACACCCACGAGGCGATCAGAGCCATATCCTCTTTGTTCTGAAAAAGAACTCCGATATTTGGTTTTTTATCGATCAAAACAACGTTTTTATTACCTAAATCATTGTCAAATAAATTCATATTTTTATTATCCGCATTGAATGCAAGAATAGTCATCTAATATTGCGCTTGATACTGGACCCCGAAAAACCAAATTTTATTGAAAAAATATGGCAGAATTGGAAGAATTTGTTATGTCAAAATTCAACTCATCAGTTTTTAATTATCCCGTCGTGATTCGAAAAGTCGGTTTTAAATTTTTTATTTCTGTTCCTGATTTAGGATTTTGGAAAGAGATCAAATTATCTGAAAAAGTCGATCAAAAAATCGACGATAATATATCTGCCATATCTTCCAAAAATAGAAACATGAATTCATTGGATGAAATTTTTGATTTAACCCCAGATTTACAAAAAAATATTTTGAGTTCACTAATAGAAATTTGGAAAGAAATTGATACACATTTAAAAACGAAAAAATGGATCCCCGATCCATCGCAAATCAAACAATCATTGCAGGTTGCAGAAGGTGATTTTACACTGCCCGATTTTACAAAAAGATTACAACTATATATGACGATTTCTGAAAATACAGTACGCCGCGAGATTCAGCGTGGCGCTATTCAATGCTATCAAACAGAGGGCGGACACAGACGTATCCCCTTCTCGGAATTAGATCGATATATTTCAGGACAAAAGATTACTCTGAACGAACCCATTTCTTGAAGCCTAATGATAAAGCCTTAGGTAAATCCGTTGCATTGATTTCATAAACGTTATTTTGTCCCGTGGGCTTTCCACACATTTGAATTCTCATCAGGCCATCGTGCAAATTTTCACTCGAATAAATTTGAAGTCCTGAAAGTTCTTTCGCCATCACATCAAGATCAATTTTTTTGCCTTGATTACATTGGAGTGTGCCATCGGCTTTATATATTTTAATCTTAGTCATAAGTTTTGCTCCCGCACTCGCTGTCGGCAATTCTGTCGTGGTTGCCACTGTTCCAGGATTTTTTTGTCCCTCTGAAGTTTTGTCTTTGCAATGAGTCGTTGAACAACTCAAACTTAATGTCAAAAATAAACCACTAGAAACTAAAAACATAAGACTTTTCATAAATATTCCTTTGAAATGATCAAATATACTATTGAACGAGGTACGGTATTTCGGCCTTACCAATAGGTTGAATTTTGACTCCGTAAATATTCGACTCGCCAGAAATAAAGTAAATGTTTTGGTCCTTATCAACTACTGGTTTTGAAAAAACACCCCGACCCGGTTCAAAGTGAGCTTTGAGTTTTCCAGTCAGCAAATCGAGAAGTTTTAAACTTCCTTGGGATTCACCAATGATAACAAAACCTTTGTGCAGAATCGGCTCTGTTGCAACGCCAGAAATATTTTTTTCAATCCATAGCATTTTTCCATCATTTTTTGAAACACTCATGATGTGACTTTTCGATGTGCTATAAATCAAACGATCACCAGATATGAGCGGCGCCGAGGCCCCACCAAAATCGGACTTCCAAATAATTGTCCCATTTGATTTGGATACGCAATACAATTTGTCATCGTAGCTGTTGATAAAAATTTTATCATTTTCAACCACGGGATTTGCGTCGATATCTTTAAATCTATTGTTTTTGTTCAGCAAAACTTCCCATTGAGGTGTGCCCGTGGCAATGCTTAAAGCAACAAGAGTTCCATCACTAAAACCTACGTACATTATACCATTATCTATCACTGGACGACTACCACCACGTACCGTCATTTGAGTTGATGTCTCTTGGCGGTTGTAAACCCACTGCTGCTTTCCTGTTGATGCATCTAAACTAAATAATGCATTGGTACCATTGAGAAAGTAGACAATACCATTATTTAACAATGGTTCAGAAACAACCTCACTCTTTGTATCAAACTTCCAATTGAGCTTTCCATCATCTAAATCGATCGAATAAAATTCACCGCTCAAACCACCAATAAACAAAGTATCACCGGCAGCCAAACCCGCGGCTTCTACTCCGTGCGGAACCGGAAAGCGCCAATTTATAGATTTAGTTGCTTTATTATAGCTGACGACACCTTCAAAGCTATTCGCAGTAATGATACTGTCATTATATAAAACAGGGGTAAATCTGTTCTGTTTTCGAAATGCTTTATTTGGCTTGATTAAGTCGTTTGAAACCCAAAATGGATTTAATTTAACTTCGTTTGTTACCACATCGCTTGTTGGCATCGTCGGATTTGACTGACAGCTCAACAGGATAAAAAACAAACTCAAAGCAGTTAAATAAAATCCAATTCGGTTCATGACTACGAACCTTGCGCTTTATTAAACTGAATCAAACGTAAAAATTTTTCCGCTTCAAGGCTTGATTGCTCTTGGCCTTCAGTCTTATTATTTTTTACTTTTGTTAAAAGATCTTCTGCTTTTTGGGTTTCATTCAACTTTTGATAGCAAAGAGCCTGTTTTATTTGAACATCCGCAAAAGTAAATTCAGCTTTTTTATTATTTAAAACTTTATTCCAGACATCGATCGCTTCTTTACATTGGTCAGAGTCCGCAAGGAGTTGACCCATTTTTTTCTGTACGAGCGTATTTGATAAAACAGAACTTTTAGTTTCAACTTTTTTTAAGGTATTTAAAGCTTCAACCAAATTATTTTCAGAAGCATAGATTTCAGACAAAGAAAGTCCTGCAATTTGTGATGCGACAGTCGCCGGATGTTGAGTAATGAAACCTTCGAGGTCTTTTTTAAGCTCAGCCACGTTCACTTCAGACTTTGGCTCTTTGACATCTTTTTGTGCGGGTTGATTTTGCTCTTTCAACTGAACGAGTTTCGCTTGAATAGGAGTGAATGCTTCTTGAGCTGCTTTTTCACTTCTTTCAGACTGTCCCGAGACCAACGAAACACCAAGACCTAAAACGACAATAGCTAAAAATCCTAATGCGATCGTTTTTAAATTTTTTTCTAAAAATTCCATTTTTTATATCTCCTCAAATTGAACTCTAAATTAAAAGTCTAACTTTTATATTAACGATTATAAACTTCACGCAATGTTGTAAATGCGCGATTTGATTTTCCTGGGTGACGTTGTTTCAAACGGCCAATTGTTTGAATACGCTCTTCGGCCACGCGATCAGCTGCAGTGTGTGTGCCGATATTGTCACGTTTAGAAATTTCAAAAACTTTTTTAACATTGTCATACACTTTTCGAGTTTTCTCGAAAGCGCGCTCTGGCGAATAACCTTCAAGCTCAACAAAAACATTCATCAAACCACCGGCATTAACAACGTAGTCAGGAGCATAAAGAATACCTAATTCACGCAATTGATCACCATGACGGGCTTCTGCAAGCTGATTATTTGCTCCACCGGCAATCACTTT
Source organism: Bdellovibrionota bacterium (assembly GCA_052034855.1). GTDB lineage: Bacteria > Bdellovibrionota > Bdellovibrionia > Bdellovibrionales > Bdellovibrionaceae > Pseudobdellovibrio. Next base: position 9,420 of record JBPOIE010000099.1, on the reverse strand, counting down.
ACATTTGAATTTCGTAATTGTTTGATCATTCACGATAGCGCCCATCGCACATGGAGCTTGGATATCACATTCAATACCTAAAATTTCCTCAACAGAAACTGGTTTTGCGCCGAATTGATCACAGATCTTTTTAACTCGAGCATTATCAATATCAGCTACAGTAATTTGCGCGCCTTCTTCAACAAGATACTTGACTAAATTTGATCCCACATTGCCAAGTCCTTGAACTGCGATGCGCATTCCTTTCAAAGAGTCAGTACCAAATTTTTCACTTGCAGACGCTTTGATTCCCATCAACACGCCATGAGCTGTGTACGGAGACGGATCACCCGAACCGCCGAAATCCTTAGGAATTCCAGTGACCCATGGAGTTTCCATATAAACGTGTTCCATATCTTGAACGCCAGTACCAACATCTTCGGCCGTGATATACTTACCGTTTAATGAATTTACAAAGTGACCGAAGGCACGAAACAAACCTTCCGTTTTTTGAGTTTTTGGATCACCGATGATCACGGCCTTACCACCACCTAAATTTAAACCTGCAGCAGCTGCTTTATAAGTCATACCTTTAGATAGACGTAAAACATCGATCAAAGCTTCTTCCTCAGTTTTATAGTTCCACATACGAGTTCCACCAAGAGCAGGACCTAATGCCGTATTATGAACTGCAATAATCGCTTTAAGACCCACATTTTTATCGTGGCAAAATAATACTTCTTCGTGATCTCCGTGTTTAGAAATGAGTTCAAATGGTCCCATATGTGTGCATCTCCTTGAAATTAACTTTATATAGTCAACGTTTACGTATTTTATGACTTTAATATTTACTTAGTTGGTTTGAATTGTTGTTTGATTTAATGAAATTAGCTAGCAGTTACACCTTGCGGTATATATGTCACAGTCTGCTGCAAAAATGAATTATCAATCAATCACTGTACTCTAAGATTTTAAATTGCACGTTTTTGTATCGTTCTGACAAGTACAAACTGGAAGAGTAAGTTTTGAGGTCTTTAATTCTGACATATTCTGGAGACAAAACGACTTTCGACTGAATCTGATTAACAAGACAATTCGATTGAAAAATTATCTTCAGGTGAGGTGCTTTAGCATAGATCACTTTTTGAAATTCTGCCTTTAACTCACAATCTTTATCTGAAACATAATCTGACGAATCCACAAAAATTCCTTGTAGATTCTGTTGGAAAGCACCATCGAATTGAAACTTACTTTTATAGTCCCCCGAAAACAATATCAAAGCCGATAGCGGCTTTGATATTGTTGGGATTTTTTTCATTTTTGTTGAACTTTCAGCAAATACGAAACTCGATATAAAAAGACAAAGTGAAAACAATTCTTTTCGTGACATCAACCTATTATTCTAGATCTTTAAACTCTTGAGCAAGTCTTTTTTCACCTTGAACGCTTGAAGGCTTATACTGTTTCTTTTCTTTTGCAAAGGTCAGAAATTCTTTTTGAGTTTTAACATGAATAGTTTCTACATGATCTGCAATAAACTTACTTTTTGAACCTTCGGCCAAGTCAGCAGCGATACGTGAATCTCGAACAGTTTCTGTGATTTTCAAATGAAGATCAGATTGTGCTTTTGAATTTTCATTAATAATTGAATTAAAATCGACAGCAATTGCAGTTGTCGCAGTTAAAACAATGACCAAAACTGATGTGAAAATACTTTTCATAAAGATCTCCTTCGTTGAGCTTAAAACGTGCTTTAAACTCAAGCAAATAGAGAGCAAAACGAAGGCCAACGAATTGTTTCAAATGAGGGCATCCAGCACACCTTTTATTGGATCTGAAATCTCTTCATCGTCGAACTCTTAGACACCCTCAAGCGCGCATTTCACTTGTTTTATTTTGAGACCCTGTTTAAGACGAAATCATGAAAAAGAAATCCACAGCAAATCTCCTCTTTGCCACTCAAATTTATCACGAAAAACTGATCCCTTCAAAACCACAAAACTTATCTCTTTTGAAGGACATCAAACTGGAGTGTTATCAAATCCAACGCATGGATATTGAAGGACTCAAATGGTCAGAAAAGAACTATAAAAACGGCTACACAAGCTATTCCAGTCAAGACCAAATTCATCAGCTCTCGTCGACGTTTCACAATCTTGAAAGGAAAATCGCAAAACATGTCGATAAGTACTTGAAGTCCCTCGATTACAATACAAGTGTAGATCATTTAAAAATGACAGATTTCTGGGTTAATATCATGGGACAGAATGCAATTCATACAGCACATATCCATCCGAATTCAGTCATCAGTGGAACTTTTTACGTGTCAAAACCAAAAAACTCCAGCGGTATACAGTTTCAAGACCCTCGCCTCGCTCAACTCATGAATTCGCCTGCCCTGAAACAAGATGCTCAAAACCACAATCGACGTTTTGTCACTGTCTATCCCGAGGCTGGTGATGTGGTTTTATTTGAGAGTTGGCTTATGCATGAAGTTCCCTTGAATATTTCAAAAGAACCTCGTATAAGTGTTTCTTTCAATTACGACTGGAAATAAGTATGAAACTCAAACTCAATGAAGTGCCTGACGAGGGCCGTGAATATATCTACACCAAAGAAACTGGAGAGCTGAACGAAGATCTTCGCGATCTGATCGAAAACAACTCCTATCATGTACAGTTTTTTATTAAACCTTTAAATCACAAAGATTTTGTGATGAATGGAACAGTCACTACCAAAACAAAAGAAATTTGCTCTTTGTGCGGGGAAACATTTCATTTTCCTACAAAGGCAAAAATCAACGAAATCATTATTCCTAAAACCACAGACAAAGATCACGAAAAACAATCTCGAGCGAACCATATCTCTGAACAAGATGAAAACGCCCCTTCTGTGAGCGAGTATAAAGGTGAAGTCTTTGAAATTGGTGATTTCGTTCACGAAGCCGTGGCTTTAAGTATTCCTTTTAACCCAAAACCCGAACAAACAGAAAAAGGTGATTGCTCAGTTTGTTTAAAATCGCTGCTGTCGAACCCATTTGTATATGATGAAAATATAAGCATAGTTGAAAAAATCAATCCTTTTTCGGCATTAAAAGATTTAAAATTAAAAAATTCGAAACCGAATTAAACCTAAAGGCTTGATTTAAAATATAATTTCAGCCATAAATTATAGTCTTTTAAATTTGTATATTGTTAACAAGAACTTTTGACCGGAGAAGAAAATGCCTACACCGAAGAAGAAAACATCGAAATCAGTACGTGATATGAGACGTTCACATGATGCTATCACTGCCCCTGCAATGGCTATTGATAAAAAAACAGGCGAATTGGTTCGCCCACACGTTGCTTTTAAAGCAGCTGACGGTGCACTTTACTATAAAGGTAAACAAATCACTGCCGCTAAATCTAAAAAGTAATTTTTAGACACTCCCTGCATGTATAAAACAAAAATATCTGGTGTTGGTTCGTATTTACCCGAAAAGGTTCTAACGAACCACGACTTAGAGAAAATGGTCGACACTTCACACGACTGGATCGTTCAACGAACTGGTATTGAACGTCGTCATATTATTGCCGACGGTGAAGGTACTTCTGACCTTATCGTTCGCGCTGCGCAGAACGCATTAGCTGATGCAAAAATGTCAGTCGACCAAATAGATCTCATTCTTGTCGCCACTTTATCTGGTGATTTTAAAATGCCTGCAACAGCTTGCATAGTTCAAGCTAAACTTGGCGCTAAAAACGTCATGTCATTTGATCTCAACGCAGCTTGCTCTGGTTTTGTTTACGGACTCATCGTTGCTGATCAATTTATTAAAACAGGTTTCTACAAAAACATTCTTGTCGTTGGTGCAGAGAATTTAACTCGCATTCTTGATTACAAAGACCGTGACACATGTATTTTATTTGGTGATGGCGCAGGTGCTTTCGTTGTTTCTCGTGCCGAAGATCATGAATCAAATGTTATGCTAACTGGGCATGCTCACGCCGAAGGCGCCCATGCAGAGCTATTATGGGCCGAAGCTGGTGGCACAAAAGTTCCCTTTTCACAAAAAGTCCTCGACGAGGGGTCTTACTTCATGAAAATGAATGGAAAAGAAATTTTCAAAAATGCCACTCGTACCATGGCGACATGTTGCAAAGAAGCTCTCGATGCCACACAGATGTCAGCCGAACAAATTGATTGGATCGTTCCTCATCAAGCAAATTTGCGAATTACGGAAGCTGTAGCTCATTTTATGAAGTTTCCAATGGAACGAGTGATTTCGACAGTTCACGAAACCGGAAATACGTCTGCAGCTTCTATTCCTATCGCATTTGATATGGCTTACCGTGACGGACGCATCAAACGCGGTCAAACCATTCTATTAACAGCATTTGGCGCCGGTTTAACGTCGGGCTCTATCATTCTTAAGTTCTAAATTACTGAGTACAAATATTTAATTTAGAACTTATACTTTTAATCTTTCAATAAAGGATTCAAATGAAATTTTCTATTTTGTTCCCTGGTCAAGGCAGTCAATCTCAAGGCATGGGTCAATTTTTATTTAATGAGTTTAAAGAGGCTCGTCATGTTTTTGAAGAAGCCTCAGACGCACTTCAGATGGATATGAAAAAATTATGTTTCAAGGGATCCGAAGAAGAACTTGCGCTGACTGAAAATACACAACCCGCTTTATTAACTGTATCAACGGCTACGGCAGAGGTTTTGACTCGGCAATTTGGTGTACAAACTGAAACAACGGCAGGACATTCCATCGGAGAATACTCATCTATGGTTCTGGCCGGTGTGATGAGTTTCACAGAGGCAGTGAAAGCAGTGCGTTTTCGCGGTCAAGCTATGCAATCCGCAGTACCCGCAGGCCAAGGTGGGATGACCGCCACTTTAGGTCTTAATGAAGCACAGGCGCAGTTTTTATGTGACTATGCAGTTCAAAAAAGTGGAACAGGCCCGCTATCGCCTGCGAATTACAATTGTGACGGACAAATTGTGATCAGTGGAAATTTAAAAACGTTAAATTGGTTAAAAGAAAATTTTAAACCAGAGATTTTTGTAGAAAATGGACTCCCTGAGGCTAAACGCGCAAAATTAATCCCTCTGGCAGTTTCTGCTCCTTTTCATTGTGCGATGATGAAACCGGCTGAAGAAAAAATGTCTTTATTTCTCAGTAGCATTCCATTTCAAAATGCAAAATATCCAATCATTCAAAATGTAAATGCTCAACTTGAAACGGCACCTGAAAAATTGAAACATAATTTAATTACTCAAGTCTCTGGCAGCGTTCGTTGGATGCAAAGCATGAGTGTTCTAAAGTCTTTAGGAAACCCACATGTGATTGAATGCGGAAATGGTTCAGTTCTTAAGGGATTATTAAAGAAAATTGACTCTGAATTCTTCAAGGTTTACTCGACGAACTCGGTGGATGATTTAAAGCTTATTGAAACAGCGCAAAAAAGTTAAATTCGTCTTGAGTAAAGACTCTAACTCCGACAGTCTATGCCTTGTCAAATGAGAATGAACAAAGGAACTAGACGCCGTGGAAAACAGCTCGAAAAACACTTTCGGTGATTTATCTGGAAAAACAGTTTTTATTACTGGTGGGAGTCGCGGTATCGGTGCAGCTATTGTAAAAAAATGTGCTGAACTTGGTGCGACTGTGGCCTTTACTTATTCCAGCCAAAAAGAAGCTGCAGAAGCGATTTTAAAATCGTTACCCGCAGGTAAGCATTCCATTCACCAATTAAATATTTCTGACTCTGAACAAGTTGATCAAGTTTGTGAGAATGTCATTCAAACACACGGCGAAATTTACGGCGTTGTGAATAATGCTGGGATTACAAAAGACCAATTACTCCTGAGAATGAAAAATGAAGACTTTCAATCTGTCATCAATGCAAATTTAAACGGAACTTTTTATGTGACGAAATTTTTTGCAAAACACATGCTTAAAAATCGTAAAGGCAGCTTCGTACACATTTCATCTGTGATTGGATCGAGTGGAAACGCTGGACAATCAAATTATGCTGCTAGTAAAGCCGGTATCGAAGGTTTTTCTCGCTCAGTGGCCTTAGAACTTTCGTCACGCAATATTCGTTCAAATGTCATAGCTCCTGGATATATCAAAAGTGACATGACCAGTGCTTTATCACCAGAACAGCTCAAAGCTTTTTCTGATAAAATCCCGTTAGGTCGTCCTGGTGAAGCTGAAGATATTGCCAACAGTGTCGTATTTTTGCTGAGTGATGCAGCTTCCTATATGACAGGACAAACGCTTCACATTAATGGTGGTTTATACTTATCATAAGAAGTAAAAAGTTTTTTAAGTTTAATTTTATTATTTAATATAAATTAGAAACTCATTACAAAACAACTGAATCAAAGGAGATTTTATGGCAGTTCAAGAAAAAGTAAAAGGTATCATCGTAGAACAACTTGGCGTTGATCCAGAAAAAGTAAAATTAGAATCAAAATTTATTGAAGATTTAGGCGCAGACAGCTTAGATATCGTAGAATTAGTTATGGCTATGGAAGAAGAATTCGACATTGAAATTCCAGACGAAGACGCTGAAAAATTAAAAACAGTGAATGACGTTCAATCTTACTTAGTTTCTAAAGGTAAAGCGTAGTCTTTACTTTTATGAATACGACAAAACCCAATGGACAAAAACGAGTTGTAATCACAGGTGTGGGATCAATTACGCCTTTGGGTCTGTCGACGGATGAAAGCTGGAAAAACGCCTTGAACGGCGTTTCCGGCATCTCCAACATCACTAAATTTGATACATCAAAATACGATGTTCATTTTGCTGGTGAAGTTAAAAATTTTTCTGCCGACAACTGTGTCGACAAAAAAGATCAGAAAAAAATGGATCTTTTTATTCAATACGCCATGTCCGCATCAAAAATGGCGATGGACCAGTCGGGTCTTAAAATTACCGACGAGAACGCATTAAAAACTGGAGTATTTATTGGATCTGGCATGGGTGGCCTACCTGCCATCGAAGAGCAGCATGCTAAACTCCTTGAAAAAGGTCCTTCTCGAGTCTCCGCTTTTTTTATTCCATCCGTAATCACAAACTTAGCATCGGGCTGGGTGACAATGACTTATGGTATTCGAGGACCGAACTTTACAATTACTTCGGCCTGTGCTTCTGGAGTTCACTCCCTCGGAGAAGCCTATAACTATATTCGTTTTGGATTAATGGAAAACATGGTTGCCGGTGGTAGTGAATCAACAATCTGCGGATTGGCTATGTCAGGATTTTCTAACATGCGAGCTCTTTCAACCAGAAATGATGATCCTCAACGTGCATCCCGCCCTTGGGATAAGGATCGCGACGGTTTTGTTATGGGTGAAGGCTGCGCAATTTTTGTTTTGGAATCTCTTGAATCTGCTCTGAAACGTGGAGCAAATATTTTATGCGAAGTCACTGGCTACGGCGCAAGCTCTGATGCCTACCACATCACTTCTCCAGACCCTGAGGGACGTGGATTTGTTTCTGCGATGACTCTGGCAATTCAAGATGCAGGAATCAACCCTGATCAAATTGACTACGTGAATGCTCATGGAACAAGTACGCCAATGGGCGATCCTCTTGAATCTAACGCATTAAAAACTGTTCTGAAAGACCATGCCAAAAAAGTTTGGGTCTCTTCGACAAAATCAATGACTGGACATCTTCTAGGTGCTGCAGGTGCAGTTGAAACTGCGTTCTGTATACAATCTTTACTCACAAATAAAGTGGCACCGACGATTAATTTAGATAATCCAAGTCCAGAGTGTGATCTGGACTACGTGCCACACACTGCACGTGAAAAAGAAATCAATCATGTGATGAATAACTCTTTTGGATTCGGTGGAACAAACAGTTGTTTGATTTTATCTAAATTCAAGAAATAAGGGCGTAAGAATAATGAATGTTTATATCGCTTCGGATCATGCTGGTTTCGAATTAAAAAAGCAGGTCGTTGATTTTTTAAATTCTTCTCATTTTTCGACTTTGGATCTTGGCCCTTTCGATATGACTTCTGTTGATTACCCAGATTACGCTGATCTTGTTTGTCAGAAATTAAAATCTGACCCTCTATCCTTTGGAATTTTAATTTGTGGATCTGGCCAAGGCATGGCACTTCGAGCAAATAAATATTCTCATATTCGAGCTGCTCTTGTTTATAGCGATGAGATTGCGGGACTTTCAAGGGAACATAATAATGCAAACGTCATCTGTTTAGGTTCACGTTTTTGCACTTCTGAAAATGCCCAAAACTGGATCAATATTTTTTTAAAAACGAAATTTTCCGAAGGGCGCCATGCACTTCGAGTTGCTAAAGTCTCAACTCCAATTAATAATAATTAAGCTTAATAATTAAAGCATAATACTAAAGCTCTAAAAATTATTATAATTCAACGGATGTGAGGATCACTATGGCTTTAAACCAGTCTCTGCAATCTGATTCTGAAATTTTTAATCTGATTCAATCTGAAAATACAAGGCAGCACGAAGGTCTTGAGATGATCGCTTCTGAAAACTACACATCGCGTGCCGTGATGGAAGCTCAGGGATCAGTCTTAACAAATAAATATGCTGAAGGTTATCCGAACAAAAGATACTACGGTGGTTGCCAATTTGTCGATGGAACCGAAACTTTAGCCATTGAACGCGCAAAAAAATTATTTAATGTGGGCTTTGCAAATGTTCAACCGCATGCGGGATCTCAAGCGAACATGGCTGTTTATTTAGCCGCACTGAAAGCCGGAGAAACAATCTTAGGAATGGATTTATCTCATGGTGGACATTTAACACATGGAAGTCCAGTGAATTTCAGTGGCCTTTTATTTAAAGCGGCCAGTTATAAATTAGATCCGGAAACAGGACTTATCAATTATGACACTATTCGAAAAACAGCACTCGAGGTAAAACCAAAATTAATTATTGCTGGTTATAGTGCCTATTCTCGAAAATTGGATTTCGCCAAATTTAAAGAAATTGCAACTGAAGTTGGTGCAGATTTACTTGTTGATATGGCGCACTTTGCGGGCCTTGTTGCTACCGGACATCACGAATCCCCTGTTCCATATGCTGATTACATCACATCGACGACACATAAAACATTACGTGGTCCTCGGGGTGGAATTATTTTAACAAACTCTGAAGAAAAAGCAAAATTGATGAATTCTAGAATTTTTCCTGGAATTCAAGGTGGACCTCTTGAGCACATTATCGCCGCCAAAGCCGTTGCATTTCGCGAAGCTTTACAACCTGATTTTAAATCCTATATCGAAAATGTTTTGATCAATGCAAAAACTTTAGCTGAAGTTTTAAAATCGGAAGGTTTTAACTTAGTTACTGGCGGAACTGATAATCATTTAATGTTGATTGATTTGAATCAAAGCCAAGGCTGCAGTGCCTTAACAGGAAAAGTGGCGGAAAATATCTT
>JBPOIE010000134.1:0-2661 GCA_052034855.1 Bdellovibrionota bacterium | reverse complement strand
CCCTGAATACAGAAGTTTTCTAAAAAGTTGTGAAGTTGAAGAAAAATAAAGCCGTAAACAGTTGCGAGCTAGATTTGTCCGTTACCGAATAATTTAAAATCTTCTTCGGTATAACCAGCCATGACTTCGTCACCCATTTTTCCATCGCGAATGGGAACGAATGCCCAAGTGCAATAATCTTTAAAGCGAGGAATATTTAAAATACCGGCTTGAAGCTCCAGGGCAATTTCTCTGCGGCCAGGAGCCATCATCATTTTAACTTCTAGGTGACCAACGCCGTGATTATTGTTTTTAACTTTTTCATCAGTAACCGCTGCCACGACTTTGATAAACTTTTCAAGATTTATAGTTTCAAAATGTGCGCTCAGATTCAGGTCGCCGAAGTGTATAAGTTCACGATAATAATCCGGTAAGCGGGTGCCATTTGAGTGCATACTTAAATAGTGTCCCATAGACGAAATATATCTCGTCCAATCTAAAAAATCGGGATTTAAAGTAGGTTCGCCCCCTGAAATAATAAAATTGACCCTTGAGCCTTTTGAAAATTTTTGAATCACTTTTTCTGTCGCAGTGACAAGCTCTTCAAAAGTTTTATGCCGATCAGTTTTGTTATGTATCCATGGCCAACAGTAAGAACAATCGTAATTGCATCGACGGCCAATTTCCCAATAGACTTGTTTTAGATCTGAAGCATGTGTTCGCTCCATCGCCGTAATATCAGAACCTTGAACACTGCCGCGTCGACTGAGATCAGGTTTTTGAGAATACGTTTTTAACAGCAATTTTTGCTGGGCTTCGGTTTTTGCCTTGGGTATGAATAAATCGGCGCCGCACGAACAAATTTTTCGATCACAAGTCATCCATTTTTCTGGAATTTCGAAATCTTCGTAGATATTTCCTAATTTGCCACCGACCTGGCAAGAGGCTCCAAAAATATTTCCATCCATGTCTACAAAAAGACTCATCGAGCCTAAACCGCAGCTCCATCCTTCGAAAGAATTAAATTTACTACCGACTAGATCATCTGTGCTATAGTCCATAAATTGACCATCAGCATTGTAGGCGCGGAGTGGACGTCCTGGTGTCATGTCATTTGGTACGTACATATTTTTATTTATGCTCATAATCAAGATCTAACCTTTTCTTTGGTCGACATAATATCTAAATTACAATGGCAATTATTTTTAGGGCACATAATTGGTGAATTTGGCAGTTTCAAATTTTTGTCATCGATACGACCAATGCTATTTCCGGCTTTGCACCATCCTCGGTAAACATGACTATCCATATCGACTACGATTTGTTCAAGTCCAGCATAGCAGAACCAATTTTTCCAATTATTGTTATTACTTGAAACAAAAGCTTGTGCTGCGACAGTATTTCGTTCGCCTTCGCTATTCACCATTGTCATGGCGCCTCGGTATGTTTCAAAGTTTTTTGTATGTTTAATATGTTTTGTCAGCAGTTCATATTCTTTTGCCATTGTTTGTGTTTGTAAATCTGAGTAGTCTAAGGTTTTGCCAACAAGCCCTTCAACTAAAGGCTGTAAGGCAACACTGATGTTTGAAATATTTTTGACCCTCATTGAAAAGGCTAAAGATTTATTAAATAAATCAGGTTTCATCATAAAATTCACGTGAGTTCTGATTTTGTCTGCACAAAATTCAACAACTGAAAAAAAGTGATCTTCTTTGGCATTTTCAGGGTGAAAACTAAGGCAAATATGGTCAATATTTTCGACGAGTTTCGTGTAAAAATCCAAAGATCTTGACCCATTGGAGATGATGCCAACGCGGCACTTATTTGCACGTAGGTATTCAGATATTGGAAGAAGATCCTTCCATAGAGTGACTTCGCCACCAGTAAATTCAAAATAGAGTTTTTTTCCTTGGTAGTGCTGGATGCATTTATCAATAAAGTTTTTTACGCTATCGTAGGTTGGCCAAGCAACTGAGGCGTTGTGTAGTCCCTCAGGGCAGTATGTACAACTATAGTTACAAGTATTTCCTAAACACCAGTTAATCACGACGTAATCAGCATGATAGATGTTGCCGTGTTCTAATTTTTCGTAAGTATCAGTAGATAAGTTTTGTGTATTCAAATGGGTTCCTTGCTGATCCGGATTTTATTGTATAATTTATTATGTTATCTTGATTGATAACAAAGCATATGACAAGTGTAGAAATTATTTATCACTTTCGACAATAGGCAACTTGCCTACAGATTTAAAAAAACTGATTTAGTTCTGGAAATATTTTATACATAAAAGCATTTCTGTAGATATCGTGTTCTGTAAAAAACGTCATGTATTTAAAGGAGTCTTAACGAAAATATATAAAATCAGAATAGAACAAATTAAGATAATTTCATAATGACAACTTAATAAACGGTATCATTCCCTCAAATAAAATATCCATTCCTTTGGGGGCAAGGTGGCAGCAATTATCTATGTAAAGGGTTTGATCATTATTTTTAAAAACGCCACTGAGATCAAAAATATTTACGCCATCTTGAGTTAATTTGGGCATTTGGTACTGACCTAGCCGGACTAACCAGGTCCAGATTATGTGTTATAATCGGACTAATTAAGGAGCAGTCATGGCCCGAAAACGATTTTCAACAGAAGAGATTATTCAGCACTTAAGAACCTTCGAAATCGAA
>JBPOIE010000082.1:0-32673 GCA_052034855.1 Bdellovibrionota bacterium | reverse complement strand
ATTTCAATTTCAAGTTCTTGATTGAATTCCTTAGATAATCCCGACTGATCGTATTTACATTTTGGAAACTTTGATTGGATTTCTTGAAACGTCAGGTCTGAGACAACTTCAATATGCTCAAAACCTTCAATTGTCACTTTGCCTTTTTTCGGCGCGGGCAATTCGACAACATCAATTCGCCAACTATTAAATTGAATAGGTTTTTTCATTTTGAAAGTTGAAATTAAGCGACCATTCACTTCACTTTCTATTAGTAACACTGCAAAATTTGAAAAATCAGATTTGAATTTTAGATAAGACTCATCGGTCGAAACGCGAAAACACAAATGATCGATATCCCAATGATTTTCTAAAACTATACTTTGGTTTGTCATTTGTAGGAAAACTTTAGTTAGAAACTTCTCTGCTTGACGTTGAAATTCAGATTCATACATATCTTCTATATACATGAAAATCATAACCAAGACTGGATATTTTCTTCTTTGACCAATCGCTTAAAAATAGCTTGAATAGATGTGTCCAATAAATGATGTTTTATTCGACATAAACAGCTTTTTCGAAAGATCTTCATGAAAATAAGAATACAAAAAGATACAACTATACATAAATCAGCCACAGATATTTACAATATTATTTCAGATATCCGCCAATGGAATACGTGGTCACCATGGACACATTGCGAACCTACTGTAAAAACGACAGCTAGCGGAATTTCAGGTCAAATAGGCCAAACACAGACGTGGCAAGGTGAAGTGATTGGATCAGGTAAAATGGCAATCACTCGTGTCGATGCTCCCTCGACCATTGAAATGGAATTGGAATTTTACAAACCTTGGAAAAGTTTTGCGACTGTTATTTTTTCAATTGAAAACGAAGACAACAATAAAAGTCGTGTTGTTTGGACTATGAATACTGAAATGCCGATATTCATGTTCTTCTTCAAAAAAATGATGATGGCTTATATGGGTCATGATTTTGAACGCGGCTTAAAAATGTTAAAAGAATTCGCTGAAGATGGAACTGTGACATCTCGATCCGTGTACTCAGGAGAACATTCATTTCAAGAGTTTTATGTTGTTGGAAAAAAAACAAATTGCGCAATTCAAGATTTGCCAACTCGAATTCGTTCTGACTTTGAAGAGCTCAATCAAAACTTGAAAAATCAAACCATTTCAAATCCAGAATTTATGACAACTCTGAGTCATAAGCACGACATCCCCAAAGGAATTTGCGAATTTTCTGCAGGATACTGCTACACGTCCTTGCAAAATCTAAAAATTCCATCTGGATATCAGCTGACTCAAATGAATTCCCACAAAGGATTAGTCGTCGATCATTATGGCTCGTACCAATACATGAGTAATCCTTGGTCGATGGCTGCAACTTATCAGCGCGGAAAAAAGAAAAAACTTTTGAAAAGCGTCCCCATGTATGAAATTTATAAAGCCATACCTGACGGAAGATCCGAAAAAGACCTGCATACACAAATCGTAATGCCCTTAAAATAGATCTGAGTCCAAAAAATGAGGCCATTGACATTTGTTTCAGCATTATTTATATTTAACTTTCTGGTTAATTAACCGATAGGATAAATATGACTCAAGATCAACTCAGTTTAACATTCTCGGCCCTCGGCGATCCTACCCGTCGTGCGATTTTAGTTCGACTCTCGCAAGGCGAGGCCAGTGTCTCTGATCTGGCTGAACCATTTATGAAAACAATGAGTGCTCCCGCAATTACCAAGCACCTGAAGGTCTTAGAAAATGCAGGACTGATCACTAGATCCAGAGAAGCCCAATGGCGTCCGTGCAAAATTAACGGAGAACCATTTAAAGAAATCTCTGACTGGGTTGAACACTACCGCGTCTTTTGGGAAGACAGCTTTGATCGACTTGATGCTTATTTAAAAACTATGACACAAAAACAAAACAATAAAACTAAATCTGCAAAAACAAAAATTTTAAAGTCGAAAGGTAAAAAAAATGTCAAAAAATAATAAACCCAACGAATTATATATTACACGTATTTACGATGCCCCAGTCAAAATGGTGTGGGATGCTTGGGTCGATCCTAAACAAGTTGCAAAATGGTGGGGACCACGTGGTTTTACAATCACAACCGTCAGCAAAGATGTTAAACCCGGCGGTCGATGGATCTACACGATGCACGGACCTGACGGAACAGATTATCCAAACAATACATTATTTCATGAAGTCGAAAAATATTCAAAATTGGTTTACGATCATGGTGCTAACGATCACCAACCGCCACTGTTTAAAGTCACTGTTTTATTTTCAGAAACAAACGGAAAAACAAAAATGGAAATGACAATGGCACTTGCAACAGCTGAAGCAGCTCAAGGAGCTAAGAAGTTCATTAAACAAGCCGGTGGCGATTCAACATGGGATCGTTTGGCAGAATTCTTATCTGAAAATTTAACTTCTGTAGATCGGTTTGTGATTAATCGGTCTTTTGAAGCTCCGATTCATGTTGTCTATGATGCTTGGACGAATCCTGAACATTTACAAAAATGGGTTCCACCAACCGGTTTTACCATGAAGTACATCAAGCCAGATGTTCGTGTCGGTGGAACTGCATTTTATTCGATGTCAAATGCTGACGGTCTGACAATGTATGGAAAAGCCAACTATATTGAAATGACGAAACCGAACAGAATTGTTTACACACAAATTTTTTGTGATAAAGATGAAAAAATATCTCGTCATCCGATGGCTCCGACATGGCCAGAGACAATGTTAACAACTGTGGCATTGGCTGAAGAGGGTGAGAATCAAACTCGCGTGACGATCACTTGGGAAGTTTACGGAGAGGCCTCTGCTATTGAGCGTGAAACATTCCACTCGGCCAAGGCCGGTATGACACAAGGCTGGAGCGGATCGTTCGAAAAGTTAGAGCAGTATTTGAAGTCTTAGTTTTTCTACATAGATTCATCGAGAGCTGGAATTTATATGAATTAAAAATTCCAGCTCACACGTTTACTTTCCAATATTAATCATTCCTTTGAAATCCATTGGTATAACAATCGTATTTACTTTACCGTTCGCAATGGCTTCCGCGATTTTCATATTCGCCATTGCAGCCATATATTCCACAGCACCTTTATTCGCATTGAGTGCTGCAATACGTTCCGCCTCTTTCTTTGCAGTTTGGACTTCGACTTCTTTTTGTTTGAATTCATTTTTTGCTCGAACTAAATCATTTGCTGAAGCAACAACGGAATCAGCAGGTAATATCATTCTTACCAAAACTTGATTGACTGTCACTGAACCATCAAGTTTTTCATCAGCCAAACTGCGAGTCATGAGCTCTTTCACTTCCATCTCAATGGCTTGACGATTATCACTCATTTCTAACGCCTCGTATTTTCGTGCCGATTTATAAATCGCATTGCGAGCCGTTTGATGAATGTAATTATACATTAAATAAATATCTTCACCGTTTTGTTCGTGGAACGATCTATTCTTTGTTGTATAAAGCTCGCTGACGGCCTGAGGATTTACATTATAAATAATCAGTGCATCAAAATCCTTCATCGTGCTGTTGTCTTTTGCTAATGGCGACATGTCTTCGACTCGCACACTGACATCTTTCACTGGAAACGTAAGGACACTTCCAATAATTGTTTGATTAAAACTACCTGGCAATAGCTCACCAGGATTAATTTGTTTATCAAAACCAATTCGCACACCAACTTCACCGGTCTCAATTCGAGTGCAGCTCGTTAACACAAATAAAACTGTCGTTATAAAAATTAAATTTTTCATAATCATCCCTAAATTATTGCTTCAAAAGCTGTTCAATCGCTGTCGTAATGATTGGATCATTCGGCTCTACATCCGGACCAAAACGCTGTACCACTTCCCCATTTTTATTAATGAGAAACTTTTCAAAGTTCCACAAAATATCTGTTTTGTTAGTGCGACTGATCCCATACGTTTTCAATTTTTCTTCGAACGCATTACCATTCACTTGTTTTGCCTCAGGCTGTGCATGAGTTAAAAACTGATATAAAGCATGTTGTCCTTCGCCCTTAACAACAATTTTCTCAAACATTGGAAATTTAATTCCAAATTTTGAAGTACAAAAATCATGAATGGCTGCATTTGAACCCGGTTCTTGCGCTCCGAATTCATTCGCTGGAAAACCTAAAACTTCAAAATTATTTTTGTTATATTGTTCATATATTTTTTCCAAGGCTTCATACTGCGGAGTCAATCCACATTCAGAAGCGACGTTAACAACAAGTAATACCTTACCTTTGTAGTTTTCCAAATGAATTGATTGGCCATTTATTTTGTTCATCGTGAATTGGTGAAAGTTTTTGTTCATATATTCTCCTTATAGATTTTAATTATTTTTTTTCTAAATACTTTTCAAGATCAGCACAACCGCCGATTAAAACGCCTTTGTGGAAAATCTGCGGAAACGTGGGCCATCCACTCCATAATTTAATCGCAAGGCGCAATTTCCAACCACTGAAATAACTGCCGTGTTCAATATAATGAAATTGAATATTTTGAGCGCTTAATACTTTACGCGCCTTTGTCACGACTGGATTTTGTGCCATGCCGACAACCACCCACTCGTGTGCTACGATCGCAGATTCAATTTCAACGACGGCATTTGGATGAAATTTTGCCATTGCCGAATGTGCGCCTTGATGAATTTTTTCGTTTGAAAGAACTTTTCTCATTTTTTAATTTTCCTTAAGTGTGTTTTTCATGAACTGCATCGCTAAATTGACGTTGCAATAGTTTATGATACAAGCCTTCTTTATTAACAGATAACTCATCATGAGTGCCTGTTTGCGATATTTTACCACCATCAATCACAAAAATTGTATCTGCATCGCGGACCGTCGCCAATCTGTGTGCAATAACAATTGTTGTACGACCCTTCATTAATTTTTTAAGGGCATCTTGAACTAAATGTTCGCTTTCTGTATCTAAATTACTTGTGGCCTCGTCTAAAATCAAAAGCTTTGGATTTTTCAAAAGAGCACGCGCAATAGCGACGCGTTGCTTTTGCCCGCCTGACAGCTGAATTCCACGTTCGCCAACCAGAGTTTTAAAACCTTCGGGAAATTTTTGAATAAATTCGAGAGTGTTCGCCGATTTTGCAGCTTCCATAACTTCGTGATCGCTCGCTTCAGGCTTTCCATAACGAATATTTTCTTCGATTGTAGATGAAATCAAAACGGGCTCTTGTGAAACAATTCCAATCTGTTCACGTAGCCATGAGGGTTTTAAATTCTTAATTGGCTGTCCATCAAAAAGTATTTCACCAGCACTTGGATCATAAAATCGTGGAATAAGGCTTCCGATCGTGCTTTTTCCGCCGCCAGATATTCCAACTAAGGCAACGACCTGTCCAGCATTAATTTTGAAACTGACATCTGCGAGAACATCCAGATCTGGTCGCATTGGATATGCAAAGCGAACATTCGAAAATTGAATTTCACCTTGCGCTGTCTTCGGAGAAAGTCCTTCATCTGAAAATGCAGGCTGTCGTTCAATAATTTCAAAAATGCGATGACTGGCGCCCACTCCAGACATCAAATCGCCCCACAGACTACCAAGGCTACCGACTCCAATAGCAACAACAAACAGATATAATAAAAATTGCACAAGTTCCCCCGAAGTCAAAGGGCCCGTAATCACTTCGCGTCCGCCGTACCATAGCACAAAACAAATCGCACTGACTCCTAAAAGCATAGCCAACGACATGAACTGCGCGATCACCCAAATTCTTTTTTGGGCGATGCTCAAAGCCGATGATAAAGCAATTTGATAGCGATTCACTTCGTTAGATTCTTGGACGAATGATTTCACTGTTCGAAGTCCCGATATTGTTTCTTCGGCGACAATCGAACTGTTCGCAAGTGTCGCTTGAAACTCTTTAGAAAGTGCTCGAATTTTACGGCCAAAATAAAAGGCCATTAAAGCGACGGGAGGAATAATTACCAAA
Organism: Bdellovibrionota bacterium; assembly: GCA_052034855.1. Classification (GTDB taxonomy): domain Bacteria; phylum Bdellovibrionota; class Bdellovibrionia; order Bdellovibrionales; family Bdellovibrionaceae; genus Pseudobdellovibrio. Next base: position 26,685 of record JBPOIE010000082.1, on the reverse strand, counting down.
AGTATGAGCGACAATTTCCATGACGTATAAAACATAAACCCGAAACCACCCAACACTTGCGCGACGTTTCTGAGGCCTTGGGAAATATTCACACTGACCGTGTTTTGCAACGTCGAACAATCTGAAGAAAGACGACTCATCAAATCGCCCGTCCGATTAAAATCAAAAAATGCGACATCTTGCTTTAAAATGTTTCGATACAATTGCTCTCGTAATTTAATGACAATGCGCTCACCACTGATCGTAAATAAATAATAACGAATATTGCCTGCGATCATGCTGACGGCCAACGCAAAAAACAATCCCAACACCACCTGGTTTAATAAGGCATAATCTTTCGCAGACAATACATGATCAACCATCCACCGTACGAATTGGGGGTAAACCAAACCTGCGACACTGGAAACAGCCAAGAAAAACAAACCCCATAACAGAGTTGATTGTTCGAGTTTAATTAAAGATAAGATTCTTTTTTGTGTTTGTGAAGCCATCCCAAGATCTGAACTCAGCTCGGGTCAGTGGTCAACTTGCAATTTTTTTGGATATTTTATTTTATACCACATGTAGGCATGAAATCAGAAAGCAGTTGATATCCATCCGACAATTTCAATTCCGGTTTCTGTTTCAGACATAAAACCTCACCATTGATTTCTCAGCTGTCGACGCTGTGTAAATTCATGGACGCTTTTTGCAGTTAAAAAAGGATTCATCAATTGCTCTATTTCTAAACTAAGGGGAACTGTTGGCATTTTTAGTTTGATGAGATTCTCTAATACCAAACTGAACTGATCTAATTCGATAGATGGAAAATGAGTTTTACAAAATTCAAGATTACTTTGAGTATATTCATGTGTGCAGAAAACGAATGTCTCTTTTGGATATAACTTCACCTTATGTAAACTATGATAAGCTTGCTCCATTGTTCCCTCAAAGACACGACCACATCCTAAACCGAATAAAACATCTCCTGAAAATAACCATTTTTGGTCTTTCAAATAGAATGCAATATGGTCCATAGTATGACCTGGAAGCTCAATCACAGAAAATTGTGTGTCACAAAATGGAATGGTATCATTTTCACCGACGAAATAATCAATATAGTTTAAAAAGGATTTATTTAGCGATGAAGAATAGACTTTACATTCAGGATGTGACGACAGCAGTTCTGAAATACCACCAATGTGGTCGTGATGTTTATGTGTAATTAAAATCAAATCTAATTCCAAATTGTTTTCTCGTAAAAACAATTCAACTTCAAGCGCAGATCCTGGATCGATGACACAGGCACGCTTTGTTATTTCATCATAGACCACGAAAACATAATTATCTTCCAAAATGGGAATCACTTTATACTTTAACAATTCTTAACCTAATGCTGGATAGTCTGTATATCCTTCAGCACCTTGAACATAGAGCGTTTTAAAATTAACAGAGTTTAACGGCGCATTTTCCAAAAATCGTTTAGGCAAATCTGGATTCGCAATAAATGCAAGCCCAAAGGCCACAGCATCTGCAGCTTTGTCTTGAATTAATTTCTCGGAAACTTCTTTGGTCATTTTTTCATTCGCAATCAGCACGCCTTTAAAATTTTCTCGAATAACAGGAGTCAAACTATCGGCGGCTAAGTGTTCGCGTGTAAAAATAAATGCTATTTTTCTTTGATTCAATTCTTGCGCTACGTATTTGAATGTTGTTACTGGATTTGAATCGCTCATATCATGGGAATCCCGACGCGGAGCTAAATGCACACCGACGCGATCAGCTCCCCACACAGAAATCACAGCATCAGTAATTTCTAATAAAAAACGTGCTCTGTTCTCTATTGGACCGCCGTATTCGTCCGTTCTGTGATTTGTACCATCCTGTAAAAACTGATCAATCAAATACCCATTGGCTGCATGAATTTCTACACCATCAAAACCAGCTGCTTTTGCATTTTGTGCCGCCGATTGATACTGCTGAACAATTTGTTTAACCTCATCGGTTAACAGGGCCCGTGGAGTTACAAATTCCTTTTCAGGTCGCACTAAGCTGACGCGACCCTTTGGCTTAATCGCCGAAGGAGCCACTGGTAATTCTCCGTTTAAAAACATCGGATCTGAAATTCGACCGACATGCCAAAGTTGTAAAAAGATTTTACTTCCTTGTGCATGAACTGTTTCAGTAATTTTTTTCCAACCCGTGATTTGTTCATCAGACCAAATTCCGGGCGTATCTGCATAGCCCACGGCCATTGGGGAAATTGCTGTGGCCTCGGTTAAAATTAAGCCGGCACTGCAACGTTGTTTATAATATTCGACCATAAGATCATTCGGCACACGCCCAATTCCTGGAGCTCGTGACCTCGTTAATGGTGCCATGACGATACGATTTTTTATAAGGATTGCTCCGACTTTTAATTCAGAAAACAAAATAGACATAAAAACCTCTTCTTGCCAGAAGAGTACTCTAAATATGTTCTATTTACAAAGACGGAGTGCGACCACCATCCATCGGAAAAACTAATTATTTAAACAAAGACCTTGCATCAAAGTTTTATTTGTCCAAGAAAAAAAACCTAAGCTTGTGGATAACTGTGTGGTTATTCCAGTGATTCGCCCTGGACACTGAGCCATCAACTTTTGATAGGCTTGATTCACGTATTCGGTTTCATTTGTAAATCCAAGAATGACAAACTGTTCTGCATGCGCTGAAATCATTTTTCCAGATTCTATTGGCGCATAAGGATCAAAGTCTGACGTGTGAACTTGATGAACCGAATGCGCGCAACCCGAAAAAAGAGCAGATACTAATAGACTTAACAATATCGATTTTTTCATTCAAATCTCGATTCTGAATTATTTGGAAGCAGTTGTTGTAGAATTACAAAAACCAGTGGCTGTGATTTTTCTGGTGTGAAACAAAAAATATGAAATAACTTCATCTTTTGTCAAAATCCCAGAAACCATGCCATTTGGACATTTTTGTTTTAACTGATCTGTGATTTGATCCACAAAGTCATTATCAAAATTAAAGCCTAAAAATATCGTTTTCGAAGTCTCGGCAGTAATTGCATTTTTCTTTGCCGCTGGAATTTGTGTCAATGAAACTGAATTAACTGAAGCGCAACCAGCAAACAAAAAGCTGACTAAGATCAATTTTAAAAGATGTTTTAAGTTCATATATTTTTTCCTTCTAATTTAGTTTTCATGCAAAAGCCTGTTACTTTCACTATTTCGCCAGAAATCACTGGATATTTTCGCATTTCACGAATCGAGACAAGTCCCGTCACTCTACCCGTTGGACATTTTTGATGAATTTCATAAACTAATTTTTTAGCATAACTCTCATCATAAACTGGATTACCTGTTGTTGGTCCAAGTTGGAAAAGTTGTAAAATGGCTGCTGCTTTACCGGCATCATTGTTCCCACCGGAGGCTCGAGCAATTCGTCCGACGTCTTCGGTGCTGACACCCATTTCACTGACCTTAATTTCAAAAGGAATGAGCACATCTTTATCTGAGCGATTGTCAATAGAGCCCAATTGAACATGATACAAAATTGCACAACTTGAAAATAACAAACACACTAAAGAAACTTTGACGAATTTCTGAATCATTCAAACCTCATTCATTCATGCAATAGCTTACTCAATAATTTATCTTTCGCAACCTGTTGTTTTTTACACTGTAAAAATCTTAACTGTCTAATTCATCAGTTTTAACTTATTATCGATTTATGAATAATACTCCTCAAGTTATAAAACCACTTTTACGCGGACACTTTCACCAAGGAATGTTTTTTGTTGGACTCGGCGCGCTGATTCCATTGCTTTTTCGAACGCACTCACTGAATGAATTTTTCGCTATTTTTATTTATGCTGTATGTGGACTGACGATGTTTGGCATTAGTACATTATATCACCGCATAACGTGGTCACAGGAGCGTCGTTTACTTTGGAAAAAAATGGATCACGCAGGAATTTATCTCATGATCGCAGGCTCTTTTACTCCTATTGCTTTACTAGCGCTTCCAGAGCCTTCAGGAAAAATTCTCTTCGCTATCATCTGGGGTGTCGCCGCTGTTGGAATTTTACAATCCATATTTTTTGTGAATCTTCCAAAATATGTCAGTTCGATCATTTATCTCATTGCAGGGTATTTAATAGTTCCGTACATCGGCGAACTCAAAATTTCTTTGGGGCTACTTAACGTATGGCTGATGTTTTTAGGAGGCCTCGCCTATTCTGCTGGAGCGATTTGTTATGCTTTGAAATGGCCCAAATTCAATCCAAAATATTTTGGCTATCATGAAGTTTTTCATATTTTTGTGAACATCGGAGCCATTTTTCATTTTTTTGTGATTCAAGGTTTGATCAAGTAGATTTTTTTTGTCGCGATGAAATGCGAGCAAAATCATTGCAAAACTGGCACCGAACAAGGCCATAAACATATCCCACTGGGTATCCCAAACGTCACCTTGCGTTCCCAGAAATGCCGTCGCAGCTTCGCCCGTCGATATTGCTGTCCACCACTCAAACATTTCATATAAAGCACTAAATGCTAAAGCGATCGCAACGGGAATAAATTTTATCCAAATTTTTGCAATGACAATTTTTTCGCGTTTAAAATAATCATAGGCAATTAGGGCTGGTGTTACCCCTTGGAAAAAATGACCTAAACGATCATAGTGATTTCGACTCAAATTGAAGTACTCTTGAAACCAAAAACCTGCCGGCACTTCGGCATATGTGTAATGCCCACCAACTGACAAAATCATAGAATGTAAACAAAAAACAATAAACAACGAAGTACTCACTCCATATTTTTTATTTAAATAAATTAAAATCGGCAATCCTATAAACGATGGAAAAACTTCTAAAAACCATGTCAATTGATCTTTCGGGAATACACCGGACCAAATTAAAATTCCAATGGATAGTGCAAAAAATATACTTTTTGTTTTATTCATAATGAGCTCTCTGTTTTAAAATCATAAATCATAAATCACAACTCGAATACACACGGTTGTACTGGCATAATCTGCATGATTCCGAAACTATACATTCATAAGATGTTTTATACACCGCTTCAGAACTCATGCTAGACTAATATCTGGGCGAACTTATTTCCTGTCCATACAAAAAATATTTTATACCCCACTTGACAGTCTCAAAATCGAACACACTCTTAGATTGCAAGTTATAACTCGCAGACATAAATAGCTCTCATTTTTTTAATGAAAGGAACTTATGAAACACGCAAGTTACCAAGGCGATCAGCCACCCTCGTAAAAATCACTACTGATTTAAATCTCATATTACTTTTCTTACAACCTTTAACGAAAGGATTCGATAATGCTTACTCGAAATACGAATATTAAATTCCAAGGATTTCACCCTTCTGAATTTACTAAAACATACCTCGGTGAAAAAATTAATTTATTACAAAACGAAGCGCCCATCGGTGCTACGCTGAAAGCCGCCTTCACACGCAATAACAATATGATCAAAGGCGTTGTTTCAGTTTACTCATCGGCGGGTCGATTTTTCGCTGTGGCCTCAGGAAAAAAATTAAAATCAGTGACTGATAAATTAACTGAACAAATTCGCCGGCAAACAAATAAATGGAAAACAAATCGATTTGAAAAAACAAGTCTTAAAAACTTGAAAGCGTACAGTGAAAGTTCAGAACAACAACTTGACAGTTTTTAAATGAACCACATTTTTAACTTGTAAGAAATAATTAAACACAACCAAAAGGAGGTTTGAAATGAGAATACTAACACCACAATGGACGAATCGATCTCTTGCTTCGGATCTGATGACCGAAATGGATCAATTATTTAACGACTGGGCACCAACTGCACGGTCAGAATATTATGACGAGAGAACTTTTAATCCTGCGTGCGAAATTTCTGAAACAGAAGAACATTTCATGATGAGTGTTGATCTGCCAGGGATGAAGAAAAGTGATATCAAAATCGATGTCGCAAATGATGTGCTGACAATTTCGGGCGAACGAAAGCGTGAAAGCACAACGGACAAGAAGTCTAAACTTCAAAGATTTGAAAGATCATATGGATTTTTCAAAAGAAGCTTCTCGTTACCAGCGACGATCGACGCAGACAAAGTTGAAGCCAGGTATGAAGAAGGTGTTTTAGAATTGTATTTACCAAAAGTTCACACAGCTAAGCCTCGCCAAATTGAAATTCAATCTGGCAAGAGCGGCATCTTTGATCGACTGTTGGGGTCTAAAAAGAATAATCAAGACGCGAAAGACGTATCATCCGAGGCCGTCTAACGAGGACTCACCCAGAACTTGCAACCCCTCTGCAGGTTCTGGGCTCTTTTTTTTAAAAATTAATTCAATTTTTTTAATGCAAATTTAATTCTACACATTATATTAATCCCATGTACAAACTGAGGGATTATCAACAACAGGCCGTGAACAACACGATTCAGTTTTTTCAAAAAAAACGTGTCCCAGCTGTGATTGTCCTTCCGACCGGAGCCGGCAAAAGCCTTGTCATCGCAGAACTTGCGCGGATCGCAAAGGGCCGCGTACTGGTTTTAGCTCACGTCAAAGAACTTGTTGAACAAAACTACGAAAAATACAAAAGCTATGATTTACCTGCTGGAATTTATTCTGCGAGTCTTGGTCAAAAAGATTGGGATCAAAAAGCGATCTTTGGCAGTGTCCAATCCGTCGCGCGCGCACCGAACGCTTTTTTTAATAACTTTTCCTTATTAGTCATTGATGAATGTCATCGCGTCGCCGAAGAAGGCGCCACTCAATACCAAGAGGTCATCAAAAAACTACAAGAGCGAAATCCAGAACTTTGTATTTTAGGCCTCACAGCAACACCTTATCGTTTGGGTTTGGGTTGGATTTACGAGTACTCACAAACCGGCGAAATCAAAACTGATAAAAAAAGATTTTTTAAACAATGTGTTTATGAATTGCCTTTGTCATACATGATTAAAAATAAATTTTTAACTGTTCCGGTCAAAGTTGATATCCCTGTCACCTGCTATGATTTTTCGGAACTGACAAATCGCGATCGTCCTTTTACAGCGGCCGAGGTCGAAGAAGTCCTGAAGGGTCAAAAACGCTTAACTCCGTTTATTATTAAAAATATTATTGATATCACTGAGCGCTTTGATCGCAAAGGCGTGATGATTTTCAGTAGCTCAGTGAAACATGCCGAAGAAATCATGACCTATCTACCAGAAGGGGATTCCCGTCTGGTCATCGGTGACACTGAAATGACCGAACGTGATGCAATTGTCGAAGATTTTAAAAATAAAAAGTTTAAGTATCTGGTCAACGTTTCAGTGCTGACCACAGGCTTTGATGCGCCTCATGTGGATGTGATTGCGATCTTGCGCCCGACAGAATCAAACAGCTTGTATCAACAAATTGTGGGTCGCGGATTACGACTCTCAGAGGATAAAAAAGATTGTTACATTTTAGATTACACAGGTATGGGACATGATATTTATGCGCCTGAAATCAGTGACAAGCGTCCCGCTAAAGATACTGTGGCGGTCATTGTGCCTTGCCCCGCATGTGATTTTGAAAATAGTTTTTGGGGCTACACTGATTCTGATGGTGTGATGATTGAACATTTTGGTCGTAAGTGTCGTGGCGCCACTCAGGATCCAAATACATTTCAAGTAATTCCTTGTGGCTATCGCTTTCGTTCCAAAGTTTGTCATAACTGTGGATGTGAAAATGATATCACAGCCCGCGCGTGTGAAAAATGTGATGCTGTTTTGATTGATGCTGATGCGAAATTAAAACAAGCGAAACTTTCTAAAAATGCACACATCATGACTCCAGATAAAATTACCTTTGAAGAACGCGAAGATAAAAATGGCAATCCCTATTTAGAAATCAGATACTACGATCTAGATGCTGAATATCTCAGTGAAGTGCATTTTTTTAATAATCCATCTGCGATCAAAAAATTTAATATCAATTTTCTGCGTTCTCATTTGCGCCGTCCGGAATTGGCCGTGGAATTAACAACGCCACTCGAAGTGATCCGTTTTAAAAGTTTGTATCGCTTACCTTCATTTGTGATCGCCAGAAAACAAGATAAGTTCTGGAAGATCACAGAAAAAGTTTTTGCCGAAGAGCTTTAAATGACAAGAGAAAAAAATATTTATTTTTTTCTTTGAACTAGAACTAAACTTTTCAATATGTTAGCTAGCCTCAAACTGAGATAAAGTGTAATCGAAAACAAAGTATCATTTTAGACAATTAAGTTTATCCATTCACGTCCGATAAGAAATCATCTGCCGCCGCTAGCTCAATGAAATGAGGGCGTGTGTGAGGAGGTTCGAAACTCCTGCAGATAAAAATACTAACAGGGGGACGTGTGGTAAAAATTATCCGAAGACACTATGTAAAGTTGGAATTGCTGAACCTACCAGGCACAGCACCACCACAAGTGTTTTGATCTATAAACTTCGGAAATAAAAAAATGCTCGGCAAAACCGAGCATTTTTATTTTAAAAAACAGAAGATATCCGCTCGCGAATTCGCTCGGATTAAAAAGATTTCGCATCCACGACAAAACGATACTTCACATCACCTTTTACAGTGCGATCATAAGCTTCGTTAATTTGCGCCGCTTGAATCAACTCAATATCTGAAAATATTTTTTTCTTCGCACAAAAATCTAACATTTCTTGAGTCTCTTTAATTCCACCGATCAAGCTTCCTGCCAGTTGTTTGCGTCCAAAAATCAGGGGACCTGCTCCGAAATCAGTTGGTTTTTCAGGTACACCAATCAAAACATGAGTCCCGCCAACTTTCAAAGTCCCTAAATATGGCGTGTAATCATGAGCTACTGAAACTGTATCGATAATTAAATCTAGTTTTCCTGTGAAAGTTGCAAAATTCTTTGGATCTTTTGTGACAACAAAGTTCTTAGCTCCTAATTTTTTAGCGTCCTTTTCTTTTGTCGGTGAAGTACTAAAAACTGTGACCTCTGCACCCATCGCCTTTGCTAATTTAATTGCCATATGCCCAAGTCCACCAAGTCCAACGACACCAACTTTGGATCCTTTTTTTGTGTTAAATCTTTTTAACGGTGAATACGTCGTAATCCCCGCGCAAAGTAATGGAGCCACGCGGTCTAACGGTAATCCTTTTTTCAATTTTAATACGAATTTATCTTTAACGACGATGTGGCTTGAATATCCGCCTTTTGTATAACTTTTTCCGTCGTACTCATTGCTATTATAAGTAAAAATTGCGCCTTTGGTGCAAAACTGCTCTTCTCCGGCTTTGCAATTCGCGCATTTTCCACAAGAGTCGACCATACAACCAACACCGACTTGATCACCAACTTTGAATGTTTTTACTTTTTTTCCAACAGCGATAACATGGCCGACGATCTCGTGTCCTGGAACACAAGGATATTTGGGAGTCCCCCATTCTCCGCGAGCCGTATGAATATCCGAATGACAAATTCCACAAAAGTGAATTTGAATTGTCACATCATCAGCATTGGGTTTACGTCGTTCAATCTCATAAGGCTCTAAAAATGATTTTGGTGTATGTACAGCGTAGGCTTTAACTTTCATATGATTTTTCCTTTTGATATTAAATTTTAGTTATTCATCAGCAGAGTGCATTTTTTTAAGAACCAATGAAATCGTCCCAGTGTCAATGTTGGCCTTCTTCATTAATCTGCGAGCACGGTCAAAATCATCCGAGTCAATAGCTTCCAAAAATGAATTGAGCTTTCCGATTTCAGCAAGCTTTTCTAAGACCAATGTACCTTCAAAATCTTTTTCGTCCATTTTGTGTTCCTTAGTGAGTCTTTAGTATAAATCAGTTGATTAAAGAATTCTATGCTTTCCTCAATGGTTTTATAAATTCCTCAAATGACCTCACAAAATCAATATGTATATCCTTTGAATCTGCAAATATGTTTTGAATAGCTAAGCCATGCAATAAAGCTTCAATGTTACTTGCCAGAAAAGTAATATCATCTGGATGACGTATTTCTTTCTGATCAATCGCTATTTCAAGTTTTGATTTGATGTAACTCTTTAGTTGTTTCATTCGCTTTTTTGCAATTTTACTGAAAATCGGATGAATTGAATCTTGATAAAGCAGAAATAAATGCTCGGATTTTTTTTCAGACTTGAAGGACTCCGAAAACCAATCAAATAAAGATATTATACCTAACAATCCGTCTTTGTGATTGACCAAAAATTTTTGATCGAATTCAGTGTTTGAAACTTCGAGAGCTAATTTTAGAATGTTATTCTTTGTTTGAAATCGTTTAATCAAGGCCGGTGAACTGAGCCCAGTTTTTTTTGAAATATGATTTAAAGTAAATGACTGTGGTCCTTGTTTCATAATCACGTTTTTAGCAATTAGTAAAACATCGTAATCACTCAGTTTTTTCGTTTTCATGAATTCCCTTTTAAGTAAATGGCGATTCACTTAAAATATATGTCTCGATGAACGAAATTAAAAGGAGAACCCATGAAAGCATCCGCATTTCTAGCCATGAGTCTTGACGGCTTTATCGCAGGTAAAAATCACGAGCTTGATTGGCTTGATAAAATTAATTCTGCAAATGAAGACTATGGCTATTCTGAATTTTTTGAATCCGTCGATTGCTTATTCATAGGCAGAAATACTTTTAATAAAGTTCTTGAATTTGATCAATGGCCGTATGGAAATAAAAATGTCTATGTTCGTACTCATTCAAAAATAGACAACAATCACCCTGCTGTCAGAATTTTAACTGGTGATTTAGCTGAAAATATACAATCTATTTATCGTGACGGATGTAAACATATCTATTTGGATGGGGGGCAACTTGTTATGGATGCAATTCGCCTAAACCAGATCGATCAACTGACGATTTCAATTGTCCCGATTATTTTGGGTGAAGGAATACGATTATTCAATCACCATTCAAAACCGATCAATCTTAAACTGAAATCTTCGACAAAGTTTCAATCTGGCCTAGTACAAAATGTTTATTCGTTTCAAAAATGAAGATTAAACTGTTACTAAAATTTGAACTTCGATGTTTCCACGAGTCGCATTCGAGTATGGACAAACTTGGTGAGCTTTGTTGACCAAATCCTGAGCTTGCTCGAGCGGCATCCCTTTTAAGTGAACATTCAGTTGCGCTTGAATACCGAACCCTTGTGGAATTGGTCCAATGCCAACATCGGCAACAATGGCAAGATCTGCAGGAAGAGCAACTTTACTTTGCGCAGCAACAACTTTTAAAGCACCGATAAAACAGGCCGAATAACCTGCTGCGAACAATTGTTCTGGATTTGTTCCAGGCCCGTCATTTCCACCTAGATTTTTTGGTGTTGATAGAGTGACTTTCAAACGACCGTCATTTGTTTGCGATGTGCCTTCGCGTCCGCCTGTCGAAGTGGCTTGTGCTGTGTAGAGGACTTTATCGAGCTTGTTCATAAATTCTCCTTAAGGTTAATATCTTGTATGCAAGATATTAAGATCTTGCCATGCTAAAAAGAAATTTGCAAATACTTTGTATACAAGGTATTATGTCTTTTATATGCCATTAGGACACTTATTACTTAAAAATCAACTCTGCCACCCGCTGTATAGTGCAAGTAATGCGCTACAAAGGGTCTATAAAAAGGTCCTGAGCAAATGGGACATCACTTATCCGCAATACATTATCATGCTGGCACTTTGGGAAAAAGATAAACAAAGCATCAGTTCAATCTGTGAAGTGACATATTTCGACTCGGGCACCGCCGCGCCGCTCATTCAAAAACTAAAAAAGCTGGGCCTGATCCAAGTTCAAACACTACCCGTAGATCGTCGAAGCAAAATAGTTTCACTGAGCAAAAGCGGACTCGCATTAAAAGAAAAAATGTCGATCGTTCCAAATGAAATCATGTGCCTTGTGAATTTAAAATCACAAGAACTTCATCTGCTCAGAAAAATGATGCAAGACTTACATCAAAGCCTACTGAAAATGGAAGAAAAATAGAACTACAATCATGAATAAAAATATATATGACATTATTGTTATTGGCGCAGGTATTTCAGGTTTAGTTTTTACCAAAAAGATGAAACAAAAAGGCTTAAATATTCTTGTGATTGAAAAATCAAAATCCGTCGGAGGTCGCATGGCCACTCGCCGAGATGAAAATTCTAGATATGATCATGGCGCACAGTTTTTAAAATTCGAAAATTCCGAGCTGCAGGACATCAAAAACGAACTCCTCGAGCAGAATTTGATCAACGAATGGTTTCAACTGAACAATCTGACTTATTATGCAGCTGAAACAGGAATTACAAAAGTCGCAAAACATTTACAAACAGACTTATCGATTGCGTTCTCAGAGAAAGCAGTTCAAATCAAAAATGAATTCGCAGATGAAATTCAAATAGCGTGCGAGAGTGGTCAAAATTATTACGCAAAAAATTTAGTTTTATCTGCTCCTTGGCCACAAAGTCGCGATCTCTTGCAAATTTCAAATATTCAATTTCCTGAAAACTTAAAATCGTTGAATTATCATCAAGCTGTTGTTGGATTATTTGAACTGAGTGATCAAAATGATTCTTTAGATCAATTTAAGTATATGGAAAAAGTGGATGAAAATATTCATTCTGTCTCGAATCAAAAATCGAAAAAGGTCAGCCAAAAGAACTGTTTCACAGTTGTGATGACAAGCATTTTCAGTCAAATTAATTTTGAATTCGCTGATGAAATCATCCAAGAAAAAATCACAGAGCATTTCTCAAATTGGCTGAAAAAACAGAATTCAAAATCAACAATCCTGAAATCACAAATTAAAAAATGGCGCTATTCGCATCCCGAATCAATTTATAATAAATCATATGAAACTGTTGGATCGAACAAAAACATTTTTCTGATTGGCGATGCTTTTGGTGGCGGTTCCGTGCATGGTGCAATTTTATCAGCACTTCATGCGGCATCATCTTTTAATTAATTTCAGTCGAATAGGACCCTTGGCTGTCGAGGGGTCTACGACTTGTCCTTTTTGGGTGAACACGATCAAACCTTGACTGACGAGCAGTCTGGCTGAAGATCTGACGGCCTCCATGATTTCTTTGTTCTGCTTTTGCTCCTCAAGTAACACTTCGGACGGACAAATTGTTTTATCAGCGCCCCGAGCCTGCAATAAATCTAAAATCTGTTGTTCATAGTTTGTTTTATTTTTATTGCGCCTGCATTTTTCACTACAATATTTAATCTGATCAAACGTTTTTGCCCATTTTTTTCTAAACTCAATTTCACGGCCACAGACTTCGCATATTTTCATAATGTTTTCATCATACTTTCTAAGTGCATCTCTATCAAAAATTTAGCTGTTCTTGTGATGCAGATTAAGATATTTTAAATCGATGAAAAATGAAAATTATTTCTTTTCAGGCTTTAAAGCAATGATACCCATTTTGACTGGCGCGATTCCATTTGGCGCGGTCGTAGGAACAGTTTGCTTCGAGGCCAAATTGTCTTTGACGCAATCGATGGGTATGGATTTCATTGTCTATGCCGGAGCTTCTCAGTTGGCTGCGGTTGATCTGATGACGAAGAATGCCGCCAGTCTGATTGTGATTTTAACGGGGTTAATTATAAATCTGCGTTTTTTGTTATACAGCGCAGCCCTTTCACCCATCGTCCAAAGATCAAACTTCCTTATCAAACTTTTCTGCGCCCATACACTGACTGATCAAGCTTATGCTGTGATGTCGGCTAATGATCATAAATTAAAATCTGCTACTGATGCGACTCAGTTTTATTTGGGAGCCTCAGTTTGCATGTTCATCGCTTGGCATACATCTGTGTATGCTGGTTATGTTTTCGGAAATTTTGCTCCGGCAAGTCTTTCACTCGATTTTGCCGTACCTCTCAGTTTTGTCGCTTTGGTTATTCCAACGATCAAAAATAAAAAATATCTCTATGTAGCTTTGTTTTCGTCAGCGCTATCATTACTACTTTACACATTACCGTTTAAATCTGGTCTCATGATCACAGCACTTTCATCGATCGGGCTTGCGACATTTCTCACAAGAAACAAAGTTCAATTATGATAGATGCCAATTACTTCTGGAATAATATTCTGTTTTTGGCCGCCGGCACTCTGCTGATCCGAGGGGCTTTCATTGCTCTATCTTCACGAATAAAAATATCGGAACGCATACGTGAAATATTTTCCTTCATACCTGCAGCTGTTTTACCGGCCTTCGTCGCTCCGGCCGTTTTTTTTAATGAAGGCCATCAGGCGTGGCTTTTGGGGAAAGAAAGATTTTTCGTTGTCGTGATTTCCACGGCAGTTTGCTTTTACTCTAAAAGTACTTTATTAACTATTCTGTTTGGCTTGGGTTTACTTTATTTATTAAATAAATAGACTCGCGCAAGATCATTGATTCAACGAATAATATTCGATTAAATCTCTGTGAAATGACAGTTTTTTTCTCGCTATTTTTGATTTATTGACTCTTTAACAGGCTCCGTTTAACTAAAAGTCAATTCGGAGGCTTCATATGAAACTTTTTAAAATTGTTTTTCTGTTCCCACTTTTCATGTTCTCGAATGAATCAAATGCAAATACATCAATCAGCCCTTCGTTACTGAACGAAACTGTTCAAGTCACTGGATTCGGAGACATTCGAATTCGCAAACCAATCGCTGGTTCATCGGGGTTCCCAATCCTTTTGGTTCACGGTGTTTACGGCGGCGCCAGTCATCGCTCATTCAGAGAACTACTTCCTTTGTTAGATCAAGCAGGACAAGCAGTATATATCGTCGATCTTCCGGGTGCGGGAGAAAGTGATAAACCAAAAAGAGCTTATAAAATTGAAGATCTTGATTTATTTCTTTCTCAGTTTATTAGCGAAGTGATTCAAAAGCGAACGACAGTTGTTGCTGAATCACTCTTATCGGCGTCAGGACTTAAAGTCGCAAGTCTGCGTCCAGATCTGGTTCGCCGCTTAGTTCTGTTAAGTCCCACAGGATTAAACTCTCTCAACCAACCCCCATCTGAAAGAGAACAAAAACTTTACGATCGACTTTATGCTGATGAGGTCGCCAGTGATAATTTTTATCAGAATTTATTAATTGATAATTCTTTGAATTACTTTTTAAAATTTGCTTTTTCTGACGATTCATTTGTGAATGAAAGCTTATTAAATGACTACAGAGTGATGCGTGATAATTATTTACAAAAATATCTGACGATTAGTTTTGTCGGCGGCCAACTGTACCGCCCATTCGCAGAATCCGCTCAAGGCGTGTTCATTCCAGTCTTAAGTATTTTCGGAAAAAATTATGAGGCCTTTGCTGATAGCAAACTTTCGACTGCAGATATGTTTAAAAACGTCAGGCCGGATTTTGAATATTTAGAACTTGAAAACTGTGGCTCTTCTGTTCAAAGAGAAAAACCATCAGATGTCGCTAAAGCCATCGTCGAGTTTTCTATCGAAGATTAATTTACATCAAAGTCGTTTTTAAATAGGAAAACAAAAGATACATAGAACTTGTTAGAATCACAGTGAACGTTGAAACCATTCCGCTGACTCTGAATTTGAAGTTTTCTTTTTCTTGGCTGATACCGTAGGAATGTAAAAGACGACCTAAAAGCAAAGTGATTCCTAGAAAATGAACAAAAGCATTCAAAGCTAAATTCATTTCAACAAAATAAATCAATACTATTGCAAAGGGTACATATTCGGCAAAGTTCGAATGTGCTCTGATCGCTCGTAGCATTCGCTGATTCCCTGAATCGCCGACACCAATTTTTAGAGTTCTTCTGAGTCTGATCGTTCGAATGCTGAGAAATACAAAAACTAAAGCTAACAGCGACGCATATAAAATGGTTATTTTCATTTGGATATTTTAATCGGGAAATCGGGCTAAATCTATGTGCCGCGCGTAAGCAGCACCACTACTGATCTATACCATAAGTATTGTAACCTTGGACAATTTCAATTGGTTTTAAATTTTTAAAATCAGTTATGAGCCACAGAGTTTTTATTCCTGATTGTGTCATCGTTTCATAGTATAAGTTGCCATTGTCGATTTTAAAACTGACGACATTGGAGGCAATTGCATTTTTAGCGAGGTAATCAAAATCTTTAACTATGATCAAACCGCCCTCTTTTAAGTACACAACAAACTCTTCGGTGCTGCCATAGTAACCGCCGACCTGAGTATCGATGAGTTTTTTCGACGACGAACCTTTTTTGTAATCTAATATAATATTTAAATCGTCAGGTTTTTTACGATCTGCATTTGGAGTTGTAAAAAGAATTTTGTTTTTAGAAAAAGCAGACATAGAAATTAAACACGACATCAAAATCAATAGTAGCTTCATATTTCACCGCCCCGTTCATTTATCTTAACTGAATAATCGTAATTCAACTGAAATATTCGATTAAAGCGAAGTTCTTGATTCAAAATGGGACAGTTTCAAGTCGATATAAATCAGCAAATATGTTTTAAGGCCACTGTTGTGGAACACGAATTAAATTCTTTGTATCGTATCCTACTTTATCGAGCTGCTTGATTGCTTCTTGAATTGTAGACTCAGGATTTTTCCAATCACGAGCCATAATCCACAAGTATTTTTGATCAGGTACGCCGATGGCCGTCCATTGATAATTTTTATCCAACGCTACCACAAGATAATCAAACTTAAAGGGCCAAAGTGGAGAAACTTTCCAATGGGCCTTCGTTGACTGATTATAAATCCAAGCTTTTTGCGGAATTGATTTTTGGGGTCCCGTCAAACTCCCTTTGTTATAAGTAAAATCGACGTCGATGCGATCCCTTTCTGTATTCCAAGTGTATTTTTCCAGACCGTTATGCACATCTTTTTCCAGAAAAGTAAATCGCCCAGCCAAAACATACCAGCTACCCATAAATTGATTAATATCGACATTTTCAACTGTTGTCATAGCTGTACCTTTTGAGCATCATCCGATTGATTGAATATCCACCCAATATCTGCGGATCATTTCATTTTCTTCAGTATCTAATATTTTATTTTCGAGTAATCCTCCGAAATGTTCAATCACCCGCCATGAGGCTTCGTTGTTATCATTACACGTGACGAGAATACGACGAAGACCCAAGTTTTCACAGTATCTTAGGCTTTGTCTGAACATTTCTTTCGCGTAACCTTTGCGGCGATAAGCGGGACTGACAGAATACCCTAGATGCCCGCCACGCATTTCAAGATTCTGATTCAGATAATGGCGCACACTGAGTCGACCTACGATTTCGCCATCTACAAATGCATAGAGCATCGTCGATGGAACAAGATGTGAAGCAATGAGCGCTGGATCTTTATGATCACGTAATTTTTGAATATGTTCTGCATGCGACATTTCGGGTTTCCAAATAAAGGTCGCCCAGTGGGGATCAACATTTTTCCATGAATCATACCAAATTAAAAAAGCGGATTCATCCTCAGGTCCCAATTCACGGAGTTGTAAAGATTGATTACTCAACAATTTCCTCTTTCTTCAGATAAATAGCATTGTCTTTTATTTCCATCCAATTTTGTGGAGCCTCTGTCACTTTAAAATTAAATTTTTCATACAGAGCATGTGCATCTTTCGTTGCTAAGCAGATGCGTCTCAGACCTTTTAGATTTGGATGATTCAGAACAAGCTTCACGAGCTCTTTGGATAAACCATGACCGCGATACTTTTCATCAATAATCACATCACACAGCCAAGCAAAAGTTGCATAATCACTGACGACGCGGGCAAAACCGATTTGTTTTTTCTGGCTGTAGATTCCAAAACAGAGTGAATTTTTAATTGCTTTACTGACTGTTTCTTGAGGTATCCCTTTAGACCAGTAAGAGTTAGTCAAAAGACTATGGATCACATCAACCTGAAGTTCATTCTGTTCAGAATTTAGAATATAATATTTCGGTGAAAGATTATTCCATTTTTCTTTTTTTAGCTCCCAAATTTCATGCTCTGTGTATTCAGGATTGACGAACCGAGCTGGTTGCACATCAATCAGTTGAGCGCCGGTTTTTTCTTTCACTCGTCGTGATTTTAAATTTCCCACAGCATTGGCAAAAAATAATTTTTCAAAACTTAAATGATTAAATGCATAATCCATAACTGGCGCGACCGCTTCGGTCATATAGCCTTTACCCCAAAATGGTTTTCCTAACCAAAATCCCCGATGTTCAGGGCGACCTTCACGCAATAAATGAACGGCGCCAATCAGTTCTGCAGGATTTTCTTTTTCGAAAATTCCCCAAAGCCATTGTGTCTTACCTTGATCAGGAAAAATAAATTTATTTAGAAACTCACGCACTCCATCTTTTGGATAGGGCCAAGGAACATGAGCCGCCAAATGCTGTATAACTTCATAATCAACAAAATATTTTTTATACGCGGGGATATCTTCCTGAGTTACTTCGCGAAGTATCAAGCGGTCAGTCATGAAAGTTGGTAATGGTATATTCATTCTCACTGATCCTTGTAGGCCTGCCATCGATCAGGATCCAGTGATCCGTCTTTCAGTGCGCGCACGATCGCACATCCCGGATCCGCGCCGTGACGACAGTTTGTAAATTTACATTTCAAGATCAGATCTTCGATATCGGGAAATCCTTCGGTCACGACTTCGCCAACAACAGCGACCTCTTGCATCCCCGGAGTATCGATCACAAGTCCTCCCCAACGAGTCACTAGCAAAGACCGTGCTGTGGTTGTGTGTTTACCTCGTGAAGCCGTGCTGGTTTCCGAAGTTTTTTGTGCTTCGACGCCAATCAGAAAATTACACAGAGTCGATTTACCAACGCCAGAAGATCCAACCAGCACCGACGTTTTTCCTTGCGTGAAAAAAACTTGCAAAGCTTCGAACGAATTTGGATCTCGATCAGAGATCGCAAATGTTTGAACGTGTGGAAATTGTGAATTAATTTTTTTGATATACTCTTGCGGCTGTGCGCACAAATCCGATTTCGTCAAAAGTACAATTGGAGCCACTCCCGATTCTTGTCCCAGAGAGATATACCTTCCGAGCCTTTCAAGATCGAAGTCTTCATTCAGTGAAGTCACGATCAGCAGAAAATCAACATTCGCAGCAATGATTTGATTTTCACGTTTATTACCGACACGCTTACGCTGAATAACACTTTGTCTTTCAAGCACGCGATGAATTTCTGCTTTTCGATGTCCTTCACTCAGACTGATTGCAACCCAGTCACCGACCGCAGGAAATCCCGCTCCATTTTTTGATATTTTATGCAGCTTTCCGGTAAGGACGGCTTCAAGAATCATTTCAGGTTGCACAAGCACGCGATAACTATCACGCCCTTGGCTGACGATTCGAGCTGGCGCAAATACAATTTCTGAATGGTCACTGTGACCACTGTCAAAACTGGCTTGAAAAAATTCGTTCCATCCGATGGAAAGCAGAAATGGATTTAGTGCAGACATATTTTTTTCATCATGATATTATAAACTTTCCTTAGGTCGGAAATTTCTTTGCTGTAACTATTCGATACTACACACTTAATTTTTTCGTGTCCAAGTAAAGTCAAAGCAAGTGCTAATTTTTTTGACCTTTTCCGTGACTTTTCAGCGGCTATTGATTACCTCTGTGGCGGGGGCTGCGTGCTGAATAAACTTTTTTTCATTCGATGGATCGCATTGAACTTCGCTGCTGTTTTAGCGGTTCATTTCCTCGGTAGTGTAGCCATCGCTAAAATGTATCCACCCTGTCCAAAAGATCGCCCTGATTATTTTTGTATTTCTGCGGATATGGCACCCAACTCACCGATCGATATCGTTCAATTTTACACGACACCTGCTCAGATTCAGCAGTTGTTCCAAACAGAATTAGCGCAACTGCCTTATCCACTGGTTTTAAACGCAGAATGGGAAAGCCCTTTGTTCGGAGCTGGGGTTTCACTGTTCGAAAATAATTTTCGCTTGATGATCTTGGGTGGTACAACGCGCGTCAAAGGTCTTACCCCTGACGCCTATGCTGCGATCGTCTGTCATGAACTGGGCCACGTGATTGGTGGATCTCCATTTCAAACGATTCAATTTGCAGAGTGGTCATCGGCCGAAGGACAATCTGATTTTTTTGCGGCGAATGTTTGTTTACCAAGATATTTCAGATCACTGAATGAAGCCGAAGACAAAATCCCAGCACGCATCGAAGCGGCCGGATTCAAAATGTTTCAATCATTTTCTCAAGTGATTAAAGAAGGTGATGGGTTCATTCGTTTTAATGCGGATACGACAAAAACGCCTGCGACGTTAATTAATACTTATCCGAGTTTGCAATGTCGGTATGAAAATTTTCGAAAGCTAGGAACTCGTCCTGCGTGTTGGTTTAAAAATTAAAACACATTGACTAAATTGGATAATTGGCCGTGTAAGTGCCGTTCCATTGATAACACTTCTTCTTACCGGCACAATCTTTTGCTATTTCTTCAAAATCGTTCGCCTTTAACCATTTTCCGACCATAGAATCAAAATAGGCATGAATCATCCAAAAATTTTTATTTACTTGCGAGCTTTTGGCAGACATCAGGTTATCGCAAGTTTTACTTACGCTTTCGTCTCCCTGACATTTTTTATCTAGTGCTTCTTTCGGTTCTTGATAAGCTAAATACAAATTTTTTGAAATCGCAGATGTCTGTAGACCCAACTGATTCAAATTCATTTTTTTGAGATTTTTTGGATCTTCCAAGACTTTTAAATCAGACAATGCCGTATTGAGCAAATCTTGTGATGCTTTACCTTTTGGTGTCGGCCAGTTGCTATCGTTCCATTTCGTAGGTAGAGCTGCCAATGGGCCAAAACAGGGTTGACCTGACATTGTCAGTTCAAATTGAACCATTTTGTAAAGTTCTCGGTGAAGGAAAAAAAACGATTCTCCCCAGTTGGCATTCACTCGCGATTCAAATTGATCACGTGATTCTTGTGGACGCACATGCCCCATTTTTTTTTCTGACTCGAAATCTTTCAGATTCAGAGAAACCGAACCAAGCTGCATATCCGTTCGCCATTTCTCGAGCCATGATCTATATTTTTCTGCACTGACCATCGGCTGCAATATTTTAAGTTGTTCGCTAGATATGTTACGTTCACATTTCCGGCACAAACGAAAATCTTCGCCAACCATTCCGCATTGAATTTCTTGGTTTCCGACAAGCGAAGCAAATCCATAGTTTTTAGCGAAATCTCGCATCCACGAAATATTTTTTTCAAATACATTCGTACTACCGCAGACGAACTGCGAAAACGCTAACTGTGGAAATAAAGTTAAAAAAAATAATGAAATTAAAATAAGTTTGGAATACTTACGACGTCCCATCTCATCTTTCTCCAGATTCCGTCCTCACTTTGGGCGCGCTCGTTTCGGAAGAAGAGATCGGAGTATCTAAAGTACAACCTTTTCCAGTTACAAAATCTGGCATATCGCCTGTATATGTACCCTTCCATTTATAGCATTTTTTATCACTGCTCGAACAATTTTTACTGGCAACTTCGTAGTTATTCGCCTTCAACCATTTTTCAATATATTCATCGATTAAACCATGTGCTTTATAAAAATGGATATTAATATGAGAGCTGAAAGGCGATCCCATATCGTCACACTCAGGAGCAATACTTTGAGACGAACAATGACTCGGTTGTTCAGTGTTGTAATTATAGTGAATAGAACCATGCCAGCTACCTTCAATTTCGTGACCCAAGTTTCCAAGCGAGCCTTTTAAATACTGCGGAGTCGCATGTGCGGCAGCGGCATCATAAAGACTTTTCTGGGATGAATCTGCACTTCGCATCGAAGCATTCGTCGGACAATCTCGCAGCTGCTTGATGATGTCTTCAGTCAAGGCATGCTTTACAAGTAAGGCTTGCCTTGCTTCCCGTGTTTGGACTTGGCTGGCTTTCCATAATTCGTCACGTTTTTGGAAAAGTTCAGCTCTGTCTTTTATAGTTCCTTCGAGCTCTTGTTGCTTAATTCTGTTTGCATCTGAAATCTCTTTGGTTTTGGCTCTTAATTCAGTATTAAAAATATCTATTTTTGCTAAGGTGTCGGAGCCGCCGAGCAAGTCACACTTTTCCTTCATTTTACGAAACTTCGAGGCTGAAACATTTGGCCAAACCGGATCGTCAGCATCTTTTGGTAATTCCGTCCAAGGTGAAATACATGGTAAACCCATCGCAGCTAGATTTGCCTGAACATTTCGAAACATTTCTCTGTGCGCAAAAAAGAAATTTTCCCCTTGAATTTCGCCAGCCTTCAACGCCCCACCTGATTCTCGCGCTTTAGTCGAGGCATCAGTAAAAGAATTACTGTGCCAGCTGGAATGCCATTGCCGATAGGAAGACTGTCCTAACATTTTTTGAACTTTGCGCCATTGCTCAACGGTAAGCCTATCTTCACAAGAATGGCACACTTTAAAATCAGCACCAGCGCCGCATGAAATTGTCGGGGCTTTACCTGATCTTTCTTCGACTTTTTTCTTAATTTGTTCTATTGAATGATTCCCTGTCGGAATCCAAGCACAGCTCTCGGCAGCATATAAATAATTCGAGAAACTGGTTACAATAAAAAAACTGCAGGTAGACATTACAAAAAATAGCCAGCCTTTGCCAAAGCCTGGCCTAGGATCAAATAAATTTGAATTTCTAAGTTTTAACATATAATATGAATTGTATATTAAGGTGGCCGTGATGAATATTAAATTTTATTTGAGTCGAGTCCCGTTTATATTTGGATTTTGCATTTTTCTGTTTTTTTCATCTGTCAGTATTGCTCAAGTGAATTTATTTAGACCTGTGAAAACTCTTTGTGGAGCAACTGATTCCGATGGCAAACCTTTTGTAGTTATTGATTATGAAATAACACAACCCAAAGGAATTGGCTCTCATACAGACAGATATGCAAACAGTTATGTTGAAAGTAATTATCCAGTTCAAAACTATAGGCTAGTTTTCGTATCTGGACACCGTTTTCGAGTTGGTACGCAAGTTGTTCAACAGGCCTATTATCCAGGCCAGTACATGGCTTATCTTTCAATTTATGAAGAAATGGGCGAAAAGCTTATTCAAAGAAGTTATACAGCCGTACCGATTGACTCTCTTCAATCGCTATTTCAGTTTGGTTACGAAATTCCTAATTCCAGCACACGAATATCATGTCATGTTTCGCTCAAGAATTCACAAGCTTCGAATCAGCCGATCGGAAAAGAAAAATCTCGCAGCCCTGCGAAAAGTGACGACAAAAAAACTAAGGGGAAATAATAAAATTTCTCCCATTTAAACAACAACACCCTTAACTATTCAGCAAAACATCCATTTCAGAAATCACACACCCTGAGGAATGGTCCTCTGTAAAACCATCCGATGAAATATCAATCAAGTTTTTATCTAGATACTGCTCAATCGAAGTCTTAATAGTAATCTGCGGCGCTAACCCGACAAGCTCACCAAATCGATAGACATAGCCTATTTGGACCGGTGATGAGAACTCGCCTAAGTCATTGCTGTCACCACCAGCAGTGACTGCGGCGACGATACAAACTGGTAAATGACTTATTATTTCTTTCCACGGACGGAGACCTTTTTTAATTCTTAAGTTTTTGAAGTCGACGTTAACACCTCTGTTATAAACTCGCAGGCCATTTCCTGTGCTTTGTCCTGCGTATTTTTTTGAAAATCTCAAATCCGAAATCGTCGAAGTAAAAATTCCTGCATCGATTAATTTCAGATCAGTTGAACGAACAACGCCCTCGCCATCAAAAAAACTAAATTGAGCGTGCGCGGGATCATACCCCGAATCGAAAATTGTGACTTTATCACTGAATAATTTCGATTTTAATTTTCCACTGTATAAAGCAGATGAATCAGAATACTTATTCAGATGAAATGATTCTAAAAGTTTTTTAAGGGGTGATTTTTCTTCGACCAGTAAAACAGGATATTTTCCCGACTGAATTTTTTCAATCTTATCACCGATTTTTAAATAGTCTTCTTGCGCTTGAACAGACTGTAGAATTGAATCTTTTGGACTTGAGCCATAGAGAAAGCCGTCCATCATATTTCCGGAACCCTTTTTTTGAAACAGAAAATACCAGTCAACAAGGCCAGATTGAGTCGATAAATCAACGCCATAGTTTGAGCTTAAGGATAAAGTTTTGTTTGTTACACTACACTGACCAGAGAAAATATAATCAGGATACTTTGCATTTAAGTATGAAAGAGCTTCGGTATATGATGTGAGTGCAGACGAATCTACAGAATGGCTTGTCCTGTGTTCACTAGCTTCAGGAGCAAAACCATAATCATGAATTGTACCCAAGCCGCCAAATTCTTTAGTGTCTGCAATTAATCGATCTTGATTAGCCTCGCCAAGTCTCGAGGTCTGAAATACTTTTTGGTTTTCGAAACGGCGAACACCGTGGCGAATAATTTCAGATTTTCGATGAGACGTTATTTGACTGCCTTCAGTTTTAACAGTCGTTGAATTTTCAATTATTTTTAGAATATCAAATTTCATTAGCTCACCTGCATATCTTTTACTAAAATAAAGGGACCACCATCTGATACTGGCAGTGGCCACTGTTCCATTTTTCCACAGCCACCGTGAGCAGAGCTATGCAATTCAAAATCAGAAGAGATCGCTTGGATGTTTTTTAATGTTTCAAACACTGAACCAGAAACAACTGACACTCTGACCGGAGACTTTGTGCCATTCTTTCCAATCACATAACCGCGATGAGGTGCTATAGTAAAAGTACTTAAACCGCTTCCATGACGTACGCCTTCGACTAAAATGGCACCTTCACTTTTTTGCAAAATACTTTCTATACTTTCTGTTCCTGGTTCGATGTACGTTGAAGTCATTCGAACGATAGGCTCAAATTCAAAATTCATTGCGCGTGAATTTCCAGTTGGTTTTTCATTCAGTTGCATGGCCGTATCAAATGAGTGTAAACGTCCTGCAAGCAATCCATCTTTAATTAAATAATTTTTTTGAGCCAGAGTCCCATCATCGTCAATAGGACAATATCCAGACGTATTTTCATGACCACCATAATCAACTATATTTAATCCTGAATTTCCAATCAGTGTTCCGATCTTCCAATCTTCTAAAGCTTTGGCATCGCCTAAGATAAAATCAGCTTCAGATTTGTGTCCAAAAGATTCATGCGTAAAAACACCAGTGACTTCAGGATCAAACAGAACAGAATACTTGCCTGCGGTTACAACAGGTGCATTTAAAAACAATGAACTTTGATCCATTGATTTATCAATTTCGCTTTCCTGATTTTTAAGCTGGTCAAATTCAGAAGCATAAAATAAACACTTATCATCAAAAATATTTTTATCTTCTTTTAAAGTGTAGCGAACGGCAATTCCTGCCTGATTAAAATCAAATTCAAATTCAGTCCCGACGCTATTTAAAAATGATTTCACTTTATAGATGTCTTTATATCCAATGCGGCTTGAAGCACATTTTTTGTTTTTTTGAACTACGTCATAATAGCTTTGACATAAATTGAGTTTACTCTCTAAAGAAACCGCGCTCATCTTAAAATCGGCAGACAAAATCTTAGAAAATGACTTTTGTTTTTCTGGATGATATTTAAAATTGGATGTCATTGTGCTTTTTTGTTTCGACAATTCAACCAATGATTCGGGAATTTTATTTAATTGAGTAGTTGATTGATAAAACCAAAACCCATTTTTACGCACACGCAGAAACGCACCAAGCGACGGACTTGAAGTACATGTTGCGACTTCGCCATCAATGATATCAATCGCAGTTTCGAAAGTATCCTCAATGCGAACATCCCAATATTCACAGTCTATCTTTAAGTTTTTTGTCGATGATATAAGTTGTTGTAAATAGCTCATGGTACCTCTTTTAATTTTATTATAAAATGGTCCGAATCTCTGATGTAAAACTCGAATTATATTAAATTGTTTTCATCTATTTTAAGAATAATATTTAACGGTGATTCGTTCTGTTTGTCCATTTTTCCAAGTATAACGCACCAACTTTGGTTCAGGTCCAGGATCAAACTGCATTTACGTAGTTTCGCATTCACTAACTAGAAACTGAATCTGATGTTTTTTTGAATATATTTTATAGGGCCAAGTTTTAAATCAATCAAAATGCAGTTTTGATGACTCATTTTAAAGTATAGTTTGCCTTAATAATTCTTTCCCTATACTGAATTGGCATAACGAGGTCATTATATGAATTTTAGCTTAATTAAAGTGCTTTTCTTAGGACTGTTTTCTGTTGGATTCTTTATCTGCTCTAACGCCAGTGCGGCGACCGTGGCCTGCTCATCGCTTTGGTTAAATGGTTTTCCAGAACAAGGATATGTCGCAGATGCTGGAAATTGCCATGGCTTTGTGCCCGCCTCGACATCTTTACATGGTGGACAAAAATTATATTTTCAAAATGAATCTATTGATATTCCTGAAGCAAAAACAAGACTGGAATGGGCCGCAGACGCCCTTGTTTATTCAAGCTCAAAATACGAAAGCTATGGCTTAGTTCCACAAATTAGAATTATCTATTCGCCACGACCACACCAAGCGAATGCAGAACACATGGCCTTTTCATATGTCGAATTCTTTCAATTGCCTCACGAATATTGTCCAATCATCATTTACCCGGCCTCTTTATCATTATCGAAAG
>JBPOIE010000147.1:0-9974 GCA_052034855.1 Bdellovibrionota bacterium | reverse complement strand
GAACGACAAAAGATGGAATTAGTGTTGATAATTCTGGAAATGTTTGGGTCACTGAATCTAATGGAACAATTATAAAAGTTAACTTTTCGAATTAGAAATTGGATGGGGTACATGGACTCGAACCATGGAATGATAGAATCAAAATCTATTGCCTTACCAACTTGGCTATACCCCAACATGAAATGAATGTTTTGTTAAATTAATTAAATTCAGCTGATTCCGCAACAAAAATCCAGAGTGAATTGAAAAAATAAATATTGGGGAATCAAAAAATGCGCAAAATTCGATGGGCGACTTTAGTCAGAAGTTTATCCGAGCAGGGTCTTCTTTAAAGTATTTTGTCGTACAGTGTGCCTAACTAATCATCGCCTTGATAGCTCTGTGGAGCTTTTTGGCGTTTGAGATTGGTCAGTGTTGCACCCATCGAGCGCAATTCATTTTCATACGCTTCAAAAATCTGATCTTCAAGTTTTTCCCGTGTTTCTTGATTCAGCGGATGCGCTATATCACGAAACTGGCCATCTTTACGCTTTTTACTGGGCATCGCCACGAATAAGCCGCCGGGTCCTTGAATGATCTTCAGGTCACGAACCACAAAACAACCTTCGATCGTGATCGTTACATAGGCTTTAAGCCTCTCTTCGTTCACCGAAAATATTTTAACTTCTGTGATTTTCATCGTTGTGTATCCTTTTTGCCGTTTTGTTATGCCGTCTAAGATGTCGTGACACGCTGTATCTCTGGTGATGTCTTCTGCGTCCTCTATCGGGACGTTTGTCTTAGGACTTGAGTCTGGCTGAAAAAAGGGTTGCAGGATATCAGAAGTGTCTTGAATTAAGACACTTCTGGATTGATGGGAAAAGTAAAATTACGGAATATCAAACGTCATCGCTGAAAGGCCGCGTCCTCGGGCTACACGAATCGTGTTGGTTCCTTTTTTTAAGGCATCATAAGCTTCTTTAGCAGATTTCACTTCTTTGCCGTTGATATTTAAAACCACATCACCCACGCGAAGTCCGATTCGACTGGCTAAAGAGTCTCGATCCACACCTGTCACGATTGGACTTTTCACTTCGTCATTAATATTAAATTGCTGACGATTTTGTTTCGACATATCTTCGATTTCCGCGCCCAAATTGTGCGGCGTTTTTTTCGGAGAAGCTTTTTCAGGTTGAGTTTCTGTCGTGCGTTTTCGAGCCAGCAACTTTTCATCCGGTCGCTCAGCCACTGTGATCTCAAGAGCCATTGTTTTTTCATTACGGATTAATTTTAATTTTACTTTTGTGCCAGGCTCTATTGAAGCCACCTGGTCGATCAAATCACGACTAAACTTTAATTTTTTTCCATTGAATTCGGTGATGATGTCATAGGGTTTTAATCCGGCTTTGCGGCCGGGGCCATCACCGACTTCTATAACAACAGCGCCGCGATATTCATCCATACCCATTTGATAAGCGCCTTGATCATCAATATCACCCAAGACAATCCCGAGATATCCCTTCCGAATAGACCCCCGTTGTTCAAGTTGTTGAATAATTTTTTTAACCTCATCGATTGGAATTGCAAAACCGATTCCTTGGGCTCGGGCATCAATCGCAGAGTTCACACCGATCACAAAACCCTTTGAGTTCACTAACGGTCCACCTGAATTTCCCGGATTGATCGACGCATCAGTTTGTAATAATGGCAGGCGATTGATTTCTTCGATCTCGCGGCCCTTTGAAGAAATAATTCCTTTCGACATGGAGTGACCATGTCCATAAGGATTTCCAAACGCCGCGACCCATTCGCCCACTTGAGTTTCTTCTGACGAACCCAAAGCGGCTACCGTCAGTTTTGTATCCGGTTTTATTTTAATCAGAGCAATATCCGTGCGTTCATCACTACCGATGACTTCGGCGGGATATTGCTTGTCAGAATTTTCTGTCAGTTGCACTTCGATCAAATCCGCACCTTGAATCACATGCGCGTTTGTCACAATTAAACCATCTTCGCGAATAACAAATCCTGTACCTAAACCCATGCGTCGCGGTTTTCCGTTTTGTTGTTGGCGAGGTTGTAACGGGCGTCCGTAGAATTGCTCCATCATTTCCAACATCGGATCTCGGTACTGGCGTCCCTTGGGAATAACAGATGTCGAGATATTCACAACGGCTGGATTGATGGCCTTACCCAGTTCAACAAAAAGATTTCCGGGCATGGGTTCACCCAGTTTCAGTGCAGGAGCTGTTTTTTGAAACAATTGTGCAGTCGATTTTTGTGAATTAAAAAGAATTAAAGTTGTTGCGACAAGAACTGTTGAAATAAAAATTTTAGCTTTCATTTTTTGGCTCCTTTGAGTTAAATTTTGATGAAAATTATTTTAAATTTAAAAACTTATTTTGTAAATCTTGAGTGATGTGATTTATAAAGTTCTGCTCGTCCAGCGTCAGATTGTTTTTCGTTTTTTCTTTGATCATTAAAAGCAGGTCTATATTAAACCTAGCCATATTTTTATCGATTTCAGTTTTGTTTTCTGGATTTGGCGCATGTCCCATCGCAGTTAGTGCACTTGAGGCAATCGACATTAATAGCATTGAGAGGGTGGCTTCAGGTTTTTCCATGAAATGAGTCTCCGATCAGGTTTTTAAGTCTTTGATCTAAAGGTGGACAAAGTTTTAAATGAAAATGACCATTTTGTGATGTAGACAGAATTGAAAAATAATTTTCTCCGCGGACATAATTCAATTGGTGAAATTTAAGATTGTGCAACTTTCGTAAAAACAGTGAGAAGTCCATCATTTTTTCAGGGCTTATGCAGTTGGAGGTTTTTAAAGCCATCAAATCCGCTCTGAAAATTTGTTTTTGCAATTTCATCACGTGCGATAGGAAATTAAAAACAGGTGAAAGAACTTGGCTGAATGGATTTAAGCCTAGAAACAAAATGGATAAAAGTCTGCGGCGCAATTTCGATTGGTGAGTGCCGTGAGATAAAACCAAATGAGCCAATATTTTTTTTTCATCGGCATCTAAATTTTCGACCATCGACCTATTTAAAATGATATGAAGTTCATCGCTAAAATTACGCCACACCAAAGGTTGTGATTTGTGTTCCGTAAAGTGAAGATGGTATTTTTTAATTGGGTACAGATGTTGATATGTCAAAATCAGTTGATTCAAACCCGTGGGATCAGACCCATTGTGAAGTTTGGCTTTGATCTGATCCAGAAAAACTTGAAGGCCTTTGTGTAACAATAAATAAAGTAAAATAAGACTTAAAATAAAACCTATAAAAAGGCCTAGGCGCCCCGCCAATTTAAATGAAATAACAAGGATGAATGAGCATAAAGCAATGCTAAATACCCAGACTTGAGTCAAGGTGTTCATGTGGAAATATTTTGTTGCGGGATGATGTTGAAATCAAGAAATTTTATGCGAAACTAGGACATTGAATATAGAACCTCACTTAATTGGAGAAAATCATGGCAGAAATTGATGTTATGGCACTGAATCAAACCGTCAAAGAACAAAATTATTTTGTGACGCAGATGATGAACGAAATGAACAAAATCGTTGTGGGTCAGCGCGAAATGATTGAAGGCATTGTGATGGGGCTTTTAACAGGTGGTCATATTTTGCTTGAAGGCGTACCAGGCTTAGCTAAAACACTGACAATTGCAACACTTGCAAAAACAATTTCTCTGCAATTTCAAAGAATTCAATTCACTCCAGATTTATTACCGACGGACTTGATCGGAACCATGATTTTTAATCCAAAATCAGGCGAATTCTCCGCGAAAAAAGGACCTATCTTTTCAAATATCGTTTTAGCAGACGAGATCAATCGTGCGCCAGCCAAAGTTCAATCTGCGCTTCTTGAAGCCATGGCTGAAAAACAAGTGACGATTGGTGATACATCGTACAAATTAGATCATCCGTTTTTAGTTCTTGCGACACAAAATCCGTTAGAGCAAGAGGGAACTTATCCATTACCGGAAGCTCAAATGGATCGCTTCATGTTTAAAGTGAATGTCGAGTATCCAACGAAACAAGAAGAACTTGAGATTATCACTCGCATGGGAATGAATCAAAAACCTGAAATTCAAACGATCATATCCAAAGAGCAACTGCTTAAAGTGACAGAAACTGTGGATCAAATTTACGTCGACCAAAAAGTGAAAAATTATATCGTTGATCTTATTATGGCAACACGTGAACCGAAACAATATGGTTTAGGTCGTTTGGATAAGATCATTGCTGTGGGTGGATCTCCACGTGCAAGTCTGAGTCTGATTCGTGCAGCGAAAGCGCACGCTTTTTTACGTTCGCGTGGATTTGTGACCGTCGAGGATATCAAAGCGATCATTTATAAAGTTCTACGTCACAGATTGATTTTAACGTACGAAGCAGAAGCTGAAAATTTAAAACAAGATGATGTGATCAAAGAAGTTTTATCTGCCGTGGATGTTTCAGCTTAAAAAAAATTGAAACAGAAAGTTTACAGACCAGATGACAATACCTGCTGAGATTCTCAGAAAAGTAAAACGGATCGAAATTGACACAAGGAAACTTGTGAACAATATTTTTTCTGGAGAATACCATACAAAGTTCAAAGGCCAAGGGATGACATTCTCGGATTTTCGAGAATATGTTCCAGGTGATGATGTACGTGCGATTTCATGGGCCTTGATGGCTCGTGCCGGTAAGCCATATATCAAAACATTTGAAGAAGAACGCGAATTGACACTGATGTTGGCTGTGGATGTCAGTGGGTCGCAGAATTTCGGTTCAAAAAATAATTTCAAAGGTGAAATCGTGGCCTTGGTCGCTGCAACTTTGGCTTTCAGTGCGATTAAAAATAACGACCAAGTGGGTTTGGTTTTATTTTCGAATGATATCGAACTTTATGTTCCACCTAAAAAAGGCAAAGCCCACGTTTATCGAATTTTACGAGAAATTTTATTTTTTAAACCTAAAAATAAAAATACCAATATTTCAAAGGCTCTTGAGTTTTTAAATGGAGTTTTGAAGAAGCGCGCAACGATTTTTGTTTTGAGTGATTTTCAAGACGAGAATTATGAAACATCACTGAAGTACCTCGAGAAAAAACACGAAGTCATCGCTGGTCTTGTTCAAGATGAGGCCGAGTTTCATTTTCCGAATGTGGGCTTAATCGATTTGCAAGATGCGGAAACGGGCGAGTCGATTTTAGTGGACACTTCGAACCCCATGTTTCAGGCAGAAATGAAAGCTAAATTTAAAGGTGAGTTTGAGCAGTTTTCAAAAAAACTAAAAAGATCTGGTGTCGATAGTTTTGTTTTTGATGCCGATGAGAATTTTCACAAAGCCTTACTTGCTTTTTTTAAAAGACGACGACAACGGTAAGTATGAACATCAAGATGAAAGGCCTTCAGTTTATATATGCTCAATGAAGTTAAATGTTCGACACAAATTCCAGACGTTGTGGGTCTTGAAAAAGAGACTCTGACTGTTGGTCGTCATTTTTATCTGAATTGTGAAGGCACTTGGGACCGAGAGTTTGATTTTTCAAAGGCCTTTGTTGTCTTGGATGAGTCGACTAAAAATACAATCAAAGTTTTTAAAATTGAAGCTCGAAATGCAAATACGTTTGATGTGGATCTGGTTTTGTATGTGGCCGGTGATATTCGAACGACTCAGTTTAAAATTTCTGACGGTCAAAAAGAAATCGATCTGGGAGCGCAAAATTTTAAAGTCAAATCTGTTCTTCCGCAGCAAACTGAAAAACCACCAGAACCCTATGGTTATGTTTTGTCGCAACTGACTTGGCCGTGGCAATATTCGGCCGCTATTTTAGTTGTTTTCCTCTTTATATTGGCCTCTATCTTGTTAACCATTGCTTACAAAATGAAATGGCGCGGGCGCATGGATCGATTAAAAAATCATGATTCGCCTTTGGCAGCTGATTCGCAGTTTTATAAGGAAATACGAAAAGCCGAGAAAAATGAATTTCCGATCAGTGAACTCGAGCGAATCTGTAAAGTTTATATTTTAAGAACGTACCGAGCTCCAATTTTTGAGTTGTCATTGCGACAAACAATTTCGTTTATTAAAAGAACACATCCGCGTTTAAAAATGGAGCGCAGACAAATTTATTTGTTATTAAAAGACATCGATGTTTTAAAGAAAAAAAGTGATTTTGAAAAACGTAAAAAATTTGTAGAGCAATGTTATAGGCTCATTGATCAAACTGAAGAATTGAAAGCCAGAGGTCTGTTATGATCTCGGTCTTACCTTCTTTGATCTGGGCACAACCATGGGCTTTTTTGTTATTTATCCCTTGGCTTGCATTTGTTTTTATTTATTTCAGAAGACTCAAAAAGAAATCGACTTTTCAAGTCAGTCGTATTCAAAACTTTAAACCATGGGCTGGTCGTGGTAAGGCAAAGTTCGTTTTTTTGAATGAATTTTTGCTATTCTTATCACTCGCACTGATGATAGTGGCACTTGCCAGACCGCAAACAGCGGATGCAAAAGTGAAGCGTACTTTAGATGGTTTAGATATCGTGATTGTTTTGGATGTTTCGGATAGTATGTTGATCGAAGACATGAAGCCTGATAACAGGTTAGAGTCCGCGAAAAAAACTATAGCTGAATTTATTCAAATGCGAAACTCGGATCGAATAGGTCTTGTTATTTTTGCCGGCGAGGCCTTTACACTGGTTCCACCGACACTTGATTATCAATTGATCTTAGATCGCGTCAGACAAATTCAAACTGCACAGCAAGCACGTATCAAGGATGGAACAGCGATTGGTGTGGCCATGGCTGCCGGAGCTGCAAGATTGAAAGATTCCCAAGCCAAATCACGAGTTATGATCTTTTTAACAGACGGAGAAAATAACTCTGGAACAATTGATCCTGAAACAGGGCTCGAGATTGCCAAAGGCTACGGAATTAAAATTTATTCAATCGGGTTGGGGCAGAGTGGTCCCACAAAATTGCCGATTTACACAATGGATGCATTTGGCAATAAAGTGAA
The DNA here is from genome assembly GCA_052034855.1 of Bdellovibrionota bacterium. Taxonomy (GTDB): domain Bacteria; phylum Bdellovibrionota; class Bdellovibrionia; order Bdellovibrionales; family Bdellovibrionaceae; genus Pseudobdellovibrio. The sequence goes on along the minus strand of JBPOIE010000147.1, from coordinate 2,974 downwards.
AAGGTATCAGAATTTTGAAAGTACCGTGAATGACGAATTACTGACACAAATGGGTCAAGTGACAGGTGGAAAATATTTCCGCGCAACGAAAGAGAATTCTTTAAAATCAGTCTTTGATGAAATCAATTCTTTAGAGACAACCAAAATTGAAGAAACAAAATATACCAAATACAATGAATACTTTTTCTACTTTTTAGTGATGGGTTTTTGGATATTTATTTTAAATAGAATTTTAGCCTTTTCGATTTTACGTCGGGGGCCGGCGTGAATTCAATCAATTCTGTCACAGTTTTAAAATGGGGTAATGCAGAAGCTTTTTCATTACTTATTGTTTTAGTTGCATTAATAGCTCTTTATTTTTACTTCGAATTCAAAAACAAAAATGCGTTGAACAAATTTTTTGGATCGAAAGTGGCTTTGTGGCTTTCGCAGTCTGTATCACCAGCGCGAAGACGTTTGCAATTTGGCTTACAAATCTTGGGTTTGGCTTTTGTGATTGTCGCTTTGGCAAGGCCGCAAATGGGTCAATCTGAACAAGAAGTCAAAAGTGAAGGTGTCGAATTGATGATCTTGGCCGACGTTTCAGACAGTATGCTGGCGGAAGACATTAAGCCTTCCCGCTTGCAGCAAATGAAAGTTGAACTGTCTAAATTGATTGATCTGATGCCTGGAAATAAAACGGGGCTGATCGCCTTTGCGGGAAGCAGCGCCTTGATGTCGCCATTGACCACGGATCCAAGTGCTTTAAAAATGTATATCGATTCTCTGGACACAAATTCGGTCAGCTCTCAAGGAACTAACTTTGAAATCGCACTCAGCTATGCCAAAGAAGCTTTTGAAAAAGGCGGCGTGACCCAAGACCAAACATTAAAAACGACACGTGTCGTTTTGGTTGTTTCAGACGGCGAAGATCAAGAACAAGGTGCTCTAGAAGCTGCAGAAAAGTTAACAAAGGATGGGTTTCATATTATTACAGTGGCCTACGGTACTGAAAAAGGCGGAACAATTCCAGCCCGAGATCGCTATGGCAATTTAACAGGAATGCGTAAAGACAGCTCTGGACAAACAATCCTGACTCAGGTCAAAGGCGATTTTTTAAAATCACTGGCTGAAAAAGGCCAAGGGCATTTTTACTTTTCAAATTTTGGCGGAGATCACCTCAGAAAAATTGCGGATGATATTAACCAATACGAAAAAGCTGAGTTCGCATCTGCGGTGACCACTCAATATGATGAGAAATTTACGATTCCTTTAGCTCTTGGAATACTGATTCTTCTTTTAAGTTTACTGATTTCTGATCGGCACTCACAAGTCAAAGAGTGGAAAGGGCAGTATGAATTGTAAGCTGCTTTTAAAATTTAGTTTTATTTTAACCTCGCTTTCATTTTTTTCGTGTCAAAAAATATCTGATCCTGAAAACGAGTATGTCAATTTAAGAGCATTCTTTTATGATTATCAAACTCGTCAGGCGATCGAAAAAAAAGACAAAGATCGCGCACATGACAAGGCGTTGAAAGCCTTGGAATATCAAGACGCAACAGATTTAGAATCAAATCTGGGAATTACTTATGACATGATCGAAAAAAAAGAAGATGCCGAAAAAAGCTTTCTTTCTGCATTTGAGCGTTCGACGTCGGATACGGACAAGTTTAAGTATTTATTTAACTTAGGAGTGCTCTTGGGTGCGCAAAAAAAAGTTCCCGAGGCTTTGAACTACTATCAAAAAGCTTTGGATTTAAATCCCGCTTCAATTGAAGTGAAACACAATATTGAACTTTTGATTCAGCAGCAGCAGCAAGACCAGAAAAACGACAAAGATAAAAATAAAGACGGAGAAGGACAGCCGGACAAAGATAAAGATCCTAAAGATGGTAAAGACGGTGACAATAAAGACGATAAGGATCAAAAAGATCCTAAAGAAGATAAAGGCCAAGATCGTCAATCAAATTCGAAATACAAACCGCGTCCGTTCAAGGGCGACCAATTAACTGAAGGTGATGTGAAGAAAATTCTTGGCGAATTATCTCAGCAAGACCAAAAAATCAGATCAAATTTCAATAAAAAAGAACAGCGTAAAGAGGATAAAAATGAAAAAGATTGGTAGCCTGTTTTTTTATATTTTTATTTTTTTCATCATTTTAAAAACAACAGCAGCATTTGCAGAAGTGAATGTCAGTGTCGAAGTGAATCCTGAAAGTGTAGGACTCGGTGATCAAATCCAAATCAGTCTGCTCATTCAATCTACAGATGATCTTGAAGTTGATGAGCCTACATTTCCAGAAACAGATGGTCTTACTTTAATTCATGCGCAAAACTCAGGTCAGTCGTCATCGTCAAGGATGAATATCATCAACGGCAAGACCGAATTTTCAAAAACTGTAACGCAGCAATATGATTTTGTCGTACAAGCGAATCGAACGGGTATTGTGACCATTCCATCATTTCAAGTTTTAGCCAATGGAAAAAAAATAACCACAGCACCACAAAATATCAGCGTAGGAAAAACGGCGCAAAATTCAAATCCACAACGACAATTACAGAGACAACGTCAACAACAGATTCCAAGCAGCCCTTTTGGGGATGATGATGATGACATGTTTTCGCAGTTGATGAAACAACGTCAAAAAATGATCGAAGATATGCAGAAACAAATGGGGCGTGGTGGTGCTCGAGGTTTTGGCGGTCAAAATAATAATCCATTGGATCAGTTTTTTGGTGCCGGTCAAGAACCACAAGAAGTTCAATCTAAAAAACTTGATGTGAACGAAAAAGAATCTTTTTTTATTTATTTAGATATAGATAAAAAAGAAGTCTATGAAGGGGAGCAAGTCACAGCGAACTGGTATATTTACACGCGTGGAAATCTGGAATCGATCGACAGAGCTAAGTTTCCAGATCTGAAAGGTTTCTGGAAAGAAATTATTGAAGAAGTTCCTAACTTGCAATTCGTCGAAGAGATCGTGAACGGTGTTCG
>JBPOIE010000077.1:0-5114 GCA_052034855.1 Bdellovibrionota bacterium | reverse complement strand
AATGGTTGACGACGCCCAATGGCCGACCTTGAAGGCGCTATTAGTTCGGCGTGGGCCTTGGAATATGGTCAGGATTGCTGAAGATTATGGTCACCGGCCGGTTTTGTACAAGTTCCGTGGTGTCATTCGCTTACTTTTTAATCCAGAAGAAATCCAAGTTGAACTGCGCAATATCCTCTGCTGGAGAGTCCTTTACAATGTTAACGAATTTTTGAATCATCGCCATGAACTCTTCACGGATAATCTCAAAATCTTTGCGACTCACAGAAATGTTCGCAGAGTACATGAGTTCTTGATCCGATAATTGTTCTGCGTACTGAATGGCTTTCAGTCTCCAATTTGTGTGGTGCTTAATAAGATGCGGAGATTTTTTTTCCAAATGAGTTGCTACCGGTCCAGATGAAAAAGTCCCATTTTTTTCAACAATCATTTCAAGTCCAATTAAGAAATCTAAAATTTCACGAGCTTTACCTGGAGAGATATCGAGTCTGGTACAAATATCTTCGAATCGAGGTTTTTGATCTAAAGTCGTCAGTAGGTGTATGGTTGGATACATCCAGCTCGAGTAAAAAATAGCTTTTTCAGCTTCCGTCAAAGAACGGTTTTGATGAACTCTTTCAACAACCTGTAATGCTTTCTTGCGAATTTCTTTTCGAAGACCTTGAAAATAGTCCTTTAGTTTTTGAGATCCTGCTCGCTCCATTTGAAGTGAAACAAGCAAGTATTGTGATTCCAATGGCGGAAGCCCTAAAAATTCACAGACTAAAATCATCTGTTCTTCAGAAAAATCCTTATTCCCAGTTAAGACCTGGGAAATCATGCTGGGATGAACATTGAGATGTTCTGCTAACTTTCGAGATAAAGCTTTTTGAGACTTCCGTCGGTCCTGAATAATCAAATTCAATGCTGTTTTATAGTTATCGACCTCAAAAATACTCATATCCAATATATCGGCTTTTGAATAAAAAAAATTAGCTGTAGCTAAATAAAAGACTTAAATATTTAATAAATACGTATCGAAATAATACGGGGCATCAAGTATATTGGGCTTGTAAATTGAAAGGGAAATTAACTATGAAACTATCACTCTTAAAACTCAATATAGCTGTGTTGGGCTTAACATTAAGCAGTTTAGCTGCTGCTAAAATTAACAGTCAGCCAAAATTAGGCACCGTGAGTTCTACTGTAAGTATCGATAAGTTGGATTTAGAAAGTAAGATCGAATTCGAACAGCCTCCAGGTTCTGGTGGCACGACATCTGTTGACCGATACAAAAGCACTCCTTCCCAAAAAATTCAGGATTATAAGAAACAAGAGTTTAAAAAGATTGATCTCCAAAAACTCGCACGCGGTGGTGTTCATGGTGGCGGCGGAGATGCTTCAGAAATCGGAATTAACGAAATTCGAGGCGACATTTTAAAGTGGATCGAAAAAGGCGGCCCTTCAGCATTTAAGGAGTTTCCTCTAGAAATAAATCTAGAAACTTATATTGAGAGAATGACCCAAGTTCTACAACCCCATGCTGTAGTAATTGGTTTTGTAAACACCCAACAAGAAAATACAACAAATGACCCAGAGATGCGAGTTTATGTGAATGGTCAACCAAAACAATGTAGAGGCTTTGTTTCTGAAAAAGATCAAAGACCTCACATACTTTGTAACTCAGATCGCTACCCTAAGGGAGGAGCAGATCAATATAAACTCATTCACCATGAGTTTGCAGGACTTGTTGGCGTTGAAAGAAATGACGGTGCCTCATCTGATTATGTATTCTCAAATCAATTAACAGATTTTCTAGTTCCTGAAGTAGTCTACAGATTGGCCTTGAAACCGCAAGTTACTGACTCAAGTCTTCCCGGCCCTTACAACTGCGACGAAGGAAAAACTATTAGTGCGAGTGATCCAGGAATTATTATGTGTGATCTTAACGGGCCTGAAGGAACGGATAACTTCTTAATCCGAGTTCCTGATAAAACAGGCCGCTGCTCCAAGGCAAACCTCAATAGTATTACTGGATTTTACATCGACATTAACACCGATGTTATGGATGGAGGCAGAACTGTCAGCAAATCGCTTTCGATCCGAGATACAAATACAAATGCCTATCTATACCAAGTGGGAATGGACAAGCATTCTAATACAGCCAGTTTTTCTGTTCGATTGACTGGTGGAAAAGCCTTCTACGGCATTTGTAGGCCCTACAACTAACACAAAGTAAAACAAGTAATTTGAGAGAGTTTTTGAAACTGCTCTTGGCAGTAAGGCGCTTTGTCGTCTTGATGTCACACTAATATAGAATCTAAAACCTTATTAAATATTTGGAGGAACAATGAAACAGTTAATTTTTACCATAGTTATATTATCGAGCTTTTTATCTCGTGCTGAAACAATAACTGAAGGATCGTTTTTAGACTCAGTTAAAGGACACAAGTTTACATTAGTTAGGAATTTCATAAAAGTTTGGATTGATGGAAAATTTGACTATGAGAAATCGGAAACTCACGATCAGATTTTGAATAATCCCTATAAACTTAATGAAGAAGTAATATCTCTTGAGTTTGTGAGCGATACAGCTGTGAAGGTCGAAACAAATAAAGGAAAACCCTTTTTAGCCAAGGCAAATTACCATCAAGATACAGAAGGTAATTTACACCTAAATTTAGCAAAAAGTTCAGAAGGCCATTTTAGCTACTTTTTAGGTGGAAAACTAAAGCTCGCAGAGCAAAAATTGATTCTGGAGAGATCCGGATGTTCATCAAATCAAGGCGCATGCGTTTCGTTATCGCAGAATATCTTTCGCGATTCTGAAGCTCCTGAGATAATTAATTATGTCTGTAAACTCTCTATTAATGGAGCTGAAGAAAACTCCGTTACGATTGAGGCGGAAATAGGAAAAAATAATTTTGGTATGACCAATTTTATTTCATTGAATGCTGACTTTTATGTTGCTGGGATTTTTGTGACTGACCTTGATGGAAAAATTAGAAGTGGAACACTAGGTATTTACTCAACGCATGTCCCTCAAGAAAAAGGACATATCCTCTCTGAAACTCAAGTTGGAAGTTTTGAAAACATTTCTTTAACTGGACAACTGGATTCTGGAGAAAAAGTTTCTTATTCTTGTCAAAAATGAATATCTGATTAAAAGTTGCTGCTTTCGATAAGAGCCGAAGGCACTAACTTTTCTTCTGATTAAAATTCCTAGCTATTCGGATCGCAGGTAAAAATTGAGTCGATATCATCAGATGAACGATAATTTCCATCGAAATTCTGAAAAACAGATCTTTTGAACCGCGAAAATATGAAATTCAGCGCTTCAGAAAGTTCATCTCGAAATAAATCGCAGAAGGAAAATCAAATTTTGCAGTAGCATGGGTGATTAAAAGGGAATCCAACTGAAGCCCAGTGCCAACATATTCGCTTTAGCCTTTTGTAGCCTTTGAAATGGGGACGGAAACCAAAACTTAGCGGGCCTAACAAGTCTTTAACGTAAAATTCATTGAAAATGAGATCACGTCCCCACGGCCTTGTACAAAAGGATCGCTTTGCTGACTAGGTCATTTTAGCGATCCTTACTGACTTTTTAAAATAGTGATACCCGCTCTGCCCCCGTCGAAAAAATAAAATTTATTTATATTTAAATATTTTTCTTGGGGACAAGATAAAGAAATAAAAAACTCCGCTTTCGTTGCGGAGTTTTGGCGTAACTAAAATTTTTCACAAGGAAGTGGTTATGACCTACTACTATTCTTTTGAGCTCGCACTGACCACTAGAGAGCTGCAGTTCAATTCCTCAGTAGACTTTTTAGATGCAAAGTTCTCGACATCGCAGAACACGTCTCCGCGGATATTCTTGTTCAAAACAATTGAAATTAAACTTCCTGATTCGATGCCACTGGTCTTTAAAACATCGTTGTTCACTTTAAAATACTTGCGCTCAACTTCTTCGAGGTTATCATTAGCGCCTCTTTTATATTTGCGAACTTCTAGAGTTACAGTTCCATTTTTAAGTGAGGCTGCTGTGATAGCATAATCTACGGTTTCGCCTCTGCCGTCTGAAACTCTAAGTGCTCCTGCAAAAGCCGATAGTGTATAGCACGTTGACATCAAGACCAAAAAAAGCGCTTTTTTCATATTGTACTCCAGGTAAATTTGTTTAATTACTTACTTGGATAGATTATGCATCGAACGGACCATCCTATGGCTCTCTGAATTTTGATGAACAAAACCCAATCCAACTGAAGCCAAGCGCCACCACCCAGCGAACAGCTTATTAACACTTAGGCATGGGAACGAGCCTAATTCTATTAGAAGCTTACGACCGAAACGAACTTACAAAAACATGGCAATGCCATGACCCGTAGTCATTGATCAGTTAGAATCATGTTTTAGACGCTTTAAGCGGTATGAAAAAAATTCATCACTTTTGAAGATTCTTTAAAATTATTTAAAACTCCAAATGCCGATAAATATCAAATGCTTAACTTTAGTTTGTACGGTTTTTTGGTCGAGATTTCGACCAAAAATTAGCTGAGCCACGAAGCGTGCCGAAAATACAAAATTAAAAAATGCTTATCTGTATTGAATACTTAGACTCGATTGTTGCTTAAAAAATACACTTGGCACCCAGCTTGTACTAGTAAACGTCGTTCGATTCGGGGGGATTGATGAAGCGCCATTCAACTAAATATAAAATACTTGTGGTCGATGACGAAGAAAAAATCATTTCGTCGGTCAAAGCTATTTTATCTAGCCAAGCTGAAATTGAGGTAGTTGGCTGCACGACTACGTCGCAGGCTTTACAGCTATTCGAAAAAAACAGTCAGCAGTTTGCGTTGGTTTTAATGGACTACCGTTTGCCTGATCAGTCTGGTGCTGATGTGACCAAGTTAATACTAAAAATAAATCCTCACCAGATCGTAGCTATGTATTCCGGTGACGAATCTCAAGAAGCAGCTATTGAGTCATGGCGTTCGGGCGCTGTCGATTTTAAACAGAATCAGCGGTGCCGCGATCGTCTTGTAACATAACGGTTGAGGTGTGGAACTCATCCAAAAGCCCCTAGGACCGGCCGGGGGATAATCGAATAAAGATAGAAAAAGCCTTTTATTTGT
>JBPOIE010000039.1:0-23118 GCA_052034855.1 Bdellovibrionota bacterium | reverse complement strand
TCGAGCATTTTAAAGTCGAAAAAACAAAAGCTAAATCGATATTATGACGAACGGTCTTTCGAGCTATTTTCACACGGCTCAAGCCACAATGTCGACGTTTATGAACCATTTGATTTCTGAGGACGCTCAGGATATTGAGTGGCAATCTGTTCTTGGAGATATGGAAACCCAGCTTCAAGGTGAAACCTATTTGTTGAATGTCGGCGGAATCTAATCCGTCGCTTGAGAAATAGACCTATCTAAACTTTGGACAGTTGTCAGACTTCAGAGACAAAATTTGCAAACCCAGTCAGGTTGCTTCAGACCGAGACATTTTAGATCTTAAAGTCTTAAAGTAAGACATTTTTTTTGGCACAAAGCTTGAACCTTAAGGTGTTATCGGAGGCTTTATGAAAAAGATGTTAATACTCTCTTTAGTGTCAGTTTTGATGGTGGCATGTAATCCTAAAAAGGATACTACAGTCAGATCAGCAACGGGACTACGAACAACAGGTTCGGGAATCGTTGGAGGATTAACAACTACGTGCCCTCAAAATCAATTTCCAATTGGAACCATCTACGATAATGGAAATCAACAGCCCTCTTTATATAACTCCGGAAGTTACGAAGCGCGTGTGAAAAGTTTCTTGTCAGCTACAGTGAATCCGCAAGAAGTGGGTCAAATCAGCGGAGCACAATGGGAAAATACGGGAGTACGTTTTCAAGGTGTTATTAAATTAGATGCCACAGGAAAAGTCCAATTAGCGATGTCAAAATTATTAATCAAAGTATATGACAGTTATGTTTTACAATCCTCAGGAACTGAGCCTATTCCGGTGTCTATAGATTCAGCTTCTGAAGGTCAGTTCAGTCCACAAACTGGTGTCGGGTATGTCGTGTTCAAAGATCAATACGGCGAAGTGCGACTTGATGGTGTTTACGATGCCCAAAACTTTAGCGGAACTGTGACTTACAGAAACTATGTTTCTTATAACAGCTCGACACCTGCGCAAGGTCAATTAGGTCAGTTCCTTATTGCTCGGTGTGCGATAATTCAATAATCTATGGCCACATGAATAGTGGCCATACTTCTTATTATCAATTTGATCCAAATTCTCTGTCAGTTGTCGCTGGCGGAGTTTCTGTTTTAGATCAACCCAAACTCCATATTCATAGCCCTCAAGAAGCAGACGCATTTTTAAAAAGTTATGGTTTTGATTTGTCTCATAAAGAAGATCAAAAACGTCTTTGGTATTTTCACCGCAGAGCTGTGGTGCTGCTTACCGAGAAATTAAAATTTAATAAAGACGAAATTCCTGATAAAGTGCGAGACCCTGAAAAGCTGATCGATCTTAGAAATCTACTCATTTGGGCATCTCAGGTGTCTGATACCAGCCTTCAAAAGTGGTCTTGTGCTTTGCTCAGATGTTTACATGTGTTTATCCATTCCGAGACAGATCTCTTTAGTTTTTATGCTGAAGAAATTCAAAAACAAATTTTAACACCTTTTGAAAATGCAGTTGTCCAAGAGGACGAATTGTATTTACGTTCCTACAAAAAAGAAGGTCACGGCCAAGTTCAACTCTTAAAGTTTCAATCAAAACCTTTTAAAACATCATCAAGTACAGTGATCAAGCTTTTGGCTAAGCCAGATGCTGTGGCAATGAAAGTTTTTGATAAAATTGGAGTTCGTTTTGTCACGAACACAGTATTTGACTCCTTCCAAGTGATTCGTTTTTTAGTGGAAGAGAATCTCATTAGTTTTCCGCATATCATGCCAGATCAATCGTCCAACAATATGTATCCTGTGAAAGAGTTTTTACAAATCTGCGCCAAACTTGAAAAAAAACATGGACCCATGCACAAAATGGATTCTGAAAAAATTGATCGTTTACTTAAAAAGCAACTTGAAATTTCTTCGGGAGGCTTTTTGAATTTTTTCAGAAAAGAGAATGCTTTTTCGGCCCTTGATTTTAAGTACATCAAATTTATCACTCGAAAACTGATTCGCATTCAAATTCCGAATGCTTCTGATTTTAGCTTTTTTTATCCTTTTGAAGTTCAAATTTTGAACAAAGAAACGTTCGATAAAATGCAAACAGGTGATTCCAAACATGATTCTTATAAAAACCGACAAGTCGAAGCCGCGCGCGAGCGTATTTTTCCGAAAGCCAAGAGTTAATTTTAAATGATCATTTTTAGTTTTATCCGCTCTGTTCTGATGACAATTTTCTTTCTGTTGCACACCGTGCTTTACAGTATTGTCGGTTTTATTTTAAATCTGACTTTGAATTCTAAAAAAGTCGATGATGTCGTCATCTCGTCCTGGGCAAGACTCACGTGCTGGAGTTTTGGTGTGACAATTACAGTCCACGGTCTAGAGAAAGTTCCTGCCGAAGGATGTTTGTTTTTATTTAATCATTCCAGTTTTTTTGATATTTTTGCATTAGCAGGAAGTTTTAAGTATTTGAGATTTGGTGCAAAAATTGAACTTTTTAAAATTCCCTTCTTCGGCCCAGCCATGCGTAGAGCGGGAACGTTGCCTATCGCACGTAATAATCGTGAAGAAGTTTTTAAAATTTACGAAGAAGCTCGTCCACGGTTTTTAGCGGGCGAAAAGTTTGCACTGTCACCTGAAGGTGGCCGTTTTTACGGCGAAAACTTAGCGCCTTTTAAAGCGGGGCCCTTTGTCTTTGCGATGTCGGGTGGGGTACCACTGTTACCCGTTGTTGTGATCGGCGCTTATCAAGCCTTACCCAAAACTTCATTTCTGACAAATTGGGACAAATGGAGTCGACACGTGGATATCTATGTTTTAGATCCGGTCTCGACCAAAGAATTTTCATCAGAAAAGCGACATGACTTGCAAAAAATTGTGTATGAAAAAATGAATCCGGTGTGGACGGGGTTGAATCCGAAGAATTAAGGCGGATCATTATTAAAATAAGGTTATCTCTTTAACGTCCCAGATTTCACAACCTTTATAAACTGATCACCATTAAATGAAACTACACGATAATAGTATGTGACTCCTGCATTAGGGTAATTTGGCATTGCTCCGGTTTCTGTTGTAACTCCAGAGCCACTTAAGCCTTGCTGCTGACAAGAATTCCAATCGATCGAGTTTTTTGTTGCGCCTGTAACTTGGCAGTTCCAGAACCAAGATAAATTTGAATCCTGACTGATATCGATGAGATATCGTGAGGCCAATGAATCACTACTCCATGAAAATAAAAATAAAGGCGTTTCTGCTTTTGTAAAATGATTTGCAGAACTCAACTGCAGGGTGCCACGGACAATTTCTGAGCCAGAAACAACAACGCGATAATAATATATTTTGTCTTTCACAGGCATGTTGGGTAGTCGTCCGACCTGTCCATTCGGATATCCGCCATATTGATTGTTTGCAAAATCAAGCCAACTCATCTGAGTTGATGCTGTCGAATAATTCCAAAATCGCGCAAAGTTGCTGTCCTCAGAGATATCGATGAAGTATGTGCTGTTGTTTAATGGCTGCCAATTGATAAAGTAATTTGAGCTGGCTAATGGAACGGGCGTTGGTTCTGGTTGTGGAGTTGGTAGTGGCTCTGGTGCCGGAGTCGAAACTATTGATATATTTTTTGAGAGTATTGAAAAATTATAAAAATAATCGTCACGACTGCAAGGGTCAGTCTTACATGCTGAAGAAAAGTAGGCTGAAACTTGAGTTGAGTTTGGTAAATAGCCGTCCAAAGTTTTTGCAAGTCCCGGATTGTGATTCAGAAAATTTCCGGTCTGATCTTTGCCGATATCAGTGATTTGAGTCCATGCGCCATTATTCCAGAAATCAGCTTCAGATATTTTTAAAATCTCCACGCGTGGTGCTAGATAGCCGTTGACCAAAAGTCCCGCTCCTGACCAATCGACTTTGATCGGAAATGCAGACTGATTATTTGTTTGATTATAATGTTTACTGCGTATGGCGTAGAACTCGCGGCTGGTTGGATTAAATGCAATATCAACGTCAGTAAAATATTGATCGGGCCCAATCACGCTCTGTAATCCTGCGGGATTTAAACGTTCGTATTGTGTCACCGGTGGTTTTTGTGTATCTGTGAAATTTGATAAATCCACTGTTGTTCGATGTTCTCCAGCCATATCGGGTTCGCCCGCAGAGAAAATCAAAAGAACTTTATCAGCTGCAATCTTAACAGCAGACGGTTGCCCGAAACCCCAATACTTATTTTGTTGAGGCGAGCCATGCCCCGCAGAAAAAGGAATAATAGGGTGAGGATAGCGAATCCAACCGCGATCGAGTTCATTTGAAACGGCTAAACCAATTTGATTATTCAAGCCCGAGAAATTATATGGTCCTGCGCCAGTATAAAACATAGCGTATTTATATGTAGTTCCGTTGTACTTAAAATTTCCTTGGACAACTGTTGGATCGCAAAGGTTATAGCCATCCCATTTAATATCCGTTCGGCGTGTATCGTTGACCCTTTCGTTTCCAGTGATCAATTTTTCGCTGTCTTTGGTGTGTATATAAATATCGTCTTGAATATAATAAGGTTGGTTATCATGGTGAGAATGACATGTGAAAAAGAACAGTTCGCCATTTGAATCAACGACTGCAGGTGCATAAGCGTAAAGGCCTGACTGTGATTGAGAGCTAAAAAAATTCGATATTGTTAATGAGGAGTCATCGGCGGCTGATGACGCAGAACTAGACTCAGTCAAAGAAGGTTTAAATTTACTACAATTTTGAAATGTAAACAGTGTTAGGATGGACAACAAAAAGAGATTTAAAATAAGTATCGAAATGCGCTTCATTTGTCCCCCAGATAAGCCGGCACTGTATTCAGTGTAGACTTGTTGGTAATTATTAGAAATCAGTTATCTTGAAAATATCAAATTGAAACAAAATACTTGGAATCTAAAGCCGAACGACTTTCCAGTCCTGATTATACACTGGAGTTTGTACTTTGATCGTGCGACTGCCAATATCAAGATCGACTTCAACTTTAAATGGTTTGATTGTTTTAATTTTTTTCACTTGGAGACGTTTAGGATCAAAGCCGATCGTATCGGAAATTGCACCAGATAATTTTTCGATTTGAATATAGTTTTCAAATGTTTTTCCGCCGTCTGTGCTTTTATAATTTCCGGCAAAAATAATAAATTCATTATAAAATAAAACGGGTCCTGAGTAATTTTTAAATTGTTCAATCTCGGTCCAATTTTCTCCGTCGTTCGTAATATATAGGCCTTTGGCGCTGGCGACGGCCTGTCTTGGATTTTTAGGGTTAAAGGATACAAATGAAATTTCTTTCTTCAACAGGTCATCAATTTTAATTTTCTGCTCAGCTTGATTTTCTGTCTGAGGTTTTCTTTTCCAGTAAACAATACCGTGGCCTTTCAATAAGCTTCGATTCCATTTGTAAGTCGGTGATTCCATTTTCAATTCTAAAACCGACCACATTGGTAAATGTTGGTTTGTACTGCTGACAATGGCCTTTTGAGTGTCAGGATAAAGACCTTCTATATTTGACAGATGGATATTCCATTTATCCACAGTTTCGAATTGATCAAAGTTTCTATTTTTAACGTAAAACCATTGTTTGATTTTTGTCTTTGGATGAGCTGCGTAGACGGCTTTGGCAAAATCAAATTTCGACAGACAATCAGAGATATCAACATAGCCCACAGTTTGATTTATTTTTGCCAATACAAAACCATTTTTAAAGCCCAGGGCCGTGAATTTAACAGCTGCAGATAACACTTTGATTTGCGGCGCTTTCATTGTGGCTTGTGATCTGAGATAAGTGAGTTTTAAAGTCATAAATAGCCCGAGATCGCTCAGGCTGTCTGAATTGGACAGTTCACGTGCGGTTGTGGCTTGAATGAGGGATCTCGATATTTTTTGATTTTTATAAAGGTAATAGCTAGCTTCTTCAGAGGTTTTTTCGAGCAAATTTTCTTGTAAGCGCTCCATGTTCATTTCACCAGAAGGATACTGACTATTCGGAGATTTGAAGTACGGAATTTGTTCGCTCGTAGCATTAAAGTCGGATGTCGATTTTGCGTAAACAACAGAGAAAAAAGTCGAAAAAAACAGCAAAACAGCAAATGTTTTAAGAATTAATTTAAACCGAGTTATGACAAATAGCATCTTTTTCATTTTACAGAGGTAAAATCATGAATCAAGCCCAGTTCTTTGCTATAACTTTTTAATCTATTTGTGATCTTAATTATCACTTCAAAAAGGAATGACTATGCTTGATAAAATTCAAAAAATTGGCGTCATTGGCGCCGGCCAAATGGGAAACGGTATCGTTCAAGTTGCGGCAACTCAAAATTTCAAAGTTGTGATGTTTGACATTAATTCCGCAGCACTCGACAAAGGTCTAACAACGATTTCAGGGAGCCTTGATCGTTTGATCAAAAAAGGAACTTTGACTGAGGATGCAAAAAAAACAGTTCTATCGAACATTACGACAGCGACAAACTTGCAGGATCTGAAAGATTGCGATTTTGTGGTGGAAGCGGCTACCGAAAATGTTCAATTGAAATTGCAAATTTTTAAAGATTTAGATTCTGTCGTAAAACCTGAAGCCATCCTTGCGACAAACACGTCTTCGATTTCTATTACAAAAATTGCGGCCGCAACAAAACGTCCAACCAAAGTCTGCGGAATGCATTTTATGAATCCTGTTCCTGTGATGCAATTGGTGGAAGGGATCCGCGGTCTGCAAACTTCAGATGAAACTTTTGCTTTAACTAAGGCCTTATCTGAAAAATTAGGAAAAACATTCGTTGAATCTGTGAAAGACATGCCGGGCTTTATCGTGAACCGTGTATTGATGCCAATGATCAACGAAGCTGTTTATACACTTCATGAAGGTATCGCGACCGCTGCAAGCATTGATAGCGCCATGAAATTGGGAACGAATCAACCGATGGGACCATTAACACTTGCAGATTTCATCGGTTTAGATACGTGTCTTGCGATCATGAATGTTTTGCATGAAGGTTTAGGGGATTCTAAATATCGTCCCTGTCCGCTGCTTGTGAAATATGTTGAAGCCGGTTGGTTGGGTAAGAAATCGGGACGAGGATTTTATACATATGAACGCTGATTTTCAAAATATTAAACTTGAACAGAAAGAAAATGCGGTTTGGTTTTTAACTTTGCACCGACCTCAAGCTTTGAATGCATTAAACTCGCAAACACTGAATGAAATCGGTGATGCTTTACGACAGTTATCAGAAATGGATTATGATAACGCCAAAGTTCTTGTTATAACCGGTAGCGGAGAAAAAGCTTTCGTCGCAGGCGCTGACATCAAAGAAATGTCAGATCTAAATTCTGATCAGGCACAAGCTTTCGCACAAAAAGGTCAATCCGTATTTCATGAATTAAATCTTTTAAAAATTCCCGTGATTGCAGCTGTGAATGGTTTTGCTTTAGGCGGCGGTTGTGAATTGGCTTTAGCCTGTGATTTTATTATCGCTAGCGAAAATGCAAAGTTCGGACTTCCGGAAGTGTCTTTGGGACTGATCCCAGGCTTTGGTGGAACAGCTCGTTTACTTGGCGCTGTAGGTCTTCGCAAGGCGCGTGAACTTACTTTTACCGGTGAGCTGTTATCAGCAACTGAAGCTCATCGTTTAGGTTTAGTTTCAACTGTTGTGCCTTTGGCGGAATTAATTCCAACCGTGATGAAAAAAGTAGAAATGATTCTGGCAAAATCAGCAGTGGCGGTGGGTCTATCAAAAAAATCAATCAACGAAGCAAATGATCTCGAAATTGAAAAAGCATTATCCAACGAAGCTGAAATTTTTGGAAGTATTTTTGAATCTGAAGATTCAAAAGAAGGAATGGCTGCTTTTTTAGAAAAAAGAAAGCCTATTTTCAAGGGAAAATAAAAACATCAGGCAAGGAAAATAAATTCTATGTTAAAAAATCCAGTCCGTATTGTTACTGCAGCAGCGCTGTTCGATGGTCATGATGCTTCGATTAATATTATTCGACGAATGCTTCAAGAGGCCGGTGCCGAAGTGATTCACTTAGGCCATAATCGTTCAGTGGATGACGTTGTTAAAGCAGTTCTTCAAGAAGGAGCTCAAGGAGTTTGTATTTCATCGTACCAAGGTGGTCACATGGAGTACTTTAAATACTTGAAGGATTTATTAACAGAAAATGGCGCAGGCTACGTGCAAATTTTTGGCGGTGGCGGCGGCGTTATTATTCATGATGAAAAAAAAGAACTCGAAGCTTATGGTATCGCACAAATCTTTCATCCTGACGACGGACGCAGGCTGGGCCTTGAGGGAATGATTCAAATGATTGCTCAAGGGTGCGATTTTAATTTATTGGACGCCAAAAATAAAACTGCAAAACCTACGCAAAGACCAATTGATCTGCCTTCTTTTGAATTGGGTGTCGCACTGACGGCGATTGAAAACGGTCAGACAATTGAAAATTTTGAAGCTTATGGTTTAGAAAAATTTAAACGCACTGAAAATAATCCCTTGGTGTTAGGAATTACGGGCACTGGCGGTGCAGGGAAATCATCTTTGATCGATGAACTCTCTCAAAGATTTTTAAATGCTTATCCCGATAAAAAAATTGCTGTTGTCTGCGTTGATCCTTCGAAGCGAAAAACAGGGGGTTCCCTTTTAGGTGATCGTATTCGAATGAATTCGCTGTCGCGAAAAAGAATTTATATGCGTTCTGTCGCATCACGAGGATCGGGTCGTGAAATCGCAGGAGCCCTTCCAGAAATTTTAAAATTTTTAAGACAATGTGATTTTGATTTTATTATCGCGGAAACGTCAGGTATCGGTCAGGGCAACATGGCCATCACGGAAGTCAGTGATTTATCAATGTATGTGATGACGTCTGATTTTGGTGCGCAATCACAATTAGAGAAAATCGATATGATCGATTTTGCAGATTTCGTCGCTGTGAACAAAGCCGATCGCAGAGGCGCATTAGATGCGGTTCGTGATGTGACTAAACAGTACAAACGCTCTCGCAAAATTTTTAGTGACGAAGTGAAAGTTCCGGTCTTTCTGACTCAAGCCAGTCAATTTAATGATGGTGGAGTGAATCAATTGTTTTTCGCGATCGCTGATAAATTGTTTGAAAAAAAATCATTGCCGCTGGTCAGTCCTGAATTTCGTAAAACGGTATTATCCGCAGATGAGCATGTGATTATTCCTGCCGAGCGCCAGGCTTATTTGGCCGAGATCGTGTCAACTGTCCGTGGTTACAAAGCGCGCGTTGAAAAATTAGCAAAAAAAGCCAGCCTTTGGGGCTCATTAGAAAATTTGAAATCGGAATTACAAATTCCTGAAAATATTTATGAAGCGAAAAAGAAAGAGTTTTCGGAAGGATTTACGACAGATGAAGTGAATTCTTTACTTTCATGGGATGAATTGAAAAAAACGTACGCGGGTGATGAGCTCATTTTTAAAGTTCGCGACCGTGAAATTCGACAAAAATTAGTTTCAAAATCCCTCAGCGGTACTAAAATCCGAAAAATTGTTTTACCAAACTTTTCTGATTTCGGCGATCGCTTTAAATTCTTAAAACTGGAAAACGTTGCAGGCTATTTTCCTTACACAGCTGGTGTTTTCCCCTTAAAACGTGCCGATGAAGATCCAAAACGCATGTTTGCGGGCGAAGGCACTCCAGATCGTACAAATCGTCGTTTTCATTATTTATGCAAGGGTGAATCAGCACACAGACTTTCAACGGCTTTTGATTCGGTGACCTTATACGGTCAAGATCCAGATTTGCGCCCCGACATTTACGGTAAAGTCGGCGAGAGTGGTGTGAATATTTGCACGCTGGACGACATGAAAAAATTGTACGCGGGTTTTGATCTGACGAACCCGAACACGTCGGTCAGTATGACGATCAATGGTCCTGCGCCGATGATTCTGGCTTTTTATTTTAACACCGCGATCGATCAAGAAGTTTCCAAAAAAGAAACTGAACTGGGTCGAAAACTCAATTCTGAAGAAACTCAAGCAGTAAAACAAAAAACAATTCAAGCCGTTCGTGGAACAGTTCAAGCCGATATTTTGAAAGAAGATCAAGGTCAGAACACGTGTATTTTCTCGATCAATTTTGCACTTAAAATGATGGGTGATATTCAAAGTTATTTTACAAAAAATAATATTAAAAATTTCTATTCCGTCAGTATTTCGGGCTATCATATCGCTGAGGCCGGAGCAAATCCCATCAGTCAATTGGCATTTACTCTTTCCAATGGATTTACGTTTGTTGAGTATTATTTGTCGCGCGGTCTTAAGATCGACGATTTCGCACCGAATTTATCTTTCTTTTTTAGTAATGGTTTAGATCCTGAATATTCAGTTTTGGGTCGCGTGGCGCGCAGGATCTGGGCCATTGCGATGCGTGATCTTTACAAGGCTGATGATCGTTCGCAAAAATTAAAATATCATATTCAAACCTCAGGTCGTTCACTGCATGCACAAGAAATCGATTTTAATGACATTCGAACGACATTGCAGGCCCTATTAGCCCTGAATGACAATTGTAATTCGCTGCATACGAATGCTTACGATGAAGCGATCACAACGCCGACCGAAGAATCTGTTCGTCGTGCGATGGCGATTCAAATGATCATCAATCGTGAATTTGGTGTATCAAAAAATGAAAACCAAAACCAAGGCAGTTTCTTCTTGGAAGAACTGACTGATCTTGTTGAAGAGGCCGTCCTTGAAGAATTTAAGAAAATCAGCGAGCGCGGCGGAGTTTTAGGCGCGATGGAGACACAATACCAGCGTTCCAAAATTCAAGAAGAATCGATGTACTACGAGCATCTGAAACATTCGGGCGAGCTACCAATCATTGGGGTGAATACATTTATTAATCCAAAGACACTGGCCTCTGATTATGTGCCGCCAAAAATTGAACTTGCACGAGCATCCACTGAAGAAAAAAATCATCAACTGCATGCCGTGGAAAAATTTAAAGATTTGAACACAGTCCAAGGTTTGGCAGAAGTTGCCAATTTGAAAAAAACGGCTCTCAGTGGTGGTAATATTTTTGAAGCATTGATGAGTGCGGCTCGCGTATGTTCACTCTATCAAATGTCACAAGCTTTGTATGAAGTGGGTGGCCAATATCGAAGGAATTTGTAAAAGGCATACCGATTCTGAGAATTTTTATTAAAAGGTATAGCTTGCGTACATCCCTGATGAACCCGAGCTATATCTGATTCTATAGTCACGAATTTCGTAATTCCACGAATTCATTGTTATGTAAACGCCGGCAGTGGCTCGTTTCCAAAGATAGCCCGTTGATAAGCTAACAATTGAATTGAGCGAAGACTTTGTCTCGGTTAAATCACCCGAGTTTGTTGTATTTTTATATTGATTCAAACCGAGTGCCAAACCTAAAGCGCCTCCGAGGAACCAATTTTTTCCAAACCACATAGAGCTGTATGTCATTCGTGTATCAACTCCAACAGATTGGGATGTTTTAACTTTTTCCTCTTCTGGTAAGTAAATAAGCTGATCGAAATCCTGCATTCCAGTGATTCGAAAATAATTAAATCCAGTGCTTAATACCCATGATCCTGAAGAATCAATTTTGTTGTAAACCATTGGATCTAGAAGGGGTGATTTGTGTTTAGGGTTGGTGAGATAGTTGAAAATGATTCCGGTTCTGGTGATACCGAGATTGTTAAATCGATTGGTAACAATTTCTTTTTTTAAATCTTCGAGATAAAAACTATCTATGCTCTGGTAGTAAATTTCTGTTTTTAAATTGTTCTCGATTTGATAACCCAGTTGGTATGAGCTAAAGTTTGTATCGACACGCGATAGTCTTGATTTTTCGGGATCTTTGTATTGAATTTTTGTTTGTAAATCAAAATCGTTAATCGATAACCCAACATTCACAAATTTTCGATTCGTATTGGTTAGGCCTTCAGTCGGTTTAGCGTTTGCTAAGTTCACATCGACCGAAGAAATATAATTTCCAAGTCCTGCAGAAGCTGCGACTTTTATTTTTTGAGCCGCAGCGGTTTCATTTTCAAATATCAAAGTATTTAAATCTTGCAAATAGGTGTTTGCCCATATTTGAGATGAGAATAAGAGGGTGGAAATCAATAAGAAACGCTGCATATTTTATCGCTTATAGTCTTCCATGCGACTTTTTTCGTTAATGAGGCCGCGTTCACGAAGTGCATCGAGTGCCATTTTTTCATTTGGACTATCGCCATTCATGAAAAAGTTTTCGATTGTTAAAGTCACTCTATTTTTGCTCGATTTTAAAGTCGTATCTAAAATATCAAAAGCGATACTGATGCAATTTTCTGTTGTTGCAACATAATTTTTACGTAATAAATTATCATCTGAAAACTGAACTGCATTTTTTAAAAGAAGATCTTTTTCAGCTTGAGAAAGACCAACCATTTTATGTTGAGTTACGATATCACCATCTTTGACTTCTTCAAGTTGAGCACGGTCGTAGGTGTTCGCTAGTCGAGAGACGATTTTGTAATTTCCCATAATCGCATCTTTGGCGTTATAGCTTTCACCTTTTGGTAGAGCTGCTTGAATTGTGAAGATAAAGTCTTTCGTTTCTGTAGTTCTAATGTGACCTTGTTTGATTCTGAAGAGTTTAACAGGATTATTGACCACAAAGCGGTATTGACCGTGTGCTAAAGTAAGTCCCATCGGACCTTTAAATAGAGCTAATTGGAAAATGACGTCGTTGACATTAACTTTAGGAATCTCGGCAATCCAAAATTGTCCCTGGTTATAAAATTGACTCACAAAATATGATTTTTCAGTTTCAAGTTCATGAATCAATTGAACAGGACGCTTGATCGACTGGTCCACCATTTGATCTTTAAAACTGCCTTCGGTGAAGTAAACAGGATCAATTGATAAGTGTCCTGCGATTCGTTGAGCGGTCAGGCATGTGGTCTCGTTTTTTAAATCTGTGCAATAATTTGCATACGAGTTTAATGATGCAAATAAAAGTGCAATAGAAAATACAGTTTTCATAAGTCTTCCTTGTGGTTTTTAAGGAATGTATACGAATTGAATTTTAATTTCGCCTGTTATGATTTTGATAAGTAAAAATGATCTGTCAAATATTTTGACAGTGTTAAATTTGTTGATTTACACAGATTTTAGGTCAGCGTCAGTCTTTTAAAAATCTGATCGGCGCAATCAATCCCGTCACAGGCCGCTGATGTAATTCCGCCAGCATAACCAGCGCCTTCACCGCACGGATAAAGGCCCGCGTGCGAAACGCTCTCGAGTGTGACTTCATCGCGGGTCACGCGGAGTGGGCACGACGTTCGGGATTCGACCCCATACAACTGAGCCTCTTCAGAAATAAAGCCCTTCATGTTTTGGTTGAATTTCTCGAGGCCTTCGCCAATTTTTTTGGTCATAAATTCAGGAATGATTTCATCCAAACGAATCGCTTTAATTCCCGACGGAGAGGATGTGGTTTTCACAATATTTTTCTTGGTCGATTTTTGTAAAAAAGAAATCACATTCTGTACGGGAAGCTCTTTCGTTCCTCCCGCATTTTGCACGGCTTGAAAGGCCTTGGTTTCAAGTTCACGGCGTAATTTCATGCCGCCCAATTTATCAGAGCCAAACAATTGATCGTGTTGAATGCTGACAACGATAGCCGCATTAGCTCCTGGGGAATTTCGATTAAAATTACTCATTCCATTACAGACGATACCGTCTTTTTCAGTTCCACTGGAGAGAACATAACCCCCAGGACACATACAAAAACTGTAAACGCCAACGCCGCTGTTATGGTCATGATAGGCCAGTTTATAATTCGCAGATCCCAGTTTTGGATGCTCTGAAAACTGACGGTACTGAATTTGATTTATTAATTTTTGCGGGTGTTCAATTCGAAGACCCATGGCAAATGATTTACCCTCGACAGTGACTTCGCTGTCCATGAGGTGGTTCAGCATATCTTCGGCCGAATGACCCGTGGCCAAGATCACATGGTCTGAATAAAATTTTTGACCTTGAATGGTTTCAACCCCTTTGATGCACTTATCACCGTAAATTAATTTTGTAATCTGTGAATCGTAATGAATTTCGCAGCCATTTTGTTGTAAAAATTCACGCATTTTTGGAATGACACGACGGATTTTATCGCTTCCCACATGGGGATTTGACAGCCATTGAATTTCCGCAGGGGCACCGAATTGCACCAATCGATTTAAAACATAGGGAATATGCGCCGATTTAATTCGTGTGATCAGTTTTCCGTCGGAATAGAGACCGGCTCCGCCTTCGCCGTAACAAACGTTATTTTTGGGATCCAATTCACCGTAGCGCCAAAAGCGATTGATGCCTTTGATACGCTCTGCGGACTGTGACCCTCGTTCAAACAACAAACAGGGAATCCCTTGTTCAACCAAACGTAACGCTGCAAAAAGTCCTGCGGGGCCAGAGCCGACAACAATGGGTTTCTTGTTTTTAGAAGAGTTAAATTCAATTTTTGGAAGCTCAAACTTTTCAGTTTTCAGCTCTTCGCCGCTGTCCGCGACTTCGACTGTATAAACGAAATGCGGGGAGTGCTTTTGCCGTGCATCGACGGATTGTCTTAAAATTCGGTAAGGACCATGAGAAGGCTCAAGCCATGCTAAATGTTCAGCCAAATCTTCATCAATTTTGAGTTTCAGGTCTTTAATAATCTTAGACATTTAAATTTGACTATAGCAGAATCACGGCATGTCAGCAATCACACGTTTTTTACCTAAAAATCATCTCAGCTACTTTGTCGGCGTTCTTACGCATTTGCCTTTGCCGAAATTTATTTGGACTCCAATTATTACATGGTTCGCAGAAGCCTATAAAATTAATTTGAATGAGGCTGAATTTCCAATCTCAGAATACCCAAGTCTTGGTGAATTTTTCGTTCGTCGATTAAAGCCAGGACTTCGTCCGATAGGTCAAACGTGGAATGTTCATCCCGCAGATTCTGTGATCACGCAAGCAGCGAAAATTTCGGACGGAAAACTGATCCAGGCCAAAAATAAATTCTATGATGTCAAAGACTTAACCCAAGATCTGAAAGCGATGGATAAATATAATAATGGCTCGTTTTTGACCTATTATTTGTGTCCGACGGATTATCACCGGGTGCATTCTCCGGTGACAGGAATCATTCAAAAAATCACACATATCCCTGGGCAGCTGTGGCCTGTGAATGCATGGTCGACAGCAAATGTTCCTGAATTATTTTCCGTGAATGAGCGCGTCTGTGTTGAAGTTAAAACCGATCGTGGTTTAGTGAATGTGATTTTTGTCGGAGCCACGAATGTCGGGCAAATTATTCTGACGGTGGATTCTGAAATTCATGGGAATCAATTGGTTTTGTCAAAAACGCTGACGAAAGAGAATCTCAATATTGCAATTTCAAAAGGGGATGAACTGGGCATGTTCCGTATGGGTTCAACCATCGTGATGCTTTACCAACAGAACACTTTAGATTTAAAAGATTTATCCATTTTTCATGATAAACCTGTTCGCGTGAACGCGGATTTTAAATAATCTAAAGGTTATTTTACACAAATTAAAGTTAGCTCAGAGGATCCGGTTGTCCCGCTCATATTAATGACATAGCCACTTTTAGCCCCAGCTTTGTTCATGCAATAGCGTCGACCACAAGTGTTGATCAAACGTAAATGTTGATATGTTGTCGTAGGATAGTTTGAAACTAAAGTCGGATTGTAGTTGTCGATACAATTCAAAGCGACATTGTCCAGTGTTGTTTTGATTGTCGTTGAAATAGTCCCTACATCCAATGAGTTAAAAATCTCCTCACGATAGCAATTCACGGAATTAGAGCCACCAATGGATTCAGTCACACGCCCCGAAGTAAACTGATTGCTCTGTGTTTTACACCATCTGGTTGCGCATATAAAATTCCAACGGTTTGTCTTTTTTCCCCTCAGATCGGGATCAGCTTCTGACAAGGGAATATTTTGTGCCAATGTTGGGAAGTTAGAATCAATACATGACGTCGCTATTTCTGTGTCTGATGCAGATTTTAATTCAATCGGAGAGGGTAAGGTTAACAGTTTTTGTTTACAAGAGTCTGAAATTTCTGGCGGGGGATCTTTTTTTCGACATTCAAGTTCTGCACCTGTGTCGTGGTATTCGACAACTCGACCTTCAATGTAACCATCACCAATTTTTGTATTGCAATACCTGTTTCCACACGTATTAAAAAATCTTGGGATACTCGAAGGTGAGGCTACTGAAATCATATTGTCATTTGGATTTGGCACGGCGGCATCGACGCAATTATTAGCGATGTCCGTCGCTGCGACTGTGAAAGATTTAAAATAGGAGCGAGTCGCTTTTAAGACTTCTTCTTGTGTACATTGAGGTGGAGCTTTGCATATACCGTCGATAGTAATGTTTGGTGCATTACATAGACACGTATTACTTATAGAGTTCAGTACGGATGGAGGTTGGCAGATCACAGGTGTTTTACAAACTCCATTAATTAATAAATTAGGAGCGTTACAGGCACACGTATTTGTTGATGTATTTAAAACAGCAGGAGCCGTGCAATTCGTTGGCGGTTGGCAAACTCCATAAATTAATAAATTCGGTGAATTGCACGAACAGGCGCCAGTTATTGGATTTTTGACTGAAGGTGCAGGGCAACTTTCTGTCGGAGCTTTACAGATGTTATTGACGAACGTATTTGGAGCGTTACACACACAAGTGTTTGTCATAAAATTCAGAACCGCAGGTGCTGTACATGATTTTGGTGTTTGGCAAACACCGTTAATTTGTAAATTGGGAGCATTGCAGACGCAAGTGTTTGTCCGTCTGTTGAGTGCTAACGGAAATCTGCAAACAGCGGGTGTTTGACATGTTCCACTCATTTCAATTTTTGGTGGTTCGCATTGAGAAGATAACTGAGAACTTAATTCTTCGTCATTGGATGCGACGAATTGCATTTTAGAACAATTTTGAAATGAAGTGAGTAAAAAGGATAATGAGAATAGAGCCAAAGCTAGTCTTGCGAATAGTTTTTTATTCATTCATAAGCCTTCCCCACAGAGTTTAGTATCTAAGAGTTTCCTCAAATTTGACACTTAAATTTAAAAAATATCAATTTGGTACATTCCGAGTCTGATCCACGTGTTTTTTCATCACTCTGAAAAAAGCTGGTGGAATCAGTGCTAGCAGTATCATTCCCGAATAACCTAACGGCAGCTTTGACGAAGACTCTTGTTTCTGTAGTTCATAGAAGGGGACGACGGCTTTAAAGTGGTGATGACTGTGGTACCCTAGATTGACCAACGCATAATTTGTAAAGGCCCTGTAAGAATCCCAGCTATGTTCAGGGCTGACCGGCGCGTAAGTTCCATTCTCTTTAAGGTTTCTTTGTAATCCGTAGTGTTCGATATAATCCACCGAAAGCAAGAGTAAAATGGCCACGATCGATTGACCCAGCCCAAAGAGGAGACCTCGAATTCCCCAGACTTCAAAGACGATTCCTGCGGTCAGAAGATGCCCCAAAAAATATCCAAGAATTTTATTTAAAAACCAAGGTCTCTTTTGACTTTCAATATGGAGTGCTGAAAGGAGTCCACCAAAATAATTTCGGATCCAAAATGAATAGAGCCATTCACCTTCACGTGAACTTGCTGAATCCAAGGGTGTCGCCACATTTTTGTGATGACCGTGCACGTGCTCGATACCCCAATGCGCAAAATTCACAAGCATCAAAAGGTACACGCCACAAGCCCTGAGCCATTTTTCTTTTCGGTGAATAAGCTCATGAGCCACGTTGATGCCAAGTATTCCCATAAGAGTTCCTGCAGATAAAACCAGTCCTAAAAATTCGACAGAAATTTCTGTCTGAGCGGCCCGTTGCAAAGATAGATAAAGAAATATCGAAACAGCAGGAACGGTGGCCACCAAAAACAAAGTTCCACTCATCGGAGACGGGCGAAGCCTCGCCTCAGCTTTTCCAAAAACAAGATGATCAAACAAAGGGTGAACCACAAATACGGTGAAGACGCCGAGCCAAGTCCACTGACCGCCCAACAAAACTCCGACTGTGGCTGCTCCTAAAATCCAAAACGAAAGAGAATAAAATAGTAAGGCCATCAAAATACCCCAATAATTTTTTTCAGAGAAGAATTTTGGTAAATGTACAAACTAAACGGGATAAACGCACTCCGTCGCTGGCGTCTCGGAAATATTCACAGACTTTAAATGTGGTATTTTATCTTTTACTTTTTCATAAAGCCATTTTGCCAAATGTTCTGAAGTAGGGTTTTCAAGCCCAGGGACATCATTGAGGACTTTGTGGTCTAATAATGCTAATAACGGCGCCATGACTTTAGAAATTTCATGGTAGTCCATCACCCAGCCGATTTTCGGGTCTAAGGGGCCGACAAGGGATAAAATAATTTTAAAACTGTGCCCATGCATGTGGGCACAAGGATGACTTTTAGCAAGGTTTGGTAAAAAACGGGCTGATTCAATTTGAAAGTGCTGTTTTAATTCAAAATTCATTGGTAGAGTGTCCTTTATGATTAAAAGTACGAAGCTTTATTTAGCTAAACAAAATTTTAAATTTTCGTCAGCACATTTTTTGATTTTTAATGCCACAGAAGCCGAAATGTTGCACGGCCATAATTACCAAGTCGAAATTAAATTGTACGGCCCAAAACCCGAAGACTACGAAGCTCAGGGGTATTTTGTGGATTTCTCGGTGATTAAAAAAATTGTCAAAGCTCATTGCGATTTGTGGGATGAACACGTTTTATTACCAAGCAAACACCCGGATATGAAATATCAAAAATCAGCGGATCAAAAAAACTTTGAAATTCACTTCAGAGACCGTTTTTATTCTTTACCGGTGAAGGAAACGATTTGGCTCCCAATCACCAATACGAGCGTCGAACAATTGTCGATGCTGATGGCTGAAAATTTATATGCCGAATTTAAATCATTAGGTGTGACGGGTTTACAGGTTTCAGTACAAGAAACTTCAGGGCAAAGCGCAAGATCATTTGTTGGCGTAAAGTAAGATTAAAACAGCTTTTGTCCCGTGGCGATTTCCCGAGCTGGGACTTCACGTTTAATTCTGTACGTCCAAAAACAAATACGCCCTGGGTCTTGCAACCAAGAATCGATTCGATCGTCCACGATCTGTGGCAAACCATTACACGCCGTACTTCCGATATCAGCGATGTTTGTGACTTCTGTCACAGACCAATTCCAAAATGATTTTGTCGTCGAAGCTAAATTTCTGTTTTGTTTTTGATGGCCTTTTTGAATTTTGGCAAAGAGCATTTTTTCTAGAGTCGGATTTGAAATTTGTAAACGAGCTTTTTCAATCAAAGCAGGGTTAGTGATCTTTACTGTGAAGCTATCGCCAGAACCTGCACGAGGTCCCACTTCAAAGTAGACGCCATTTGTTGTGTCTTCGGGGACTTGTTGGGTGTCAGCGATCATCGCATTTTGTGAGCCTAAGGAATTTACATTAAAAGCCACAAATTTATTTTCAGCACTGATTCTAACGAAAGCTAAATCTGGTGTTGGCAGTAAAAGAACCTTACGTTGTTCATTGGAATTTAACACGTGAGTGATAGATCTTAAGGGTTGTCTGAGTCTGTTGAGAACTTCAATTTTAAACGAATTTTTTCCAGTAAATAAATTTTTTAAGTATAAAGACTGTTGATTCAGATCTGATTTTCGAAATGTCTGAATGCCACCTTCTAATGATGTTGCAGGATAATTTTTCCCAGCACATTGAAAAGTGACATCGATATCTTTTGCATTTGAAAAATGAATCAATGTATTTCGTTCTGTTTTTGACTGATGAGAGACTGTAATTTGTGTCCATCGGTTGGCTGCAAGGTCCACGGGCAGCTCTGAAAGTAAGGTCGGATTAAAGCTTTGAATCCAGACTTTTTGGTCAGAAGTGGATTTATTCTGAATGTTGAGAGTTCCGCTCGAGCATTCTGGCCAATGCAGAACTGTCGAAAAAGCAGGCAAAGATAACGTCATGACTAATACAACGAAGATGGTGTTTTTCATGCATTCTGGATCGGACTTTGGGCTATTGGACTTTAGATCTGCTGAAGATCTATGACTGAATCTGGACTAATGTAGGGCTAGGTTTGAAAAAACAACACTCACTTGGTTTTCATTTAGTTGAATAATGCCATTTCGACTGGC
Organism: Bdellovibrionota bacterium; assembly: GCA_052034855.1. GTDB lineage: Bacteria > Bdellovibrionota > Bdellovibrionia > Bdellovibrionales > Bdellovibrionaceae > Pseudobdellovibrio. Next base: position 2,910 of record JBPOIE010000039.1, on the reverse strand, counting down.
GATCTAAGAGCCAGAATGCTAATCCATCTCTATGTCACAAGAATTTAATACGCAAAAGCACATTCTTAAAAAAATCAGCTCTCATGAACAAGGTTTCGAAGATATTATCGAAAGACTCTATGATTTAGGTCTTTATGAAGGTGTTGAAGTCGAGATCAAACGCAAAGTCTCATTCGGTCAGATTACGATTATTCAATTTGACCAAACGATTTTAGCATTAAATCAAGCGGAGATGTCATGTCTGAAATTTTAAATGATAAAAAAAATAAAAAAGAACTTAACGTAGTCCTTGTTGGCGCACCGAATTCAGGGAAAACGACACTTTATAATTGGCTGACAGGTTCAAAACATAAAACAGTGAATTATCCGGGGGCCACAATTGAGTTTTCTAAAGGAGATCTCAGATCTGAGTTCATCGAAAAAATGAATATAAAAGATACGAGTTATGAACATTACTCTGTCTACGACACCCCAGGAGTCTATTCACTGTCAGCAAAATCTGCGGACGAGGTTGTGACGTATAAAGTTTTAACTGAACAAATATATTTTCAAATTGATCTCGCGTTAGTTGTTGTCGACTCCACACAATTAAACAGACAGCTTTTGATTTGTGAACAGCTGAAAGAAATGAATATCCCATTTCGACTCGTGCTGACAATGAATGACATTTCTGAAAAAGAAGGTCTTTTGATCGCGGAAGAGCCTTTAAAAAAATATTTCCAACAAGATCGGATATTACACTTTGATGGTCTTTTGGGAAAAGGTTTGATGGAAGTCGTAGAAGTGATCCATCAACATAAAGCTCAAACTTACAGTGTGCAGAAACCGAATTGGGATTTAAAGTCGATTCAAGCAATTACAACTCAACTGCAAAGTCTATACAAGAGCACTGTCAGTCGTAAAACCGAAATTCAGCGAAACAGTCCTTTAGCAAAAACTTTAAAGATCGATGAGTATTTACTGCATCCAGTGTATGGATCAATTATTTTCCTATCTTTGATGACACTCTTATTTGCGTCGATTTATTGGGTCTCTCAACCTTTTATGAATTTAATTGAAACTGGGTTTTCATTTCTAGGTGATTTAGTCAAAACTCAAATTGCAGGACTCTGGGGAGAGTTTATTGCCGATGGAATTATCGCAGCCATAGGCGGTGTGGTGATTTTTGTGCCGCAGATTTTTATTTTATTTTTGTTCATTGGTTTTTTAGAAAACACGGGGTATTTAGCCCGTATCGCGGCACTGATGGATAAACCATTATCACTGATTGGTCTTGGTGGGAGATCGTTCGTACCAATGTTATCAGGATTTGCTTGCGCAGTTCCTGCAGTAATGGCCACACGTAATATCAAATCTAAAAAAGAAAAACTCATCGCCCAATTCGTCATTCCCTTTATGACGTGCTCTGCGCGTTTACCGGTCTACGCTCTCATTTTAGGTTTTTTATTTGCTGATAAAAATCCAATCTATGCGGGTTTTTCAATGGCCATTCTTTATTTTTCAGCCATTCTCGTCGGTGCTATGGCCAGTGCTGTTATTTCGAAATTTGTAGATTCGAAAGAAAAACCGCAACTTTCATTGGATTTACCTCTGTATCGTACTCCGCGCTTTAAAATTTTACTCATGCAAGCGATAGACAAATCAAGATCATTTTTATTTCGAGCGGGTCCAATTATTTTTGTCTTGGCCTTAGTTCTTTGGTTTGGCAGCCAGTTCCCACGTAGCTTTGAAAATGAAACTCGATCCGCGAGCGAGATCACCGAGCAAAGTTATGCGGCTCAATTAGGTCAAAAGATTCAACCCGTCTTTGAACCAATGGGTGTTGATTGGCGCGTTGGATTTGGAATTTTATCTGCCTTTGCGGCGCGCGAAGTGTTTGTGTCTGCGATGGCTATTATTTTTCATGTTGAAGGTGAAGATGACGCCCAAGCTGAAGGCCTCTTAGAGAAAATGAGAAGCGCAAAATTTGAGTCAGGCTCTAAGTTAGGACAACCTATTTTTACTGTCGCCAGTTGCGTGGGTATATTGATCTTTTTCATGATTGCGCTTCAGTGTTTATCAACATTTGCAATTTTGAAAAAAGAAAGTGGAATGACTTTGGCGATGGCGCAATTAATTTCAAGTAATCTTGTTGCATACGGTTTAGCTGTGCTTGCGGTTACGATCTTACAAAATTTAGGTTATTAATATTTTTTAATGGCGGTTTAGTGACCGCCATCGAGTAAAAATAATGCTCCAGTATCAGGATCAACGGCATAGACATAAAGGCCCATACTCGCTTCATATTGCCATTCCCGGGGAACGTTGAGGTAATACCCAATGCTACCAGACTGAGGCGTGCATCTGAAAATTCCAGTTTCGTCCATTGGACTAGTTGCTTTAGCCGACATAAAAAACTTTCCTTCGCCGATGGGGCCGCCGACAAAAATCTCTAGATCTAACGGAGTTTGATTTGCAGAGTTACAAGCAAATCCACTGATCAGTCCCGAGACCTGGCCCTCGCCTTCGGATTGCATATTGAAATTTGCACTTCCAAAAATCGTTGGCGTAGATCTGGGAAAACGAACAGTTCCGGATCTTTGAAGAGTTGAATTTGTTAATCCGACTGGGGAAATTCCATGCACGTAAACTGACATGTTATTAAAAATGAGAACTTCTTCTCTCGAAAATGGAATACTAAATCGATGCGCCGATGATTGTGTTTGGCATTCATTTGAAACGGCTTGTTCATTCTGGATTTGAGCCATTGCAGCTTTTACGAATTTTCCTTTGCCAGCAGGACCATTCAAATAGACATGTAGGGGAATTGACTCTTCGATTCCACGAGCGCAAGCCCAGCCTTGCAAATCAAATCCTCCATCAGGACGTTCAGAAAAATTGTCGATGTAACCATGGATAGAATGTGAGGGG
>JBPOIE010000126.1:0-7270 GCA_052034855.1 Bdellovibrionota bacterium | reverse complement strand
TAAACAGAATCAGCGGTGCCGCGATCGTCTTGTAACATAACGGTTGAGGTGTGGAACTCATCCAAAAGCCCCTAGGACCGGCCGGGGGATAATCGAATAAAGATAGAAAAAGCCTTTTATTTGTCTTAGCCTCGTTTTGAGTTCTGCACCCTTTTCGTTAAGGGGCTCCATTAGTTCGGCAGCGCAAACCCATTTTTTTCTTTGCTGAGCCATAACTAGCAAAACTGCTTTACATAGCGAGGGTAAGTTGGTTTGCCTTGTAGGCGTGAACCGACCTTCAATTATATCTTGATCTGCCTGATTAGAAAGTGTTTCTAGTTCTGTGTCTGTAAATCCCATTGCTTTCATCTTGTTCATCTTCTGCTCCTTTGATTGCTGTTAACGTCGCTTAATTGCGACAAGCGAAAGATAATCAAATGAAGTCTGATTGAAATCCAGCCTGATTCAGAAAGTTTAAATGGAGATTCCTTTCCAACTTTTGATTGTTAAGGGTCTGGAGCGGCTTCTTATAAAGTCTGTCCAGTAGCATTTGTAGTAAAGAATGAGCAGTTTCTTTGCTCTTTCAGATTGTTCGAGAGGGTTAGTAATAGATATTTGAGACATGGCATTCTCAACATTCTTAACCGAAAGATTTTTCAATGTTTCACTTCGCTCTAGGTAAATTTGAGCAGATGCAGCTCTCGAAAATTTTTTTGCTCTCGAAAAAATCTCTTCAATTGTTACTGAAGAGTTGGAATACCTTTCTATTAAATTCTTTTTTCGACTTTTAATATAATTGGCACTGGCTTCATTAAGTTTATCAGGATTAACAGAGAAGAATTTTTTAATAATTTCGTTTGCGGAACTTTGATCAAGCTGACTAATCTTGGACAGTTCATTTTGCAATTCTATTATTTTTGCAAAATCCTCTGCGTTGAGAAATTTTTCTTTTCGAATTTTAGGCGGCCAGATTAATGAGTTTAGATCTTTGGCTGTAGAAGAAACACCTTCCAGTTGAATCCTATCGATAACATCATCGTCTTTTAAATAGAGCGCAGAAACTTTGACTGCATGCAAATTCAATCCAGGAAATTTTTTGCGTAAAAAATTGAATGTGTCTATTTTTCTTTGAACAGATTCAATAATGTTCGCACGCATTACTAAATTCTCTTTCAAAAAGTTAGGTCGAATCAATTTCTGAACTTCGTTCCTGAGGGTTTGCGGATTTTGGAATTTACTTGTCGCATCCAACAGGAAATATTCTCTTTCAGTTATTGCAAAAATTGATTTTGTATAAGTATTGAATTGTTGTTTTGAATTTCTGCATAGTTGAATTCTTCTGATCAGACTTTTAATTTCGCTATTTGCCATTCTGCATCTCCATTTACTACCCAGTTTAAACTTTATTGAAGATTTGTTCCTCCAGCCTAAAAATCTCTTTTCCGCAGGAAGATCAAAAATCACTTTTAGTTCATAGTCCTCAAAAACAGGAGGTCCCATGAAACAAAACGAAACTACCAAAACCGTGGAAACTGGGGAAAGTGAGGCAAACAAGCCTTTTTCCGCAGTTTCCCCACTTTCCTCGGCCAAGGAGGGTTCTTCTCTCTGGAAGCCAGAGGGTGTTCCAGAGCAATTGTATCAAAACTTTTATAAACTGGTTCGGCAGTTTTATCCATTGAAGTCGCTGATAGAAGTATGCTCGCTAATAGCTGATAAGTACGACTATCGTGAGGAGATCCATTATGATGGATGGCTGCGCGAAGTGATGACCCACCTTTCAACGCATGATCCTGAGTGGGCAGATCGATTTAAACACTTTTTGGGCAGTGCCTATCCGCAAGCCGAGAGAGAAGTATGGTCGAGTGGGAGAATCTGCCAGCAGATTTACCCTAAATTTAACAACCGATACCTTGAGAATCATACTTTTATGACCTCATTACTTCACCCGATTAGAAATCCCAAGAATGAGCTCGGCTCGCGTTTGGCCCCAATGCTTTACAAAGTAAAGATAAATAAGGACGGTACGATAGTCCCTCAAGCAACAGCTGAGTCTGAACGATTCTTGAATGGTGAACTTAGAGCTGTTCCAAAATGTTCTCTGACGGAAGTCATTCACTACAATAGACCCACAAGCGATTAACAGTCGCTTGCTCTACCAACTGAGCTACATCTGAACATAGGGGACAAGTTAGCGAAAACAGCCAACTTCGTCAAGTTAACTGAAAAATTTTTGGCCGGAAGACCTAGTTTTGCATAAAATAATGACTGTTAATTTAGATTACCTAGAAGAACTATGGGTTAAACAACGCACCATTATCTACCACTGTATTATTATTTCCGTTATAGCCACCCCAAATTATTAACTTCGAGCCTGTCCAAACTGCTGAATGATAACCCCGATGTTCTGGCGGACTTGTCGTTGTCATCGTCACCCACTCATTTAATGCTAAATCATATTGAGCGCCTGAATTAAAATAATTTGTGCCATCATAACCACCCCAGACAGCCATGGATGAATTATTACTTATATACGTGGCTGTGTGACGCGTTCTTCCCGTCGGGGCATTCGTTGTGGTGATTGCAGTCCAACTATCTCCGGACGGATCATAAACTCCGCCCGTATTTAAATAACTTCCACTAAAACCGCCCCAAATATACATTTTATTTCCCGAAGTTACTGCCGTGTGCTCTTGCCGTATCGCTGGAGCACTGGTCGTTGTGGTCGCTGTCCATGAATCAAGTGCTGGGTCATACTGACCGCCCGTATTTAAATATGCGGCGCCACTGTAACCACCCCAAACGACCATTTTAGAATTTATCGGCGACCAAACACCTGTATGAAAATATCTTGCAGCTGGCGCTCCGGTCGTTGTTGTTGCTGACCACGAATCACCGACAGGATTATATTGACCACCCGTATTCGTAGCGGCTCCTGTTGTACCACCCCAAATAATCATTCTGCTATTAACTGCGGACCACACGGCCACATGATTATATCTTGCTGTCGGTGCCCCCGTTGTTGTTGTAAGTGACCATGAATTCAATACGGGATCATATTTGGCTCCGGTATTATAATATGTTGTACCGTCATAACCACCCCAAACAATCATAAGACCTAATGACTCGGCCCAAACAGCAGTGTGATATCTGCGCGGAACGGCACCAAGACCAGTTGCAGGTAATGTCGCCCAAGTATCTGTTGTTGGATCATATCTAGAACCACCAACAGACAATGTCGGCCCGAAGCTTCCGCCCCATTGAATCATATAAGTGCCCGTCCAAACCACTGAATGATTATACTTTCCTGCAGGTACACTTGAAAATGTATAATTTGACCAGCTATCGCCAGCGGGGCTGTACATTCCGACATCTAATGCATAACCAACACCACTGCCATACCCACCCCATACAAACATTTTATCATTGTACGGGCACCAACTGCCTGTTGCATTTTGTCGGGCTCCTGGCGCACTGGTTGTACTCATCGTTGTCCATGTATTTGCTGAAGGATTGTATTGCCCGCCGGTGTTGTAATACGTAGCACCTAAATCACTTCCACCCCAAACAACCACTCTATCATTTGAAGTTGAATAAACCATAACATGCCCAACACGCGCAGTAGGTGCACCCGTTGTTGTAATTGCAGTCCATGTATTTGCTGAAGGATTGTATTGCCCACCCGTATTTAAAGGCGTAGTTCCATTATTCGTCCCACCCCAAACAACCATACGACTATTTACAGTCGACCAAACCGCAGTATGATAATATCTTGCAGTTGGCGCACCTGTTGTGGTTGTTGCCGCCCAAGAATTTCCAGAGGGATCATAACGACCACCAGTATTTATCGCTCCGCCAGCATTTCCGCCCCAAATAATCATTCTATTTGCTGAAGGTGACCATACTGCTGCATGAATACTTCGAGCGGCTGGGGCACCCGTCGTTGTTGTTGCTGACCACGAATCTGCAGAGGGATCATACTGGCTTCCAGTATTTAAGTTAGCTGCACCAGAATATCCACCCCAAACAATCATCTTACTATTTACTGTAGACCACACCACTGTGTGATCAAAACGGGCTGCCGGCGCACCCGTCGTAGTAATTGTAGTCCATGTGTCTGTTGCAGGATCGTATTGGCCTCCTCCTGCAGCAGGAGTTACTGTTCCGTTATAACCACCCCATACTAACATTCGATTATTCGCTGTTGACCAAATCAGTAGTCTATTCGCTTGTCGTTCAGCAGGCGCTCTGTACTGACTCATCCGTGTCCACGTATTTGTTGCCGGATCAAATTGCCCACCCGAATTGTAATAGGTCGTTGTACTGCCACCCCAAACAAGCATTTTGCTGTTCGCCGTTGACCAAACCGAACCTGGTTGCCAGCGGCCATTCAGAAGTGACCACGACATAGTGTACCACTGACCAGCAACTAATGTGAATTTAGGCTTCCAAAATCCAAATGGAATAAATACTTGAGACAAAACTGTTTGAGTTATAATTAAAATAGAAAATAGCACAACAAAGGCAATTATTTGCCGCTGAAATACTTTTATTTTTTTAAAAAAACTGGTTTTAAAAAAATTCATTAATCCGTCACTAGATCCTTAATTTTTTTGCATTCAATAATAAACGAATCGTAAACTATAAGCTTAATTGTAAGCTAAATTATAAACTAAATTGAGACTAAAGTAAATATCTAGATCATTCCGAGACATAAGTTCTTACTGAAATGATACAGCTAATTCATCTGTACTATAGTTTGGTTTTTTGAACTGTACTTAGGTACTAATTTCGCCTCTTCACTAAGCCAGCCTTCAAAAGAAGCCTTTTGCAAAATAACAAATTCTGCATCAAATTGATAAAATTTATTATTCCTATCAGCAAACTGAGGTAGTTGCTTTGGACTGAGTAATTTTTTTTTAATAAGCCTAACAATAAATAAACGGTCTTCAACATTCACTGGTTTCGCATAAATTTGCCCTTCGGACAGATTCAACAAAATTTCTCGCCACATTTCATACTCGGGATTTGGTTTAAAAACTTCTGGAATTTTTGTAAATTTTCTGTTGTCTTCGGGAATTCCTAACAATTCTGCTTCATTTATAAATGGCATAATGTTTCGGAATTTATATTCTAGATTTTTGACTTCAGGCAGTTGTTTAAGGTCAGTTTTAGGATTTTCATTTATAGATTTAATAATCTGCAAAGCCTGATGCAATGGCTTTTGATGAATGATTTCACTATTAGAAAAAAAATCATAAATCTGACGATCAACTAAATTAGGCAATACAAACACTTTACGATATTCATCTATATTCCCCTTAAACAGCAGCTTAATTTCAAGTAAAAATTCCGGACGTTGAGTTTGTTTTTCTATGCGCGCTTCTTCATCTAAAATCTCTTTTTTTCCAATGATAATGCCATTTCTTTTAAGAATTTCGAACTTCAAAAAAGATTTTTCAAGCAGCATTTGACCTAAATCACGTTTTTCGTTTGGAAAATACTTTTTAGTTATTTCATTTTTTAAATCTATGTTTTTCTGAGTAATTAAAGTAGTTCCCACAAGCGATACAGGCCTAAAAATTAGATATGATATTCCTATAGCTGCAGTAATTGCGATAATCCAAGCTAATAGACTCACTTTATTTTTCAAAAATATAATTCCTTTAATTCAAAGCCAGTTGTTTTACGAACTGAGCAGATCGAAACGGCAAGCCTTCAGCCCGAAAAATTTTTTGCACAGAATTCCATTCTAAAACAACTTGCTGCCCCTCAGAATCCAAACCAACAGCGAGCGGTTGCCATTTTAAAGTGGCTATATCAACCCCTTGCACAGCTTGAATTTGAATTTTACAAAACTTTTTTGACCCCGTCAAGCCCTTTAATACGGACACTTTAGACTGAGATTTTCTGTGTCATAATTTCACCAGAGTTAAACTTTTCGATGAACATTTTTGGACTGATATTACCGATTGAACCATGGATTCTTCTTTCGTTGTAAAACCTAATAAACCAAACAACACTAGAGTAGGCTTCACCATATGTTTTAAAATATCTGTCTTTTAATAGTTCATTTTCTAAAATTGAAAAAAATGATTCAATGTAGGCATTACGATTGGGCGTCTGAACTGGAATAAACTCATGTGCTAATTTTTGTTCAAGTCTTTTTAAATAAAAATAAAATTTATTACTACTCATCTGCGGGCCATTGTCAGAACGTATTACTAACTTGTGATCTGCAGTGATATTTTCTTTTATTAAAGCTTGATTTAATGTTGTAATCAGGTCGCCAGCTTTACAACTTGTGCCGATGTAATAGTTAGGTACTCTCTTACTAAATACGTCGATAAAGGCTAATACAAAAAACCATCTGTTTTCGCCATGGATATATCCGTACTTTAAATCAAATTGCCAAAGCTGATTTGGACCTGTCACATCAACATAATCACACCGTTTCTTTTTAACTTTTTTCTTTCCAACTTGATTTTGTCGAAACAAAAGCAAATTGTTTTCATCACACAATCTGTATATTTTTTTGTGATTTATATATAAATTTTGTTCTATTCGTAAATATTGAGTTAACTTCTGATATCCCCCGCCAGATATAAATTCAGGTTGCGATCTATAAGTTTTTAAAACTTCTGTAATTTTTTGATCTAAAACAATCAAACCGTCACGATTAACTGTGTAACCTGGTTTCGGGCGACCTTTTGATTTAATCACTTCAACTGATTTTGAATAATAAAAACAACTTTTACTTAATCCAGAAAATTTACAAATTTTACGAATAGAAACTGATTGTGATTCAGAAATAATCAGTTCGGTTGTTGATCTTCGTTGCTCCAAACTTGGACTGTTTTTTTTAGAAGCTCTTTTAAAACACGGATTTCTAAATCCTTATCTTTCAACTGCTGATGGAGTGATTTAATCTGTTTGTATTCTTTCATGCCATCACCTGATTTTGATGCTTTAACCCAATTATGAACTGTCTTCGGACTTAGCCCATGCTTGTCAGCAACAATTTTAATTGAGCCCACTTCTTTAATTTCTTGAACGACTTGTTCTTTTAATTCAGTTGAAAACTTACTACCCATAAATACCCCTAACTTAAACTGTTATACCATACTTTCTGAGAAATTGGTGTCCGCAATATATAGGGGGTTAGAAGGTCTGCGCGACGAGGTCGCGCGCAGTTGGGGCGGTGATCCCGCGCCCTACGCCGCCAAGCAGATCGAGACCGCTTCGGCCGCTGATCGACATCGACTATCAGGCCTCACCGCCCGGGCGATGCGCG
>JBPOIE010000088.1:0-14420 GCA_052034855.1 Bdellovibrionota bacterium | reverse complement strand
CTTTCGATCCCGTCATGTTAACACCTGTGATTTCCTCGGCGTAAATCACACATTGCAAATCTGTGCCCACTGGTTTTGGATAAACATAATAAAATTTAAATGAGACATTGCTGGATTCTAAATTCGTCGAATCCGGTTTTACAATACGCGCTTGAAATGTCACAGTGGCTGGAGCGGAAAAAACATTTGTTGCAAAAAAAAGTGTGAACAAAATCAAAAAATGATTTTTAATTGCACAACGACAATATTTGAAACTTTTGTTAATTTTAAACACCAAGTGCTTTATCGGAGAAATATCTGAATTTCTTAAGAAAATCAGAATATGACAATCGTCTAGGATTTAAAATCTTATTTTGAAACAATTAAAACACATAAAGAGATCAAAGCCTAGTGATTCACCCATGGCATGCCGTCACCCAGCTCACCAACAGCATCACCAATATGTGCCGTTGTGGATGTATTGAGTAATGCTCCATTTGCAGCACTCCCAAAACACTTAATTCGTTTATTTGTTGTGATCACGCATGAACTATACCATGCCGACGCCATCGTCGATGCCGTCACAGATGTTCCAAAATTAATTGCAGCGAGTGCTGCCATTTCACCTGCGCCATCACCAAGAGTTGCCGTGCTTCCTTTAGCTAATTGCCCTGACGTATTTAATCCCCAACACTTTGTTACTCCCGCCGCAGACATTGCACATGATCGTGTTCGAGAAGCATTGATGATGGTTGGATTAAAACCTAGGTTGATCGCTGTCAACGCGGCCATTTCACCTGCAGCATCACCTAATGTCGACGTATTATCTTTACCCAGTTGTCCTGTTGTACCCAAGCCCCAACACTTCGCAGTTGCATTATCTAAAATAGCGCAGGTATGTGAGTATCCTGCAGAAACGGAAACTGCTGTGCGACCCGCACCTAAATTAATTGCTGTCAGCGCAGCCATTTCACCAGCCGTATCGCCGAGTGCAGTTGTTGAATCTTTTCCTAACTGACCACGGTTGTTTCGACCAAAGCATTTTAAAGTATTATCATCTAAAACCACACAGGTATGATCCAAGCCTTGCGAAACATCTTTCGCTGTACGACCCACCCCTAAATTCACAACCGCTAAGGTGTCGCCCATACTACCTGCGGTGTTTCCCGCATTTGTTGTGTTGTCACGTCCAATTTGACCGTACAGATTGTAGCCCCAACATTTTAAAGTATTATTATCTAAGATAGCGCACGTCGAATTGCTTCCTGCAGAAATCTTTTTCACAGTACGACCAGTTCCCACATTTACAATCGGCAAGCTATCACCCATTTGATTGGCCGCATTACCACGAACTAAAGTATCACCATAGCCCAACTGACCTGTGGAGTTTGAACCCCAACACTTTAAAGTATCATTATCAAGGATTGCACAGGTATGTGTAAATCCAGCGGCTAAATATTTTGCGGTTCTTCCTGTACCTAAATTCACAAATGGTAAATTCGATCCACTTTCATTGACGGAATCTCCGCGAGCCACAGTATCTCCATAACCGAGTTGTCCTGAAGAGTTGAGTCCCCAACATTTTACAGAACCTTCATTGTAACGAACACAATAGTGCGTAGACCCTGCGACGATTTGCACAGGCTCAATCAAAGTGACGGTGGCATCTGATGTGTTCATCCCCGCATCTGTCGAACGAACAACATCAGTTCCTGCGGTCGTACCACCTGTATAAACTCCAGTCCCTGCAACAACAGCACCTGTTCCTGAGAACAGGGAATAACTATAAGGTGCCGTTCCTAACGTCGATGAAAATGTCGCCGTTGAAAAAACAGGTAATTTTAATGTTTGTGGAGAAATCGTTAATGAACTGACAATAGTCGCCGTCGCAACAAGTGAATTTCCGATTGTATCTTGTACTTGAATTTGCACTGTCTCGGCTGAAATTCCTGCTGTAAATTGTCCCGTTGTTGAATTCATACTTCCGCCGCCACTTAAAATTGAAAAAGTCAAAGCGCCTAGTCCGCCGCTCGCCGTAAAATTCTGAACAGCATTAATCGGCAAAGTGATCGTAGATGGCGACAACGCTAACACATCATAAACTGTAATTGAGGCATTCACTGAAGTCGCCGCCGAGTCTGTGACTCGCACGGTAACACTTCCGGCTGTTGCCGCCGCTGTATAATCACCTGTCACTGAATCAATACTTCCACCACCACTCACAATTGAAAATGTGTACGGAGCTACTCCGCCAGCACCCACAAAAGTTTGCGATCCATTCGCCACTAAATTTAATGTTGTTGGACTGATGGAAAGTGGACCATTCACAGTCACTGCCGATTCAGAAATATTTGAAAAACTATCAGTCACGCGGACCGTGACAATTTGCGATGTTGCCGGTGCCGTAAAAGCACCCGTTGATGGATCAATACTTCCACCACCCGTTGCAATAGAATAAGTCACCGGAGGCACACCACCCGTTGATGTAAACGTCGAAGAATTATTCACAGATGTGATGAAAGTTGCAGGACTGATGACTAAAGCCGAATTCACCGTCACTGTCGAATTTGAAGAGTTTGAAAGTGAATCAGTCACGCGCACGACAACTGTTCCAGAAGATGCTGGTGCAGTGAAAATCCCCGTTGAGGAATTCAGACTACCACCACCACTGACAATTGAATATGTATAAGGACTGACACCCCCACTGGCCGAAAATGTTGTTGTATTATTCACTGCCAGAGTCAATGTTGTCGGAGAAATTTGAACAGCTGGATTAATTGTTACTGTCGAATTCGTAGAGTTCAAAAGTGAATCTGTGACACGTACGACGACGGTTCCAGCTGTTGCAGGTGCTGTGAAAGCTCCTGTTGAAGAATTGATACTGCCACCACCGCTGACGATCGAATAAGTATATGGACTCACACCACCGCTGGCCGAAAATGTTGTCGTATTATTTATTGCTAAAGTGATTGTTGCTGGTGATATCGCAATCGCTGCATTCACAGTGATCGTCGCATTCGAAATTTGTGCCAAAGAATCTGTGACACGAACGACAGTTGATCCAGCTGTTGCTGAAGCTGTGAACGCACCCGTGGATGAATTAATACTTCCGCCACCACTCACAACCGAGAAAACATACGGTGCTAAACCGCCGCTTGCAGAAAAAGTAAAACTATTATTTACAGCTAATGTTTTTGTTAAAGGATTGATCGCAACAGGCGTCACCACTGTCACCGTCGCATTCGATGTATTTAATAATGAATCCGTCACTCGCACAACCACTGACCCTGAAGCGCCAGGCGCAGTAAATGCTCCTGTTCCAGAATTTATACTACCGCCGCCACTCACGATCGAATAAATGAATGGACTCACCCCACCCGTCGCAGAAAAAGTTGATGTTCCATTCGTTGCTAAATTTAAGGTGTTTGGAGAAATAGCTAAAGCTGGATTCACAGTCACCACAGCATCAGCTGTGTTACTGAGGGCATCCGTCACACGAACCGTCACACTTCCAGAAACGGCGGGTGCGGTCAACAATCCCGAAGACGAATTGATACTGCCACCACCACTGACGAGGGAATAAGTATAAGGACTGACTCCGCCAACAGCAGAAAATACTTGAGTATTATTGACGGCCAAAGAAACTGTTGCCGGCGAAATACTGACAGCGGCATTCACTGTAATTGTCGCATCAGAAGTTTGCCCTAAAGCATCAGTGACTCTAAGGACTGTCGTTGATGCAGATCCTGGCGCTGTAAAAGCTCCCGTTCCAGAATTCACAGAACCACCACCACTCACAATCGAGAAGGCATAAGGTGTTAGTCCACCACTCGCAGAAAATAAAGTACTGTTATTCACAGCCAAAGTTAAAGTGATCGGCGAAATCACAACTGAACTCATCACCGTCACATTTGCATCTGAAGTATTTGATAATGAATCTGTGACTCGAATAACGACCGAACCTGCCGTCACTGGCGCAGTGAAAGATCCCGTTGCAGAATTGATACTACCACCACCGGTGACAATGGAATAAGTGTATGGACTCACTCCACCCGTCGCAGAAAAAGTATGCGTTGCTCCGACCGCTTTGATCACTGAAGATGGCGAAATCGCAAGAGCTGAATTTATAGTGACTGAAGAGTCTGCCGTTTGCCCAATCGCGTCTGTCACACGAACAACTGCGATTCCTGCCGTCGCTGGTGCGGTGTATGATCCCGTCGAAGAATGAATACTGCCACCACCACTGACGACTGAATAAGTATATGGAGTTTGTCCACCAACACCTAAAAATGAAAACACATTATTCACAGACAATGTTTTAGAAACTGGAGTCATTGTTAAAGTTGAAACGATAGTTACCGTCGAATTTGAAACATTTGATAAAGCATCTGTTACACGCACGACGACGGAGCCTGCAGAGGCCGGAGCCGTGAATGCACCTGTTGATGAATTTATACTGCCACCGCCGCTGAGAATTGAAAATGAATACGGAGTCACACCACCGGTCGCAGTAAACAATTGTGATGTACTGACTGCTTTTGTGATGGTCGCTGGAGAAATTGTAAGAGCGGAATTCACAGTCACGTTTGCTGTCGCTGTTGCACTGAGCGAGTCTGTGACTTGAACAACAACTGTCCCTGCTGTCGCAGGAGCCGTAAAGGCTCCCGTCGATGAATTCATACTTCCACCACCACTCAGTATTGAATAGGTAAATGGAGCAACACCACCCACGGCGGAAAATGTTGTTGAATTATTTACGGCCAATGTCACTGCCGCTGGAGCAATTCCTAGTGTTTGCGAAAGGGTAATCACAGAGTCCGCCGTATTACCTAAACTATCACTCACGCGAACTGTTGCCGTCCCCGTGGTTGCTGGTGCCGTGTAAAGCCCACTGCCCGAATTAATTGTTCCTGCTCCACTGAGAATTGAAAAAACACGAGGTGGAACTCCGCCGCTGGCAGAAAAAGTGAGACTGCCGTTCACTGATAAAGTGATTGCGGTTGGAGAAATCACCAAAGCAGGATTTACAGTGACTGTGGACGATGCCGTTGCGCTCAGTGAGTCCGTCACTTGAACGAAAACAGTCCCAGCAACTGCAGGAGCTATGAATACTCCAGTGACGGCATTGATACTGCCACCACCACTCAAGATTGAGTAAACGTACGGTGGTGTACCACCAACCCCAGTGAAGGTTTGATTTCCATTCACGACTATTGTCGACGATGTTGGATTCAAGCTTAAAGCAGATGTTACAGTCACAGTTGAATTTGAAGTATGACCTAAGGAATCTGTCACTATGATATTCGCCACTGTGTTTGTCGCACTGGCTGTGTATAAGCCAGTGAGTGAGTCAATTGAACCTAAACCACTTGATACTGAATAAAAATAAGGTGGAACACCACCAGAAGCTGACAAACTTAAAGTTCCATTGGTCATGATTGTTTGTGAGGCTGGTGAAATTTGCAAAGCTGGATTGACAGTCACATTTGCTGTCACTAAACCACCCGCAGAATCTGTTAATTGAATGACGACTGTTCCAGCCGTCGAAGGCGCGGTCAATTGACCTTGATCAACAACTGTCAGAACGACGCCTCCACCGGAAGCAATAGAAAAAGTATAAGGCGCAGTTCCGCCAAGGGCAGTGAAATTAAAAGAATCGTTGATGGATAAAATTTTTGTACTCGGTGAAATTGAAAGCTGAGTCGTCGGTATTGTTGCGCTCGGTGGTGGTAATTCGCTTGGAGCGTTACCATCACTTGCTTTATTGCAAGACGTAACGAAGAAAATAAATATAAAAAAATAAAATAACTTCAGTATATTCATCAATTTAATGACTCCAAATCACGTGCGTATGGTTAATAGCTTATCGTAATTTGGACTATTTTTCTTGATCTATTTTCAACAAGGATTTAACAGACTTTTATCCGGCTTATTTTGAGACAAAGTTCTAAAAAAAAAGGCGATGAATTTCTTCATCGCCTTTTTGTCTCTTCTTGAGACTTTAAATCGTACAGTTCATCGTACAGCTAAATTACGGAGCACACCATGGAGCCGTTGGTAAGATTTGGCACATGATATCGCACAAAGCTTGATCACCCAATGGACATTGGCCATTACCTGGATCAGTTGGATCTGTCGGATCTGTTGGGTTACCACCCGAAGAAACTTTTCCAACGTTAATATCTAATGTTGAAACTGAATTTCCAGAAGCATCCGTGGCCTTCACAGTCACAGTTCCTTCTTTAAGACCTGTTAAAAGACCCGCTGAATTGATCACAGCAATGTTTGAATCAGAAACTTCATATTTTGAAACTGAACCTTTTGCATTTTTCATTGTGAACTGTTGAGTTGCATTCACGTCGATTGTTGCAGCAGCTGGAACCATCCATGCTTTTTGTGCTAACAATGTATCTACAGCACCCATTGCATCAACACGGCAGTTACAAGCTGTTTCAATTTTAACTTTCGCACCTGTGACTTGAAGTAATGAACGAACTTCAGCACCTGATAAATTTGCGTCTTGAGATTTCAAGAAAGCCACTAAACCAGCAACCAAAGGTGTCGCCATCGAAGTTCCAGACAAGTTATCATATTTGTCGCCTGGTAAAGTTGACATGATCGCATCACCCGGAGCAGCTAAAGAAACTTTGGCTTTTCCGTAGTTTGACCATGAAGGCTTACCATCAGCTTCGTTCGACGCCGCAACAACGATCATGTTCGCAGTTCCAGCATTCGCAGGGTAAACATCTGTTTTATCATTGTTCTTTCCATCATTTGCAGCTGCAGTGACAAAAATAATTCCAGCTTGTTCAGCACGTTGAATCGCTTCAACTAAAGGTTGAGCTGTTGATAAAGGAACTGATGCTCCCCATGACGCTGAAATCACTTGAACGTTTTTACTAATGGCATAATCGATGGCCTTGATACCACCATCAAGATCACCCGATCCATCAGCACCTAAGAATCGTAAAGGCATGATTGAAACTTCTGGGCTCATCCCTTGAATTCCACCATCCACTAAACCCGTTGCGCCAACGATACCCGCACAATGTGTTCCATGACCTGGATTTTGTGCCCCTGTCAAATCCATTGGATCTGCATCGTTATCACGAAAGTCAAAGCCTGGAACCATGTTCGGCGCCAAATTTTTGTGTTTGTAATCAACACCTGTATCGATCACCGCCAATAAAACTTTTTTAGAGCCTTTGTTGCCCGCACGTTTCCAAGCTTGTTCCGCATTTACTTTTGCTAAAGCGTATTGCGTTTTTAAAGCCGCAACATCTACAGGAGCTGAAAATGTGTGAAGTTTAAAGTTCGGAACAACGTATTCAACATTTTTATCGGCATAAATAGATGCTAAAGCGCGCGCTTTATTTTTTTCGGACACGTTCACTTTTAAAAGCTTGCCTGCTTTGTGTAAGCCACGAACTTCGATACCTGCAGACTCTGTCTGTAAGCCAACGATTCTGCTGACTGCTTTTTCGTTTTTATATTTCACTAAGTATTCTGCAGCCGATGCAGAAACAGTGAATCCCATGGCAACTGTAAAGCCTAAAATAGCTCTAACAGCCTTGTTTGATTGAATCATATTCCCTCCGTGTGAATAATTCTTCGTCTTTAATTTTTTTGTTGGCAGAGCCAACATAAATTTTTAGGTTCCAACATGGAACCATTTTTTAATTTCATAAATCGTATCCTGACCAATTCTTAAAAAAGTAGTAAATAATCAAACTGACGCAGCTAGACGTTTGTATTGTTTTGATTGAGGCGGCGCGAAATACACATTCAACTATATTATACCTATGAATTATTTTGAAATTTTCATTTTATCGCTGATTGAAGGACTGACTGAATTCATACCTGTGTCATCAACAGGTCATTTGATTTTAGCAGGACATTTTTTAGATCTTCAACCCTCAGAATTCCTCAAAGCATTTGATGTCATCATTCAATTTGGAGCTATTTTGGCCGTCGTTTATTTATATCGAGATCAGTTTTTGAAAATTGATTTTCATTTTTATAAAAAATTAATTCTCGGTTTTATTCCTGCCGGAGTCATTGGTTTTTTAACCAAAGATAAAATTGCTGAGATGATGGAGAGTTCCACGGTTGTTGCCTGGGCCCTGATTGTCGGCGGACTCTTTCTAGTTTTTGCCGACCAACTCTTTAAAAAATCAAATCGAACAGAAGTGACAATCATGGACTCTGTCAAAATTGGTTTTTTTCAATGTCTTGCACTCATCCCTGGAGTATCCCGTTCGGCGGCGACAATTGTTGGTGCGCAAACACTGGGATTCAGTAAAGAAAAAGCTGCTGAATTTTCATTTTTCTTAGCTGTACCCACAATGGCAGCAGCCACGTTGTATAAACTTTGGAAAATCCGTCATTCCATTCAATCCGAGCAGCTTATACAATTATCGGCGGGAGTGATTCTGTCATTTATCTTTGCCGTTCTTGCGATTCGATTTTTTATTTCATTAGTTAAAAAATATGGATTTCGTTGGTTTGGAATTTATCGTATTATTTTAGGCGTATCAGTTTTACTTTTTTTTAAATCATAGGATTAATTATGGACTTATTTACAAACACGGCAGCTCTACTTTCTTCGGGTTTCGATCAATTTTTAAATTCTGTCATTATTTCAGTACCGAATTGGAAATGGTTATTCATTATATTAGGATTTTCTTTCTTATACTTGATCAAGAATTTTGTGACTCATACATTGCGATCCATCATTCGTAGTCAAAAGAAAAATGCAGAAAAAAACGTGTTCCTTAATCGCTTTCTAGAACTTGAAATCGAAAAAGGATCAAGCCTTGTGATTCTGTCGATTTGCGCCATGGTGTTGATTGAAAATTTAGAACTCACCCTGAATCTCGAAAAATATTTACTGATTTTTTGTAAAATCATATTTTCAGTGAATATGATTAGCGTTATTTATTTGGCCGCAGAAGCCTTTGGTTCTGTCATGCAAGCTTGGTCAAGTAAAACATCTTCACAAATCGATGATCAACTGGCACCTTTAGCCACTAAAACTCTCAAAGTTTTAGTCATCATTGTCGGCGGCCTTGTTGTGCTACAAAACTTTGGCGTGAATGTGACAGCCCTGTTGGCCGGACTTGGAATCGGTGGCGTGGCCTTAGCCTTTGCGGCACAAGATACCGTGGCCAATGTTTTTGGAACAATCACTATTTTATTAGACTCGCCTTTTAAACTCGGCGACAGAATTAAAATATTAGATATCGACGGCGTTGTTGAAGAGGTCGGCTTTCGCTCGACGCGACTCCGTACACTGTACAATTCTGTCGTCACTCTACCAAACTCCGTCGTCGCCAAAGAAAAAATCGATAACATGAGCGCCCGCGAAAACATGTTCCGATTCCGTGCGGTCCTAGGCTTTACTTATTCGTCGACGCCTGAACAAATTCAAAAGTTCTGTGAACATCTTCGTTATTTTATCAAACAAGAGTCCATTGTTGATCAAACACGAACTGCAGTTCATTTTGTTGATTTTGCAGAATCTTCGGTCAATGTTCTGGTCAGTTTCCATTATAAATTGGATGATGCAACTTTAGAAGTACCAACGAATGAAAATTACTTATTTCAAATTCAAAAAATCGCAAATGATCAAAAATTGTCTTTTGCATTCCCAACTCGTACAATTGTACTTGAGAACAGTCAGCGCCTCAGTTAAAGAGATCGTTTTGGTCATTGACCAAGTAGCGCTGTTGAATCATTGAAAATATATTTTCCTCAGAGCGTCCGACAGGATCATCACCGAGTTTTCTTTGCACTTCGCTGGCAGCAGGTAATCGTGTCGAATCACGTAAACGGCGCGCCGTCTGATTGAGATCAGCATATGATTCCTCGATTTGCGTTTGATCCGTTGATTGTTTTGTTTCGAATTCAGTTTGCGATGGTAAAGGCCTCATTGGATCGGAAGCCGCGGCATGAGATTTTACTTTTAAGAAACCGGAACTTTGAGAAAATTTCTTCACTAAGCTTTGGGCGCGGTCAGAATCGAGTCCCATTTTAACCAATTTTTCTGCATCCGCGAAATCACTTAAACTGATTTTCTTAGTTCCCGTTGGCATTTTTAACATCAGTGAACCGTCAGAATTCAGCTTAAAATCATCAAAGAATTTCTTCGTGCAATTCACATTTCCGGTTGTACTGCAACTTTTGCTGATATTTGCAAAGGGACTGACACTCAATGATTCCATAATTTGACATTCTTTCGGAGCGCTCGGCAGACATTTTCCTTTATCATCATACCACGATACTTTAGGCACAAACTGTGTGAGTGGTGAGATTTCAGCCGCACAGTTTTTTTGCGCACTCGAGAGCTTATTAAATGTCTGACAGGCCTGCATTGCAGAGTTTCGATGTTCAGAGGCTTGCGCGTTCGCCGCATGATTTAACATCGAAAACATACCGGCTTCGTACATTAAACCTTCACCGCTGTCGCAGCATCCGAGTGGACAACTGCTTGCACACTCAGATCCGTGCACAAATTGCATCATTGAATTTTTTGCCAATTGTACTGCAGCGATTGAGTATAGTTCGTGACCCTGAACATTCTTTTTTTGAACTTCGATCATAGATCCAGTTCCCGATTTATCAACAATCGTTGCTAAATCTGCCTCTTGAGCGAATATAAAGTAAGGTAAAAAAAGAATTATAAATTTTATTTTCATGAATTATCTATTCGTCACAGGGACCTTTAACTTTAGGTTTTGGCTTATCAGTTGCTAATCCACCGCCGTCAAAACGCACACACTTTGATGATCCACAACCAGGTCCACCAGAAAAAACATGACCTAATTTCAACTTTTCGCAAGGACCAGGAGCTCCATTACAAATACGTATTTGATCGTTTGCAAGTTCGTCTGGCTTTGTTAAACACTGCCAACTGTATAATTCCTTTTTAACGGCGACCACTTTTGGAAGTTTGGAAACATCTGCACTTTTTATTTTTGCCATAATGTCTTCAGCTCTCGTTCCCGGCGCACCCATACATGCGGCAACAACTGTTTCAGAACCATAATCAATCGCTACAAGTTCACCTTGATTACTTGGACCACAAGCACCGGTTGGAAGCTCATACTGATGACCGTCTTCAGACGTCATAAAATCCATTTTGTTAATGGGAGCGTTCATAAACGGACGTGGACTTTGCCACCCAAATTTGGGCTTTGCGGCTTCGGCCATAACGGCTTCGCATTGCTCTTGAGTTCCGCAACCGCCGATCACAGCTCGTGAAGTGGAACTCGATCCTGCAACGGGAGCAGCTGTTGCGACAGGAGAGCTCGAATTTTTTGCGACAGGCGTTGTTGCCTTCGAAGAATCGGACGATGTCGCACCCGCAGCAACTTGCTTCGGTGCCGGCACATCAGTATAGATCACTCGTCTTTGTTGTGATGATGGCGTATTGGCACCGGTAGGTCGATTCACAGGCCTACGTGAAAGAGCAGCGCTTGTATCTGAGCTTGCTGCTACACTGGCTGATCTGTTCGGTGCAGTTGACGCCCCCTTTTTTGATGGATTGTCGACCGAATCACTTGGGTTCAAAGTTTGGCAATACTCTTTAGCAAGTTTTAGAATAGAAAATTGAACTTCCTCGGGCCGGCAACTTAATTTCACGATGATTTTTTTAGGAACGACTGCTGTGTCTGCATCGAGCACTAAACACTTTTCATTTGATTTAATAAAATTTATTTTCTGCTGCCTTGAAATATCGCAGTTAGCTTTTTGAACAACTTCATCAAAAAATGTAACACGTTGTTGGTCCGTGATGGCTTCAGAAGCCAGAAGCGATTCATTTAGAAATAGCCCACTCAAAATCAGAAAAATGAAGACATAATTCATGTATTCCCCCATGATTCGCACTCCTCATCCTATCGGTCGGTCGAGGTAAAACTTAAGTTCAAGTTTCAATTTGAGACATCGGATTTTACACTGTCATAAGATTTATATTATTTTTTGCGAAGTCGATCCAAAAAGTTTTTATAACTGATATAGTGCGAGTCACTTTCCTCACTCATCACTTGCACGCGATGTTTGACTTTTTGGTCTTCCACAAGTGCACACATGATTTGATATTGTTGATCCTGATGCGAGACAATAACAATAAAATAACCCGACACCCAATCGGGGATGACGTCATTAAAATGAATGCCACCCTCTGACAAATCAATCGTTTTTGATTTAAACTGTTGTGACCGACTCAGACCTTCAATCGTAACATCCAGTTCGACTTCAATACGCTCATGAAGACGAGGTAAAATGACCTTTTTAGGGCTAATAACAAAATACTCCGCATCTGAATTGTGCTCAGTATTCGGCGTGGGCTCTGGGAACTGGCCTTGGTCTTTTCCTTCGGCAGAAATGAATGTTTGGTGCTGACTCGAATCCAAGGGGTGCCACATCAAATCTGTCGCATTACAGAGTGAAATCAGTTTGAGTTCATTAGTGGAAAGAGTATTCATAATTAACTGAACTTCTCGTTCACTGAGTCCATAGAGAGTCCAATTTCGAAGTGCATTATGAATCGCCCACATAATTAAACCTACTTTTTATTTTATTACTTTTTATTTTTCTTAATCTTTTCAGTTTCTAATTTAATTTTTGCAGCTTCGGCATTTGATTTTGCGGTCTCCATTTTAATTTTAGCTTCTTCCGCATCAGATTTTAATTTTTCGACTTCAGAGGCCAAAGCCGTGCGCTCTTTCTCGAATGAAACCGCATCCTTCTTGTATTTTTCAATATCCGCTTCATTTTTTTTGATATCCGCACTGAGTTGAACTTGAGATTTTTTCAACTGAGCAATTTCAAGATTCACCTGGGCTGACGATTTTTGATAACTTGTTCTCTCTTTTTCTAACTGTGTTCGTAAAGCTATAGCTTGCTCTCGAGTTTTAGACTCTTCTTTTTGAACTTGAGTCAGTTGAGATTTATCCTCAGATAATTTTTTTTGAAGCTCTTTAGATTGATCTTCAATTTTTTTATTATCTTCTTTGAGTTTAACCAACATTGCAGATGTGCTGTCTTGCTGCGCTTTCACACGTTGAATTTCAGCGTCTGTTCTTTTAACGTCGGCTTCGAGTTTTGCTTTTTCTTGCGCTAGTTTTGCCTCTGACATTTTGTGTTCAGCCGTAGACTTTTGCAGATCAGCTTGAGCTTTTGTTAACTTGGTCTGCGCCATTTTTTGATCATTTTGTGCCGTGATCGCCTCTTTTTGATTTTTTTGAACTTCTTGCATCAATTTTGCGGATTCTTTTTCTTGATCTTTAACTTGCGCATCAAGTTCTTTTGACTTTTGCTCTGCTGCTTTTTTCTTTTCATTCGCTTCAGCCGCTTGCTTTGTCAGTGCGGCAATCTTCTCTTTCAGAGATGCCATTTTTTGTTCTGAATCTGCAGTACTTTTTTGAGCTAGCTGCTGATTTTTTTCAGCTTCAGCGATCTCCAGTTTTTTTTGCGCTGTTTCTTTCTCAAACTGCGCCATTTCTTTTTTCAAATCGGCTTCCAGCGCCTTTGATTTATCAAATGCTTTTTTGGCATCGGCTTTCGCAGTTTCCGCTTTTTTACGCTCAAGATCTAATCTTTTTTTAGCTTCCGCAGACTCTGCGCGAGCCGCTTCGACATCGGCTTGTGCTTCTTCGGCTTCAATTTGTGCGCCTTCAACGTCAACAGCAAATGCAGTGTGGGATTGTGTGAGTAATGCGACAAGGGCGAGAACTGCAAACTTATTTTTTTTCATAAACTTCCTTTTAATTTTTATTCTCTATTTATATTATTTTGTTTTATTCCAAAAATATTGATCCATTTTGGTAAATATTTGTCTAAACCCGAGTGCTATCATTTCTTCATGAGCCGCATCTTGTGTCCACTTTTGTTCAAGAACTCGATAAACAGCTGACACCATTCCTGTACGATCTCGACCATGATGACAATGAATAAAGAGCGGATAATTTTTAGGATCCGCCATCAAACTTAAAATCGAATTTACTTTTTGATCCTCAGGTGTCTGCCATGCATTCATCGGAAAGGAATAAAATTTCATTCCTAATTTTTCAACGTTGGCTTTTTCAGCAGCTTCAACTTTGGCGTCATTATCTAAATTAATCACAGTTTTAAAACCCTGATTTTTAAGCTGTTCCAAATCGGACAATTCAGGTCGCCCGCCTCGGCTGATTTGATCTGTGATCGATTGCAAATTTGGTATAGCGGCAAAAACGGAACAGCTCGAAATGAACACAAGAAGCATCAGCAGTGATTTATTCATTCGACCATTTTGCGCCACTGTAAAATACTTGGGCAGTCCAATTCGAATAAATTGAGATAGGACTTGGCCAAGGTCTTGCTTTAGATAGAAGTACCGCCCATGGGGGGTAGGTGCTCGCCCCCCCGGGGGGGCGGGCTTTGTTTTTCGGTGTGCGGGG
>JBPOIE010000019.1:0-6091 GCA_052034855.1 Bdellovibrionota bacterium | reverse complement strand
GCCGCCCAGTATTCACCAGAACGATAATGTCTGTCGCTTGTATTACCCGCTGCGGGGGGATTTGGCGAATCTTCAATTTTCCAACACTAACTGCAGCCGACGGGACGTTCGCCATTTAACATTTGTTTTCGTTCAGTTTTTTTTTGCTCAGTATTATGCAGAGCTTTAGGATTAATTTTAATTTCTGACGTATTTATTGAATGCGTTGGAGGATGATAGCAACTATGTGTTCTTCCATTTGTTAGATGCAGGCTAACGTGGAACCATTTTGCTAGGCACATCGATGGACTCACTGTATCCAGCCATTTTTTGGCAAGTTCAGTGTTCTGAGCCACATTGGCTCCGCTTAATGGCTTTGTTTTTATAAATTTATTTTTGTTCACAATTTATTCATATCCTATTTTTTCAATTTTGATAAGTCATTACTTATAAGCCAAATTTTAATTTTTTACGTCTTTTTGCAAATTGTTTTTAATGGCCTCGGATAATAGCCAATAGGCCTCTGAGCTGGGATGTAAATCAATTTGCAGAACAAAGTTAACATCTCGCCGATAGTCCCTTAATTTTTGAAAATTAATAATCTCAAATCCTGATAATTTTGCCTGTTTTATTAAGTTTTCGTTATGTTCAGAATTGCTGTAAATAACGATAATTTTTTTTCCCGTTTTCTCAATATTGAAAATAGATTGATTTAATGTTGAAAAAAAAAGTTTATAGCTGTCGTTTGAATAAATATGGGGAAAATCAGACTTAAAATATTCTATAGTTTTTGAATAAGCTAAAATTTTATATAATTTTCTGATAAAGCGATTTCCCTCATTTATTTTTCCATGGTGAATCAATTGGCCATTATCCAACGTGTAATCGGGTTTTTCCAAAATAAATCGATCGTTCATTTCTCTGTAACAACTGACGGGGCAAATCATTCGCTTCATTTGATGGCTTATAAAAAGCCAAATGAACACTCCTTCTGACTGTTTTATTTGTGTTAAGTAGGGCTGATAATTTTCAGTACTGTATAAGAACTCATTAGGGCTGCCTCCAATTTGTCCATAATTATAAACAGACCAATCTGGTCCTAGTTTTTCAGAGAGTTGAGAAGGATAATCAAAGCCTTGGTCCACGCCTTGGCCAAAGGTAAAGGAACAGCCTGCTGCAATAACAAACTGAGAATTATTTTTTTTGGTCTTTGATTTATCCTGAACTTGTCTAAAGCCTTCAGTATTAAATACATAGTTTACATCATAAACTGTCAGATCGGAATTTTTTACCTTTAGCTGAGCATGAATTCTTTGGTTCTTCAGTTCGCCAAAGTAGGTAGAGCCGAAAGGCGTGGGCATTTCAAGGTCGCTTTTTTTGTAGAGGTCTAAAGCTGGTCTCAAATGATACTTATATTTAAGTGGAACTGGGTCGACACTTACATTTTTGAATTCGGCATTTATTTCCGTATGGGAAAAGCTTGTTGATGCAGGAGGTGGTGGTAGTTCAAATTTAGGAAGAATGTTCAAATAACTATTAAGTTGAAAGAACAATGCAATAAAAAAAAAATTACAAAGAGTATAATAAAATTTTTAAAAATTAATTTTATACTCTTATGCATAAAGTATTCCAAAGAACAAAAGAATAATTAATATACTCTATTTTTTCTTATCAGTTTTGCCTGATTTATTTGTACTATTGGCCTTTTGAGCTACGAATTTTTCAACTCGATAATTAAGACATGTTGTAATATCTTTTGCATCGACAGTGACTTTGGCTACTTTTGCTCCGTTTACAACGGGATTATAGCAATCTGAAAAAAGACCTTTTTTTTCTTTTATTCCACCTACGAAAAAACCAGCGGCTTTACAAGCGGCCTCAATTTTGCCGCATGATGGCACAGCAAGCTCTTCACTTGTTGCTATCTGAGCAAAAGACGGGATTGAGAGAAATAAAACTGCAAAAAACATATTTAATATCTTCATATGTACCTCTTTTTAAAATGTTAAGCTAGATCTATAGCTTTTTCAAATGTTATTGAATGATTCAGTTCGCCATGTCGTCAGTTTTGTTTTTCTGTTTCCAGTTGTATTTCTTCGCAAGTCCTTTTGCTATTTCATGAGATGCTATTTGTACACCAGTTGTATTTAAGTGAATTTCGTCCATATAGACTGTTTCTTGAGTTGTACTAAATATTCTTTCAAGATTTATAACATCTATATTTTGGTTCGATAACTGTTTCATCCTTTTCTTTACTAGTGGATATGACTCATAAGTTTCTTTTTTACCAGTAACTTTCGCCTCAAAATCAGTAAGTGTTTTAAATTCATGAGGATATGGCTGTATGACTGTCGTAAAGGTTTTGCCTAACGATTGAAGGAAATTTGCCGTGCCTTTAGTGTAATAGAAATATCTTTGAAAATAAAAATCAATCCTTTTTTGTTTTGACCATTCAGTAGGTACACTTGGAAAAGGAGAAATTTTTGCATAAGTATCAATAGTGCTTTCATTAACGAACAATTGTAATTTCTCTAACACCCAATAGAAGATGTACGAGTTTTTAAACATACTCTTAAAGATGATATTTTTTAAATTATGTAAATTGCTTAATACAAAGTATCTAAATGGCGAGTGTGTGACAGATACAGCATCTTGCCAAACCTGTATCTGTGATTCAATTAATTGATCACCAGTGGCTCCCCAGTGATAATTAAAGCCATCATAAGAAATAATATGATCTGCAATTTCAGCAAACATGACGGCCTGGAATATCACATGTGGCTGATGGGATCCTGCCATCGACACATTCAGTACTTTAAATGGTTTTTTTGTCGGTGAATGCAAGTTTTGATTCAAATACATTTCTAAATAATTAGTTTTTGAATTCACATTTAAACCAGCAATCTGTTCAGCACCTGAAGCGCCAATAAATAATATTGTGTAAAAATCTGATTCTTTTTCAATTGGAATATCCGGTCCTTTGAATCCGTAGTTATTACTGCTGATTTCACATTTTGAAAATTTAGGATGATATAATGTGAGATAAGGATGTGGACCTACGGTATCAGCAAATGAGCAAGGTTCCTTTTCAGTCATTAAGCCTAAGTTAGTTCGAAAAAGCTCCGATGCTGATTTGAGTGCAGAGTTAATATTGGCGTAGTACAAAAACAATCCGCCTTCGAAAATTATAAGGGCTAAAATAAAAAAAAGAAAAACTTTTAAAATTTTTTTGAAATTAAATTTCTTCATCTGTGTGCTTTTTCGTAGCTTTCTAGAAAATGTTCCCGTTTTAAAAATTCCTCTTGGTGAAATTCTATTTTTTGCTCAACAAGCCATTTCAATGAGTTCACAGTATCTATCGACTGATTGATATCGCTACACCAAATTTGAAATTTTTCAAATTTTTCTAAAAAAGTTAATTTGTCAGCAGCAGATAAATGCTGAACTGAAAAAAAACGTGGATGTTGCAAAATATTAATTTGCCAATCCTTCAGCTGAATTCCAAATTCATTGAAAAAAAATTGAATCAAATCAAATAAATTTAATGCATTTAAAGCGCTTACAGTAGGGCTTATTTTTAAATGGACGTGTGGTGCCTTTTGCCGAATTAAAGAAATATTCTTAACAATTTTATCCCAGTTTGCACCACGGCGAATATAATTCAAATTTTTACCCATATCATCAATGCTGGCCAATATAGAAATATTCTTAAACTGTGGCCAATAATCTAGGACTTGATATGAATTGTAATTCAGTAAAGTTAAATTTGAAGTGTAATTGATGAGTGGAGAAAAGTATTTGTTTTGCACCCAATAATCTAGAATTTTGTAATGGTCATCACTCACTAAAGGTTCGCCGCCTGCAAAATTAACATTGGTTACAGATAATAAATAGGGCTTTAGTTTTTCAAATAAATCTAATTGCAGAAGTTTTTTGTCAGGAATCGGGGCACCCATTTTTTTATGAATGTCATAAAGCTTGTCACTGAAAATAGGCGAACAGGTCAGGCAAGCTAGGTTGCAGAGGTTGCTGAAACGTATATCTAAAAATTTTAATTGAAAATTGTCTAATTGGCCTGATTTTATGTGCTCAGGGGTCACCAATTGATTTATTAGATTCTCATACATTTTATTGCTATCGGTGCGTAAACTTGGTGATCCAGCATCTTCCAGAAAATAACACTTCTCGCATTGAGTGCACGGCTTATCTGAAAGCATGTTCATGCGCATCTCTTTATAATTCGGATGATTTATGAGATCGGCAATTTCTTCTTGACCAGTGTATTGAGTGATCGGAGATTCAGTCTTGGCTAAACAACAAGGAAAAACTTTTCCATCGGCCCACATATGCATATGCATCCAAGGCAGAATGCAAAAGTTTTTAGTTTTGTTGAGGTTGTTAATATCCACTTTGAGTGCCTTCTTGAATCAATTGATAATACGCAGGGAAAGTCGTAGGAAATGATTCGCCTCTATACTGATCATGAGTTTTAATTTTATTTAAAAATTCTTTCCATAGTAATGGATCGCTCTTTTTTTGATTCATAAATAAAATAACGGCCTCGGCACCTGATTCCGTCCATGAATCACCAAATCCAGTTTTTAATTTTTCACTTATAGTTTCTTTGACCTCGTCTGGTAAGTTTTGAATACAGAGACTGTCTGGCCAATGAACAATGTTGATGAATATATAGAGACCATACTCTTTGAGAGAATTATATATAGTATCAAGATCAAATATATTATAGAGACTGACTGTTAAGCAAAGACTCAAATTTTTTTGTGGTATCTCTAAGTGGTTAATTTTTTCTTTCCATAAGGTAATATTTCTTTTTACTTGTTCCCATTTTGCTGGATGTCGGATGTATTCAAGTTGTGCTTCTACTCCGTCGACGCTGATAGCAATTTCTAATCCTTGAAAAGAATTATATAAATTGAAATACTCTTCGGGAAAAATTGTGCCGTTCGTGTTGTAGTGCAGCGTTTGACTGTTGCTCGCGCCTGAGGCCACAATCTCTTTGAGCAGTTTCCAATGGTTTTCAATTAACATAGGTTCGCCGCCAAAAAAATCAAAATGACGAACGCGAGGACTCCAAGATTTTAAAATTTCCCAATTTTTACTTTCATCAGCAAATGCATTTTTATAACTTTGATACTTCAAGCTAAATTTTTCAAATGTGTCTTTTCGGGGGCTTTGTTCAATATCGTATTCTTCTTTAACCCAACGACTGCTGCTATGACTTCCGCAAGTACGGCATTTTAAATTGCATAAATGGCCCATTTTAAGATCCAGTAAAGTAGGCTGTGATTCGTAAACTTCAAATGATTTAAAAGTACGATTGTCACGAATGCGCTTACTTTCGCGCCCAGCGGATTCTTCAGTCCAGCACAAATCGCAATTTTTATGTTTCTGGCCTCTTTGAAGTGAGTCTCGAATTTCTTTTCGGGTATCTGAATTCCAGGCCAACTGTAGGTCATCGGTTGCAATATTAATTGTTTTCCCTGCGGTAGCAAGATTTTGGCTACTCATACAACAAATGCGAGTTTGACCACTAGGATCAACTTGCAAACTGACAAGGGCATGTATGCAATTTGTTTCTGTAATCAAAGCATCCACTCTTTGAAGTAAGGGTGCACATCTAAAAGATTTTGTTTTCGTCGCTGGTCATACCATTGCATAGCTTTAAAAAATTTCTCACGTAATTCGGGCTGTTCCTGCTGAATTTTAAGAACATCTTCGAGATTGGCGATCAGACTTTGAATATTAAAATGCGTTGATGGATTCAATTCGACAGTCTTGTAAATATCTTTAATTTCATCTAAGGCTTTTGAAATGACGTGAGCGGGTAAAACACTTGCGTGCAAATAATTTGGTTTATGGACTGGAATAAAAAATATTCCTAATTTGTTAAAACGCTTTATAAGCGTAGGTAAATTAGCAACATTTAAATTTTGCACGGTGCAATGAATACCTAAAAACAAATTAGGCATATTTAAGGCCAAAACTTGATTAATGTTCTCTTCGATTTTTTTAAAAGGCGTTGGCCAACGAATATATTCATAAAACTCATCTGTTCCATCAATACTCGCACTTATTTCTACGACTTTAAAAT
>JBPOIE010000013.1:0-3935 GCA_052034855.1 Bdellovibrionota bacterium | reverse complement strand
TGTTGAAGAGTTTATGGTTGACGTTGATGATCTTAATGAAACTCAAAAATTCTACTCGACTATATAAGATTTATTAATCAAAAAATTTATAAGATTTTTTTTAATTTGTAACAAATCGGGGCTTAAGACTGACAAAGTTATAAAAGTCCCCGACAATACTGATGATTGCGTTTTTTAATTGAATCATCGGTGCTGTCTGGTTTTCTTTTTGTAAAAGCCTGTGTATGACATGTGCCGTGCGAATCCCCGAAATAAATACACGATCATCCACTGTGTTTAAAAATCTTTGGGTGTATTTTTCTTCAGCCTCGTCTTTATGA
The DNA here is from genome assembly GCA_052034855.1 of Bdellovibrionota bacterium. Lineage (GTDB taxonomy): Bacteria > Bdellovibrionota > Bdellovibrionia > Bdellovibrionales > Bdellovibrionaceae > Pseudobdellovibrio. The sequence goes on along the minus strand of JBPOIE010000013.1, from coordinate 3,615 downwards.
AGATAGGCATCACTACGAGGAACCATCGACTCATGCATCCAATCGTCATATTTTAAAAAGAGGCGATCTTCGGGAATAAAGTTTTTATTTTTTTTCAATAAATACTCAGCATACACAGTTGCAGATTTCTTATAATCTTGTGGATCTAAAATATCTTTGTGCCCTAATGAAATAATTTGCGAATCCCAAACTTGATGCAAATTCAATTGCTGACCTAGCCACTGAACTGGTATTTTATTTCCGCTATTATCCTCTACTCGTCCAGTATGCAAAGGCTGGTGAATATCCGAAATCAAATGAATAATAAATTTTAATGCCGTACTTTTTTCCTCCGCCGTTGCTTGCGGCTTTAGGACCATACTTTCAGCGACATACAAGGCTTCGATCAGACCACCTAATTGATGAGTCCTCGAATCTTGTCTTTTTAAATTATCTAAGTAGGTATAATTATCTGGTGCTTTTTCAAAGTGATACCAAATCGAAAATTTCCATTCTGGATTGCCTCGAGCGCTGTCCGCCCATGTCGACGATTGAATAAAATCTTCATTTTGTAAGATCGCATTCACTTTTTTTTTCGTAGCCACATCCAAAACATTCCATGCGATTTCAGCCGATGCTCTGTGTGCCAAAGCACCCCATGCGTATATTTTTTGCTGAACAAGACAGATGACACAAAAGACAATAAGTAAAAACTGAATCATGCTGTTTTAGCCTTCGTCGATTTCTTTTTCTTTTTACCTTTTTTAGGAGGATCACATTTTGGAAGAGCAGGTTCTGACAAAGTACTCAAATCAGAAATCTGACAATTTTCAACATTGATTTGTAATTGTTGAACGATTTTTTGATTCGAGCTTTCAATTTGAACTTTCTTGTACGCGATCAGAATATTTTTGAATTCATCAATATAGTAATTTGCAGCCCGAGGTTCTTGAAATACAGCAAACTTTTCTAATGGCCACTCACACTGCTTGTGACCTAGATCACCAATCAGCATCACTGTGCCGTCAAAAATCAGACTGTTTTTTTCTGTACCTAATATTTTTTTGTCAGGTCTTGAAAGATATTGATCTTCTTTCATGACCTGACAAACGCGAGGTGCGTCTTTCACTTTTCGTAACCGAATCCGTGCATCGGTATAGATGCTTGAGATGAAAATCAAGATGAGAATAAATAACTGCATCTCTTAATGATCAACTCTAAGACTATTTTTTGTAAAGATAATGTCGTTATTTTTTAACAGATAATAAATATTGATACGCCGTTGCGTAATATTTCACTTGTTTTATCATCGAATATAAACCGTTTGACCTACTGGGACTGAGTCCCACATCAAGACCGATTTCTTTAAGAAATGTGGGTTCCTGAGATAAAATATCCTGCGGCGTTTCTCCAGAATAAATATTAAGAACTAAAGCCACTAAACCCTTAACAAGTAAAGCATCACTGTCTCCAAGAAAATAAACTCGTCCGTCCCGAAGCTCAGCTTTGATCCAAACCTGCGACTGACATCCTTTAACTTTAAGGTCCTCGGATTTCTCGGCATCAGACAATGAATTTATTTTTTTACCATACAGGATCAGTTTTTCGTATTTACTTTCCCAGTCTGTACAACTTTGAAAATCAGCGACTAGAAATTTTATTTTTTCAGTTAAGTTCATTTTTTTATCTTACTTTAAAGATTTATAAAGATCTAAAACATTTTTCTCTAAGACGATGCCCTTTTTCCCTAGAATTTCTTTAAATTGTTTCTGTGTTAACCCTTGCACTAACGAATAGCACATCAAATAGAAGTCTTCAGGACTCTTATAACCGTTCCAAAATGATTTCATTTGTTGATCAGTGAGTTTTTTTTGAGTTTCTTCTTTGAGCGTAAATTCTTGCTTATTCATAAATACGAGTTGATCTGAAATATCTCGTGGTGAAAAATCAAGCATCACCATGCATTCTTCAGCCAGTGCAATTTCGACATAACTTAAATATTCATTGAGATTATCCCAAAACTGCAGGCCTTTTTTACCGTAATCACTGCGACAAAAAAAAGTTGTACATACAGTTCCTCGAAATTCCCAAATACTACAATTCGAATTTTCCTGATCGTAGTAGGGACACAATAATTTCTTTTTCACTCCGAAATCTGTTGGTGCTTTTATTTTAAAGTCGTATTGATATTTTAAACTTGGATATAAACCTATCGGCAATGCAAATTCTTGATTTGAAATCTTATGTTTCACAGTGCTCGCGCCGCTCAGTTTTTTATGAATAATTCCACCCACAGCAAAGTTCGGTAAAAATGGAAAAAATGTACAGCACTTCAGATCTGGCTTGTACAGATATTCAAACCGTCCATCACGACTGCGCAGACAATCGTGACATGTGGCTTTCGTTTCTTGGATATCAATTTTTAAAAGTTCATCTTTTAAAAATTTTGAATAGACTTGTGGAAGAGATGTTTTTAACGGCATCGTTTATTGATCTTAGATGCGAGCGGTAATAACGACATTGGAACTTTTGTCGTCCATTTAAAATCACTGCAGTTCATAAACGAAGGAAATGCAATAGAACCCAAAGTATCTAAATCGTAAAATTCCTCGGCTAAAATAGTCGGCATCACTTCTTTTGTCATCCAATCGATCGAATCTTGACCTAATAATTCTTTTTTATTCAAATCCAGCGCAATTTCAAATGGCGTCACAAATCCAATTTGACCCGCGGCTAATTTTTTACCGACTTCAAAAAACCAGTTCTTTGCTGAGTACACTTGATGAATATATGTCACAGATTCTAAACCCAAGGCATTGATTTCTTTGGTTGCTTGAGCATACACTTCAACATCACGCTCTCCATTATCACCGACCATAATAACCAGTTCAGGTTTTAAATTTTTAACAAGCTCTCGGATAGAATTAATTTTGTGATTTTGATCTTTGATATCAGCACGTAATAATAAATCTCCTTTAGGAAACTCATTGAGTGATAAAAAATTTTCATGTGATATTCGCATCACTTCAACACCCTGAATCTCTTGGGGTGCATTACTGAGGTAAGCAATATGAATATTGTCTTCGTGTTGATTTGCGATCAGCTGGTACAACTGAGACATCCCAGTAAATGGCGTTGTAATATTGAATGCTCTTATATACTTAGACGTTAGACTTAAAATATTTGATACTTTAATTGTGTCATCGATATCGCTGACTAAGAGTATTTTTTTACCAATGGTTTGAGTATTGGCTTGCGAAACCGCTGACAACAAGGCCACAGAAACCACAATTAAAGCTGATAATATCATCGTTTTCATATTCTAATTTCCTTTATATTCAAAACTATATCGATTATAGCCTGCAGATTACCTGCCTCGAATTAAGACAATATATTGAATTAGGTGGATTTTTGCTGTCAAACATTGCGACTGACTAACAAAATTCGTCCAAAAATCAGGTCGATTTTTATGATTAAAATTATCCATAAATATCAATATGTTAGATTGTCTTATTTAGAGACTGGATCCAATTTGTTGGCCTGCCGTTTTCATACTTAAAGATTAAGACAATGAAACCTAACAAGGGAGACTTTATGAAAATTGCCATTTTAACAACATTCATCATTGCCAGCCAA
>JBPOIE010000081.1:0-8422 GCA_052034855.1 Bdellovibrionota bacterium | reverse complement strand
CATACACAACATGTCGCCGTAATGATGGGGTGATTGTGGCTGGAAGTTATTGCGGTAGTGATGTTGCTCCAGCAGCGGCTTGCTCTGCAACTGTTTGTAATTTCACATATAGTGCAATAAACATTCAATATGGAAGTTGTTCTGCGACTGCTTGTGGAACAAGTGGCAATAGGCCGGTAACTAGTTTTTCATGTCAGCGAAGTGATGGCACTTCTGTTGGAAATTCATTTTGTGAACAACCTGCGAGTCAATCATGCTCGGCACCGGCTTGTATCACTTGTGCTGCGGGCTCCATTGATGTTCCGTCAGCACCCAACAATGTTGGAACAAGAACAACATGCGGATTTTCATGGAATAGTGCACAGGCGGGCCAAAATGCAGTAATCACTCAAGCTACAAATGGAGGAACTACAAGTCGGTTGTGCGGAGCGAATGGTGAATGGACTGTCACATCGTCGTGTCCTCAACCAGCAGATGTTCAACGATTATCTACTGGTTCGCACTGTGATATTGGTGGACCATGGGGTTGGGATAGAAATTTAAGAGACCAAGTTTGTCCAGCAGGGACTAATCCAGTCAGTCCAAGCCAAGCAGGAGGGTGTCCCGCGGGTTGGGCACAGTACCAAGATAAAGGTTGCTATATTAGTAATACAAATCCACTCAGAGTGAGCGAATGCGCGAATAGTGATCCAAGCGACGAATGTTGCGTCTTTTTATGTTCGGCGACAGCACCTGCACCGGTCTGGAGTTGTCAGCGAGACACTGTCTGGTTAGGTGGCGGCGAGGGCGGTGAGTACAGTCCTGCGATGACATGCACTTGCTCAGACAATTTTAATCGCAGTAAATCGACATCTTATTCAGTTACAAAACCGGCCTCATGCTCAAGTTGGGATTTTGAAGGAAATTGTACAAACCCAATAGCTGAGCAAGGATCGTGTCAGCAACCTTAATCCAATTCATTCAGCCCAAGGATTTCTTTACAGACTTCCATTTGGGCTTGAATTTTTGACATAGCTTGATTGAGTTTTTTTAAATCAGAGTCATCATATTCCTGTTCGAGTGCTTTGAGTACTGCAGGACGTTTCTTTAACCAGGCTCCATATCGCGAAGCATAGGTTTCATGAATGCCAGAGCGGAGCGCTGCTTGATGCGCATTTTGATCTACAAGAAATTCTGCAATAAATCTTAACGTCTCTAGAGTTAGAATATTTTTGTGAGCTTTAATTTTTGTTGAAAAACCCATTTGTCTTAATCTCATTTTTTTGCTCCAGACTGTGGCAGATTCGTCTGCGTTAACAGTAGCAGAAATCTTTGATGATCGTATAGAATAAACCATGTCGTCTTCTAAATTAAATTCAGGATATGTTTATGCTCTGTTGGCCTATTTTTGTTGGGGATTTTTTCCGATCTATTGGAAATTTTTAAAACATGTTCCATTGATGCAAATTTTAGCTCATCGCGTATTATGGGCCTTTGTTTTTTACACATTGATAATTTGGATCAAAGATAAAAAACTGAGTTTATTTAAACCACCGACAAAAAAAGTATTTTTGTGGCTTATTGTTGCGACAATCATGTTGATGTGTAACTGGCTTTTGTATATTTATGCTGTCAATTCCAACCAAGTGATTGAAAGCAGCCTTGGTTATTTTATCAATCCGATTGTAAATATCCTCTTCGGAGTTTATTTTTTAAAAGAGAAACTATCGAAAGCACAAATCATAGCTTCTGTATGTGCAGCAGTCGGAGTCTGTGTTATTGCTGCCGACCAAGGACACATTCCTGTGATCGCTTTGGTTCTGGCGCTGACTTTTTCACTGTATGGTTTAATTAAAAAAACGAATCCATTACCGAGTTTGCAGTCGAACCAATTTGAATCAGTTCTATTTGTAGTCCCAGCATTGGTGTTTATTTTTTTGGATTCGCACGATTGGTTGACGACGGATAATCAAATATCGAGTGTGTTGTTTTTAGTGGGGTCGGGTGTCATCACAGGATTACCGCTGTTGTTTTTCTCTGAGGCAGCAAAAAAAATCCCATACTACATGATGGGATTTTTTCAGTTTCTTGCGCCGAGTTTACAATTCTTATGTGGTGTATTTTTATATAATGAGCCGCTCTCAAAGACAAAAATAGTTGGATTTTCATTTATCTGGACAGCTGCACTTATTTTGGCAGCCGTCGGTTATTTAAAAAATAGATTTATTCCTCAGAAGCACTAGGGTGAGTTCCTTTTTTGAACATCTCAACATTCATCTGTATCGCCAATTCATCATCAGCATTTAATTCAACATAACATCGAGCAAAACTAGCTTCTAAAAGATGAACTTTTTCTTGAACTGTCGCTTCTTGCATTTTTAAAGTGTTTAAGTCTTGTTGAAGTCGTTTTCCAATCACAGCTTGCGAAGATGATATTTTTTCGGTTTGGTTATAAATTTGAATATCGATATAAAGCTTTTTTGAGTCTTTTGCACAGTAATCATAAGGCACTTGAGCTTGGGCTTTAAGAGTTCCTAAGATCATCGTTAATAAAATAACTCCAGTAACAAAAAAAGTAACGCGAATCGATTTCATTTTTGACTCCTTGTTGTTTCATACAAGGTCATGCAAATGAAATGACAAATTTCACAAACCTAATTCAGTATAAATGATCTGAATGTCTCATTTTTAGAAAACTTGAAGCACTTACAAAAATTGTTAATCACTTCTTTTTAATAACGAGCTTTTTTCTGATTTGAGCAAGATTTTCTTCAGTGCTACGGACTTTCAAAGTCACACCAAGTTCATTGTATGATTCGCTCAATACTCTCATTTTTGATCGAATATCACCAATCACACCTTGAACCGTGTACGGGATAAATAAGTCCTCATCGATCATTGAACTTTCGAAATAGCTCATGATTTTATCGCGTAACATTTTAAGGTCATCTTTACTGCGCGTTGAAATTTGAATCGCTTCTGGATATTCAGACTTTAAATCAGCAATATCAGCTTCGGACAAACGATCTTTTTTGTTCAAGATTAACAAACTAGGAACATCGTTAGCTCCAACTTCAGAAAGTACGCTTTGAGTCACTTCAAGCTGCGAACGAAATGAAATATCCGAAGCATCAACGACAAATAACAATAATGAGGCGTGCAATGCTTCATCTAAAGTTGATTTAAATGAAGCCACTAAATCATGAGGTAGTTTTTTAATAAAACCCACAGTGTCTGACATTAAAACTTTAGGACGAGTTTCTGGGTAAATAGGTCGAATCGTTGTATCTAACGTAGCAAATAGTTTATCTGCGACGAGAACTTCACTGCCAGTCATGGCACGCATGAGGGACGATTTTCCTGCATTCGTGTAACCAACTAGGGCTACAGAAATTTCTTGCTCGCGTTTAGCTCTGCGAACTTGGTGTTCGTTACCGATGGATTCAAGCTCAGTTTTTAATTCTTTGATGCGATCTCTGATTTTACGTTTATCGAGCTCAAGACTACTTTCACCGGCGCCTTTACCTCCGACACCTCCACCTTGACGATCTTCACCACCACCAGTTTCACGTATTCGTGGTGCTACATAAGTCAACCTTGCGATTTCAACTTGTAAACGTGCCGCTTTTGTTCGTGCATGTCTGCTGAAAATTTCAATAATTACACCAGTACGATCTAAAACGGTAACGCCTGTAGCGCTTTCTAAATTTCGAAGTTGAGAAGGTGACAACTCAGTATCAACAATGACAATCTGTGCTGATTTTTTTTGTTCTTCGGTCAGAAGTCCTGCAGATTCTTCGACTTCTTCCGTGTTCTCTGAATTTTCAGTTTCATTTTCTTGCCATTTTAAAGCAGCTTTCGATAATTTATGTTCAACCATGGCGGCGATTTTTCCTGTGCCACCAGTCCACTCAGCGAGCTCTTTCAATTTTCCATCACCGAGGACAGACGTTGATTTGTCGGAGCTTCTTTTTTGCGAAACTGAACCGACGACATTATAGCCGAGGGTTGTTACTAATCGAGTCAGTTCCTGCAAAGAGCTTTCGACTTCGAGAGAGGTGACCTTGGGTAATTGGATGGCAACAAGGACTGCATTTTTCTTTGGTTCGTTCATGCCAAACATATACTTTGCCTAGAGCTAAAAGACTAATAAAAAGAATAGCAGTAAAAGATATAGAATTTACATCAAATATCGAAAAAACTGAGTCTTAACAGTAAGTTCACAGGGGTTGTCGGTACCTTCATTGCTAATTCAACAGACTTCGGCTAAAAGAACGTATCAAAAAGGGGTTCCATGAAAATCATATTCTCAATTTTACTATTCTCAATTTTTGCATCCGCAGAGTTACCAGTGAACTATCAAAGTTTAACTGCCTTGCAAAAACAAAAAATCTTGTGGTCAGAAATTAAAAAATCACCCTACAAAGAGTTGCCAGAAACAAAAACAGGATTGGGCATCGGTTTCATGTTGAAAAGCCTTAAAAGCTTATCGAGCTTAGCCGTTTCATTTGATCGAAAATCCGATGAAATGCCACAAGGCCGCGCCAAGATTATTCATCCTTTTGGTGTTACGGCTCCTGTCGAATGGATTTCGTATGAAAATGAATACACAGGAATTTATCAATCTGGCGGGGTTGGCTTTGCCCGTTTATCGATTGCAGGTGATCCTGCGTTGTTAGGTTTTGTTCCCGGAATGGCCTTAAAAATTCTGGTGAAAGAAAATCCATCGGTGAATTTACAAGTGATGTACTCTTTAGATGGTCAGGGCGAAAACACTAATTTTTTTGAACACAGTTTTACAAACAATATTCCAAAGCCTGACAGCTTTTTATTGCAACCACTTGTGAGTTTGTTTGCACTTGTTCAAGATCCACCAACATATTTGCCCGTGAATCATTTTGCTCAAATTTCTCAAAATGGAAAAACTCAAGACGCTGCACTTTCTCCGCATAGTTTGGTGTTCGAACCCTCGAGCGAAGTGTCAGGCTTGTTTCCTCAAACATCAGATGTCGACTTTAGAGAGCAACTCAGTAACATTGAAAAAGGGACCGTCCTTTACGATATTTTTGCTCGAAAAAATGCAAAATCCAAAAAAGTTTTGATTGGCCAGCTCAAATTAAAAGAACAATTCGTGGGCTCTGAGTACCAAGATCAAAAACTTTTTTTTCAACACAATAGGTAACTCGAATTATGCAAACTGAAACTTGTACAACGTGCGGAAAATCAAAATCACTTTTAAATTGTGGAGTCTGCACAGTTTCAGTTTGTAAGTCGTGTGCGCAAATATTGCCAGAGGATGCATTTTCGTTTTTGACGAAGAAAAAACCTGAAATGGCTCATACGTTGTTTTGCAACAATTGCTTCGACCAACACATTGCTGCTGATTTAGCGAGTTACAACGAGACGATGGAAAAAGCGAAAGAAGTTTTGGTCTATTTTAAATCACAAAGTAAAGAAACTCGACTTATTCGTCGAATCGAAAAACCAATTTCTGTTGTTGATTGCGCAGATCACGACGAAACCCTCATGCGATTGGCTTTTGTCGCTGCACAGTTGGGTTGTAATGCTGTCATTGATATCGATCTGGTATCTAAAAAGGTCAGATTGGGTTCTTATCAAACCCAAGTCTATAGTGCGACTGGAATGCCGACGAATGTGAATATGCGAAATATCGTTAAAGATCGTTCGACTTGGCAAAATCCAAATTAAATTTTTTGGATCACAGAACAGACATCTTTGACTTTTGAAATGCATCTCAGTCGGTCTGTGGCTGTTTCTTTCCTGGCCTTATCATTTAACATTTGATGAGTTTTATTTTTCATTTCGAAGCCCAAAGCGTAAATGGCACACGAGCAATCATTTTCGCAACTGCCAGCGCGTTGAGATAAAATAGATAGATCTTTATCAGTCAAAGTTGAAATTTTTCGATCAACGGCAGATTTGAGCTTTTGACTGAGCGTCGAAATATTTTCGGGTTTGAAGTGACATTTTTTTTGCAAAGACACCTCATCTGCTAAAACTAAAACGATCATCGATTTTTGCGCTAATGATTGCAGTGTTTCTGCTTCAGATTTGGCGACAGCTATAAATACAATGCTAAAAATAATGAGACTACGGAGAAACATAAGCCTTCTCTCTTACGATGGAAATAATTTCTGGAAGCGGTTTGATTTGATATTTTTTTGTATTTTTCATATACGGAATTAAAAGTTTGAGAGCTTCAACCGATTGCGGATGAATGTCATGAAATAAAACAATACCGCGCCCTAAAACGTCGACTTGTTTCTTAGCTCTTTCAAATACCGATGTTGGATTTTTATCTTGCCAGTCCAGTGTATCAACATTCCAAGCAACATGGAGCATGTTGTTTTTGGCAATAAGTTGTCTGACTGCGGAGTTACTACCTGCACAGTCACCATAAGGGCACCGAAAAAGTGTCGGCCTTTGGCCAACGACAGAGGCAAAATCAGTGCCTGCTTGTGTGATTTCTTTTTCAAGTTCAGTCGCTTTTAATTTAGAAAGCTGTGCGTGAGTGTAAGAATGACTGGCTCTTGGAAAACCATATTGAGCAGCCTCTTTCACGATATCTTTGTACAAAAGAATATTTTTTGAGAGCCAAAAAAATGTTCCGTTCACTCCATTTGATTTTAACGCATTGTACATGCCTCTTGTATGAGTTGGGTGTGGTCCGTCATCAAAAGTCAGAGCCCAAGTTCCCGTTGGAAAACGATTTCCTGTCACATGTCCCTTACCATCTGCCGCAGGCTCTAAAACATCTAACGCTTGTGGTGTTCGAGATTCTACTTCAAAACTGTCTTCTGTTAATCTTTGTGATTTATATTCATTCCATTCTTTCACAATAAATGAATCGATTAAAGAGTGAGCGCGCTGTTCTGAGAACTTCAAACTTTGGATATGCGCTTTTTTTCTAGTTTCATTTGAAGCTTTTGCATAACGATCAAAATTTGCAGTTCGAGCTTTAGGATTCTGAGATTTGAATTCCAGATTCACATCCTCCAGATACTGTCCTAATGAAATCATCGCGGATTGATCGCCACTTTTCCAGCCCTCGTCCATCCACGAAGGCCATTGATTCAAGATCAATCGTGCAGCCGTATGGTGTTTTGATTCTGGAATGTTGGCATGTTGCAGAACCAGTTCATACATGTCTAAAATTTCGTGTAAATTTCTTTCAGAAAATTCCCAAGCTATTCTTAACTGGAAACGGCGCTTTTCGAAATTTTCAATATCCGATTGAACCAGATTTTGACCCATTTTTTTCTGTTTATAAAGTTGGTCAAGTTCTTGGTCAAATTGGTTCATCAAGTCTTGCGCAATATAGTAAAAATCGCGTTGACGGGTAATAAAATTCACAAAGGCCTGACGTTTCTCACCAGATAAATCCTGATTCATAATCGTTTCAAATTTTTGCAACGTGTGGTTTTCATTGGCAATTTGTCTTGTGTTATCTGTGCTACTAATTTCTCTGGTTTTCTGCATCTGACAAGAAAGTGTCAAGCAAAGCAGAGCGAATAAGGTCAATGAAAATTTCATGATTTCTCCTTTGAAATTATGTATTCTGAACAGCGATCAAGGCAGCTTCATAAACCTTTTTAAAATCACCTCTATTATAGTAGGCCTCATTAGTTTTTAAAAAGTCGACTAAGCTTGTTTCTGGTTTATTCATTTTTTGATAAAGTAAATCTTCAGCGATGATGAACACCCCTGCTAATGGAAAAATGTTTAAAAAATTCAACTTATTTGGAAACCCAGTTCCATCAAATTTTTCATGATGCTGAACTATCAGTTTGTCCACATCTGCAGGGCAACCTGACCAATTACTCACAAATTCAGCCGCAGTGTTCACATGATTGTAAATCAAATAATTCGTCTGTTGATGAATTTCGGATTGTAGTTTTTTGTTTTCAATCAATCTTAACTTATTCGCAAACATCGGTTCGTTTAAATCCATATCGTGCAATAGGCAGGCAAAAGTCATTTTTTGAATAGAAGCGTTGGAATTCCAAGATAATTCGTTCAGAATTGCCGTTGTTAAAAAAACCAAAGTATAGCAATGCGCATAAATATAACTTTTCGAATTTGAAATCTTAAGCCCTTCGAAAATTTTTTTTAGTTCTGGTTTTTTTCCAATCAGTGTTATTGTACGCGCAATGTTTTCCTTAGCTAAATCTGTGAGGGAATCCGGCCATCCAAAACTGCGGGCGCCTTGAAGTATTAAGTTCCAATCAGTTTCTAAGTTAACGAGAGCATCAGACAGATCAACACTGTTCCAATCTAATTTAGAAAAAATATTTTTTCTGAACACGTTTATAAAACTTTTTAAATCCAACAGCTCGATATATAAATGAGATACTTTTTTATTTTTGAACCTAATATATTCACTTTTATCAAAAATTGAATTGTCTTTAAGGACTTTAATGTA
>JBPOIE010000002.1:0-13312 GCA_052034855.1 Bdellovibrionota bacterium | reverse complement strand
TCCCTGATTTTAAATACGCGGTTTAAAAAACGAATCGTTCCAAAAACAGCGCCGCCGGACGTGTAGGGTCCGTAATAATGAGCGCCATCTTTTTGAACCTTTCGAGAGAGATATAATCTTGGAAATTCATCCGCCCAAGATAATTTAATGTAGGGATATGATTTATCATCTTTTAGCCTGATATTATATTTAGGACGATTTTTTTTAATCAGAGAGGCTTCAAGTAAAAAAGCTTCAACTTCGGTTTTTGTCAGAATATATTCAATTGTACAAATATTATGAACTAAAGCTCGTGTTTTCGCCGAATGATCTTTCGAGTCCAGTAAATAACTTTTAACGCGCGATTTTAAGTTTTTTGCTTTACCGATATAGATGATTTTCTCGGCCGTGTTTTTCATCAGATAAACACCACTTTGCGTGGGGAATTCATTGACAAGCTTTTTGAGATTTTCAATTTTTTCAAACAGATCTGACAGCGCCACGATTACTTACCTTCACCGTCTTGGATGATTTTTGATTCTTTCGAAGTATCCCCATCCCTGATTTGGAGTTCTAAAATTTGCAGACGTTTAATTTCGTCGCGAATTTTTGCGGCTTCTTCGAATTCAAGATCGCTTGAGAGTTTTTTCATTTTCACTTTAAGCTTTTCAATTTCTTGTCCGATTTTATTCGGCTTATCTGAAAATTTCAAAAGCCTGTCGCCGACTTTGTCTTTTTCACCCGCGATATCTTTTGCGATCTTATACGCACCGACAGAGCCATCAAACATGTTGCCTAGACCTTCGCGGATTTTTTTCTTAATGGTCATCGGTGTAATGCCATGATCGGTATTGTATTGGGTTTGAATTGAACGTCTGCGGCTGGTTTCATCCATGGCTTTTTTCATCGAATCTGTGACTCTGTCAGCATACAAAATCACTTGGCCGTTGGAATTTCTGGCCGCGCGTCCGATGGTTTGAATCAATGATCTTTCTGATCTTAAAAAACCTTCTTTGTCGGCATCAGTGATCCCGACCAAAGATACTTCAGGGATATCAAGTCCTTCTCGGAGTAAATTAATTCCAACCAGCACATCGAAAACGCCCAAACGCAAATCACGAATAATCTCCATGCGCTCGATCGTCATAATTTCACTGTGCAGATATTTAATTTTAACACCTAGGGATTCATAGTACTCGGTCAAATCTTCAGCTGAACGTTTTGTTAATGTGGTGATTAAAACCCGTTCTTCTTTTTTAACACGCAGGCGAATTTCTTTCAGCAAATCATCAATTTGATTTTTCACCGGACGAACTTCGATCACAGGATCAATCAGACCTGTCGGACGAATGATTTGTTCGATGATCAAGCCTTCAGATTTTTCAAGTTCATAATTTGCAGGAGTTGCAGAGACATAGACCACTTTATCCATCAGTTTTTCGAACTCTTGAAAGTTCAAAGGACGATTATCTAATGCCGATGGCAATCGAAAACCAAAATTCACCAAGGTCATTTTACGCGAGCGATCTCCGCGGTACATTCCACCGATTTGTGGAACTGTAATATGAGATTCATCGATGATCGTAATGAAATCTTTAGGGAAATATTCAATCAACGTTGGCGGCGGTTCGCCTTCAGCTCGGCCGGTCATGTGTCTGGAATAATTTTCGATCCCTTGGCAAAAACCAATTTGCTCGATCATTTCTATATCATGATAGGTTCTTTGTTCAATTCTTTGTGCTTCTAAAAATTTAAGTTCGGTTTGTAAGTCTTTGATTCGACCGCGTAATTCTTCTTGGATTGTTTTAATCGCAGCCTTTAATGAGTCTTCACCTGTCGTATAATGTGATCCTGGATAAATTCCAACTTGGTCTAGTTCTTCAAGAAGTTCACTCGTTAAAGGATCTATCCAAGAAATTTTTTCGATAAAGTCGCCAAAGAATTCAACTCTTAAAGCGCGGACTTCTTCATACGGAGGAAAGACTTCAACGATATCTCCGCGAACCCTGATGTTACCACGGGAAAAATCCACATTGTTTCTAGAATATTGAATGCGGATCAAATCTTTTAAAAAATCATCACGCTTAATTTTTTGTTCACAAGAAATCTGCACCATCATGCCTTGATAAGCTTCAGGCGAACCTAGACCATAAATACAAGAAACCGATGACACTATGATCACATCGCGACGATCAAACAATGACCTAGTAGCTGAATGGCGCATACGATCAATCTGTTCGTTAATCGCAGAATCTTTTTCAATAAAAGTATCTGACGATGGAATGTAGGCTTCGGGTTGATAATAGTCGTAATACGAAACAAAATATTCGACTGCATTTTCTGGGAACAGTTCTTTCATCTCGGCATACAATTGAGCGGCTAAGGTTTTGTTAGGCGCGAGGACCAGGGCTGGCACATTTAATTGCGAAATTGCGTGCGCCATCGTAAAGGTTTTACCACTTCCAGTAACACCTAAAAGTGTTTGATGTTTAATTCCGTTATTAAAATTGGCAACGATCGTTTCGATAGCCTTGGGTTGATCACCTGCAGGCTTAAAAGTAGTCACTAGTTTAAAATTTTTTTTGAAGGTTTTTTTAGCCATTTTTTTATTCTATTAATTAAATACTTATTCTGATTATTATGTGTTAATTTCTCTGGCTTAGCAATGTTTGAACAAAATCTTGAAAAATCATTTAACTTAAAAAGTTTCAGGCCCGGTCAGCTCGAAATTATCACAGCCGTTTTAAATAAACAGGATGCGTTAGCCGTATTGCCGACAGGTGGCGGGAAATCACTCTGTTATCAGTTTCCAGCTGTTTATACCAAACAACTTGTGGTCGTGATTTCTCCGCTGATTGCACTGATGAAAGACCAGGTCTTTGCTTTAAATCAAAAAGGCATCCCTGCAGGGTGTTTGTATTCCAAACAAACGGACGATGAGAAGCGTTCAATCTTTGCTCAAATCGCCAAAGGTGGAACTTTTATTCTGTATTTATCACCAGAGCGCGTGCAAAAAGATGGCTTTAAAACTTGGATTGCAAATCAAAAAATAGCGCTTTTTGCTGTGGATGAAGCACACTGCGTTTCACAATGGGGTCATGATTTCCGCGAAGAGTATGCGGAACTAAAAGTTTTAAAAGATCTACGCCCCGATGTTCCAATTCTTGCTTTAACAGCTTCGGCCACACCGACTGTTTTAGATGATATTGCGAAGAATTTAAAACTTGTTAAACCGCAAAGACTGGTTCACGGATTTTATCGTTCCAATCTCTATTACCAAGTTGAAACCTGTGCTGAAGAAGATCAAAAAATTCCATGGCTTGTCCAGGCTATCAAACAATTTCCAACTGGACGAATTCTGATTTACTGCGGGACCCGAAAAAATACAGAGTACTTATCAGAGAATTTACAATCTCAATTTAAAGACGTTGGCTATTATCACGCGGGTCTTCCGACTGAAGAGCGTACAAAAACTCAAGAAGACTATCAAAATTCAAAACTGCGAATTCTGGTTGCGACGAACGCATTTGGAATGGGAATTGATCAACCGGACGTCAGACTTGTCATCCATTATCAAATGCCTGCGAATATTGATTCTTTGTACCAAGAAATGGGCCGTGCAGGACGTGATAACCTGCCATCAACCTGTCTGATGCTGTATTCAAAAAAAGATAAAGGCTTACAATCCTATTTTATTCAAACGTCAACGGCATTGAAAGCCATCAAAGATTTACGTTACAGAAATTTAGAGGCTCTAGTCAGTTACTCTGAGGCCGGAGAATGTCGTCACGCGGAAATTTTAACTTATTACAAAGACTCTCAGCGATTAAAAAAATGTGGCCACTGTGATATGTGTGATCCGAAATCACCGCGAAAAATTCAGCATCCTGTTTTCAAATCTTTGGCCGTTAAATCAACAAAAAAGAAAGTTTTTGCTTTTACGGATTCAAGTACATTATCGCCAATTGAAGAACGCAGGTTTAAGTTACTCAAAGAATGGCGCAGAAAAAAAGCAGAGGAACTAGATCTACCGGCCTTTGTGATTTTTGGCGATAAAACATTACGAGAACTCGCTCAGAAAAATCCGAAAAAGTTAACTGACTTGACTGGTGTCTACGGAATCGGCGAGCAGAAAATGGAAAAGTTCGGCTGGGATATTTTGGCTGAACTTAAGGATTAAACTCCAAGCCTTTAAACTTCAAATCACTTTACTTATTAATCATTAAACGAAATTGTCACCGAAGTTAAAACTGAGTTTTTTTTCTGGCCAGCGATATCGATTTCAGTCCACTGAAATACAGGCTTTAAATGAATTCTATTATAATCAACTTGAACGCCAATGCCTATGCTTTGGCTAGATCCCATTTTGTCCTGAGAAAATGACTTTCCAGGATCATTTCCATCCGTACTTGGATCTTGAGTAATCGATGTAGCTGTAGAAATGGTAGCATATGAAACACCAGCGTATGACATAAAATATTTATTAAATCGATAACCAGCAGTTATTCCAGGATTAAATCCAAAGGCACGCATGCTGCCTGAATAGGAATAAGTCCCCGGCCCAAGAAGATTTGAACTACTTCCCTTTTTACTTATTGAGTTGTAATTCAAACTTAATTGTACCGCCGAGGACCATCCCATATCGTCGACAACATCATCTAAAAACTGATACTGTGTTTGCACAAGAAGTCCAGATGCTGAATTTAAGCCGGCGCCAATCACCAAATGATCTGCATACCCATAGTTAAATTGAGCACCGAGGACACTCGAATCTGTGACCTGATTCGTAATATTTAAAGGTCGCTGATTTGCATCTTCAGTCACCGTCAGTGTTTTTGTCGGCTCCGCTGAAAAGCTAATTTGTTGAACCTGCTCTTTAATCACCTCAGGTGATTTTAATTCTGCAACAGGAAGTTTAATTTCAATGGACTGACAACTGCAGAAAAAGAATAAACTCAGAAAATAAACAAAACCAATACAATTTAGTAATTTCATAAAACACCTTTTTTTAATTTCACTTTCAACGAAGACTCTATCTACTCCACATTCGCAGTCAGAGTCAATGAACCCAAAACAGTACTTTCATTGATATCTTCAAAAGAAAATGTCGTTAATTCTAAAACAGGTTTTAATGAAATTTTGTCATTTCCAAATTGCAAGCCTAGTCCCAGTGACTGACTTTGACCGCTAGAACTTTTATAATAATTTCCGCCTAAATCAGAACCATCATTACTGACTTTTTGTTCGATTTTTGTTTGAGTCGAAAATTTATTCACCGCTAACCCAGTATAAATCATTATATTTTTATTCAACCTATATCCTGTAGATAATCCAATTTGCGCTTGAGACTCAGTAAGTTGAGCTTTCCAATCATAACCACCTGGACCAAATGTTCCCTTTTGATCGCCGCTATAGTCGGTAGAATCATACTGAGCATGAGCAAAAACAGAAGAACACCACCCTATATCATCCTGAATTGAGTTTTGAAATTGATATTGAACTTGAAAATACAAACCTAAATCTGAACTTACTCCTCCACCAATCATATAGCTGTCGGATTTACCATAGTTAAAGTCATTATTGAAAACAGTTGAATTACTGATTTCACTCACAAACTTCGGGGGACGCTTGCTGGCATCATTCGTTGTCGTTAATGTTTTTGTAGAGTTCGCAGAAAAGTTAATTTGTTTCTTTCCAGCTGCAAGAACTTCAGGTGATTTAATTGAGGCTAATGGGATTTTAACTTCAAGAGATGAACATCCACAAAAAATGAAAACAATTAACAACGCTGAAATATTCCAACACATAAAAACCTCGCTTTGAATTTATGGTTGAAAAATTAATTGCTTGAGTCAATTTTTTATTCACTTCGATTTTTACAATGTAAAAAAATGAAATCTAAACTATCCACTTTCCAGATTGAAAAATAACTTCATCGTTGATGCGAACAAACTCTGTCGCTAAAAAAACATCGATATGATTTTTACCGGCACCACGTTTAAAGCCAGGCTTCACATAACTGTCGTGCTTTCGTCCTAATGACAAATGCACACCACACATGCGCTCAAAAGTTCCGACATCGCTGACTTTTTGATTTCGCGAGAACGCACGATTTAATCCAAATCCAAGCTCTCGCACATGAACTTGGCCTTCGTCAGCAATAATCGATTGCATCACTTGATCAAACGCAGGCGTTGTGTTTTCGACTGCGACCACCAGACTCTTCTCAATTACTAACGTGATTGGAATCGGGGGTGCATTGACATTATACGAAGAATCTCCGAAACAAAATAGACGAGCTCGTCCGTTCACAGAATCAAAATCGACAGCTTCCGTAAAAACTTCACCTATTGGAAATTGCCCACCGACGTTCAGCATTTGCGAATAGTCACCGACGTTTAACTTTGCAGGCTCAAGCTTTGACCCATAGGTTAATATTTCGCCGCCAGTGTCGATTTGACAATTCAGCGACTGATCAATTTTTGATTTTAATGAATGGCCCAGACTTCGGTAGTACGCAGGATCATAAGCCAAAGACTCTACATAATACTGCATTTCTGCACCGTTCATTCGGCTTAAGTGCGGGTGCTCGATCACTTTTAATCCCCGCTTAAACAATTCCATCCGAATACGAAATGCTTCCAATCGAAAATTCGTCGATTGAATGAGGACAACTAAATCTAAAGGTTTTAATTGACGAAATGATTCCAAAATACTTTCAGGCGAGGTTTGATCGAAATCAATAAACTGCGCCTGAGGTAATTCTTTCTGGTACCCTGTCGTTAGAATTTTTGAAAGCTCAGAGTTTAAATCATACACCACAATACAGCTGTGTTCTGGCGTATGATTAAACGCAAAGGTTAAAATATCTGAAATGTTTTTTGTGATCAAAGACATTTGTGTATTCAAAGTCGAACTACTTCGCAACTTCCCAAAAACTACCCTCAGGTAAATCAGAAACAGCAATTCCAAGATCTGTCAGTTTTTTACGAAGCTCATCCGATTTTGCAAAATCTTTGGCAGAACGTGCTGCAGATCGTTCTGCAACAATCACGTCGATGTCTGAACGAACTAATTTCTTCTGATCTAAAAGCTTATTATCAAGTTCTAATAAAAACTGATCCGCAGGTTCTTGGAAAAGGCTTAATAGTTTTCCGAATTTTAAAATAAAATCTTTAAATTGTTTTGCTTTACCAGACACGGTCGGATTGTTTTTCATCCCCCGACGATGAGTTGAATTGAATTTACGAATTTGTTCATACATCACAGCAAATGCGTTGGGTGTTCCAAAGTCATGATTAAAGGCTTCGGTGATATCAGCCCAGGCAAGATTGAGATCTTCTGCATATTTTGTATCTAGCGTACTTTCAGCTTGTTCAAAAGAATTTGCTAAAGATAAAGCGGAATAAATTTTGGCCAAGCCACCCACAGCGTTTTCAATCGCTTGCTCTGAAAAATCAGCCACACTACGATAATGAACAGACAGCATCATCCATTTGTAAATTTCAGGATGATTTTTTTCTAAAAACTCGCGCATTGTTACAACGTTACCGACAGATTTTGACATTTTATTGCCAGAAAAATTCAGCATATTCCAGTGCATCCAGTAATTCACATAGTGCTTCCCGTTGCAACCTTCACTTTGCGCGATTTCATTTTCATGGTGCGGGAACATCAAATCAAGTCCGCCGCCGTGAATATCAATCTGATCACCGAAAAGACCTTTGACCATCGCCGAACATTCAATATGCCAACCTGGACGACCCTCTCCCCAAGGTGACGGCCAAATCGAGCCACGTAAATTTTCTGCAGGCTTTGCCGATTTCCACAAGGCGAAATCTAAAGGACTTTGTTTTTTTTCAGAAACGTCGATCCGCACACCTTCCAGCATATCATCGACTTTTCGTCCTGACAATTTTCCGTACTCAGGAAATTTTTCGATGGCATAATTCACATCCCCTGCCGCTGCGTAAGCCTTATTCTTTTCAACAAGACCTGAAATCATTTGAATAATTTCCGGCATGTATTCAGAAACTTTAGGATTATGATCATGCGATCTGAGGCCTAACAACTTAAAATCAGTTTTGTACTCAGCAATATATCGTTCAGCAATTTCCGTAGCACTCACATTTTCATCATTGGCGCGTTTAATAATCTTATCATCAACATCTGTAAAATTCAGAGCATACTCAACTTGATACCCAGAAAATTCGAGCCAATTCTTCACAAAATTAAAAAAGACAGGTCCTCGGAAATTTCCAACATGCAAATAACTATACACCGTGGGACCACAGACATACATTTTTACCTGTCCCGGTGTGATCGGTTTAAAGTCTTCAATTTTTCGTCCTAATGAGTTGTATATTTTTAACGACATTTAGATTCCTTAAGGTAGCGCCTTGATTGCAACATCGACACGGGATAATAAAGATTTTTTTGAAATCAAAGGAACAATTAACTTTAATTCTGTTCCATGGGGTTTTCCGATCACGGCCACACGCATCGGCATAAATAAATTTTTACCTTTGACGTTCGCAGTGGTCTTAATTTCATTTTCAATACGAACAAAATCTTCTGTTGTCATAAATTCAGTTTGAATTGCACTCACTAAATTTTTCCAAGTTTCCAAAACAGCTTTTGTCGTTTCAATTTTTAGAAACTCTTCAGACTCTGCATGGATTTGAAATTTATGATCATCCAAAGATTCAAAAAGTGGAACGGCATCTGTGAAAATTTCCATCTTCGATTTAAACACTTCGACTGCGCTCATTTGCCAATTTTGATCTGGTGGAAAATTCATTCCAGCAGCTTCTAGATGAGGTTTAATATTTTCCCATAATGTTTTTGAATCAAGCCCGCGCAAATACTGCGAGTTCATCCATTTCAATTTCACACGGTCAAAGACAGCCCCTGAAGCATTGAGTCTTTCAAGAGAGAATAATTTTTTCATTTCATCCATCGAAAAAATCTCGTGTCCCTCAGGATGTGACCAACCCATTAAAGCCATGAAATTATTCATCGCTGTTGGCAAATAGCCTTCACGACGAAAATTATCACAAGCCACAGCCCCTTTACGTTTCGATAATTTTTGACGATCATCATCAAGAACCAACGAAATATGACCAAACTGAGGAATCGGAAATCCTAAACCTTCGTAAATCATAAGTTGACGTAATGTATTTGGCAGATGCTCTTCCGCACGCAGTACGTGCGAAATCTTCATTAAGGCATCATCAACCACACAACAAAAATTATAAACAGGCATACCATCACTACGAAGTAAGACGAAATCACCAATCATATCCGAAGGAAATTTGACTTCACCGCGGATCAAATCATTTAATAGATAATCTTTACGTAAATGTTTTGTTTTAAATCGGACAACAGCTGATTTCCCCGTAGCCATTTCCGCTTTCGCTTGATCTAGCGACCAATCTGCATAAGGTGATTCAATATGAGCATGACTGCCATCGGCTTTATTTTTTTCACGAAGAGCATCAAGTTCTTCATCCGTCATAAAGCAGTAATAGGCTTTGCCAGAATTCAGTAATTGGTCTGCATATTTTTTGTAAAGATCTAAACGCTGAGACTGCCTGTAAGGAGCACACGGCCCCATGTCTTTCAAAGTGACAGGATCAACTCCCTCGTCCCATTCAAGTCCTAACCAAACAAGATCTTGAACCATCATTTTGAGTGATTCATCCGTCGATCGGGCCTGATCCGTGTCTTCGATACGAAGAATAAACTTACCGTTATTTTTTTTTGCAAAAAGATAGTTAAATAGTGCTGACCTTGCACCACCCACATGGAGATAACCCGTTGGGCTTGGAGCAAACCTGACACGAACTTCAGAAAAACCATTATTTATTACTTCAGACATAAAAAAACCTCAGTCATTGACTAAGGTTTCAGTATGACCTGATTTTTCAGGCCCGTAAATATATAATCAGATCAGAAATTATTGAATATTAAATATTTCGCGGATTTCAGAATCTGTGTGAATTACATCTCTGACATCCGGAGCCAAGTTCAATTCCTTAAGGAGTAAGGCTTTTGCAGTTTCAAGCATCTTTTTTTCGCCTGCAGATAAATCTTTATCCACTTTAAGAACATACAAATCACGTAAAACACCCGCGATTTCAATCACAGAGCCAGTTTTAATTTTATCCATGTATTCACGGTAACGACGATTCCATGTTTGAGTGTCAATTTTTACGTTTTTATCTTTTAAAATAGTGACAACATTTATAGCTTCTTCTTTGCTAATTAATGGACGTAAGCCAACAGATTTAATATTGGCTGCAGGTATCATCACCTTCATTCCTGTTTCAAGAATTACGACCGAGTAAAATTCGTGTTTTGAGCCTAAAATTTCTTTAACTTCGATCTTGTCGATGCGTCCAACGCCATGACCCGGATATACCGCGTGGTCTCCAACTTTAAACTGTGTCATTCGATCTCCTCAATTCACGTACCCTGTTTGCTAGTTCGAAATACTCGGACTACCGTAGTCTTAATAGCCATTTTCGTGCCTGCATAAGAATTGCCTCAAAATGCAACATCGCGGATTTGGCCATGAAAAGCTCTTGAGTTGTACCATTTTTGACACAATTCATCAATTTTTTGCTGACACTACGACAATTATTGCCATCTTTCAGGGGACAGAAGTTGATTTTCATGTAAAAAGTGCAGAACTGTAGAAGAAGAACTATATACCAAAAACCATTCAATTCAAAGAGTTATCTCTTTTATCCCACGCCGGCTAATGCCGTCGGACCATAAGTTCTTAGTAATTCTTCACGTAAATATTGATGTTCTTTTCTTTTAAGCTCGGGATCATTTTTTAAAATTTCAAAGGCTTCATCACGCGCAAGTTTTAAAAGTTCAAAATCTCGAACAAGATTTGCCATTTTAAATCCTGGTAAACCTGATTGCTTGGCTCCCATGAATTCACCGGGTCCGCGGATTTCTAAATCAAATTCGGCGACTTTAAAACCATCATTTGTTTTTTCCATGAACTCGATACGCTCACGAGTTTCAGGACTCATCGCATATCCCATAATCATCACACAATACGATTTGAATTCACCACGACCCACACGACCGCGCAACTGATGAAGCTGTGATAATCCAAAACGCTCACTATGTTCAATCATCATCAAATTCGCATTAGGAACATCAACTCCGACTTCAATCACAGTTGTCGAGACTAATATATCGATTTTGTGCTCTCTGAATTGATTCATCACTTCATCTTTTTCGTTGGGTTTCATTTTGCCGTGAAGTAAACCAAAACGAACTTTGGGAAATTGATTTTTTAATTTTTCAAATTCATCGGTCGCATTTTTCAAATCAATTTTTTCAGACTCTTCAACAAGTGGATAAACAACATAGGCCTGCCTGCCTTTTTCGATTTGTTCGATCATAAATTGCACGGCTTGAGCTCGTTTTGTTTCAGTAATCACTCGTGTTTGAATAGGAATACGATTTTTTGGCATCTCATCAATAATTGAAACATCTAAATCACCATAAACAGTCATCGCCAAGGTTCTTGGTATCGGCGTCGCTGTCATAATTAAAAAATGAGGACTTTGTCCTTTATTTTTCAAGATCCCCCGTTGTTGCACTCCAAAACGATGTTGTTCGTCGATGATGACTAGGCCTAAAGACTTAAATTGCACCCAGTCTTCGATCAGGGCATGAGTCCCTATCAATAAATGAATTTCACCATTTAATAAATTTTCCATTAAAGTAGTTCGATCTTTTGTTTTTGTTTTTCCTGTCAGCAATCCAATTTTCAAACCTAACGGAGATAAAACTTTTTCCGCATTTTTAAAATGTTGCTCCGCTAAAATTTCAGTCGGCGCCATTAGGCATGTCTGAAATCCGCTCTCAAAAACCTCAACGGCGGCTAAAAAGCTGACCAATGTTTTACCAGATCCCACGTCTCCTTGAACAAGTCGGTTCATGGGTTT
The DNA here is from genome assembly GCA_052034855.1 of Bdellovibrionota bacterium. Lineage (GTDB taxonomy): Bacteria > Bdellovibrionota > Bdellovibrionia > Bdellovibrionales > Bdellovibrionaceae > Pseudobdellovibrio. The sequence goes on along the minus strand of JBPOIE010000002.1, from coordinate 1,358 downwards.
ACCTGATTTTAAGTCAGATCTAATTTCTGAAAAAGATTTTTTTTGTGCGTTGGTTAACTCAAATGAAAGTGATTTTTCAAGTTTTGTAGCCATGGAACCAGAATTTTTGATCAATAATCCTTGCTCTTTTTTAAGACCCGATTTTTTTGAGGCCAAATACAATTCAAGCCAGAAAAATTCTTCAAATATAATTCTTTTGTGTGCTTGTGATTTCAGAACATGATATTCATTGGCAAATTCAAGATCAGGAAAATGAATTTTATAAAGAGCCTCTGCTCTAGAACTCAAATGATGCTTTTGCATCAACGAGATTGGAAATCGTTCTGGTGGAAATTCTTTCAGTTGCGAAAACGCAGATTCTATAAATTTATGAATTTTTTGCGAGGCGACACCTTCGTTTTCGACATAAATCGGGATTAATAAATCCTGAATTTCCTCTTCGGTAACAACGTCCTTTAACTCCGGATGATGAAACTCGAGCCGACCTCGATAATTGGTGACTTTCCCGACGACGCGAACCTCTTGGAAGGGTTTAAAGCGTTCAAAGTAACCTTTATACGGAGTTCGAAAAAATTTACAGCGAATTTGCCCTGACGAATCTTTGATCAAAATATCGTAAATTTTTCGAGTACTGCGTCCCATGACATAACTTGAGACACTGACAATTGAAGCTTTTAGACTGACAATATCATTTTCTTTGAGCGTCGATATATGCCTTGCGGCTCTGCGATCCTCATAAGCCCTTGGGAAATTTTCTAAAAAATCACCCACCGTACGTAGGCCGTTTTTGTTAAAAACAGACGCCAATTTGGGTCCGATTCCTCGCACGAATTGCAAATCTGAATCTAGACGTAGGTTTTGTTTTAGTGGAATTTCACTCATGTTATTCTATTTTGTCTCCGATAAGAAATCGATGTCAACCACAGGATTTTTTAGAATACGATTAACAACGATCAGAGCCAATGAAGCTTCACCGTTTCAAATTTTTATTTATCTTGATCAAAAAATGGTCCCTTACCTCAAACAAGGTGATAAAATAAAATTTGAAAAAATTGTGAGTCTTCATGAAAAAGACACCGGCGATTCTTTTTTTGTTGCAGACTCTGATAAACAACTTTACCGCGACTACGTCAAAGCTTCCATGAATTCAGATCTGATCCATAATGATCAAAAAGCCGTAATTCTGCGTGAAAGCTCGATAGCTATATTAGAAGATCTGTATGAAAATCCTGATGTTTCCAAAGCATTGGAAGAGTCGAAACCGATTATTACTGACCTTCTCGCCTTCATGCAAGATGCCCCAGAATCGATCGGCAATCTGATCAGTTTATCGGGTCATGATTTTTACACTTACAATC
>JBPOIE010000071.1:0-18227 GCA_052034855.1 Bdellovibrionota bacterium | reverse complement strand
CAAACATCACTCCGGTTTTTTTCAAAACTGGTTCAAGGAAGGCTGGTGTTTGAACTTTATCAAATGGCGTGCCGGGGATTGTTTCGATTCCAAAAAATGTTTGAGCCTTCTCGGCGATTCCAGTGAGCTGCGATCCGCCACCGACCATAATTACCTTGGTAACATTTTTGTTGTGTCGCTTTTGGAATTGCATCAGAATTTCGCTCGCACTTGTAAAGATTGGGTTAAACACCAAATCCACAATCTCTGCGATACTCTTGTCCTGAATTGGCTCATTTTTCCCATATGACCGTTTTAGCTTTTCTGCAAAGTCGATTGGCACATTAAGAGCTGTTGCAACACTGAGAGTGACGTCCTGTGAGCCGCGTCCGATAATGTGCGAGTCGCGTACAATTCCCCGTTCAGTTATGTAAACCTTGGTTGCACCCGCTCCGATATCGATAATCATAACTGGACTAAGATAGTTTGCGTCGAGAACGGCGCGCGCAGTTGGAAACATTTCTATTTCGAAAAAAGAAGTGGTGATTCCTGTCGCACCAACAATGTTGCTATAGTCCGAGAGTACATCGTTATGAATTGCCACGACCATAACTTCAACAGTTTGTTTCTCGGCAGGAATTTCGTCATTCTCCATTTTTTCCATGTCCGGAATGACAAACCAGTCGAGAGCAACCTCGGCAATCGGAACCGGAATATATTTACGTGCCTCGATTGGAATCATTTCCGCAAGCTGCTTGCCGGTGATTTTGGGCATTTTGAAGACAGAGACCATGCTGTATCGCATCGGAATTGTCATTGCAGAGCTTGTTGTAGAAGTGTTCGCCTCTTTCAAAACGTCTTTCAACGCTTCGGCCAGTTTTGTCGCATCGAGTTTAGTTGCACGTCCAATTTGTGTTCCTGCATATGGGCCAAGTGCTATTTCTCCATATGTTTGAAGTACCGCCTGACCACCCTTTCGCGCGAGTTGCACTACCTTTATTGACGAGGCACCAATATCAATGCCGAGCACGCTCGCGCCTGCCTGTGTTTTTCCTAAAATTTTGCTAAAGATTTGATCAAGAAATCCTGCCATAGTATTTGCATTTAATTATATCATATGGGTATGAAAACTGTGCGGAGAATTATTGTGCGAGTTGTTGATTTCTTTTTTAATTTGATTTTGCCAGTTGATGAGGAGATGGAAAGTTTGCGGACGAAAAGTGCGTGCGATATTTTTTCACGGTTGCGTCGTGTTTCAGATCAAAAATATGACGGAATATTTGCGATTTTTTCTTATCAAGACAAGTTGGTGAGAAAAATGATTTGGCAGATGAAGTTTCGAGAATGTCGGTGGGTGGCAGAAATTTTTGGCCGGTTTTTGGCCGTGTTTATTTTGCAACGAGTAGCGAGCGCCCCTGACAAGACGTCGCGCGGCACAGGTTTCATTAACGCCAAGCAAGTTATCTTAATACCGACTCCCCTACACCCGAAAAGATTCGCGGAGCGCGGATACAATCAGTGTGAATGGTTGTGTGAGGAAATTATGAAAAATCTAGATGAAGCTAGTTGCGAACGAATTAAATACAACAAAAAAATATTGGCGCGAATAAAATATAGAACAAAACAATCTTGGAGCTCTCGCGCGGAGAGACTCGAGAATTCCTCTGGAATTTTTGCGGTGCGAAATGTCGCGGATGTTGTCGGGCGGACGTTTATACTAATCGATGATGTTGTGACTACTGGCGCAACTCTAAACGAAGCGCGCCGGACGCTTTTGGCGGCCGGCGCTTCAAATGTGATTTGCTTTGTGGTTGCGCACTAACTATTTTTTATAAATTAATCTTTTCGCCGGTAACAGAATTAAGGTCCCAAGTACAGACATTCCTGCGGATATAATAATTAAAGTATGGAAACCAAATTTAAGTGCAACTATTCCACCGATTGCAGAGAAAAATGCAACAGACAAATCATTGAAAGTGTAATAAATTGACCACTCTGTTCCAACCTTATCTTTATCTACATGTCTTGTATATAGTGCTGTGAATGTCGGGAAAGTAAATGCAGAACAGAGACCCAAAATCACCTGGACGAAGTATAGTTGGAGTTCAGAACTAACAATTAAATACAAAAGCGGTATCAGACCCGCTATCAGATTGAATGTAATCAGTAACTTAAAATCATCTCTTTCTCCTTTGTGTTTATCTGCAAAATTTGCAATTGGAATCTGAACAACGCTTCTAGTAAATAAGAATAGTCCCGCTGCAACTCCGGCAGTCATTTCTGTTCCACCCGCTATAGAGTTTGCAATAAATATAGCAAATACTGGGCCAATCAAACCTGCGGCTCCATTGATAAAGACGTCAGCAGATATCATCAACCTAATAAAAGGATTTATTTCTTTAAAATAATTTTGATGGCTCTTTTTAGTAGAAGTGTTGACGTGCATATTCTACAGCTTATCCAATTCCTTCAAATCGCGATCTGGAAAATATAAAATTGCGAGACCGATGATTACGCCGAGCAATCCAGTCCATCCACCGTACCCGCCAAAAAAGATTTTATCAATTTCATCTAACACCAACCAAATACCTCGCCAAACCAATACCAATCCGATCACCAAACTGAGGTGATGAACAAAATATGAAGGCTTTAAATTATTTTTATTTATCATAAGTTACTGCACAATTGTAACACGACGACGAAGCGAAATTGAAAGTAAAAGTGTTAATAACAGGAAAATTGTTAGAGACATCATAGGAATTGTGATGTAACCAAATTCATAGACATAACGAACCGAGCATGAGACTCCGTTTCCGAAAGCGTTACACTTGTCTCCTGTGCCAGTCACTGAAATGAAGTTGTGATATATTGCCACGGTCATTCCCATCACAGAAAAAATCAGAGAAACAGCGACAGCCCAGCGCTTCTGCATCCACAACGCGACCGCAAGAAAAATAATTTGCGGATAAATGAATCCGCGCTGAATCCAGCAGAGATAGCATGCTGGGTAGCCGACAACTTCAGAATACACTAGCGTGAGAATGGCTCCGAAAAATACGAGTGCAAGAGAAATTTTGACTCCGAATTTCTGCAGCCAATTAATTACCACGTCATTTGCGTCCTTGCGATTCACGAGATAATACGCGAGCAAATATAGAAAGACAATTTGCATTGCGATTGTCCCGAGAGCGACGACTTTGTTGAAAATGAATATCATATTATTGAGGCAAAACGCATTTAGTTTTTTCTGAGAGCGCAGTCAACTGCATCTCGCCCGTTTGACGCGATCCGTCAGCAAAATCCCATGTTGGGAAACTTTCAATTTTCTTTTCTGCACAGATTGGTATAAGAGATTTTCCGTCTGGAGTTGTGCATTCAATATATGGAAGCAACTTCGCGGCGCTTTCAAACATTTTTTTCTGACTCTGACAGTGTGTGCACCAAAATGCTCCGTAGAATTTCGCACCACTGTCTGCTATACACTGTGCGAATCCAGAATATTTGCTCGGCTTATTGGCTTCGTAATATGACCAGTAGACGAGACCTGCGATGATAACTGCGACCGCGATAAAGTATGAAATTATTCTGGTTTTTTGCATGAAGAATATTCTATCACACGAGAGGCAAAATGAGTGTGAACTTCGAACCTTTGTTTCGTCCGTCCGATTCCGCCCAGATGCGACCGTGGTAGTTGTCGATAACTTTCTTCACAATGAAGAGACCGTACCCGGTGCTGGAGACGTTGTATTTTACAGACTCTACACCACGACCTCCTGAGGTAAACAACCTTCTCTTGTCGTCTTCTGTTAATCCAATACCGGTGTCCTGGACAATGAATTCGATGTGACCAACTTTCTGATTCAAGTAAATTGTGATACCACCCTCGAATGTGTAGCTAATAGCGTTCTGAATCAAATTCTTTAAAACGTCTCTCATTCGAAATTCATCTCCCACAAATTTTACAGGCGAGGTGCTGCAATAGTAATTCAGCTTAATCTTTTTCGCCGCCACTGCCTCAGTGGTATCAGATATAATTTTCTTTACTATTGAATCCAATTCTATTTCCTTGCTCTCAAATTTCATTTTGCCGTTTTTCATGTTGGCAGCGTTCAAAATATTTTCGACAAGTTCCACTCCTTCTTTATCTGAACGTAAACCTTCACCAACAAGCCGAAGAGCTCCCTCTGGAACATTTTCCATATCAGTGAGAGTATCGAATATGTTTCTACTCTTCGTAAAGAAGCCCTTAATTTGATGTGTTATGAAGTGTACGAGGGTTTCCTGTTCTTGGTTTGCGAGTGAGAGCTGTTCGCGTTGTATATCGAGCCGCTTTACAGAGCGTACGATCAGAATACCTGAGATGATTGCACCTAGTAATGTTACGAGGTTTAGCGCAATACTAGTTACAGTGTCGACAAAAAAGAATTGCGAGGAAACAAGCAAAATTAATGCCCAAATCAAAATTTGTGTAGCCAATATCCTGATATTAAATGCTCCATAGTTAACTATCAAATATGAAATGACCCCGACAAATAACAACATTCCAACTTGACCATAGAGTAACACATTGTAGTCTCCAAAATAACTGGAGAGATAATTGGAGAGATAAAAACTGAAAGCGAATAAAGAAACCGCGCCAGAAAATACAATTTTCCTTTTTTTACTATTTTTATCTATTGTTCTAGAAAATATGACCCTAATGGTTCTAAGAATTACCCAAAATGTAGCAACTAGTCCATAATAATAATAATATTGAGAATATAACCATCCCTCCACCGCCTCACAGTTAGTGGCGTCAAAACCAGCAAGGTTATGTTCTGATGACATAAAAATAACAACCGGTGATATAAGCAAAGCAAGAAGTATGATTATAGTCTTATTTGTTTTAATCTCAAGATACTCCTCCACAAGAACAACACACAGTGCGGCGAGAGAGGAGCTCAAAATACCCAGGAGCCCCCAAGCAAACATTATTTTTGAGCTATCCGCACTAATCCAGGTAATAAGATCAAGCACCGACCAAAAAGCAAATATAGTTATCAATGACAAAAGTAACCTCGATAATGACGTCCTACCAGATACTCTGTGTACAAATAACCCAAAAAGTAAAGCAACGCACGCTACAAAAGTATCCGAGAATATTATGAAATTTTTAGGCATTTCTGCTATAAATTCAACGCAAGTATTCAAATTTGAAATTGTACCTATCATTTATATAAATTATATCACAAGCTATTTAATAATGTTTGACATCTCATAATAACACCACCTAATATCCTCCTCGTTATCCTTGGGTAATAATCTAACAATTAGAGGCTTCATCTCAAAAAGATTGCAGACCCTCTTAAATGCGGGGAGGACGATATTTTTTGTAAATTCTATTTCCTTACTATCTTTTAACAAAAAATTCTCGAATAATATACCATTCTTGACAAAGAGTGTCAGAAATTGAAAGTATTTTTCATTAATATCTTCACCTATTTGCTTATACCAATCTGATAGATCAAAGCAGGCAACATTATTTAACGAGGGACCAGAGAGATTATGATGAAAATCAACTAATTTTTCTCCCCAATATGTACGAATTTCACCAATACTTTTTCGCTCATTTTCTTTCATATTAATAATATCAAGATAGTCTACTTTTGAATTATCAATTCCAGATATGAAAGTTAGTCTTGCTAAACTTAGTTTTAATTTATTAAGTGTAACAAATTTATCTGAGTAATATTCAAAACACAAAGAATCAATCCCGGTTTTTATTGTGAGATTATTAAATAGGATTGTTTCGACATTTGGTGTAAGAACATTTCGCGCAATACAATTTTTTAATCCTTGTTTTAAGGGGGCTGGTAAGCCATGAGTTAAAGCAAGTTCGATTTTTTCTTGCAAAACATGATTCTCGTGTCGTTTTTTTAGTTCAGCGACAGCCACATCTATATCTGTATAAATATTCTCGATTTCGTTCTTTATATCCATATTATAAATTTATTTACAGTTGTCTCCATCACACAATGTGCTACCACAATCTTTTTCGGCTTCCTCGCAAATAAAAAAATTGTTTTCGTCTTTTTGTTTTTCAATCATAAATGCCCTCCTATAAAATATCGTGTGTCCATCGCCTTCGTCTGCGAAACAACTCTCCTGTCCTTCTTCGCATGGGATCTGAAAATATACTATGTAATTTCGGTCAATTACAATCTTCTTATAGAAAAAAGCTACCATAACCAATAGACAGAAAAATAAAATAAATACTAAAGTTTTCTTGTTTCGCATACTTATAAAGAATACCATACTTTATAATATCCAAGTACAAGTTAATAAAAAAGCACCCTGTTCCCAGAGTGCTTGATCATACGAGCCATTTGATGAACTCAATGATGACCGACCACCGAAGTGTCCACCAGAGGTTGGACAAGACGATGCTTGAGTAGAAGATTTTGTAGTCTCTCCGACTCAGTTTTCCCTTGCGTCCGTGACGCAGAAAGGCAGTTGTTTTGAAAGCGTCTGTATAGATTGACAGTGCGACGAAAGCCGCAAAGTCATTCTTATCCAGCGCCCACAAAACAATCCTCAGCGGCAGAATGAATACGTACGTGGTTATATGTAAGATTTCCCACCATACTCCTTTTTTCGAATAGAACTTCTCGATCTTGGCCCGAGTATTTGCCTTTATCACTTCAACAACATCGACACCCAGCCAATCCACTTTGCTCCTGGTGTGAAGTACAAGCAAACGGAAACTAATTAATCCAGACAAAATTATCAAGATAATAAGTCCAATCAGCGTACCAAACCTTAGCAAGACTGCTGGGTACAAAATGTTGTCAAACCAATAATCGGTGGTATACAAAATCGTGTGCGCAACCGAGATAGTACTAACCTTCTTTACTGAAAGAACCGACTCAGGAGGAGTCGGTTGGATTTGCTTACCCATGACATCCTCCTTTGTTTTGTAGTTTAACCTCTTTCAATTATAACATATTAATTGCCTATTTGTCAAGCTAATAAAAAAGCACACCCTGTAAAGAAGTGCGTTTTTTATTTTAAGTAACTTCTCGTTTTATTTTTTTGAAAAATATGCAATAACCTTTTTAATAATTAAATCCTCGGGGTAAGTATCTTCCACCTCGTTCATATCACTTGTCGCAACTCCCTCTCTAACATCTATCTTACCTGCAGAACGTATGTCGTTAAAGTCTACCCTATGAAATTTGAATAAAAAGGACAAAACGTCTTCAGCAATACTTTTAAGTACTTTACTATCAACTTCTTCAGCACCCCTTTGAAGCTTTACAATTTCATTTTTGTCTAATTTGCTAATCACTTCAGAGACAGCACTCTCCAAATACTCGTCGCGCTTCTTATTTAAAGCTTCTAAATTTGGTCTCGTTGAGTCCGAATGTTCTCTAAAACCGCCGTCACTTCCAACGTAATTATTTTCAAATGAATTTTTCATATGAAAATGATACAATAATATAGTAAAAAGAGCACCCCATTTCCGGGGCGCCCGCTTCATAGGATGTTACTCCTAGAAGCTCTTCTCGACTCCGGCCGAGACAGCGAGTTCGTTCTCGCGCTCATCGTCCGTACCGAGCTGCACGTACCCGATCATCTTGAGCGACCAGGTCACATCCTCACTGAACGCGTAGTCCAGCGACAGGTTCGGATTCAGGACGAATCCCGAATCGAATCCGTAGCCATGACCGTAATTCAGTTCGGTCTCGGTCGTGATTGAGAAGTCCGAGCCGAGGTCAAACGACCTCTCGATCCCGGGTCCAACCAACCACGCAATCGGAAAGCCCGAATTGGGCAGCGGCTGGTAGTGGGTCAGTTTCCACGAGTACGTCCACTCTCCAACGGGCACCGAGGTGCTGGCCGAAAGTGCCCAGATGTCACCCTTCCCAAAGACAAGCCGGGTGGGCTCATCATAGTAGGTCAAGTTGATATCGTACGTGGCACCTTCGGGCGGATTATACCGCTCGGGGATGACACCCATGAGACCGGCAATGAAGTTGCCCTCCTCGCCGGTATCCTTTTCCTGGCCGTTCGGCGAGTGGCTGAGCCACACACCACCATATAGGCCTGACGAATGTTCCACGTCGATGCCCGCCTGGATCACCGGGTCGTCACAGAGGACGTCACCGAATCCCGGATCGAGGTAGCGATTTCCGGCGTCAGCGTAAGCAGAGCCAGTCACCTGCCCGAAGGCGGCGGCGGTTGCGAGAACGAGTCCCGCGACAAACATACTGATCTTCTTCATGGTTTTCTTCACTCCTTGTGTTTTTGGTCTTTCGGACCAAGTTGTAAGAACAGTCAACAGACCACACTATAGCACTACATACGGGTGCTTGTCAATAGTAAAACAAACCCCTTGCGAGGTTTGTTTTTGTAGCTTTATTTAATTTTTTATCCCCCCTACTTCTTCTCCTCCCTATTAATCTTAATCCCCAGCTCTCGCAACTGCTCTGCGGAAACTGCGGTTGGTGCTTGCATCATTGGGTCGCGACCTTCACCTGTTTTGGCGAAAGCGATCACTTCACGGATGTTCGGCTCGCTCTGCAACAACATAATCAACCGATCGAAACCGAAAGCCAACCCACCGTGCGGCGGTGTTCCTGAACCGAGTGCCGTCAGCATGTGGCCGAAGTTCGCATCAATTCGCTCTGGAGCGTAATCCATGATCTCGAAAACTTTTCGCAAAGCTTCCGGCTGATGATTTCGAATACTTCCCCCTCCGATTTCATTTCCATTCAATGTAATGTCGTATTGTGCTGCCATAATTGATTCAATGTTTTTCTTCTCCATTAAATCTGCCATTGAAGCTGGCTGCGGTGCAGAAAATGGATTATGCGTGAATGTCCACTTACCGTCGTCCGTCTTCTCGAAGAAAGGCCAATCAATAACCCACAAAAATGCCAACAGGTTCGGATTGTTTTTGTCCTTTCGAATATCAGGCTTGTCGCTTCCGTATTTTTCCATCACCTCCTTGTATGACATTCGAGGAAATGGAATTTCCTGAATTTCTTTTTCTGGATAAATTTTTTGTACCATCTCTATCAACATTTTCTCGTTGATCGCCATGACGTCCTCCTGCTCAACAAAACTCATCTCAAGGTCGATCTGCGTAAATTCTGGTTGTCGGTCACCTCGTGTATCTTCATCTCGGAAACATCGCGCCACCTGGAAATATCTCTCGAAACCTGCAGACATCAACAACTGTTTATATTGCTGAGGTGACTGTGGCAAAGCATAGAATTTTCCCTGATCCAATCGTGAAGGCACGATGTAGTCGCGTGATCCCTCTGGGGTTGTGGCCGATAGGTACGGTGTTTCAACTTCGATAAAGTTTTCAGCGGTGAAAAAATTTCTCATGAAATGCGCCACTCGATGACGATTCCAAAGATTTTTCTGCAAACGTGATCGTCGCAAATCGATGTAACGATATTTTAGACGAACTTCCTCTCCAATTTCGCGACCGTCTCCAGAAATATCAATTGGTGGAGTTGTAGCCCGATTCAAAACTGTGATCGCCAAAATTTCCAGCTCAATGTCGCCGTTCTGTTTTTCTTTTTGAACTGCGCGCTCTGGTCGCGGATTAACTTTACCGCGAATTTCAACAACCCATTCAGGTCGCAAAGTCGAACCAACAGCGTGCGCCTCGGGAGCATTTGGCAAAATGATTCCCTGCACTTTACCAGTGACGTCGCGCAAATCGAAGAAAATCATTTTTCCCTGATCACGTCGAACGTCGATCCAACATTTTATAATTACTTCTTCCCCTTTATGACCCGATAGGTCATTTATATAAGTTCTTTTCATAGCACTTTGATTAGTCGGAGAAACAAAAACGCCCCTCCGAATTCATGGTTAATAAATTCGCAGGGGCGATTTCGTCGCGGTGCCACCCTGTTTTGTGCTCTTTAACTGTTTGTCGGAACAGTGCCGAAGGATTCTACACCAGCCGTTTGGCCGATTTCTTTCCTTTCCTCGCCGGTGTCAGCCGGGTCGTTGGGTTAGATATATAGTAGCGGATTTTGCAGGCGGTGGCAATGGTGAAGTTTTCCGCAACTAATCTAACTTTAAAATGTTAACCGCCGTCTCCCAAGCCTCATCCGCCGACTCGAAAACCGGGTACCCATATTTTTCAGCCTCTTCTTTATAGTGCGGTCGCTCACAATTGAAGAAAGCTTCCGCCTCCATTCTCTGCAATTCCTCCGTCTCACCCCATCGCGGATCTTTTTTGTTTCTCTCAAAAATTTCTTCTAAAGATTTTCCGATAATCACAACTCCGGGAATTTTTAAATCTCGATTCGCAAGGTATGGCAAAATATTTACACCTTCAAAAATTACAGGTCGCTTCTCGTTTTCATATTCTGAAATTTTTTGTAAAGTCGCCAACCACAAGCCTTCACATTGCGCAACTAAATCCGCCCACAATTCATCTGGTGTTGATTTTGAATAATATTCAAACTCATTTTTATCTAGATAGAAATTCACCCATTTTCTGTATCTTTCATCCTCGGCCAAATTTTCTCTAATATCATCAACTGAAACACAAATGCCGCCCATCTCAGCTGCGAGTTTCTTTGCAAGAAAAGATTTTCCTGCCGTGGGAATTCCTGTGATGAATAGTCTAGGTTTTGTCATAAAATTAATTACGCAAGAGAAAGCAAGGCGACGGCGATTATCGCAAAACACACACCAACAATACCAACAGCGCTCAGATGTTCATTAAATATAACTACACCAATCAAAATCGTGGCAACCAAAGTTAAGACAGCCCAAATAGCACCAACAACTGAAAGCTGATTTTTCTGCAAAATTGCTGGCAACCACGCAAGTGATCCGAGCAAATAGACAAATACTGTTATAGCAACATACGACCAACTCGGGTTTAGTGCAAATTTCTTCGAAAGGAATTCACCAATTGCAAAAAGGACTGCTGAAATAATTAGCCAGACCATAACTGGAATTGCGAGTATGATATTCATAGGAGTATTTTATCTTATTTAAATATAACGGCAAACACTATATGAAGTTCTGCGAGCATCGTGGGTTCAGTACCAAGGTGGTAAGACACCGTAAAGCTATTCTAGCGTCATTTCGGGAGTAAAATTGAGGTATGTGGGTCGGACTACAAATCTATACTGTAGCGGATTTCCTCGAATACAAAACCATTCTTCTCATCTTGCTTTTCTGTGCCATCAACTTTCCAACCTTTCGCTTCATAAAAGCTGATTGTCTTTAGATTAGTTTTCAAAACCCACAAAGTCACTTTATTGAAATACTGTTCTCGAAGAAAATCCAGCCCGGCTTTCATGAGTGCAGAACCGATACCTTGTCCCTGTCTTGAAGAGTCTAGGTAGATGGAGTACAATTCACCAGTTTCGAGAGGCGCCCCAACATCCCTTGAAGGTCCTACGCTGCAAAATCCTAAAATGATACCATCTTCTTCTGTAACAAATGATGCTGTTTTCGGTTTTTGATTTGAAAAGATTTCAGTCCAAACTTTGGTACGATCCTCGACTGAAAGATTGGCGAGATAGTCGTCAGGCACCTGACCTTTATAATGTGATTGCCAAGTCTCAACGTGAACTTTTGCTACTCCGGGAGCGTCTTTGGCTTCAGCTTTTCTAATGATGTAATTCATGGTTTTGAGGCATAGGGGGTCTCATGCCGATACTAAATTTTCTTGGCGGTGTTTTTTGAATGAAGTTCGAACATTTTTTGAGCAAAACCCCCAATAAGGAAGCCAGCCCCGCCGTCGCTCGGAAACCTCGCCACCCCGCAAAAAAGTTTTCTTCACAATTTTTAATTTGCGCGCGCCGATTTTTTTCTTCTAAAAGGAAAAGAAAACTTTTGTGCGGGGTTCTGCTCTTAACGAGCAGGACGGCGGGGCTGTCCGCTTTTTGTATTCGCTCGGGCGTGGCGGAATTCCCCCCAAACCCCCCTTCCGCCACGCCCTCGCGGGGACGATTCTTTTTTTCGGCGGAATTTGAGGCTGTATTTTGCAAAGCAAAATGCGCCACCAAAAGAGATGTTGCCCTTGACCCACCCAACCCATTCGCGGGCAACGCTAAGGAACTCCCTAGAAATAATTTGATTGAATTCACTTTATTTGGTATCATTATATTGAAAGGATAGCATAACACTTTAATACTATCAAATTAGTGATAATATGGCAACAGAAATAAACATAGGCGAAAATATAAAGAAGTACCGAAATAAACAGGGATTATCCCAAGAGGATTTTGCCAAGAAGTCTGGCGTGAAATACACTACTCTAACGAAAATTGAAAGCAATGTAATAAAAAAGCCGTCTGTTATTCTTATGTCAAAATTAGCCAAAACACTCGGCGTTTCAATTGAGGATTTGATAAAATAGAATTATGCTAAAAAAAGATTTTCAAAATTGGTCAAAGGAAAAACTACTCCATGAATATAAGGAGCTTTCAAAGCGCAAAAAATTTGGTATTGTCTGGGAAGATAAAATCGAAGAAGTCGCCGAACAATGTAAAACATCTTTGCCAGTTTTGAAAGATGAAAAATCAAAATCATTTTCAAAAGATAAAAACGGAATAAACCATATTTTTATTGAGGGCGACAATTACCACGCTTTATCAGTTTTAAATTATACCCACAAGAAAAAGGTGGATGTAATTTTTATTGATCCCCCATACAATACTGGCAGTAGCCGTTGGATTTACAATAATAATTATGTTGATAGAGAAGATCGTTTTAGGCATAGCAAATGGCTTTCTTTTATGTCAAAACGACTTCGTTTAGCAAAGAGTTTATTGAAAGAGGATGGTTTTTTTATAGCAACTATTGATAACAACGAACTTTTTACCCTCGGGCTTCTGATGGACGAGGTTTTTGGTGAAGAAAATAGACTAGGAGTCATTACGGTTGTTCATAAACCAGAAGGAAGAAATCAAGAAAAATTTTTTGGGACTTCCAATGAGTTTATGCTTGTTTATGCGAAAAACATAAATAAAGCAAAGTTTAATAAAGTAGTCTTAGATTCTGAATTGCAAAGTCGTTTTGACGAAGAAGATGAAAATGGGAAATATAGATTAAAGAATTTTATACGACTTACTGACGGGAAATATAGCTTAAGAGAAAATAAGCCTCATTTTTTCTATCCCATTTATATAAGTAGTGATTTGAAAAAGTTTAGCATAACTAAAAAAGCTAAATATGATGAAGTTTTTCCAATAACCGATAAGGGCGTTGAAAGAACTTGGAAAACGACAAAAGAAACTTTTATCAAACTTGCGAATGCGGGCAGTATTGTCGCAAAAAAGGAAAATGGGAAAATAGTTTTGTATGAGAAGCTAAGGGAAGACCAAGTTATTAAAACGCATTGGATTAAAAAAGAATATCACGCCTACCATTTTGGGACAAAACTTTTGGAGACAATACTGGGATCAAAGAAATTTGAGTTTCCAAAGTCGCTTTATCTCATTTTAGATATTTTGAGATTAACCGCAAAAGAAGATTCTATAATTTTAGATTTTTTCGCTGGTTCTGGAACAACGGGACATGCTGTTTTAGAATTAAATAATGAGGACGGCGGAAACCGACAATTTATACTTTGTACAAACAATGAAAATAATAATGGTAATGGTGGTGGCGGAATAGCCGAGAGTGTTTGCTACCCCCGAATAAAGAAAGTTATTGAGGGCTATAAAGATTTAACTGGAAAAACTGTAGCCGGACTCGGTGGCAATTTGCAATATTACACAACCAAACTTATTGGAAATATCAAAACGGATAATGACAAAAGAGTTTTTACCTCTTTTTGTAGAGAAATGCTTTGCCTTGCAGAAGCGACTTTTGATGAAGTGGCGAATAAAAAAGGTTTGTTTGCTATTTACGAAAATCAAAAACAAATGACGGGTATAATTTTTGATGAAGATGTAATTTCAGATTTCAAAAAAGAAGCTAAAAAACACAAAAAACCGATTGTTGTTTATGTTTTTAGTTATGATCACACATACAACGAAGAAGATTTTGAAGATTTAGAAAACTTGAAAGTAGTAAAACCAATACCAGAAGTGATTTTGAATGTTTATCGTAAAATCTACAAAGAACTTTATAAGCCAAGAAATTTATGAAAGATTTAGCATATCAAAAAAAATACATTAAAGAACTTGTCTCAACTTCCGTTGGGTATATTGAAGATGAAGATCCAAAATTGATTGTTTTCCAAGCTCCGACTGGCGCGGGAAAAACAATCATGCTCGCCGAAGCAATGTCGCGGATTGTCAAAGAATTAGGCGGTCAAAAAGAACTGGCCTTTGTTTGGATTTCAGTAAATGCCCTACACGAACAAAGCAAAGAAAAACTAGAAAAGCATTTTGAAAACGAGCGATTGCTTGATTGCATTGGTATCAATGAAATTCAAAATAATATAATTGATCAAAACCAAATCGTTTTTGTGAACTGGGATTCTTTGAATAAAGAGGGCATTTCGCTTTTTATGTCAGACAACGAGAAGGATTGGAACTTGAGTAAGGTTGCCGAAAACACGAGGGACGAGGGCAGAAGTATAGTTTTGGTAATTGACGAAAGCCACCGCACGGCAAAAACAAGCAAGTCGCAAGAAATCGTCAATATGATAGGACCAAAATTGACGATTGAAGTTTCGGCTACGCCCAAAGAAGGCGTTACCAATGACCACAAAACAACGGTTAAGTTAAGCGAGGTTGTCGCCGAAGGAATGATTAAAGAAGAAATCCAAATAAACCCGGGGCTTGGGCGTGTACAAACAAATGAGGATATTGTCAGAGAAGCCCTTAAAAAGCGAAAAGAACTAAAACGGCTTTATGAAGAAGCGGGAACTAAAATAAATCCTTTGCTTTTAATTCAGATACCAAAGAAAAAGAAGTCTGATGTGAGAGAGCCAGAGGATAAAATTATTGAGATATTGAGTAAAGATGGTATTACGATCGAAAACGGAAAACTCGGTCTTTGGCTTGCCGAAAAAGATAAAAAGAAAAATCTTGATTATCTTGAAAATCACGACAGCGAGGTTGATGTTTTGGTATTCAAAGAGGCAATCGTGCAAGGTTGGGATTGTCCGCGCGCAAGTATTCTATTGCTTCAGCGAGAATGGAACGCCGAAAATTATGTTTTCAATATCCAGACGCTTGGTCGCATTATGCGTATGCCGGAACAAAAACATTATGAAAATTATCCCGCTTTGAATATTGGCTATGTTTATACGGCTTCAGATAATTTTGAAATTGTTGATGATTTGGCAAAGGATTATGTAAGTAAGGATCAAATGGTGCGAGATAATACTATTTACAAAGATATTTATTTGCCAAGTGAACTCGTCAGAAGAAAAAGAGAATTGTTTAGATTATCCGGCGAGTTCAAAGATTGTTTATTCCAAGCTGGAAATGATCTGAAATTCAAGGAAAAGAAAATAAACATTGGAAAAATTGTTTTCAAAAAAGACATTGGTTTTGAAGGTAAAATTACGGAAATAGATAAAAAGCAAGCGGTTGATTTTCAGAAAAAAGGCGCAATAGTCAGAGACCGAGAGGAAGTTTGCGCCGAATACACGGCATTTATAAAATCGCTTACCTTCCCCTTTACTGGTGGCGGTCGTCCGACTGAAATTATTAAATCCAGTTTGCGCTCATTTTTCAAAAAATCTTTTGGAATTGATAACGAGGACGAAATAGCTACGATTGTATTAAATCCAATCAATAAAGGTGAATTTGTTGAACTTATCGAAGAAGCAAAAGGAAAATACAAATCGTTGCCGGAAAAAGCGGACGAGGTTATCCCAAATGAAAACTGGCAAGTGCCGGAAATAATTAGCGTTTTTGAAAACTTTGATGAAATAAAATCGGTAAGAAAGTCCGTTCTCAATCCTTACTTTGTAAAAAGAGACAAGAACGGAAAACAGCAATGGTCCAAACCGGAAAAAGTTTTTATAGATGAATTAGAAAAAACCGATAGCGATGTCTTGTGGTGGTTTAAAAATGGTGTGTCAGAAAGTAAATATTTTGGAATTGCTTACAAGAAAAACGGCAATAGTCATGGAAGCTATTACGCTTTTTATCCTGATTTTGTTGTAAAAACTAAAAAAGACATTCTCGTTGTTGAAATAAAAGATGACCGAGATTTCAAAAACGAAAACTTGTATAAACTCAATGCCGGCAGAGAATTTCAGAAAAAATATAAAGGCAAAGAAAATTTATATTTTTACATTATTTCGCCCTCTGATTATTACAAGTTTTTTATCGCCTTAAAAAATCAAAACCTTGATAGTTTCAAATCACAATTTGAGGAAAATTTAGTCAGATATACACAAAGTCGCAAAGTAGTTTCTGGGAAACAGGCAGAAAAATCAAAAGAAGATCAGGAACTGCTTGAATTATATGAGGGAGAATTATCAAAAGCCATTAAAAATCTTGACGATAAAAAACTTGAAAACGAAATATTGAAAATTGATTTACAAAATGCGGAAACTACAATCGGCAGTTTGAAAGAAGCTCTGGTCTATCAGCCAAAGGTAGTGGCAAAAGAAAAAATAGAAGGGATAAAAATTCCTACCCCTTTCAATATTTGCGTTTTAGGCGAAGTAGTTGACGAAGATTTAATCCGAGAAAAATTAAGAGGATTTTTTGCAAAATACGGTTTGAAAGCGACTGATTGGGATATTGCGTTATTGGCAATTCCAAAATCAGAAATAGCGATGTTTTGAGCGGATTGAAAAAAGGACAAACAAAATACAATGTGGTTATCACGGGGCAGATTTATCATCATTCCGGCAAAGGAAATCAGAGCGCAAACATTTTGACGGAATTAAAAAAGGAAAAATACATTAATCATATCGTCGGATGTTCGCCAAAAGAATTATTAACGATTGATAATATTATCGAGAAATTAGACGAGTATTTTAATTCTAAAATTTAACTATGAATTACTATAATAATTCTTACACACCAAAAACAAAGGTTTTTATTAGTTTTGATTTTGATCATGATGAGGAATTAAAAAATCTATTTGTCGGTCAAGCAAAACATGACGACACACCTTTTGAAATAACCGACATATCGGTTAAACAAACTTTGTTGGGCGATTGGAAAGCAAAAGTTAGACCGAAAATCAGAAACGCCGAACAAGTTGTTGTTATTTGTGGCGAATATACTCACACCGCAACAGGAGTAAGTGCAGAAGTAGAAATTGCCCAAGAATTGGGCAAGCCATATTTTTTGCTCAAAGGTAGAAGCGATAAAACTTGTACAAAACCAAAAAGCGCAAAAACCGATGATAGTATTTATCGTTGGACTTGGGAAAATGTTGGCAAACTTCTTAAAGGCGGAAGATAATCTTATGAGTGATTTATTTTCAAAAAGCGAAAAGGAATATGGAAATGACTATCAAAGCCATCTTTTTGAGCAATACAAACTTTTTATTGAGGGCGTAGAAAAAACGAGCGATAGACGACAACAAGCGAATAACTATTTTATTACTATCAACACGGCTTTGATTTCATTGATTGGCTTGTCTTTTCAAATTAAGATTTTTGAAAATTCGCCATGGCTTAAAATTTTGGTTGCAATTTTGGGAATTGTTATTTGTTTTATTTTCTTTTTTCTGATTAGATCATACAAACAATTAAACACTGGAAAATTTGCGGTTATTCACGAAATAGAAAAAAATTTGCCACTTGCCCTATATAAATATGAATGGCGAATTTTGGGCGAAGGAAAAGACAAGTCAAAATATTATCCCTTTTCGCATGTTGAACTTTGGATACCTTGGATTTTTGGGGTTTTATATTTTGCTTTAGGAATTTATTTTGTTTTGTGTTAGTTTAATATCAAAGGTGGCGCGCCAATGAAATTGGCACAGCCTCAAATTCCGCCGAAAAAAAGAATCGTCCCCGCGCGGGCGTGGCGGAGGGGGGGTTGGGGGGGAATTCCGCCACGCCCGAGCGAATACAAAAAGCGGACAGCCCCGCCGTCCTGCTCGTTAAGAGCAGAACCCCGCACAAAAGTTTTCTTTTCCTTTTAGAAGAAAAAAATCGGCGCGCGCAACTGAAAAATTGTGAAGAACACTTTTTTGCGGGGTGGCGAGGTTTCCGAGCGACGGCGGGGCTGGCTTCCTTATTGGGGGTTTTGCTCAAAAAAAGTTCGAACATCAATCAAAAAACACCGCAGTTTTTATGAAAAAAGAACTCATCTTAACCTGCGAACACGCCACCAACTACATACCCA
>JBPOIE010000127.1:0-12666 GCA_052034855.1 Bdellovibrionota bacterium | reverse complement strand
ATGAGAAAGTATAGATCCTTTTTCTACTATGACCGCTTTTGCCAAATAAAACAATGGCGTCCATCCTGGATCTGTACGTTCTGCCAAGAGTATTTTACCTTCGAGTTCTTGTGCATCTGAAACGTTTTTAACAAAACATATTTGTGCTTTGACAACACCCGGATAGCAACCTGTCCCTTGGAGTTTGTCATTTGCTCCGGGCTTACGATTAACTTGTGTAAAAAATTTATCCTCATTTGAGAGTGGCAAATTCATCCGAATTTGATTTTTATATTTTGGCGCATTTGTAAATTGTTCGTACTCAGATTTTCGTAATGCAATTAATCCCTGAATGTCATTTTGCACACTTTGAAATGTAATTATATCTGCAATTTCATTTTCGGTCAGATAAAACAAATCCGATTTTTCCTTGATCAGTTTTAATTTCACAAACTGTTCAGCGATGAGCAAATAAATTTCACGCACGATTCCGAATGATCGCGTACGGTGAAATCTCATTAATTCTCGATATCTGATCCCATTTTGTAATTTTTTAAGATTTGAATTAAAACCTATACGTTGAAAGAAACTCATTTGACTATAAATTTGGTCAACAGTAGGAACTTGGGCCTTTCGCTCTGATTGCGATTTTACAAATAATTTTAATGTCTCGACCAATAATTGAGGATTTGTACGAAAAGTTTCCGTTTCGAGCTTGAGTTCACCGAGGACTCGATCTCCGTAGTTTTCTATAAAATGCTGTATCGCTTGATAAACTTGAATATCGTTCTTTTTACAATACATCAGAAAATCAGGCTCTATCTTCAATGCGGAAAGCGTTTGATCGTTACTTTTGATCAGCTCGGTCATTTGACTGATTGCAAGTACGGGTTTAAAACTTTCAAGCTCATCTGTTTTCATTAAATGAGGGTATTCTTTTTCCAACCCAAGTTTGGATAAAGCTCTTCGCACCTTGCCCGAATAAATCATCACGTAAAAATCATTCATCAAGGGAGGGCCCCAAAGAGCCAATCCTTTATTTTGAACATCAATCAAATAGGCCAACAACTGTGGTAAAGACTTTTTCTTATGATTTTGACCTCTGTGCTGCATTAAAATTTCTGTAAAAGCACGATCAAACTTGGTCACTTCAGATTTGATCACTGAAAATTTATAAATCATTCTGGTCAACAAGCGAATCATTTTCGGGAGCGCTTTGATTTTCTGTGATGTCGATAATTTTTGTGTTTGAATAAAATCGATGGACGTCTCAAGCCCCATCATGTTTTCCATGTCGGTTTTGTGTCGACCGAAATGTGGCAAAAACAAAAGACCTTCATACCAAGAGTTGATATTATAATAGACTCTGCCATCAACCAGACCCAACATGTGTTGATGACGCCAATCATTTTGTGCGATTTCATCATATGAAAATCCCATGACTTTCATCAATGTATTATAAGAATGTCGGTAGGCATTTTTCGCATAGGAAAAAGTTAGTGGTGAAGTGACTCCGATAAAGCTTTCTTGAATATTCGAATTATCGAAAAAAACTGCATTTTCAGGCTTTTGAATTTGAACTGTAATATCCCGAGTTTGTAAAAAATGAATTTGATCATTTTGATCAATCGCCCATTCGATATCTTGAGGATTTTTTTTGAGGCTTTGGATTTTTTTTCCGAAATCGAATAATCTTTTTTGTAAAATGGCATTCAAAACAGTTCGATCTTGAAATTGGGGACGCACAAGAGGTAATGACAAATCTTCACTATCCGCAAGGCCAGAAACAAGTCGATCTCCCAACCCTAGAGTTGACGAAATCAACATGTTTGCAGCATTCATTGGATCCTCCGTGAAGAGGACTCCGGAAATTTTTGAATCTATCATTTCTTGAACGACAATGGATCCCCATGTCGGTGCTGGAACTTGATGATATTCGCAATACTCAAGAACGCGGTCAGACTCCAAAGAAAGGGCGACATCTTTAACCGCTTTTAAAAGATCAGTTTTACTTTGAACATTTAAAATTGAATCAAACAGACCTGCAAAAGAATGATTTAACCCATCTTCACCGGCAAAGGACGACCTAACGGCAAGTGGAAATTCTAAGCGTTGAGTCTTTTGGAGGACGAGGACATCATTTTTAAATTCTTCTTCAGATAAAGCGACAAAGGCTGGAACAGAAAATTTATTTTCTTTCAGCCATGTCAGATTTTTAAATTTATTACCGAGGTTCATTTTGAGGATCCAAATATATCTTAAGGAAACGAGAGCAATTGCTTAAAACTTGATTTAAAAAATGAACTTCTTTAAATTCTGCAATCACAAGATACAGACTGAGACGTCTGAGCACAAAATCACAAAATGCAGGTAAAAATCCAAGTTGCCAATCTTTTTGCGACATCTTGATTTTTTGAGAATAGCTTTTTGAGTAACCCATAAGATCTGAGTCACTCAAAGATTGCATATTAAATATCATAAATTCAATAAAATCACGCTGAGGCAAATGAAATCCTGAAAACTCCCAATCAACGATGAAGATTTTATTTTCTGAAAATAATAAATTCCGCGGATTGAAATCTAAATGACAAAATCTTTTCTCAAGTTTTCCAAACTGAGAGAAGGCCTCTTCATATCGATCTGTACAAAAATTAAATATCTTTTTTGTTTCTGCAGTTTTAATTATATTTTGCTTGATCAATTCATTGGATAAATCAAACCATAGTGATTTAGATTTTTGGTAATCAATTGTTTCTGTAGGAATAGGCAGCGAGCTATTGTGCACAACCGATAAGTGATCAAGGGTTTGTTCCAACTGTTCACGATTCCAGTTTTGAAATTGTTTTGTTGCTCCAATAACTTCTGATTGCAAAACAAAACCGACGCTATTTTTTAAAGAGGCTATATGAATTTTCGGGACAAAGTCCCAATTCTGAGTGCTGAGTATTTTATTTTTTTCAATTTCATTCAATTGATTGTTCGCAAAAGGGTGATACTGATAAAAACCTTCATTTTCACAAATCGAACCCAATCCTAAATTTTGCAACATAAACTTGGATGTTGAAATAATATCGGTGTCAGAATTTTTAATTTTTAAAATTAAATTCTGTGATGATGTCGACCCTTTGAATTGCGCTTTCAAACGAAAAAGCCCCGATATACGACGTGCAGACACAGACGCTAAATCAACCATCATCGCATCATCAAAATCAACGGCCTCGATGGGACCCGCAAACTGAAATTCTGAATTTTGATCGAGTCTTATTTCATTTAAAAAAGCCGAGTCGATTTCATCCGGTTTAATACTTTTTTGCGAGTCTCGTCCGAGGCTTGAATGGGCTTGCACAAAATGCCCGCTTTCAATCGCAGACACCGTCGAAAGCTCAAGAGCCAATGCATAACTACATATAATTTGTGCGAGCTTGTCGGCTGAATTTAAACCTTCGCATTCCATGAGATCTAAACAGTTTTTGGCATGCGGCAAATGTGTTCCACCACCAATTGTACCAACAATTAATGAAGGCATGAATAAAGAGACAAATAAATCTTCGCCCTTCATTTCCATATGCAGTTCAGCAGCACTGGATTCATGAATGCAAGCTGCATCTTGACCTGTGGCCAAAAATAATCCTGCAACAACATTTGCGACATTAATATTAAAACCTTGATAACCTGAAAACACCCGAGCTGATTTCATTCGGTTAAAATTTTTACAAAGCTCTTGATTTGAAACTTTTAAAACTTTTTTACAAACTGCAGCTGGAATCACAGCTTCTGCGATGATTTTACGACCACGACCCACTGAAAAAAGGGACGCAGATACTTTTTTATCAGAAGCCAGATTACCTTCGATGCGAAAATTTTCTATCCAAAAATTGTTCGCATTTAAATAGCGTTGACGAACCGTCTGAACCAAACTGGATGTGATTAACGTGGTCATATTCTGACCCGCAGCTTCGCCCGTCGAATAAATAAAAAGAACATGGACTTCATTAATGATGATCTTGATTTGCAAATCTAACAGCACAGCATGCTTGGAATGCTCTTTTGTTTTGCGTTTCAATTCATCGATTTGACTGGGTAGCCACTTTGCAAATTCAATAGCTGGATTCAAACTTGAAAACATAAAAACCGGTGCGCGCGTCACTGTGTTTTCAATACAACGAACTGTGACTCCAGAGGATAAATTAAGAGCTAAGACTCCACGGCTAATTGAAGAAACCAAAGCACCTTCAGTTGTTGCAAAGGCAGCCTGAATTTCATGAGTTGAATGATTAAAATGAATCTTTAAGGGCCCAGCCAAACCTAATGGCAAACTGGTTGAACCAATAAAGTTTTCGATATTACCGACTAAATTTTCAGAGTTAAGATAAGAGAGGCTGAACGCAGGAAGTTTTTTTCCTGTTTTTGAACGCAAAGCTGCGACTCTTTCGAGTCGCGCTTCTTCACTTTGATCGGTTCTAGATTTTTTTTTAATCACGTCGATTTCTATTTAAAACTAGAATACTAAGGCACCAATTGATAAGCCCAATACATTCGCGCCCCAAACTTGAGACAAGACACGAAGTTCTTTTGCGATGTCAGCTGATTTTCCATCTTGCGATTTTAAATTAGGGACATATTCCTTATATGACGAATAACTCCATGCTTTTGCTGAATCAGATAAATAGTTTCTGTATTCCATTTTTTTGCCATTCACTGTTTTTGTTAAAACAGGTTTTTCAGAGTTAAACTCTGTTGGATAAAACATCGTTACAGATTGTGGTGGCTGCGTAAATAATTTTTCAAAATTAATACTGATCTTTTCGCCATTCACAACAGAGCTTGATAATTGTCCGTTTGAGAATAATGAATCTAAATTTGCGAAACCAGAGTTAATTTGACGATTAAATGGAGTCAAAACTTGGGGGTTGATTGCAAAAGTAATTTGTGAATTTGTTTGGTTTTTATCAATTGAATTCCAAGCTAATTTTGTATTTTGCAAAGAAGCCTTTAAAAAACCAAAAGCTGCACGAGTATAAGCCTCGCCGCCGGGTTTAAGCTTAAATAAATTCGGATATTGATTTAAG
This sequence comes from Bdellovibrionota bacterium, assembly GCA_052034855.1. Taxonomy (GTDB): domain Bacteria; phylum Bdellovibrionota; class Bdellovibrionia; order Bdellovibrionales; family Bdellovibrionaceae; genus Pseudobdellovibrio. Next base: position 7,618 of record JBPOIE010000127.1, on the reverse strand, counting down.
ATTTGAAATCTCTTTTTTGAAGACATTCCATCGACTTTAGTAATCACATTCATGCTATCAATGCCAAATTCTTTCGACATACGATTAACCATGTCGCTAAATCCTTCTAAAGAATAGGCGGCAGTCATAAGTTGACCAGCGATAGTTTGCTCGAGACCTGCCAAAATAAGGTACTGTTCGGCCATGCCGACTTGCGCATAACGATCAGCCGAATCTGCAAAGTTTGCAAATGAAGCATAAACTTTATTGTCCCAATGAATTGGTTTTTCAGCTTTTTGAATGACTGTCAGATATTTACGATAATTTGAATCCGTCGCCGTCATCACTTCTTTGATCAAGAATACTTCAAGATCTGCATCTGTGACAATTTCACTGCCCATGTCAGCCATTGGAGTCGTGATATAGTCAAAAATAGCTTTTTGTTCTTGAGCGGTACCAAATTGTTTTTGTGCCACAGCTGCAATTCTTAAATTTGTGATAATCGCACTGCGAATAGCCGTGTGTTTACCTAAATATGTTTTTGCGCGGTAGACAAAACTTTTATAAGGTTTTAAGCCAATAAACTGTAAAGCTAAAAACTGTCCGTCGCGATCTAACTTACTATAATAATCTTGATCAGAAAGTTTATTGATAAAAGCATCTAACTGTTCTGCACTTTGAACAGCGAAAAATTGATTACGAACCTCAATGAATGAAGCAGTTAAAAAACCTTTTTCATCAATTGTATCAGTTTGTGCAATCTGACGATTCATTTTTTGCGATTCGCTCAGTTTTTTTTGTGTTGATACTTTATAGTTAGCTTCATCCTTGCCATCTGTTGATAGGACAAACTGAGGAAGCGGGGGAAGTGGCTTTGAAGGGAATCTTGGGGCACTTTTAGCACCAACCGCAGAAGCCATAGAAGCCGACAATAAGACGACGAGCATTATATTTTTTTTCATTTTTATCTCCATTTTATCTATATAATCAGCATATAATCTGTCATAGAAAAAATGCAAATTAATAATCTCAAGTTCAAACGAACACTCTTGAAACTGAATGGAATCCTTATCAAGTCCCCGAAATGGACTTTAGCCTGCTTTTTTGTGATTCTATTGATCAGTCTTTCGCAAATTGTAAAGCTGAAATCACTCTATGATCTGAATGATCTGGTTGATAAGGATTTTAATACTTACTCCGGGCTGCAATTACTGAACACAGAGTTCGACGACAAGAATCAATTCCAGATCGTGTTTGTACGACCCGATTGGTCGGAAGCGCAGCTCTGCAGCATGAGAAAGATAATTACTGAATTTTATCTGAGCCGCAGTGATATCAAAAGATTAAGCTCTACTTTTGGGCTCAAACAATTCACCGAAACCGAAAGCTCAGTAAAAATTCAAGACCTGATCAAGCTCGATTGCGATAATCCTTCAAAACTGAGTATGAAGTCAGAACTAGACCTTATCAAAACCTCGCCTTGGAATAAGATTCTGAATGCGACTCAGGCGTACGATATTGTTGTTCAAATGGGCCTTACAGATAATGATACGGCAGGTCGCTTTGGCGACTTCAATCCGGATGTAATCAATGACATTCAAAATTATTTTAAAGAGCAACTGAAAACTGAAAAAATCGAAGCCGAGATCAAACTGGCTGGTCTAGTGACCTTTAAGTATTACCTCAAAAAAGGCTATCAAGTATTGCAAGCTCTGAACGGACTCAGCCTGATTATATGTCTCTTTATATTTTGGTTTTTTTATCGCTCGATCAAAGCAGGTTTTATTTTTCTGACTAGCGTCAGTCTGACTACAATGATCGTCTATGGTGGCATGGCCGCTTTTGGTCATTCGATCGATATGCTCAGCAATGCTTTACCATTGATGTTGACCATGAGTTGCCTCGAGGATTTTATCTTTTTCTGCCACTTCAGATCTCATGGTTATAACTTCAAAAAAACTCTTCACAAAATTTTACTCCCTTCATTTTTAACTTCACTGACCACAGCGATTGGATTTGCCTCACTCGGTTTTTCAGACTTGTCGATTATTCGCAAGTTTGGGCTGTGGGCTGCATTTGGCGGGATGGTCGAATGGGTGATTATATTTTTAATTTTTCCTGCCGCATTACAATTATTTCCAAAACTTCTGAGTTTTAATGTCATCAATCGTCCGCTGCCACAATTTAACTTTAAAACAGCTCGCTTTTTTAAATGGGTCGCATATGCTGCAATCCCATTAAGTATCTGGGCCAGCACACAAATTCATATCAATGATTCTCCGGATAAAATTTTTCCAAAAAGCCATCCCATCCAACAATTTGTGAATTGGTTTAAAGAAAATAAAGGTTGGACAGCTGAGTTTTCAATACTGGCCGATGTAAATAACAAAGCCTTACAGTCTGAAATTAATCGCGTCTTGTCTGCACATCCAGATGTTGTCACCTTCGAAAGCCCTACTCTTGTTCAAGAATACCTTGTTAAAAATGTATCAGAACGTTATCACGAATCATTGATACGCCAATGGACAAGTTCTGATTTCTCGAGAAGATTGATCTCGGAAAATAATTTATCTCGACATATCGTTTATATTCATAAAACAGGTGTCGAAGAAATCAATTCGTTGAATGCTGATCTGACCAGAGATCTTTGCAAAACCCAAGACATGAATACGTGTATCACCGCTGGGAATGCCATTTCATACGCTGAATTTGGCAGTCGCATTTTAAAAACATTACTGGATAGTCTTGTGATCAGCTTGGTCCTTGTCGCATTTATTATTTTTATTTTCAGAACAACAGATCTGAAAACAACATTTTACCTTATATTGACATCAATTTGGGGACCATTGGCGCTGATTATTATTTTTGGGATTTTCAAAATACCTATTTTTTATGTGACAAGCATTTGCGCCTCATTACTGGTGGGACTGGCTGGGGATAATGCCATTCAGTTCATGTACTTTTCAAAAAAACTAACTCATTCGGTCAACTTTCTTCAAGAAGCTTCTCTAAAGATTTCTTTAGGAATGATTCTGTTATGTTGCATATTTTTCTTAGCTCCATTTGATCCTTTGATCAGCTTGGGCGCTATTTTTATATTAAGCTTTGTGCTGTTATATATTGGTGACGTTTTAATTTTGAAAGCTTTTATTGATGGCACTAACAAATCTAAATAATCATTTTGAGTTGATTCTCAAGTCAATTCTGGCCACAGATGAAAATAGGATCGCCTATATCGATATTCATCAAAAAAAATACAGTTATAAAGACTTGAAAATTACAATTTTAAAATACCAAACAGCGTTGAAAACAGCTCAACTTAAAGAGAATGACAATGTTATTTGCCTGACTCCACGTGGGATTGAATTAGTCGCCTGTTTACTGGCGTGTTTTAGCGCCAATAAAACTGTGGTCTTTATTGATCCAAGACTTGGTTTACAAAATTTTTATAAAATCACAAGAAATCTAAAGGATGTCGTTGTTTTACATTCTGGAATGAAAGTTCTAGTCTTCGTTTTAAAACTGCTTTTTAAAAATTTATCTTTTCAAAAATTTCAATTCAGTCAAGACATCGACAAGGAATTTCAAATCAAACCGGCGAACAATCCCAATCTGATTGACGGATTTACTTCAGGAACGACTGGGATTATTAAACGCATTCACCGCACTCATGACCATATGACAATGTCTGCTGATATTTTCAGTCAGCACATCTTCCCTATTGAAAATGACCAACACATGATTGGGTATACTCTCTCGGCACTCAGAAATTTTATTGATCAAGGGACAGCTATCGAATTTCCGCATCGTAAAACTGATTTACGACAATTTATTGAACACTACGATATTCAAAGAATTTCAGGCCCCCCAGTTGTCAGCTACCTTTCTGCATTGGCTTACAAAAAAGAAAACAAAGTGAATTCGCAAATTCACAATGTTGTGATGGGTGGAGCTCCTGCACAAAGATGGCTCTTCGAATTGATTCAAAAATCTTTTCCCAAAGCCCTCGTCCAAAACGTCTATGGCTGCACTGAATGTGAACCTATATCCGCGTCCACAGGAACAGAAATTTTAAATTACCGCGGACTCGGATACTATGTTGGTTGTCCCGTGAAGGAGTTGACCTGTGAATATGACCCTGTTGGTGCCAATCTATTTGAACTGATTGTTCATGGAAAACATGTGACAAAACCCGACGGTCATCGGACCGGCGACCTTGTTCGTAAATTGGAAAATGGTCATTTAGTTCTTGCTGGCCGTCGTACTTTTTTATTGAGGAATGATCAGAACCAACCTTACGGTCAATATGAAATAGAAACACTGATCGAGAACAATTTTAGCGAAATTAAAAAGGTGGCGGTGAAACAAAAAGGATCAGTCTTATTTATTTACATCGAATTTTTCAAAGACAAAAGTCCCCCGAAAGATCTTGAAAACTTCATTCAAACAGAACTCAAGCAAATAAACTTTGGTCAGCACAAAGTAGTACTTATGAAACAACTTCCCTATGACAAGCGCCATCAGTGGAAGGTGCAATATCATCAACTTTGATTTTTTTGGATCAGTATGACGATATCATCAAAATCTTGGGCTTGGTATAGGTCAGCAAGATTAAGTTTGCCCCACTTTTTCTCGATGACTTGCAACAAATTCATCATATCAATTGAATCTAAGTCAGTTTTTTTTAATTCAGCTAATTTTTTATTTTTTAAATCAATATTTTCAGAAACCAGAACCATCAGTTCTGCTTTGATTTTTTTACGGATGAAATAATTTTTGATTAAATTCATTTTCGCAGTCCCTTGCTCTGCTGCAACAGAAATAAAATGGTTCTCAAAAAGTAAGCAAATTTAAAATAACTTCCAGACTCAATTTTCTCTATCACTTTGTAGCGCTGGATCTTACCGCTGGTCGTTCTGGGTAAATCGAATTGAGGGACAAGTATGATATGTTGATGCCGAACTTTGATTTTAGGATGAATTAATTTAAATATTTTTCTCTGAAGGAATGGTATTTTATAAAAATGATGCCATGGAATCTCAGCAACAATGTATGGATATTCAACTTGGACACAGGCTATACGACCGAGTTCCGGCCTGAGACTTTCAAATAGATAGCTCTCTAAATCAACACTAAAATGCTTTGTACCATTAAAAATAATAACGTCTTTTTTACGACCCATCGGATACAGGTTTTGATCTTTGATAAAACCCTCGTCTCCTGTCAGGTAATATCCATCAGGTGTTATTTTCTTTTGGTCTTTATTCATAAAGTATTCTGTAAAAATTGAGTCACCGCGAATCGCGATTTCGCCGATCTCTAAATCTGGTAAAGTCTGATGATCTTGATTTACAATTTTAATACTTTGACCTTGCAAAGGTTGACCACAACTGATGAGAGTTTTCTCGGGTGACAATTTCCATCTCTGTACACTTGTACCTAACTGGTGAAAAGTAACTCCTAAGCACGCTTCTGCCATCCCATACACCGGTTGAAAAATGTCAGATGAGTTATTTGACTTTTGAACTGATTTACTCAAAAGATCAATTGTCGAAGACAGAACAAGTTCTGCACCACTCATACATGCTCGTATATGTTCAAGATTTCGTGGTTTTTTTGTTAAAAATCGACTGATTTGACGATACATAAAGTCTGGTCCCAAAAGACATGTGATTTTTAATTTTTCAACAAGATCTAAAAATTCTTCTACGTTTCCAATGTAGTCTTTTGTTGGCATCAAATGAATTTCTACTCCACTATAAAGTGGAGTTAAAATCGAACCGATTAATCCCATATCATGGTACATCGGAAGCCACGTGATAATTTTATCGGTCGACCTCGGTAATTGCGCTTGAATAATTTGTTTTAAATTACAAATCAATTGTTCGTGCTCGATCACAATACCTTTAGGTTCAGAAGTACTTCCTGATGAAAATTGAATAAAACAAGCTTTAGGATGAATATTGTCAGTTCGCCGGATGAATGTATCTTGTGGATCAAGAATTGAACTCAGAACAGGAATGGGATATTTTGAAAAAAATTTTTCGCTGATGTCATCTGTCACAACAAAATCAAATAGATACGATTGAAACAATTTTTCAAGACGACCTTGAAAAAAGCCATCGAGACTGACGTTGGCCGGAGCAAGTGGAACGGGAACACATCCTACTCGAACTAAAGATAAAAATGAAATGATAAACTCTAAAGGATTCACTAAGCACAATAAAACAAAACCTGAAGCTTTTTTGACTTTAAGACGGTTTGCTCGGAGCTCCACTTCATTAAAAAGATGGGAATAAGTAAATGATTTTCGTTCTTGAAAATTTTCATAGTAATAAATTGCCTTTTGCTCAGCGCGTTCTGCGCTCTGTTGAATCAGCTGTTCAATGAGGTTCATAAGTTTTTTCCAAGAGAACGTATTGATTTTTTTGACTGACTGACTCTGATGATATCAACGAGGGAAAATTGCCTTTTTTCATTAAGCAAATGATGGCCTTATGTAAATCAAGCTTTGAATCATGATGAATTTGATCAAATAAAAAATTGAGCATTTTAAAAATACTGAGGCCTTGAAATCTATAATCTTTTAAAAAACCAATCGTTTTAAAGAACAATGTATCAGCGACTAAGTAATTGAGCATAAATCCAACGATTTGATTTTTATCGTTGAAAGCTAATACAGAGACATCATAATTAATCATTTTTTTTATGTGCGAGAAGACAAGTTCAATTTCTTCATTCGAAATATTATGAAATTCTAAATTTTCGCTAAAAATACCATTCAACAACTGATGAATTTCAACTTTATGAGATTCCAACACTACTGATGTCGGTCGAACGAAACGAATTTGTGGCAACGGAATATCTCGAAAACTATTCAAACTGTCTTCAACTTTTTTGATTTGATCGATCTGAATTGTTTCATAAACTTCAGAAATTTTGAAACCATGACTAAGAAACATTTGCGCCATTTTGGGTTCATAGCTGGGTTGGCCTAAATAATTTTGAGAAATCTCAATTTGGCTTTGAAATCGGTAATTATTCCAAGTTGCCCCATCAATAGGACCGATTACTTTTTTAAAACGATTTTCTTGCGCAAAATTGTCTAACTGGGAAATTAGTTTTACTAAATTTTCTGAATTGCTATTTCGTATGAATCCAAAATATAGAGTTGTTGATTTTTTTTCATAAAAAATTCCTATTTGATTATCACCGTCTATTTCTAGCAATTGATAACCTAAATTGATTTTATGTGAAAAAATATTTTTCTTGAATGCTTCCCAATCAACCATAAACCAACTTTGAAATTGGAACTAAAATACTGACTAAACCCACCGTTGCTGCTGCAGCCTCGTTCAATTGACGAAATTTTTTAACAGGTTTGATAAAAAATAAAAATGCGGCAAGAATAACATAAATGGCACATAAGGAGTAAATAGAAATAAAAGTAGTTGTTAATTCAACCATCTGGCTTGAACTGAAAAGTGCAAATCCACTGACAGCGATAAAAAGTAAGAGCGGCCCTGTTTTCCCGTACGAGTTGATGTAATTCGATTCTTTCAAATTAACTTCATTATCACCTTTAATTTTACGAGCCACTTCATAACTAAAAGCGCTAAAAAAAGACACAGCCATCATC
>JBPOIE010000027.1:0-100954 GCA_052034855.1 Bdellovibrionota bacterium | reverse complement strand
TGACTAATAAAAACCCAACAGCTGTCAAAAATTTAATCGGTGAAATAAGTTTCATTTTGATTTCTCCTCTTGATGATTAATTATTGCAACAAAAAGACCAAAAATTGTCACTTTTTCCAGGGTGAAAGTTGCAATAATATTATTTTATGTCTCAGAATGAGATTGTGAAACTGGTATTTTGCAATCTTATGACTTTAGTCTGATCAGAGCGGCTCAATATGTTCAACGAAGACATTGCTTTGGAGTGATTCCAAGGCGCCTGAGTTTCGTTTTAACTTTAAAGTACAACAGCGTTCTGAGGGGTAAGCTGTGCAAGTGCTGCTGAGATAAGTGATGGTTTTTCCAAGCTCTGGTTGGATAGAATTCAAAAAGTTATCGAGAGAGTTTTCTGGTCCGTAAATTACCGGAGCCATTGAGCCTTCAGGCGGGCTCCAGTTTGAATTCGTTGTCTTTATATAAATTTCGTAAGTATCTTCTACTGCAGATTCAGAATTCAAGGACGTTACAGACAAAGGTCCTGTGCTGTTACCTTGGCAGTTTTGAAATATAACAAGCATAAAAACAGATAGTGCTAATAGGTATGAAGCAATCTTCCATCGCATACGATCTTATCGGTCTAGTCTGGAATTACTTAAATTTGGAGCTATTTATCATTGAACCAGTTATCTCAAGCAAAAAACCTAGACCTAGACCAGTGTCTGTGAAATTTGACAATTAAAACACACGTACTTTAGCCTATATGAATGCAGCCCAATAGATTTGGCTGTGCATAATTATAAACAGGAGGATCAAGGATGATTCCAAGAAATTTCGTATTGCTTTATGTGATGTGTGTTTTGACTTTATTTGTTGTGAACGCGGTATTCCACTAGTTTTTAAGGACGTAGATATCGGCGTAATTACGGCCTTTTTCTTCGCTATCCATACCATAACCAACAACGTAACGATCTTCGATCGTTTTACCAATGTAATCTGCGCGAATAGGTAATTCGCGTCGAGCTGGTTTATCGAGTAAAGTGACAATCTTTAATGATTTAGGTCGCGAAGCAATTAAACGATCACGTAAAAAACTGAGTGTGCGTGCCGTATCGATCACTTCTTCGATAATGATCACGTCTTTGTCGGCGATGTTTACCGAGATATCTTTTACCATTCTTAAAGCGCCACCTTTTTCAGTGGCTTGAACTGAAACAAAATCAATTTGTTGGTGCAGATCGATTTTTCTCATCAGATCTGCCGCAAAATGAATTGATCCACGTAGGGGACAAATAAAGATAATTTCTTTACCTTCGTAATCACTTTCGATTTTATCAGCAAGCTTTGCGACAAGCTTAGCGATTTCGTCAGCTTTTAAAAAAATTGTCATTTCATCTTTGATTTGTTTCATTTGCGAATCCTTCATGTTGAAAATTAAAAGCTTAAGTTTGTAATTCCCGTAGCTTGAGCCATTTTTAAATAACGTAAAGCTTCGTCATTTCGTGGTTCAAGTCGTAAAACATTTTCCCACTGATCAACAGCTTCGGCAATCATGTTTGAGTTATAAAGAATTAAACCCAGCTTCAGTCGAGGCGCGATCAGTTTCACGTTCATTTGCAGAACTGTTTTCAGCTCACGAATGGCCTTATCTTTAGCTCCGGATTGGACATAACATTCAGCGATCAACATCGAGATATCAGTCTTGTTTTTTGAAAGCTGTTGCGCTTTTGTGTATTGTTCAGCGGCAGCATCGAAACGCTTATGCTGTAAGTACAAATCACCCAGTTCAATGTGTTTTGTTGCGAATTTTTCATCAATATTAGGGCCAGCAGATGTTTGTTTTTTCTGATCAAGCAGGGCTTGAGCCTGGGCAAAAACTTTTTTAGCTTCGTCGTATTTCCCAATATCATTCAGTAAAATTGAAAGCCCAACCGCTGCATCACTATAGGTAGGATCAACCTCAAGAGCTTTTTTGAAAGTCTTAATCGCTTTATTGAATTGTCCGCGATTGTAATAAATCGTGGCCAACATTTGAAAAACTTCGGGGTTCATTGATTTTTGTAATGAGGGTTGTTCTAAAAGAGGCTCGGCCTCTTTGTAGTTTCCATCAATAAAAGCTTCGCGTGCTTCATCAAGAAGCTGTCCAGAAAAAGATCGCATAGATTAAAGCTCCTCTGTTTTTGCCTTCGCGGCTTCGTCAGAATTTGGATACTTAGTGAATAACATATTTGAATGGTATTTTTGTTTTGAAGAATTATCTAACGCTTTCGCAGATCTGGCGGCACCAAGGTGGGCGCGGGGATCAAAACCAAAGCCAGAATATTTTTGCAGAGTGCTTTCAAAGCGGCGTAGTGCAGCTGTGTATTTTTTCTGCTTCAAGTAAAAATCTGCGATGTAAAGTTCCTTTTCAGTCATCTTTTGAAAAGTTTCGTCGCGCTTTTCTTTACACTCTGACGCAAAAGTTGATTTGGGGTAAGATTTTATGACTTCGTCAAAGTGGTAAATAGCATCGCTTCCTAAAGAAAGATCACGGTCGAAAGTTTCTGGCAACTGACTGTAGTAACTCATGGCAATCTTATAAACGACATAATCGATTTTTGGATGCTTTGGGTGCAGATCGCGAAAGTTTTGATAAGAAACTTGTGCTTCTGCGAAAGATTCGCGTTTATAATGTACATCAGCAATGGCGAGTTCAGCCTCAGTGGCCAAGTGACTGTATGGAAATTTATTTTTAACGTCTGCATATTTTGTTAATGCGATTTCGTAGCGTTCAGCATCTTCAAATTCTTTAGCATAATTGAAAGCACCTTCGGCAGTACTTAAATTTTTCTCTTCAGAGGCGCATCCCGATAACAAGACAGAAAAAATCAAAAGCGTAATTAAAGACATCAAAAATTTCATAAAATTCCTTATGAGGGCAGACCTCACAATATAGAACCTTAATGCCTTAATTTTTGTCAATAAAAACAGGCCACTTTGTTGAATTAAGTAGCTCTAAATCGCTTCTTTTGACCCATCCTGAATAAGCACCAGGATATTTGATTTGAACATAGGTTAATTCTGCATCATTTGAAAATTTGAGAACCTTAAAAATGGTCCCTATTTCAGCTTGTGTGACCACAGGTTTGTTTTCGCCGGGTGCCGTTTGGACTGCGATCTGAGTCGATTTCACAATCGCTTTAAGCTCTGTCGAGTCATAGATTTTGAGTGCTAAAAGACTTGAGAAAATAAATAAAAATAAGAGCAGTACATAATTCATTAAATTAAATTTAACGATGTGCGAATTTGCCAGATCAGATTTTTTTCGTTCAACTAAAAATTTTGCGATATTTCGAAGTACGAAAAATAGAAAAATAGCAACAAAAGCCACAAGAATTTCTAGAGATAAATTTTTGAGACCGATTGCATTTAAATTTTCCAACATCGAGATATCACGTGGAATCGAAGTCGTCTGAAAATTGATTTTAGATGATTTTTGAAATTCAATCGCCGAGGGATTTCTCTCGTCTAATGCGAGAGCTTTTTGGTTATAGACATAAGCCAATGCAGACTCTTTTTTATCAAAATAAAGGATCGCAAGGTTTTGACTGACTGCAGAAGCTTGTTCTCTGTTCAGAACTGCGTCTTTTGTAGGACCATAGTCGAGTAACTTGTGGTATAAGGCTATAGCTTCATCCGTTTTTTTCTGATTTTGGAGCGAAAGCGCCTGTTCAAACAAAGTTGCAGCGTTGATCGAAGTGGTATCGGCAGAACTGGCTTCAGAATTATTTTGTGACGGGTTTTGTGACATAGAGCCAAAGTCTACATATAGAGTCCTTTTCTTGTCATCTTGATATGCAACATTGTAAACTTAGGTCGTAATAAAACACAAAAATGAGGTTTATATGTTATCGACATTATTTGATAAAATAAAAAATTCTGCAGCATCTTCGGACTCAACTTTAACGGGGCACAAAATTGATACTGATCCCGTCATTGAAGGTTTGGTGAATGATTTGATTGATGAAGTTATGGTTTTTAATCAAGAAGTTCAAACGATCAAAAAACCAAATCCAACATTGATGGAGTCTTCAAAAAAGAAACTGGATAGAACTGGAGCTTTGCGCGGTCGTCCATTGTACCACAGCTACATGGGTACGGGCGCAGGTCGTGGTCCTTATGTTGAACTTGAAGACGGGAGTGTAAAGCTTGATTTGATTAACGGTATTGGGATTCATATCATGGGTCACTCGCATCCACGAGTCATGAAAGCCGCTGTGCGAGGTTCGCTTTCTGATGTGATCATGCAGGGAAATTTACAGCCCAATAATGAGTATTTAAAATTGACTGAGCGTTTAGTCCAAATAGCAGGTCGTAAAAGTCGATTGAAGCATGCTTGGTTTGCAACGTGCGGTACGATGGCGAACGAAAGCGCTTTAAAAATTGCGCGACAAAAAAATTCTCCCGCAAAAATGGTTTTTGCCATGAAAAATGCATTTGCGGGTCGTTCAACGATGATGGCAGAACTGACTGACAATGCGGCGTACAAACAAGGACTACCGGATTACAATGAAGTACTTCGCATACCAAATCATGACAAAAAAGATCCACAAAGTGCAGAAAAAGCACTTCGTGCAATGAAAGAATATTATTCAAAGCACGAAAAAAATGTAGCCACATTTTGTTTTGAACCAATGCTAGGTGAGGGTGGGTTTCAACCTGTTCCTCGCGAATTTTACATTCCGATGCTTGAGTTTTGTAAACAAAATCATATCGCAATTTGGGCCGACGAAGTTCAAACGTTCGCACGCACGGGCGAATTCTTTGCTTTTGAAACAATGGATCTGGGAGAATATGTGGATATCGTCACCATTGCAAAAACAGTGCAGTTGGGTGCAACACTTTACACAGAAGAATACAATCCAAAACCGGGCCTCATTGCGGGAACTTTTTCAGGTGCTGGGGCATCGATGTCGGCGGGTCTTGAAATATTAGATATTTTAGAAGAAGGATATTTAGGTCCCAATGGTCGTATTTTATCGATTCACAAAAAATTTATCGACGGATTAAATCAGTTGAATGAAACAACTTGCAAAGGACTTTTACAAGACGCAGGTGGCATGGGCTTAATGATTGCATTTACTCCGTTTGACGGAAAAAAAGAACAAGTCGAATTGTTTATTAAAAAACTTTTTGCGAATGGAATTATTGCATTTAGTTGCGGTAAAGATCCTGTCCGTATACGTTTCTTAGTGCCAGCAATTATCGAAGATATGGATATAGCATTAGCCTTAGAAATTATCGAAAAAACCGTTCTTGAAGGACTTTAGGAACTTTGTTTGAGTTTAGACTTTATACAAGCATGTAGAAAATTAATTTCATTTGATAGCTCGCCACTTCATTCAACAGTCGAAGTGGTGAACTATGTTGCAATGCTTGCGAATGAAAATGGACTGTGTGTCGAGATTCAAACAGAAATTCAAAATGGAATTGAACAATCAAATATATTGATTCGCTGTCAGCCTTTCCAGCCAGGTGATCAAGAGTTTTTATTACAGACACACTTAGATACAGTTGACCCAGGGTCGTTTGCAATGTGGAAAAAAAATTCATTTAATCCGTTTGATGCCGTGATCAGTGATGGCAAAATCTACGGTTTAGGTGCTGCAGAAGTTAAGCTTGATTTTTTATGCAAGCTCCAAGTATTGATCGATTTGAAAAATCAGGGTTTTAAAAATTTAAAACCAGTTCTTGTCGGCACATTTGGAGAAGAAACCGGAATGCAAGGTGCTTTAAAATTAATTCGTAAAAATAAAATCAGAGCGAAATATGCATTGATCGGCGAGCCGACAAATTTAAATCTAGTGAATGCGGCCAAAGGATTTGCAACTGTCGAAATCAAAATTCCTATTTCGGTTGAGGAACAAAAATATAAGAGTGAGAAATTAATTTCTGAATCGGCCTCAACTCAAACTAAAATTTTCGCCGGTCGCTCCGCGCATTCATCAACACCACATTTAGGTGAAAGTGCAGCGATTAAATTATTTGATTTTCTTGAGCAATTGCCGGATCAAGTTGTGATTGTCGATATCGATGCGGGAACGCGAGTGAATATGATTCCCAATCAAGCGATGGTTGAATTGGATTTAACGGCCCAAGTTCGTGAAACGACTATTCAAAAAATAAATCATTTGTATAAAGCACTCAAAAAAGTCCAAGAGCAAATGAAGTCGATTGTAGATCAAAATTTTGAGCCCATTCATTCTACTTTATCGGTTGGAATTATTCGGACCCACGAGGATCATATTTTTATTGGTGGATCTTGTCGCATTTTACCCACTGTTCAACAGGAATCTTATGAGGCTTGGATGAATCTGATCGGTGTAGCCTGTAAAGAAGTGGGCGCTGAATTCGTGCTACAGGATTATAAAAGACCATTTAAAACCGATGAAAATTCTGTTTTTGTAAAAGTGGCGCAAAGCGAACTCGAGAAATTGGGTCTTGATTCGCAGTGCCGATCTCTTGCGTCAACGAACGAGGCCAGTTTGTTTTCAAGATTAGGGATAGAATGCCTTTGTCTAGGCGCAGGACTACGTGAAGGCAATGTTCATACACCCACTGAATGTGTTACAATTTCAGACTTAGAAAAGGCGGTCGTTTTTTATAAAAGAATGATCGAAAGGTTTTGCATATGAGTTTTTTAGTAAGAGCGGTACGTCGTGAGGACATCATTCAATTAACTGATTTGGCGAAACAATTTAATTTATTAAATTTGCCAGGTGATAAAAAAGTCATTACAGAAAAAGTATTGCGAAGTGAAGCTTCTTTTGCAGGTGATTTGTCGAAAGAAAAATCGGAATATCTTTTTGTTCTCGAAGACACAGAGGAGCAACAGGTTGTTGGTAGCTCTCTGATTTTAGCGAAACATGGATCTGAAGAAGTTCCTCATTGTTATTTCAAGATTTTGAAGCGTGATCATTTCTCTCAAGATCTGGGTATTGGTTTTATTCATCAAGTTTTACGTTTCCAATTAGACAATGATGGTCCAACTGAAATTGGCGGTCTGCTTGTTGATAAAACTTACCGTCGTCGTCCCGAGAGACTAGGTAAGCAAATTTCACTCAGTCGATTTTTATTTATGGGATTGCACCCAGATCGTTTTGAAAAAAGAGTTCTCTGTGAATTGACGCCGCCATTGACTGAAGAAGGTCGTAGTGAATTCTGGGAAGCTTTGGGTCGACGCTTTACGGGTCTGCCTTATCAAGAAGCCGATGCTCTTTCACAAACAAACAAAGAATTTATTGAATCACTCTTTCCTGAAGAAGATATTTATTTAAGCTTATTAGATTCAAAAGCTCGTTTAGTATTGGGTCGTGTCGGAGAATCTACCAAGCCCGCGCAGCATTTATTAGAAAGTATCGGTTTTGAATATTTAGATGAGGTTGATCCTTTTGATGGGGGGCCACATTATGGTGCAAAAACTGAAAGCATTTTACCGATCAAGATGGGACAAAAACTACGAATCAGTGAAATGAGTGATGCGACATTTAAAACTCAAGGTTTGATTGGTTTAGGCGCTGAAGATTTCAGAGCCACATTGACCGCGTACGAAATTCGTGATGGCGTGATTGCAGTGCCGAATAAAACGCGCGATCTTTTGAAAATTGATCTTGATCAGGAGGTGTTTATCACTCCTTTTGAGTACGGTAAAAAAGCTTAAGTTGAACTGACACAGGAGTAAATGATGACTGATCCTCAAACATTAAAACCGATTTCTTTTTTAGGTGATTTTATTGCGGGTAAATTTATTCAGACTGCAAAATCAGATGGCCAATTTAAAGATATCAGCCCTGGAGATTTGTCAGATCAAATTATGACCGTCAGTTTCAAGTTAGATCATGTTGATATGGCTTGCGCTGAAGCTAAAAAAGCATATTTGCCATGGGCAAAATTATCCGTCGATGATCGAAATAAATACATTTTAAAACTGAAAGATATTTTTATTGCTCATGAGCCTGAAATGGCCATAGCTATTGCCAGAGACACCGGAAAAGCTCTTTGGGATGCAACAACTGAAGCTAAAGCTTTGGCTGCAAAAATTGATATCACTTTAAATGAATCAATGAAATTGGTTGCGACAGAACATATTCCAAATGCACTGCCGAATGTTGAAGGCGTTCTTCGCTATAAATCACGTGGTGTGATGGCTGTAGTAGGTCCATTTAATTTTCCGGCACATTTGCCGAACGGACATATTATACCAGCGCTCATCACGGGAAACACGATTGTCTATAAACCGTCGGAGCAAACACCGTTTGTCGCTCAGCTTTATTCTCAGTGCATCGAAAAAGCAGAGTTTCCGGCGGGTGTCTTTAATATGGTACAGGGTGAGGCTGAAACTGGTCGAAAGCTTGTAGCCCATGAATTAGTTGATGGTATTTTATTTACTGGATCATATGAAGTTGGTCTAAAAATCAAACAAGAGACGTTAAATCAATACTGGAAAATTTTAGCGCTCGAAATGGGCGGAAAAAATGCAACAGTAGTTTGGGAAGATGCTGATTTAGATAAAGCAGTCTATGAAACGATCGTCGGTGCTTATATGTCAGCGGGACAGCGTTGTTCGGGAACTTCTAAAGTTATTCTTCATGATAAAATTGCAGATCAATTTACAGATCGTTTTTACAACACAGCAAAAAAATTAACAATTAATCACTGGTCGAAAAATCCATTTATGGGATCTTTAATAAACGCTCAAGCTGTGGAAAAGTATGTGCGTTTCCAGGAAATGGCCAATCGCGAAAATAGTGAAACATTGATGCGTGGTAAATCTTTAGATTTAGATTACAAGGGGCACTATGTGACTCCAAGTATTCATTTGGTCAAATCATTTGATCCTAAATCCACTTATCAAAAAACAGAAATTTTTGGTCCTAATGTAGCGATCTATAGATCAAGTGATTTCGAAAATGCATTAGAAAATGTGAATTCATCAGGCTACGGACTTTGCATGGCTTTATTTACAAAAAATAAAGAACTTTACAATGAAGCACTATTGAAAGCACGGGTGGGATTATTAAATTTGAACCGAACAACGAACGGAGCCAGTTCCCGTTTACCATTTGGTGGTATGGGTAAATCAGGAAACGATCGACCTTCAGCCCACTTTGCAGTTCAATACTGTACAGTTCCTTTAGCAAGCCTTGAGGATCCAACACAACTCGATAAAACAAAATTACTTCCTGGAGTAACACTTGAGTAAAAAAATGAAAATGATATTGGGATCGTCAGGTCTACTTTTAGTAGCTATTGCCGCAACGGTTTGTTTCTTTGGATATCAGTTTTTAGGTCAGGGCATATCTGATGATAAAACTGAAATTGTTTTTGATGTTTTGCCTGGGCAATCCATGGTGACAGTGGCGCAAAATTTAGAGTCTCAGCATCTTATCAAAAATGCATGGTTATTTACAAAGTACTCTCGATTTAAAGGTGCTCATTCCAAATTAAAACGGGGTGAATACGCATTAAATAAATCGATGACTCCGGACGAAGTTTTAACAGTGATTGTTTCCGGAAAAAGTATTCTACGGAATTTAACAATTCCAGAAGGAAAAAATATTTTTGATATCGCAGAAATTTTTGAAAAAAGCGGCTATGGAATTAAAGCTGATTTTTTCAAACTGGTGACAGATCAAGACTTTATTTTCAGTCAACTCGGTGAAAAATTAGAAAGTCTTGAGGGGTATCTATTCCCAGATACGTATAAAGTGACGAAGTTTGATTCACAAAAAGAAATTATCCAGCAAATGGTCTCACATTTCTTAAGTGTATATAAAGAGCTTGAGCCACAAGCTCAAAAACTGAATTGGCCACGAAACAAACTGATTACATTCGCAAGTATTGTTGAAAAAGAGACAGGACATGCCGGAGATCGTAAATTAGTTTCTTCGGTATTTCATAATCGACTCAAAATGAATATGAGACTGCAAACTGACCCCACGGTTTTGTACGGTAAAGCCGTCCTCGCTGGTGCTATGCCGACAAATATCACAAGAGCTGATTTGCAAACTCCAAGTAGATATAATTCTTATACAAATTATGGATTACCTCCGACGCCGATTTCAAATCCAGGTCGTGAAGCGATTTTAGCCGCCATCGTACCTGAAGAATCCAAATACCTTTATTTTGTCAGTCGTAATGATGGGACGACAGCATTTTCTGAAACATTAGTTCAACACAATGCCGCTGTTCAAAAATTTCAACTGGATGTGAAAAATCGTGAGGGTAAATCTTGGAGAGATTTGAATCCTGGAAAATAGTTTAATAATTATTCACTGGGCTGAAGCGGAATAAACTGATTCAATTCGGAATTAAATTTGTAAATATTTAAGCGAGAATTCCCACCTTGATCGACTGTGGGGGCAATGATGTCGACAACACCATCATGATCAATATCATTGAGTCCTAAATTCACAGAGTTATTGTTAATCATTAAATACGCTTCAGA
Organism: Bdellovibrionota bacterium; assembly: GCA_052034855.1. Taxonomy (GTDB): domain Bacteria; phylum Bdellovibrionota; class Bdellovibrionia; order Bdellovibrionales; family Bdellovibrionaceae; genus Pseudobdellovibrio. The sequence goes on along the minus strand of JBPOIE010000027.1, from coordinate 90,492 downwards.
ATCATCGATTAAAGAAAATTTTTGTTTTAACTTTTGATTGTTGTCTGCATCTTTTTCAAAAATTTCAATTTCTATACCTGATTCAGTTTTAACTTTTAGAATGACAAAGCTCTTTTGATCGAATTCAGTAAAAATTTTTCCAAGTACTTCACGCGTTTGAACTGAGTTTGAATGAATCAGTGCCCGTATTTCAGGGCGAGTTGATAAAATGGCTAGAACAAAAGCAATCAAGCCCAAAGCTGAAGCTTTAACAATTTTCTTTGATGCTGTGTTTTTAGCTAAATCCATTCAACGATATTCTGTTATAGTTTTGGATATGGGTCAAATAAGTAAGTCTGATTTTTATCAGTTAGTGCAAAGTCGTAAATCTATTCGTCAGTTTAAAAACGATGAAGTGCCTCGTGAAATTCTAGAGCGTATTTTGAACGAAGCTGCAATGCATGCGCCTTCGGGAAAAAACCGTCAGAATTGGCGTTTCTTTGTTGTTCAAGGTCAGAAAAAGAACGACTACCTGAAATACTCGCAGAAATCATGGCTAGGGATCAAAGATATTCTGCAAAAAAGATTAAAACCCTCATTGTATGATTTCACAGAAAGATTTTTTTATACTTTAGGAAATGCGCCAGTTGTGGTTTTTGCGTACAGCCATAACTCTCCGGACGAACGACATCTGACGAGTATTGGCAGTGTCTATATGGCTGTGCAAAATATCAATCTAGCTTGTCAAGTTGAGGGGCTCGGTTGTTGTACGATGGGTGCACCTCTTGAAATCAAAAAAGAAATCGATGAATTTTTAGGTTTGGCTTCTTTACCTGAATATCAGAGCGGTGACCTCGAGCTTTTGTGCGCAATTGCGATGGGTTATCCCGACCACGAGCCGCCAAAACCGGCCAGACAAGTTGAAAATCGAATCACTTGGCTTACTTAAAACAAATATTTTTATTCAAATAATTTTCCGCAATGATTTGTTGAATTTTTCTGCCGTAGAAGTCTTGCGTAACTGACGATTCCTTTAATAATTTGAAAACCATTTTCAGAGAACCGTGCGTTTCCAGAGACCTCGACGGGAAACTCAGGATGAAATTGAACAGAGACGCTTTTATTGTTTTTTCCTTGAAGAGCCTCGACGATAAGATTTTTATCGTCATAGGCAACAGCTTCAGAACTTGCCGCTGAGTTTATTTTTACAGCTTGATGATGAACGCTATTCACAAACAATTGATCAGCACCTTTCAAAAAGCGTGATAAGAGTGATTTTTCAATATCAATTCCATGCCATGTTTGCATTTCAGAAGAATTTTTCCCACTGAGGTTGATATGATGATGAGTGTCTCCGATTCCTGTTTTTGACAAATCTTGATGTAATTTGTGGCCGTCGGCCACAGCGCCCATTTGATGGCCGCGGCAAATTCCAAAAAATACACCACGAGCTTTTTGTTTAAAGTATTGCACGAGTTTTAATTCCGACCGATCACGCGTCAGGTTTAAATTCCGCGCAAATGTTTTCTCCTCACCGTAAAGTTCAGGCGATATATCATCGCCACCTAAAGAAACCAGAAGACTAAAATTTTTCACAATTTCATTTCGATAATCGAGAGCATCTTTATCGGACATTCCAAGATCTGCAGAAAGTGCAATGACATATGTATCGGCACCGGCCTTGGTAAAAGTTTTTAGATTTCTTTGTATACGGTCTCCTGTGGATGTCATGTCTTGAAACCAATTCGCTATAAAAGCTAATCTGACTTTACCACTTGGATTTTCGACAGATAAATTTTGAATAGATTGTATCTGCAAATTTGCAATCGGTTGTGCAATTTTTTTCAGTTCATCGTTATTTAAAACATTTCGCAGATAGCGCTCGACGGCACCAGTTGCTGTTTCGTGATCGAGTTGTGGCAGAATGATTCGCGGGCTTTGGGGCATTGATTGCCAAATAAGTAAACGAACTTCTGCAAATACCAAAGTCGGCAATAAAAAGAATAGAAAAATAAAACACTTTATCATTCAGTCTTTGAGTTAGCATTTTCAGGGCCAAATGTGTTTCAAGACCGTCGATTTGAGTGTCGAAACTTTTGACAGAGTATTCAAAAAAATGGCTGTAAAGGGCCAATTCTAACATATTGATTGTTATATGCATTTTATCCGTTCTCTGAGGTCTTAAAATTGTATTTAAACTTAATATGAATAAAACGACTTTAAAAATTAAAGCCCTTTTTCTAAGTGTATCTTTTCTTTTATCTTCAGTTGGTTTTGCGCGGGCCAACGAGGAAAAACTAGAAGACGTCATTCAAAAATCTTTAAACTTTGTTCAAGACTCACAAAAAAAACAAAATGAGGGTCTCTATTTCAAAGGTGAATGGCCTGTTGAAATGCGCTCATATTTCCTGCCAGCGCTTTTAGGTGTTGGTAAATTATTTGCTCAACCTGTGGATGAACCGACATCATTTGCAACAGCCTCAATTTCAAATTTATTGGCTGGAATTTATTTTGAAAACTCTCAATACCAGCAAATCAAACCTATGATCACTGAAGGCCTCGCATCGATCGAACTGAATTATAAAGCCGGAGACATTTACAGTTACTACACTGAAATGGATTACAAAGGGACCAAAGTACGAGGGCCTCGCGCAGGAAATGAATACGTTCCTAAATATATTCAAGGTTTAACAAATATACCTCCAGACGCCGACACAACTTCGGTGACATACACGGCTCACTACTTCGATCAATTGATGAATGGAAAACAAATTCAATCGGTTCCTGAAGGTGCTCTTGAAACCTTTTCCACGTTTCGAGATTTGAATCGCACTTCCCACTATTATAATAAATTAGATGGTATTTCGAATTCAGGTGCATTTATGACATGGTTTATTGATGAGAAGTCAAAAGCAGTCCCCCGAGGAGTTTTTGACAAGCCTGATAAGGGCGCACGTATTCCATTTAATTTTAATGATGTGGACTGTGTTGTGAATGGGAACGTTTTACGAATGTTAACGTTAACTCAAAATCAAAAACAGGCCGGTTATAAAGAATCATGTGATGTTTTAAATTACTCTGTAAAAAATAATCTACAAAGTCAGTGTGGTATTTATTATCCAAATTCATACGCGGTTTTCTTTACTCTTTCTAATGCTTATGTCGCAGGGGCCTCATGTTTAGAGGATTCTCGAAAAAAATCAATCAAGACAATTTTAGAAGGACAAAATTATGAAGATGGTTCTTGGTCGAACGACCCTGGCATTGGACGAACTGATAAAGTACAATCGACGGCACTCGCTTTAATTGCACTGATGAATTATTCAGAAAAAGAAAATTTTAGATACGACTACACAGTTAAATTAGGTGTTCAATATTTACTGTCGCAAGCTGAAAAAAAATCAAACTCACAAATTTTCTGGTCGGGTGAAGTCTTTTTCTCGGCAGTAGCCCAAGCTCGCAATACAGTCTTGTGGCGTTCGGACGCTTACACAACATCATTGGTGACTTTAGCTTTAGCTAAATCGCAAAACTATTTGAAGGGTCTATAGGAATGAAGATATATTTCTTCTTTTTTTTGTTAGTGACACAGAGTCTTTGGGCGGGTCAGATTTTTAGAAATCAGTCCGGTTTTCCTGTTTGTTTCCAAAACGAGGATCAAGTTTATATTTTTGATTGGGATCATATCGTAAGTGCCCAAAATAAAAATGTATTCTATTTCAAACTGAGTGACTATGTTCAGAAGAGAAATCATCAAATTTTAGGTTGTGAAGAACATAAGTATATTCAAAATGTGCCCATTGAAATATTAAAGCCGATTGATGAAATCAAAAATGAAATTCCTGCCGAAATCTCTGCGGCTCTTGAACAAGTTCAACGAGGCGGAAGGCTGTATCGTTCAGAATCAACAACGATTGAATTTATAAATCAAAATCCAAATTTGTTTCAAGCCGATTCGCCGACCCAAATTTCCATTCTACGCCAGAGGTACGGTGATCAGTTCGCTTCCGAATTAATATCAACATGGTCAAAGAATATGTTTTCGGAAAAAACGTCTTGTGACAGTTTGATCGGAAGTTGTGATTATTATTTATGTGCCGAGAATAAATCACCTTGTGGACTTGATGGTTACAATATAGGTTTTGGATTTAAATACTGTAGTGGTAGTAAGTTTAAATTGGCCCGCGAAATGAAAACCGTCGAAGGTCAACAATGGGTTCAAAGCGTATTTCAGTGTTTGCAGAAACAAAGTTTTAGCGATGTGCAAGCTGGACGAAACAACAGTTGTGACGGTCTTAAAAAGAATGCTTTTGATTCACATCCGAATTGTTATGCGCAAGCCGGTTTTTGCAATTTAAAATTTTCAGAAAAAATAAATATTTTTAAACTGATTAAATCAGAAATATTTTCGCATGCGACGATTGAGCAAGGGTTAGCATTGATGAATTTATGCCAGATATCGAATGCAGAAAAATTTGATTTACAGCAAGAACTTACAAGGGATGGTCACAGTGAAAAATAAAATCTTCTTATTTTTAGCTGGGTGCCTTTCGTTACAAACGGCCATCGCGCAGTCGATTCCTCAAGGTGTTTACACTGAGCTTGCAAAATATCCAGATTTAACTCAGGACTACGTTCAAAAGCTGCCGTCGTATATTGTTCAAGTGTTGAGTGAAAATGAGAAGCATTATACCAGTGAAATTAAATCAGTTTGTGAGTCTGATTTTAACGTGAAATACATGCCGACGATCACGGGGTCAAAAAATTCGACAATTCACGATTTTGAATCAGGATTCATCAGTGTTGAAGCAACATTTTGTTTCCAAAACACGACGCCTCAAAAAGTCATTACTTTATACTCTTCACCTGAATTTCAAAAATCAAGTGTATCGACAATTAGAGATTCATATCGGAAAGGTAATCTTGTCTGCGAAAAAACAACGGCTCCGACGATTGGAAATTCTCATTACTGTTACAATCAAGAAATTCTTTCTCAACAAGGTTATGTTTTAGGTTATTCATTGAATGTTTGGAATGACACGATAGAAAATGCGGATGCACCTGTTTACTTTAGGGCGGTTGTTGTTTCGGCCACACAAGTTCAAAATACAACTCAGTTTCATTTGCAGACTTTGGTTCGTGGGCCAAAATTGAGTTTCATCCAAAAAATATTTGCCAAAGGTGCTATTGAATCTGAGCAAAAATCTGTCTATGAGAAAATGAAACAAAGATTGCAATAAGGTATGAATTCAACTACAAAAGCCTCTATGAAAATCAACCCGTTGCATGCCTTAAGAAACAATCCATTTGTTTTAGCGCCGATGGCTGGCATAACTGACCACGCTTTCAGAACTTTCATGCGAAAATTAGACGCCAGTGTTGTTGTTACGGAATTGGTTTCTGCGACGGGCATTGAATATAAATCACAAAGAACGATGGATCTGATGAGCTTTGATGAATCGCAGCGTCCTATTGGTATTCAACTTTTTGGTGAAGATGCAGAAATTATAGCGCGTGGAGCACAAGTCGCTGAAGCGCAGGGTTCTGATTTCGTTGATCTGAATTTTGGCTGTCCTGTTCCTAAAGTTGTTAAAAAGGGAGCGGGATCTGCGATGATGAAAGATCTGCCAATGATGCAGAAGGTTTTATCATCAACCGTAGCTGCAGTTAAAATTCCAGTCACAATTAAAATTCGCACCGGATGGGACTCAACGCAAAGAAATGCCCTCGATGTTTGCAATATTGCATATAATGAAGGAATCACTTGGGTCGCTATTCATGGTCGCACCCGTGCTCAGGGCTATAATGGCGAAGCCGATTGGGAATTTATTTCTGAAATCAAAGCAAAGTCTAAGATTCCAATCCTCGGTAATGGAGATATTTTAACGCCTCAAAAAGCAATCCAAAGATTAAAAGAATCAGGTTGTGATGGGGTCATGATCGGTCGCGGGGCTTTGAAAAATCCACTCATTTTTGCTGATGCTTTAAGCTTGTGGAAGGGGCAAAGTGTTCGGACGGATTTAAAGAGAAACTACAAGAGTATTTTCCTCGATTTGAGTCTAGCAATTAGGGCCCATACCAGTGAGCATATTACCAATATTCAGTTAAAAAAGTTTGCCTCTTGGTTTTCGACAGGGTATCAAGGATCATCCGCATTTCGTAAGCAAATTTTTCAATTGAAAAACAATGACGAAGTCTTGTCTTGCGCCCTTGAATTTTTTGGTTCAATTTCTGATATTGAACAAGAAGATACAAGTGGTGATGACTTTTTAATGGGCGGCCATGGCTGAGCGAATGCGAAGCACGGATGTAAAACTCGACGGAATTTATATTTTTTAACAAAGAGGAAACTATGATTCAAGATCCAAAGAAAATTAGAAATATCGCCATCATCGCCCACGTCGATCATGGTAAAACAACATTGGTTGATCATTTGATCAAGCAAGCCGGAACTTTCCGTGAAAACCAAGCGGTTCAAGAGCGTTTGATGGATTCAATGGATCTCGAAAAAGAACGCGGTATTACAATCGCGGCAAAAAATGCATCTTTCACATACAAAGATATCAAAATTAATATCGTTGATACTCCGGGGCATAGTGATTTCGGTGGAGAAGTTGAACGTGTATTGAACATGGTTGATGGTGCGATCTTACTTTGTGATGCTTCTGAAGGTCCATTGCCACAGACGCGTTTCGTTTTGAAAAAAGCTTTAGAGCAAAACATTAAAGTGATCGTTGTAATTAATAAAATCGATCGTTCAGATGCTCGAATTCAAGACGTACACAATGAATTGTTCGATTTATTTATCGACGTTGAAGCCAACGAAGAACAATGTGATTTCCACACAATTTATGCGATCGCGCGTGAAGGTATGGCAACACTTGATCCTGCAGTAAACACTGGAAATTTAAATGTACTTTACGATGCAATCGTTGAATTAGTTCCACCTCCAAAAATCGTTGAAGATGCGCCATTGCAATTAATGGTTTCTAACATTGGTTACAACGACTACGTTGGTCGTTTAGCGATGGGTCGTATGCGTGGCGGATCTATTAAGGTCGGCGATGACATTATTTGTATTCAAGAACATGCTCAGAAAAAAGTGAAAGTATCTGCGCTTTTCCAATATCACGTGAATTCACAAATTCCAGTTCAAGAAATTGGTGCTGGAGACATGGCGATTATCGCTGGTATCGAAGATTTCACGATCGGTGACACAATTACTTCTGCGACAAATCCACAAATTCTTCCGCGTATCAAAGTGGATGAGCCTACGGTCGGAATGATTTTCTCTGTGAATAACGGCCCTTTCGCAGGTCAAGAAGGTAAACAAGTGACGTCTCGTAAAATTTTAGAGCGTCTTGAAAAAGAATTGCTTTATAACGTTTCTATTCGTGTGGAAAAAACAGAAGCAACTGATGCTTTCAAAGTTGTTGGTCGTGGCGAATTACAGCTGGGCGTATTGATCGAACAAATGCGTCGTGAAGGTTTCGAATTACTTGTTTCTAAGCCTCAAGTTGTTTTCAAAATGGTTGATGGCAAAAAATTAGAGCCATTCGAACACGCTGTCATCGATATCGAAGATCCTTATGTTGGTGCAGTGACTGAGAAGTTAGGTATGCGTAAAGGTGTTATGACGAATATGGTTCAAAAAGGAACTGGTCGTACACGTTTAGAATTCCGTATTCCTTCTCGTGGTTTGATTGGTTATCGTTCTGAGTTCTTAACAGATACTCGTGGTACGGGGTTATTAAATACAAATTTCGATGGTTATGACGAGTACCGTGGTGATATCAACTCTCGTATCAATGGTGCGATGGTTTCAGATCGTCAAGGTGAAGCGAATGCGTATTCGATCTGGAATAAGCAAGAGCGCGGCAGAATGTTCGTGAACGATGGCGACTTAGTTTATGAAGGCATGATCGTTGGTGAGCATGCTAAAGACAACGATTTGATCGTAAACATCCAAGAAGCAAAAAGAATGTCAAACGTTCGTGCGTCAGGTTCAGATGAAGCGATTCGCGTAACTCCAGTTAAGCCAATGACATTAGAATTCGGTATGGAATGGATCAAAGAGACTGAACTTATCGAAGTGACTCCAAAAACGATTCGTCTCCGTGTTAAAGAACTTGATCCACACAAGCGTCCAAAACAACAAAAGGCAAATAAGGATTAATCGTTTGTAAATTTGATTTTGAGATGACTTTAAACCCGGACTAGTTCCGGGTTTTTTTATTTACGGCTTCAGCCTTCTCAGTTACGCTTTAATCTATGTCGATAGCATTATCCGCTGTTCAGTTGGTCAAAAAATATAATGGCATTCCTGCAGTTAAAGGAATCTCTCTTGAAATTAAAGAGGGTGAGTGTTTTGGTATTCTTGGACCCAATGGCGCAGGAAAATCTACATTTTTAAAAATGATTTATGGCCAGATTTTGCCAACATCTGGTGATCTTTTTGTTCTGGGTATGAATACGAAAACTCAATTGACAGAAATAAAATCTCGTCTTGGCGTTGTCCCTCAAGAGGATGGTCTAGATACTGATTTTAGTGCTGTTGAAAATTTAAAACTTTTTTCCACCTATTTTAAAATGGACTCAAGTTCAGCCGAAGCTCGCGCAGAGCACTTATTGCACGAAATGAAACTTTCTGAACAACAACACCAGCATGTTGAAACTTTGAGTGGCGGTATGAAGCGTCGGCTTGCAGTGGCTCGTTCGTTGTTACATGAACCTCAGATGTTGATTTTAGATGAGCCGACCACTGGATTAGATCCGCAAGCTCGATTATGGATTTGGAATTATTTTGAAAAATTAAAAACGCAAAAGAAAACCATAGTGTTAACAACACATTATATGGAAGAGGCCGAACGCCTCTGTGATCGAATTGCGATTATTGATCACGGAACTGTTCTTGATGTCGGCACGGCCAAAGAATTAGTTCAAAAGTATATTGGTGCTGAAGTCATTGAACTTGATATGGGTGCAGATAAAAATTATTGGTTAAGCCGAATCCAGGGACTTAATTTTCAAGAATTTGAAAATAAGATTTTTATTTTTTTCCAATCCATACAGGACAGGCAAAATTTTACATCACAAATTCAGAATTCATATTACCTGGTCAGAGCAGCGAATTTGAATGATGTTTTTTTAAAGGTCGCTGGCTATCAAATTCGAGGTGGCTCGTGATACAGGTTTGGCTCAGAAATTTTTTATTTTTTCGAAAGACATTTTTGGTTTCTTTGTTTTGGACCGTCTTTGAGCCACTGATGTACTTGGCCGCGTTTGGATTTGGATTCGGAAGATACATTCCACCGATTGAAGGATTGCCCTTTTTAGATTTTTATTTCCCAGGTCTTTTGTGTTCGACAGCTATGATGGTATCATATTTTGAGTCCACATATCCAAATTACACAAAGCTGACGTATCAAAAAACTTTTGCGACGATGCTATTAACTCCTTTGACTCATCGACAAATATTGTTCGGTGAAGTTTTATGGGCCGCCAGCAAGGGCGTTCTTGGGGTCATCGGGGTCATGGTTGTTTCATCAATTTTCGGTCTTTTTAATTTAAAACTTTTTTTAGTATTGCCGATTGTTTTTATTCTAAGCCTGATATTCGCGGCTTTTGGATTGATCATAGTTTCAATTGCTCGAAATTATGATTCGTTTATATTTTCGACATCAGGATTCATTATTCCCCTATCTTTAGTGAGTGGGACTTATTTCTCGCTCAAAGATATGCCTCAGTTAATTCAATGGCTTGCATATTTTTTTCCGCTTTCTCATGCTGTGCAACTTGTTCGTCATATTATGCAAAATAAATTTGAAATTATGATAGTTGGAACTCACTCGCTCGTTTTGATTATTTATGCGATTGGGCTTGTCTATTTGGCCGACTATTTATTTCGTCGAAAAATGATATCGTAGTTCTGATTTTGTAGGTCAGAATTAAAATAGATCATCTTCCATTTCTTTGAGATCTTCTTCGGTCAGAGTGTCATCAGTTGTACTTTGAGACTGTCCGGCTTGAAAAAACGAATCCAATTTTGCAAGTGATGAAACATACTGTTCTTCAGATAAAGATTTAAATTTATACATGTTTTGAATAATTTGAGTGAGCCTGCGGCGAGCAAATTTTGTTAAATCTTTTCTATAGTAGGACTGAGAATATTTTTCGGGGTTCGGTAGAACCATCGCTAAGAACGCAGCCTCGACCGGGTCTAATTGACTTGGTAATTTTTTAAAATAAAATTGAGAAGCTTGTTTGACGCCAAAGATATTTTTTCCAAACTGAACAACATTGAGGTATTTTTCAAGAATCTCTTTTTTTGTCAGGTTTTTTTCGAGTTTAATTGTGATTAACGCTTCAATGCCTTTTCTATAAAAAGTTTTATTTTTTGAAAGGAATAAATTTTTTGCCAGTTGTTGACTGATCGTCGAACCGCCACAAACAATACGATGTTTTTCTTTCAGCTTTTCTACGCAACGTTCGATGCCTTCAGAATCAAATCCATTATGCGTATAAAAAGTAGAGTCTTCAGTTTGAATAATCGCTCGTTGAACAAAGTTTGAAATGTTTTTGAGTGGAACATAATTTTTATTTTGCGGGCAAAGATCGATATCAAACATCGTTGTTGTGATACATCCCTTAATATCTTTGACCGAGGGAATTTGCAGCCAAATAAACAAAGCCGCCAAAACAAACAATCCACTTATGAATAGAAAAAACTTCAGAAAACTTTTCATAAATTGAGATAGCCATTATCTTTCATCCAGCGAACGCTGGCTTCAATTGCGGCCGTTGATGATGTAGGTTTAAACTGAATTTCATTTTTAGCTTTAGTGGAATCAAACCAATGGTACATCGTTGCAGTGTATGCATTTTCTTGACTCAACCCTATACCGGTGTGATCTCCAAAAAATCCTAATGCGAATAAAACTGAGTTTGGTAGCTTAAAGCGAGGCCTTTGAGCGCCAGCACAATCTGCTATCGTTTCAAATAGACTTTTAATTGTAAAATTATCGCCGCCTAAAATATAGCGTTCAGCATTCTTTCCGTATTGAACTGCATTCATGATTCCTTGAATAACGTCTTCGACAGGAACGACATTCACGCCGCCGCCAGTATAAAAAGGCAGTCGTCCTTGAGCCACTTTGACTTGCATTTTCCGACTGCTTTTTTTAGCATCTGCAGAGCCATAAATAGTTCCAGGGTTAACACACACAGCATGAATTTTTTTTGCCAAAGCAGAGGCTACAACAATTTTTTCAGCTTCGTGTTTTGTTTCAAAGTAGCCTAAATCTAAGTTTGAAATAGTGTAAGGCGATTTTTCATTTAAAACTTCGGGTTTGAAGCTAGATCCCACTGCGACGACAGAGGATAAATGTAATAGCTTGTCGGGTTGAAGAGTTTCGCAAGCTTTAACGACATTTCGTGTGCCCTCAATATTCACCAGATTCATTTTATTGCGCTCAGCTTTTTTATAAGCAACAACTCCAGCAAGATGATAAACTTGATTTTGATTTTTAAAAGCCACATTTAGTGAATCCAGATCTGTCACATCACCGTATGCATATTTTATTTTCAGATGTTGAATTTCAGACAAGTCACTATTTTTTCGAACTAAAGCAGTGACGTCATGGCCTTCATCGAGCAGCCTTTTGCAAAGCCACGCTCCAAGAAAACCATTTGCACCGGTGACGATTGATTTCATACGTTCTCTTTTCTTAAACGTGAAAAAAGTTTTGTAACTAAAAAATGAAACAAAGTACCCCAAAGTATTCCGGCTAAGGCTCCCGTGATGACATCAGAGGGGTAATGAACGCCATTATAAACACGTGAATAACTAATTAAGGCTGCAATTGAAAAGTAAATTATTTTTGCTTGCGGAAAAAGAAAACTAGAATAGGTGGCAAATGTAAAATTATTTGATGCATGATTTGAATAAAAGCTTGTGTTTTCAGACGCGGGACTTCGCTGAGTGATCTGATTTTCATGGTTTTGAAAAGGGCGCGGTCTCTCTACTATGTGCTTAATTCGTCCTCCGGTGAAGTCACTCGCGCTCAGAGCAAGAACTAAAAACATGAAATAGAGCAATGATTGTTTTTTGAATCTGTAAATATAGTAACTGAATAAAATAACTAAGACCGGAATTGCAAACCATCGATTCAAATGTAAATCAGTCACAAATGGCATGAGAAAATCAAAGAATAAATTAGCTGAAGTAAAATTCACAAATTTTAAAATGAAAAGATCGATTGAGTATAAAAAATCCATTAGGTCTAAAGTCTAGAGGATTCGAATATAAAAGTGAATGATATTTTATTGTATGCAAGACTATCGACTATGGATAGAGCAACAATTATAGGACTTTTGATTGGTTTAGGCGGCATTCTTTTGGGTAATTATATCGAGGGTGGCCATATTGCCTCGTTATTGCAGAGTACTGCTTTTTTAATAGTTACAGCTGGAACTTTTGGTGCTGTTCTCGTTTCAAACAGAACCAAGGATTTAAAAACAGGTTTCGAATTATTTAAAGAAACATTTAATGATTTTGAAGTCGATTTTGATACGCCAATTGGTGAAGTTTTAGATTGTGCGAAGATCGTTAAAAAAGACACTGTTTTAGCTTTAGAGCCTAAAGTAAATAATCTAAAAACAGATTTTTTAAAGCCAATGATTCGCAACATTGTAGATAGCGTGGATCCTGTTTTGATTCGAGAAATTGCAGAAACTGAAATTGAAAAAGAAGAGGAACGTCTTTTGAACGCTGGAAAAATCTGGTCTGATGCGGGTGGGTATTCTCCGACGATTGGAATTATTGGAGCTGTTTTAGGATTAATCCACGTGATGGGTAATTTATCTGACACTTCTAAGCTGGGTGCCGGCATTGCCGTGGCATTCGTTGCAACGGTTTACGGTGTTGGATTTGCAAATCTTATTTTTTTACCAATCGCCTCTAAGATCAAAAAAAATATCTCGATTCGAATTCGTCAAAAACAAATGATCCTTGAAGGTGCCTTGATGATCAGCGAAGGTATTCATCCAAATTTGATCGAGCAAAAACTTTTGGCCTTCAGAAAAACAAAGTAACGAATGAAAATCAGTAATGTCGAATAAACCCAAAAAACAAGAAGAGCATGACAATCACGATCGTTGGCTTGTTTCCTATGCGGATTTTATTACGCTCTTATTTGCATTCTTTGTTGTGATGTATGCAACTTCTACGAACAATCAGGAAAAGCAAAAATCATTTGAAAAATCTGTTCGAACGAATTTAAAACTTTTTGTTACAGGATCGGGTTCAGGTGGGGAGTCTGGCGAGGGTATAGTCGGAGCCGGACTGGAAAATAAAGAAGCTTTGATTCCATTAGAAGGATTCCCCAAAGGCAAAGGACCCGGAGAGACTCAAGATTATATCAACAGATTTGTCGACCAAAAATTAGACCAGAATACAAAAGAAGCTATTCAAAATATTCGTCATGATGCGGTAGGTGTTCGTATTTCTTTAGCGTCTGCACAATTTTTTAATGCCGGCGGAACTAAACTGAAAGTGACATCACTGAAAGCGTTGGATCAGATTGCTACACTTTTGAAAGAATCTGGTCGAAAAATAATCATTGAAGGGCACACAGATAATACTGCGGTTGCGCCGAATTCATCTTATGAAACAAATTGGGAGTTAGGTGCATTAAGAGCTACCAGTCTGGTTCGATATTTATTAAAATACCACCAGTTCGATCCGACAAAGCTTGCTGCAATTTCTTATGCGGATACTCGTCCAATTCAGTCGAATGAAACTGAACAAGGGCGTGCAGAGAATCGTCGAATAGAAATGTATATCGTGATGGAAGACAAAGATTCGGAGTACTAAATGCCTTTTAAAAAAATAATATTAATAATAGTTTTGATTTCTACCATTCTGGGTTGTGCAACAACGCCAGAAAGTGCCGGTATCAGCGAAGACGAAATCAATGCCGAATCTGCAAAAGCCTATGCAGAAGTGAAATCGAAATCGAAAATTTCGAATAACCGTGAATGGACAGCATTGGTTCAAAGAGTCTCTCAAAGAATCGCGGCGGCATCAGGAAAAAACTACCAATGGGAATATATTTTGATTGAAAGTCCAGAAGTGAATGCTTGGTGTATGCCCGGTGGTAAGATTGCTGTCTATACAGGAATTTTACCGGTCGTTAAAACAGAGGCCGCATTAGCAGCAGTCTTAGGTCACGAAGTGGCTCATGCGACTTTACTTCATGGAATGCAAAGTTATGCACGAGCAAAAAATGAAAATATGACAGGTTTAATTTTGGGCGGAGCTGCTGTATTAGGTGGTGAGCTTCTTTGCAAAACAGATCAATGTAAACAGTTTAGTCGTTTAGGTGGTTTGGCAGCGGGGCTTGCAGTCACATTTTTTAATCGAAAATTTTCTCGCGAAGATGAAACTTCGGCTGACCGAGAAGGACAGTTGTATATGGCGCGTGCTGGTTACGAGCCTAGCGAATCAGTTAAACTTTGGGAACGAATGGCTGCGGCAAAGGGTGGAAAGTCAGGTCCTGAGTTTATTTCCACACATCCATCTGATGAGCGACGTCAGCAAAATTTAAATGGTTGGTTGCCCCAAGCACGATCTGAATATGAACGTGCTTCGAACAAGTACGGACTTGGTGAAACAATTCGCTAAGGGCGAACAGTAATATTTAACACATTACTGTAAATAGAATTCCCAAAACTATCTTTCGCAAAACCTTGAACTCTGTAGGTTCCCGCAGGAACATTGTTAAATTTAAAATTTAATTGATCGTCACTGCCAGCTACTTTTTCATTGTTTACCATCCAATAACCAGAAGTTAATTGTCCAACAGCATTCGCTGAGCACGTCGGACTCGAGCCGGCCACGACATTCATTGGGCAACTGATAGTCAATGTTGGTTTGCTAACGGTCACCGAGACGATATTACTTTTAACGTCACGTCCATAGTTGTCTTTTGCCAAACCTTGAACTTTATAAGTTCCTGCGGGAATATTGTTCCAAGTGTAGGAATAAGTACTACTGTCATCCACTTTCACACCGTCAACTGTCCAATAGCCCGAAGCTAGAGACTGATTCGGGGTATCTGATGCTGTACAAGTACCGCTGTCGCCTGCTTTTAAGTTTACAGGGCAAGTAATTTTCAAAATTGTTGCTGCGGGAAGTGTTTTTTGTTTAACGGTGACACTCAATATATTACTTTTAACATCACGTCCATAGTTGTCTTTTGCGAAACCTTGAACTTTATATGTTCCTGCGGGAATATTGTTCCATGTGTAGGAATAAGTACTACTGTCATTCACTTTCACACCGTCAACTGTCCAGTATCCTGAGGCAAGAGATTGGCTGGGAATATCTGTCGCAGTACAAGTTCCACTATCACCTGCAATTAAATTCATAGGGCACGAAATTGTCAAAGTTGTAGGTTGTCTCGTCGCAGATTGAACAGTGATTTTTCTTTCAATCGTAGGGCCGTTGTTAATTTTAAATTGAAATCTCCAAGTTCCTTTTTTGATTTCAGAAGAAGAGTATCTTGCTTGCCGATACATGATTTGTTCACAATTAATTGCAAGCCCGTCTGGATCTAAGAGATTACATTGTAATGACGATGTCTCAACGACAGGTCTCGAAAAACTCATATCAAAAAAGTCAACTGGTTCAATTGTGATTGATGTATTTTGATCTGTAGTTTCCAGATTTACTACTTTTGAATTAATATCCTTATAAGACACATTAATATTTGGATTTAATGCAGGAGCATTTTTGATAATCGATTGATTTTGCAGGCTCATTTGGTCATAGAATAAATTCAGTAAACTTCCTTGTCGCGTTGAAGAAAGCCTTTCTAAATTGAAGCTTATATCCAAAGGCGAGTTGTATAAAAATAAAACGATACCTTCAATGCGAGAATTTAATCTCGAGAACTCTAAATACTTTTTTGACTGTGCAATCACATTATTTTGCCAAGACCCGTTTTCGTCGCCGGCTTTAAAGTCGAAAGCGTCAGGAATAATAATGAATTTTTGATTGGACGTCATTTTAGCTGCGACTTTGTTGTAGTAGCTAGGAATAGATTCGCCATAACAATTATCAAAGTTTCCGTAGCAATCAATACCAACATAATCACTTTCTACGGGTACTGTAAAATTCTCGTTGATAATTGCAAAAGCTTCAACAAAGACAATTTTAGCTGTTGGTAAATCTCTTTTGATCAATGCATTCATTTGATGTAAATAATCAGCCATCACCGTGTAAGATACTCCAGCACCTTTAGCATTCCAGTAGGGCTCATCAAAAGGATAGTACCAAATGACGTTAGGGTGACGTTTGAACATTTGAACTGCAGCAGCCCAATCTTGCAAATAACCATTTTTAAATTTTGAGAGATCGTGTTTAAGTGTTGTTGGGTTATAATCAAAAAATAACGGCGCTAACTCGATAGCAACTTTAAATCCCATACTTTCTGCAGCTGCGATTTTTTCTTCAACAACTTGCAAAGCTGTTAGATTTCTCTGTGATGTAAGACCAATCGATTTTGCTAAAGCCAAAGCTTGTTCTGAGACATAGAGAACAGTAACTATATTCGTTCGTCCGCGAAGTTCTTTAATCATCATTTTAAATCTGTCTGGATCAATTGTTTCGTGTGATAAAGTAATTGTCGGGAAGATTCCGAAATATTTGACTTGGCTACCTGCGACCAACTCATTTGGTTCAACATCTAAAGATAAAGATACTGCATTACCAGAGTCTGTAAAACTGGAGTATGTAGGGGCAGCTATCTGGCTTAGATTTTGAGAATCCTGAGATTCGAGATGCCGTCCGCAGTTTTGAAATGAAAATACAATGGCAAATGAAAAAAGAGCAATAGAAATAAGTTTGATTTTCACAATTCCCCCGTGACATCTTTAATTATTAGTCACCGGCATTGGGTAAGCAAATTTATTAAATTTAATCTCAATTTGGGAAATAAAAAAGGCTTCTTTCGAAGCCTTAACCCAGATCCTATTTTGTATCTGTATTTAGATGATACAGTCTTTGATTTTCTCTAAAGTGATTTTACCTTTTGATGCTTTTGTGATGGCCTCACTGACAGAAATTCCGCCGAGCTTGAGTTGCTTCGCTAGCTCAGATTTAAAATTCTTCGCATTTTCGTTATAATCAGACATTTCAGAAATTTGCTCTAGAGCCTTAGCTTCATCAATAGCTTTTGCCGATGAAGAATCAATCAATAAAGCCCCATCAGCCATGATCTTTAAATCATTAAGTGCTTTTGCTTTTTGTTCAATAGTTCCGTTTTTAGCTAAAGTAATGAGTTCGACGATCTTACTGGCAGAATCGACGTTAATATTTGTCAAAGACTCTAAACCGTCAGCTTTGATTCCTGAAAGACCAGACATAGAATCATTCAAAAACTTTGCGAAAGACTTTTTGATAGACTCTGTCATTTTACCACTTTTAACAGCTTGTTCATATTTTTTATATTCTTCACGAGTTTGTAAAAATTCACGAGATTGCGCTCGATTAGCCACCTTGCCTTCTTTAACTTGAGCAAAGGCCGCAGTGGATATCGTGAGTATTGCCATAAGTAACATTTTTTTCATAAACTCCTCTTTCTTTAGATCTCTTGTTTTTAGTATTTCAATTTCAATGCCTATTTAAATCGATTCTATTCTACTTGAGTCCTTAGAATTTAATCTAAAAGAACCAAGTTTGGCGGTCTGTCTAAGACCTATACAGCGTCTCATTTTATCCACCCCCATGTGGTTTAGAGCCGGAATGAACTTTATTAGACTTCTGGCCTTTTAAGAACTCATTCATTTTGGCTGTATCAATTTCAAGTCTATTTGCTAAATTCACTTTCATAAATAAGTAGCGTTTTAAATCTATCTCTAAAGACTCTAAACCTTTACGAATAGAAAATAACATTTTGATTTCACTCGGCAGTTCCTCAATTTTTTCATAGTCCTTAATTTTGGCATAAACTCCATCGATGGATTGAGAAAGTTGTATGTTGAGTTCCTCAATTTTTTTGAAATCAATTTTTTCATGACTTTGTAGCAAAGAGATCAAATCTTTATATGATTTTTTGATGCTTAATACCCGATAAAGAATGGCATTATCGTATTTCGCCACCTGATGAATATTCATAGCGTCAGATTTTTCTAGATTTTTAGGAAGGGTTACGGAATTAAATTTTTCTAGTTTTGATTTTTCAACTAATGAATCTAAATAATTAGAAGTTTTGATTTGTTTTTTGTTCAGGACTGACTCGAGTGTCGAGATATAGAACTCGAGCTCGAAATTCATGTTGTCTAAAATATTTGAATCCAACCGTTGACTCCAGTGAGAGTACATATCTAGTGCGAAATCAATATAACCTTTTTGATCTAAAATATTCCCATATGCTTGTGCAACTAGGGTTTGATAACGTGAATCTAGATTTTTGAATTTAGCTTGAATTGCGGGTGCAGTGTTCGAATTCCACCAAGTTTCGAAATTTGAATTCTCAGAACCAAGTTCGATACTTTTCATAATTTCAGGACTGACTTGAGAAATGAGATAATCAGTAGCCAAAACATTTTTTTGTCCGTTTTGAATCTGAGCTTTGTATAAAGAATTCGTTGTCATGTAAGCTCCGTACTCAGCACAAAAATTCAATTTTTCCGGGTTTTCTTGTGATAATCGTGGAGGCATAAAATTTAAGCCGGTAAAAACCAACTCATTAATTTCAGCCTTTTCTGAACCGCAGATCATGTTGTAGAACATCAAATCGCTCGCTTTATTAAAGTTGAATTGTTTTCGGCTTAAATCGAAATTGGCAGCAGAGGCCGTCATTTGATTTGTATCTTTCGCCATGTAAGCTTGTGAAAAACCTGCTCCTCGATCCATAATTGGAAGGGGATTGCCAATCTCTTGACGTAATTTTTTGAATGAAATAACAAGTTCGTTTGTTAAATAAGCTCTTTCGCGTGTCAGTTCACGAGAGTAAACACCAAGTAAAGTATTTAATTGAATAAGTTGTTGGCCTTGTTCGGTCGCAGACGTCGACTGTAATCCTATGAGCATCGCTATAAATTTCTTTTCAGAAATTGGATCAAGACCGAATGATTTAATTTTAGAAATGTAATCAGTAGCTATTTTCTGAAGCCTTGCGCTTTGGTATTTTTGTAATAACCACGGCTTAATTAAGTAAAGATCGTTCTCTTTTTCGCCTTTGAAATCTTGACCAGAGCTCACGCCATACAGTGGGAGAGTTCGGTAGGGATAAATGGCTTGCGTGCTCCAAGCGCGCTCAGGATCTTCCTTAAAGTCACCATTTTGCACTTGCGCTGAACGATTCAAAGTATTGAAAAGATTTTCCAAATAAGTTCTATAAAAATTTTTTGAAAAATCAATTTGATGTAAAAGTTTATTTGTTTCTGATAACCAACCAGACAAATCATTTTCAACTTTTGAATTTAAGTGCAATCGCCATTGCTGCATTCGGTACGTGAAGTTTTCAATTTCCTTAGGTAGTTGGTCGAACGATTTACAGCTTTGATTTTGGATGGCGCATTCAAGATTGGGCTGATTTGCAGCTTCAGAGGACCACCCAAAATCGCTGCCGTTTTTGATCAGTCGATCTAATTTATTGACATCGAATTGAAAGAAAAATGGCTGTAGAAGATTGTTTCCGATTCTCATGACACTCGGTGTGAGTAAATGATCTACGGATAAAAACAATCCAAACTTGGTGAGTTTGCCAAGCCAAGAAATTGATTTAACAACCACGCCTCCTGGTGTAATCAACAGATCAATATTTGCAGAAGTAACTTTAAATAATTTCAAAGCGGCTGATTCAGTTTTTTGCATAGCTTTCGCAGACCATTTACCTTTAACAATTCGTCCTGCGCTATCAAGCATATCAGCGCCAGCCTGTGATGCGATTAAGGATAAAATTTGTGGAGCATACTGAGTAAATTTGTTTCTCAATGTCCAAGTTTTGTAAGCTTCGTCACAAGCGGCTTGAGATTGTTCGTCATTTTTATTATCTATCCAACCCTTCGTACACGCAGAAAATGTTGTAATCAGATCCGCTGTAAAGCTAGATGCTAAAGAACCCACAGCCATTCCTTTATATTGTAGTGATTTCATGGCCAACTGCTTTGTCATTGGATCCATGCCTTTAGTTTTAAAATTAATATACATACCGTTAGCAGCCATGAATGAATAAAATGAAATGTGTGCGATGGGATCTTTCAACGATTCAAGATGTTTGACCATTAAGGCTGGATCAGAGTTCGTTTTAGCCATCATTGTTAAGAAATAAACTCCTCCGCCTGCGATAGCAAAAGTTGCGCTTTCCGGAATGAAACGTTTATTCGTGCTTTTATACCAACCGTCTTTTTCAGATTGTTGGTGCTCTTTGATCTGTTCAGCTTGGATTTCGGCACGTAGTTTTCTTAAAAAACTGACATCAATTTGTTCTTTAGGAAGTGCTTCCATGGTAGGGACGCCACTGCCGTCAAAAAGCTCGAGTTGTTGCGAAAATGCAGTTGATGCAAATAAAATTAAACAAACAATATAGAATTTGAGAATAGACTGTCCTGTTTTTAATATTTCCATAAATATGAATATTGCAAATATGAAGGCGTCCAGAACTAATGTATGAAGAATGGATGTCTCATTCTGAGATCTATATGAAATTGGCTTAACAGGTGTCAGATATCTAACAGGTCAACCTAGATTCTAGGCTAGACCTAAATCTGACGAGCAAGACATTTTTAAAATTAATGATAAAATATTTGAATACTATTTTGAGGAACAGAATGCGTTTAAATATTTATATTGTTTTATTTCTGAGTAGCTTTTCACATCTGGCAAACAGTTCAGAATTGGTCCGAGCAGGGCAAACAAATTCACCTTCAACAACAACTGTTGAATCAGCAACGGCTACCGCAAGATATGAGCCATTTTTTGAGGCTTGCCGTTCAAAAGATAAGACTCAAAAAACGGACACCATCGAAGCGATTTCTCCGATGAAATACGGTGTTCCACAGATTGTGCAATCTGATGAAAAAGGTCAGTCCGCATTTGATTTGATTAACGAAGCCTACAAGACGGCGCAGAGCAAGTTGAAAAATAATCTCGAACAAGCTCAAAGTGCTTTAAGTTGTATAGATGAAGTTTTTGAAAAAAATATTTCCGAGATTTCTTCTCGATGTCATAAAACTTCGCAAGATATTCAAGAGGCAGCACTTGCCAACCAACGCGCAAGATATGCCTTGGCAATGGGTCTACCGAGTCAGAAAGTGCTCAATGAATTACAGTATAATTCTCTGAATACAGAATTAAACACCCCTGTGACGTCATTTAAAGTTGCGCAATGGAATCCTTTATCTGTGTCAGAAAGCGAATTTGTTTCAAAAACTTGGGACAATTTTATAAAAAAAACAGACGAAGAAGTGAAAGAAAAAGTTAAAGATCATTTTAACTTTTCAACAAAATCCGTAAGTTTAGATTATAAAAAAAATTTAATTCAGCAAAAACGAAGCGCCGCAATGATGAACTACCATTTGGATATCTCCAGATATCCATTGATTCAATTTTTAAAATCGGATCAGCCTCAAAAAGACGAATTCAAAATTGCGTATTCGGAAGTGGTAAAGAATATACAAAATGAAATGGAAAATATTAAAACTAAACAAAATAATTTGGTTTTAAATCCCAAGAAACAAGTCAATACTGACGATTTATTTATTCTGAACTACCAAACAACAGAGGACGTTTTGTCTGGGCAACCAAAATATTGTTCGATCGCTCAAAGTTTGATGGAGTTTCAAAAGAAAAAACAAATGTATATCTCAGCTGGTTCTGCCATTGCATTTGTTGGCGCCAGCTTAACAGGGCAAATCCCAGCAGCTGTGATTTTTGCAACTGGATCAGCGCTGTCGGGATACAATACATATGAAGCGTACGTTAAATATAAAGCGGCGATGCAAGCGCATTTAGCAGCAACAACATTTGATGATCAAATTCTAAGAAAAAAAGCAGTCGATGAAGAAAAAAGTGAAACGGTCCTACAAGGGACGTTGACTGTAGGTTCTGCGGCATTGTCATTACCCTTAAAAATGTCACAAGTGATTCCTCAGGCTCGCCTAACTGCTCGTGCTCAAGTGCGTGAACTGATCGAAGGCGAACCCTACGTCATCCAACCCTTAAGCGCAGAAAAAAAACGACTCTTAGAAAAAATTAATTCACTAGAAAAAGATGCCCTTCAAGCATTTAGTCAAACGGGGACAGAGCTTTTGACTAATTCAGGTCGCGGTATAGGTAAAGAAGTGTTGTTTAAATCTCGCGGTGGTATTGAAGGTCGCGGATTTATTTTAAAACATGTATTTGAAGATGAAAAAACATGGGCTATCGTGGCTCAGAAAACAATTGTGAATGGACAAGTCAGAGTCGTTCAGGTCAGAGTTCCTGCAATGGAAACTCTGCCTGTGAAAAAACCTTGAAGAATTAGTCGCGGATGATTTTAACGTGCTTTAAGATAACAGGTTCAACAGGTTTGTCTTGCATACCAGTGCGAACTTTAGAAATAGCTTCAACATTTTCATAACCTTCAACAACTTCACCAAAAATAGTGTGTTTGCCATCAAGCCATGGAGTCGCTGCGACAGTGATAAAAAACTGTGAACCATTTGTTCCAGGTCCGGCATTAGCCATAGATAATTTTCCTGGTTTATCATGAGTTAATGATTTATCGAACTCATCAGCAAAACGATATCCTGGATCGCCAGTTCCTGTGCCGAGTGGGCATCCACCTTGAATCATAAAGTTTGGAATCACGCGGTGGAAGTTTAATCCATCGTAAAACGCACGTGTTGTTTTTTTATTAGTCTTTGGATCTGTGAATTCTTTTGTACCTTCAGCAAGGCCTACAAAGTTCTCGACTGTTTTTGGCGCTTTATCAGCGAATAATTTAATTTTAATGTTACCTTTGTTTGTTTCGAAAATTGCAAACATGGGGGTTCCCTTCTTTGATGATTCTTTTGTTGATGTTGGTTGTTTTTTTGGAGTCTTTTTTTCAGCTGATTGAGATTTAAATGACCACGTCATTAAGACAAACGCGAGTAAATAAATCCAAACAACAGTACTGTATTTCGAGCCAATCGTTTTTGTTTTCATAGACCTACATGAGTATTGGACTGCGAGAGCTCCGTCAATGTGTGCTCTGTGTGTCTATGAAGTGCTGAAAGTTTATTCTAAATTATTCGACCATTTGGGCTTAAAATAGTTATAAGAATCATTTGTGACACGTCGCTCTTGAGTGCCATCAATTGAGCTCATAAAAATCTGATTATGCCCAGTTCTATTGCTTGTATAAACAACGAATCTGCCGTCCGGTGAAAAACTTGGATCTTCGTTACTTGCACGTCGTCCGTTGGCTTTTGTTGCTGAAGTAACACGTGTGATATTTGAGCCATCCGATTCCATGATAAAAATATCAAAATAATTTTCCACTTGTCCGGCAAATGCGATTTTTTTCCCGTCCGGTGACCATGTCGGAGTTGAATTGTATTTTCCTTGAAATGTCAGTCGTTTAATATTTGAACCATCACTGTTCATCACATAGACCATTGGGTTACCACCTCGATCAGATGAAAAAGCAATTCTAGATCCATCTGGAGAAACTGCAGCTTCGACATTCATCGCCCCAGCAGGGCCCTTTGTCAGTTGGCTGACTTGTTCACCGCTTAAAGTAATTTTATAAATATCAGGTGATCCACCTTTTGAAATTGTCAGATAAACAAATTGTCCGTCAGGAGAAAAACTTCCACCAGAGTTCAGACCATTTCTGTTTGATAAAATTTGTCGTTTACCTGTGGTTAAATCATGCATAAACATTGTTAAATTTTGTTGAGCAGAGCCAACGCGACGTGTGTAAATCGAGTAAATCAATTTTTTTCCATTCGGCGACCAGTTTGGTGAAATTGCTACACTACGATCGCGAGTGATCGTGTTTACATCATTGCCTTCAAGGCTCATCGTGATGACTTCTTTGTAGCCTGTTTTGTCAGTCGTCGTTACGATTTTCGACATAAAAGATCCACGCTTGCCGGTCAAAGCCTCCAAGACATCATTTGCGATTGTATTTCCGATTTGTTCAGTTTGATTGATACTGGCTTTATAGCGTTTTCCAACAACTAACTTTGCTTGATCGACTTGGTAGAGATAAGTCTCAACTGTAATATCTTTTTCAATGACAAAATAAGTTGCTCGAAATAAAAATTCTGCACCAATCGTCTTCCATGAATCGAATTTAAAACCGTTTGCATCTGAAGTTTTAGGTTTTGCAGAAAGATTGGTTGTGTCTTCCAAAAATGAAGATAATGGCATCATATTGAAGTATGTTGAAAACTCTAAATTCTTCTTTGTTGAACTGTAAACTTCGCCAGCAGCTCTTGTTGCAGTTCCTGATTGATTTGCACCAATATTATTAAAATACGGAAGTGCAAAATTACTTTTTCGACTTTTAGCCTCACCAACTTTAATGATCGCTTGCTGCGAAAATGCGGATGTTGAAAAAAAGAAGGCCAAAAACAAAGTCAGTAAAGTCATTAAAGTATTCATAAAACCTCTTTCAAAAAATAAATATAAAATCAGTCTGGGAACGCGAAACTGACGCCATCAGATTTGTAGACTTCAGTAAATTTATCAGGAACGCGTGGAAACGGAGAAGCTTTTTCAATGGCCGCCAGACAATATTCATCATAGGTCGAGTTTCCACTGGATTTAGATATTTGTTTTGAAATCACATTCCCTGTAGGGTCAATCTTGACCCATACAGTGGCTTTGAACGGTTTTCCTATCATCCACTGCGGAATGGCCCAATGAGCTTTGATTTGAGCATCAAGTTGTGTCAGGTATTCATCGGACTGAAGTTTATCAAGACCTGCGATTTTTGTTCCTGCTGAAAGTACGCGGCCTTTAATAGGAGCTGATTTTTTATCATCAGCATTTTTGAGTTCTTCTTTGATCTTATCTATTGCAGATAATTTTTTAAGTTTATCAAAAGCACTTTTTTGTTTTTGTTGATTTTTTTTGATATTGATCGCATCAAGTTCAGGTTCTTTTGTGTTTTTTGCTGGAAGTTCTTTTTTAGGAGGTTCCTGTTTTTCTTCTGCTGACTCTGGGTCTGGTTGGGCAGATGGATTTTCTTTTTGCTTCAAAATATCTTGAATTTTTTCAGGTAGCTGCTTGTCAGATAGTTTATCTGGTAGATCAACCATATCAACTCGGACAGCTTGCGAGATATCGATCATTTCAGGTTTAAAAAATACAATTTGAATTGTCAGCAATATGACAATTATAACGTGGGCTCCGGCAGAAATCAGCAGACCTTTTTTAAAATTCAAAAAACGAATCCTTAATCTTTAGGTAAAGTGATCAAGCTGATATTCAATATGCCAGCTTGTCGAATTTCAGCCATAGCTTCTGCGACGTAGCCATAGTCGACTTTACGATCAGCCTGAATGTAAACTTGCTTATTTTTTTTATTTAAGAATATAGATTTTAATTTTTCACGTAAATCTTTAACAGAAACTTCGATATCAGAAATTTTAATTTTGCCCCCTGCGTGAATGACAATCACAAATGGATTTTCATTCAGACTGACGCCAGTCGATGCTGTTTTTGGCAAGTTGACGTCAATTCCTTGCTGCATCATCGGAGCCGTGACCATAAAAATAATTAATAATACAAGCATGACATCGACAAACGGCGTGACGTTAATTTCACTCATAACCATTTTTGAACTTTTTGAGGATGGATTCATGCCCATGTCAATTAACCTTTAAAGAAATTGCGTTTTACAATGTTTAAAAAGTCTGAGCTGAAATTGTTTAATGCAATTTCTTCTTTTTTAATTTCACTGACAAAGTGATTGTAAATAATGACCGCGGGAATGGCGGCAGCCAATCCGATCGCTGTCGTAATTAAGGCTTCTGAAATTCCTGGTGCAACTGCGGCTAAATTCGCCGAACCCGTTTGCGCAATCTGTGAAAACGAATTCATAATTCCCCAAACAGTTCCAAAAAGACCGATGAATGGACCGGTTGATCCTGTCGAAGCTAGAATAGTCAATTTAGATTCTAATTCTGAAACTTCATTTTCAGTGGCTTTGCGTAATGAACGCTCTAAGTTGTCAATGCCCGAGAGTTGCGGGGATTCTGTTTCTGAGTCTTTTGTTTTATTCATCAGCGGTGAATCAGCAATTTTTTTCATTTCAGAATAAGCCACTTTGAAAACCCGAGCATGTGAACTTGATTTAAAGGCCTCCAGCTTTTCAAAAATTTCATCCAGCGATGTTGTTTTCCAAAACACTTGATCAAAAAGAGAGTTTGCTTGTTTGAGCGCTTTTAATTCTTGGTACTTTGACCATCCGATGGCCCAACAAAGAATCGACAAGCTGGTTAAAATTAATATGACGATCTTTACAATCAGACTTGCCTGTAAAATCGCATCGATTCCCGACATGTGAGTACCGACGTTGGTCGAGACGGGGTTTGTGGCCTGACCGAAAGCCAAGTTAGAAACAATTGAAATACCTACAGTTATTAAAAATAATGATATTCTATTCATGCAGATATTCTAGGGGCAAAAAGTAGGTCAATCAACATGATTCGAATGAAAATTAATTTAAAAAATTTTTCTAAATATTTTTTATTTTTAATAGGTCTTTTTTTGATTCAGTGTGTACAAAAAGAGCGAGTGCCAACTTCTGTCACTGAGAATGTAAAAAAGCCAGCGTCAGTTGATCCCATCTCTTCAGAAAAACTGACTTTTGAAGTATGTTCTAGTGATAGAAAAAATTATCTTGAAAAACAAATGCTGTTTAAAGTTGATCCGACCTATTTGCAAAATCATGAGCAAGATTGGGATCAAAAAATTCCTATGAAGTGTATTCAATTTGCTCAACAAAATTTTCGTGGGGCTTACGCTTATTGTGAATCACCACAAGATCGTCCGATCACGACGGCGCCAAGACCTTGTTTAACCGAAAATTATACAACATTAATTTACAATGCTTATCACGATGTTAAAAACTGTTTTAATTTAAATCCGAAAAGATCTTATTTGCAAATCATGATCGAAAGTGGCTTTCATTTAAATGCGATTAACAAAACGGGTTTCGATGCGGGGATCAGTCAATTTACAAAAAATGGAATTTTGCGAGTGTTAGATAATAACCTCATGCAAAAAACCCGACAGCAGTTAATGATTTCATCCAGTCCGAGTTGTCAGCGAATCTCGAATGTTTTTGATGACCTTCAAAAAGATTCTGCAGGTATTGATCAGCGCTGTTCAATGATGTCACTACCACAGAACCCTTATCGAGCACTAGTATTGCACTATTTGCACACGCTCAAAGATCAAATTTTTTTTAAAAATGAATTCCTCTCAAAGCGTCCTGAAATCGCCTCGGTCGTCGATCAAGATGTTCTCGAGCAATTGGTTTATATGGCTTACAATCGGGGTATTACGGGAACTCTGCGCTTGATTGATGGTTATGTAGCCTCGCGAAAAAAAGTGAATCAAGAGATTTCTAAAGCGGACTTAAACTTGATTCAAAACTTATCACGTGCTCGACAAATTTTGAAAAACGATCCGGAAAAAAGAGAAATTCTGAAAAAAGCGAAAATTAAAAATCTGACATTTGCAGAATATGCGATGATCTATGATCAGTCTTATTTATTAGTGATGGCCGAGGCTCGTGATTTTGTAAAATCAAAACTTGGTGATCAGTGTTTCTAATCCTCATATTTTAGTTTTGAATGACAATGCCCAGAGGATTTAATTTTCGTGCGTCTTCAACTTCAGAGGCTGGTATTGGGCCTACGATAAATCTTTTAAATCGTCTTTTCAGATCATTTAGTAAGGTTTCCGTAAAGAAAACTTGTTTGTAAAAATTCAGGGGATGAATAACGATATCAGATCTAAAAACGGAAGCTTCTAATAAGTAAACGCTCTCCATTGACTTTATTCGTAAAATTTCAGGTGATGTTGTAGCGAAAATGTAGGCTGGGGCTTTTTCTTTCAGATCTTTCATTTGCGCATCAAATGGACTTGTGAAAACAAAGTTTTCAGCCTTTTCCAAACCCATTTTTTTGAGCTCTGCCAGTATAATATCGGGACCAGCGATTGGATTTTCGATCAGATTCAGAATGATCTTTTTGTTTTTGATTTCATTCACATAGTCAGACAGCAAGGCGGCGGGCTGAGACATATTTGCAAAATTTTCAGCGCGAAATTTTGTATTTACAGATTCCAGTGGCATGACGATTTGTTGGTCCAAAGTTAATGCAATGTCGATATACAAGTTTTCGTTCGAATTTAGGTTTTCGATCAAATTTTTAGCATTACTTTTCTGAAAAATCAGGGGTGTTTGAACTTTTGAATAAAAGGGGTGGTTATAATCAATATAACGTTGTGAAAGTCCCCAAAATTTGATGGTGAAAAAGAATATGGCACTCACAAAAAACGATACGATAATCACTAGAAATAATCTCATGGTTTGGAGGGTATACTTTTGTGGGTTCGCCCGCAACCCTGATATCTGCTGTCTGTTTTGGCGTCTTTGTCCTTTGCTTGTATTTGATTTATCATTTGCTTTTCATTTGGATCGGCACTATACCCAATGGGCTATATACGACAATTTTTAACGTATATTGTTTCAAAGATAGTCTTCGCTTCAATTTAGGCAGACTTGCTGAGTAACAATAATAATTCGTATTATTTATAAATAGCTAAATTGATTGGGTATTATATGAACAAAATGAGTAAGAAAACTGAATATGCACTCATGGCTTTAAAACTATTTAATGATATCGATCTGCAGTCAAAGGGCTTAATGCCTCGATCAAATAATGACCAAGCGACTCCGTTGAATTTAACCGTCAGTGCCAAAGATATTGCTGATCGGACCCACTCTCCATACGACGTTATTGCTCGAGTTCTACAAGCGCTCAGTTCTCGTGGTATTTTGAAAGCAGAGTATGGAATCATGGGCGGTTACCAGCTGGCGAGAAGCTTAAATGAAATTACAGTTCATGAACTGATCGAGATTTTGGAAAGTTCAACAGATTTGGCAAAATGTTTAGCGACCGACTCTGAGTGTGACCATTCAAAAAACTGTTCCATCGTGACTCCGATCACAAATTTAAATACAAAAGTTCAAAATTTTTATAAATCCATCACATTGGAAGAGGTCCTCCATGTCTGAGACCTATGAATATAAATATGGCTTTGAAACAAATATCGAAAGCGAATCAATTCCCAAGGGATTAAACGAAGATATTTTAAAAATTATTTCTGCGAAAAAAAATGAACCAGCGTGGGTGCTTGAGTATCGTTTAAAAGCGTATCGTCATTGGATCACATTAACTGAGCCTTCTGAGGGGCCTAGCAAATGGGCGCAGGTCAGTTATCCAAAAATTGATTTCCAAGATTTAACATATTATTCGGCGCCGAAACAAAAACAAGACGCTAAGAAATCGATGGATGATTTAGATCCTGAATTAATTAAAACTTTTGAGCGTTTAGGAATTCCGCTGCAAGAACAAAAACGAATTTCAGGCGTTGCGATGGATGTCGTGTTCGATTCTGTCAGTATCGGAACAACTCACACGGCAGAACTAGAAAAAGCCGGTGTGATTTTTTGTTCTATTTCGGAAGCGATTCACAAACATCCTGAACTTGTGCAAAAATATTTCGGTAGTGTTGTTCCATACACAGACAATTACTATGCAGCATTGAATGCGGCTGTTTTTTCAGATGGATCATTCGTATATATTCCGAAAAACACAAAATGTCCGATGGATTTATCGACTTATTTTCGAATCAATGCCAAAGAAACCGGTCAGTTTGAACGCACATTGATCGTTGCTGACGAGGGTAGTTTTGTGAATTACCTCGAGGGTTGTACCGCTCCTCAGCGTGATGAAAATCAACTGCATTCAGCGATTGTTGAACTTGTGGCTTTAGAAAAAGCTGAAATCAAATATTCGACAGTTCAAAATTGGTATACCGGCGACAAAGACGGCAAGGGTGGAATTTATAATTTCGTAACTAAGCGTGGAATCTGCAAAGGCGCTCATTCAAAAATTTCTTGGACACAAGTGGAATCGGGTTCTGCAATTACTTGGAAATATCCGTCAGTGATTTTACAAGGTGATTATTCTGAAGGTGCTTTTTACAGCGTGGCATTAACTCACGATCTGATGCAGGCCGATACCGGAACAAAAATGATTCACATCGGAAAAAACACAAAAAGCACAATTATCTCGAAAGGGATTTCTGCAGGAAAATCTTCGAATGCTTATCGCGGGCTTGTGAAAATTATGCCATCAGCAGAAAACGCACGTAATTATTCACAGTGTGATTCGATGCTGGTGGGTGATCAGTGCAGCGCTCACACTTTTCCGTACATCGAAGTTAAAAATAAATCAGCGATCTTAGAGCACGAGGCCAGTACGTCTCGTATTTCTGAAGATCAAATATTCTATTTGCAATCACGTGGACTTGATACAGAGAAATCAATATCAATGCTCGTGAATGGTTTTTGTAAAGAAGTCTTTAAAGAACTTCCACTCGAGTTTTCAGTGGAAGCCGTCAAGTTAATTGAAATGAAATTAGAAAACAGTGTTGGGTAGGACTATGTTAGAAATTAAAAATTTACATGCTAAAACAGAAGACAAAGAAATTTTAAAAGGACTGAACTTAACAGTCAAAGCTGGGGAAGTTCATGCGATCATGGGACCCAACGGCGCCGGCAAAAGTACTCTGTCAAAAGTTCTTGCGGGACATCCAGCCTATGAAGTGACTTCAGGCGAAGTGAAATATGAAATCAATTTTTCAATGCAAAACCTTTTAGAGTTTTCTCCGGATGTTCGCGCCAAAGAAGGTATCTTTTTAGCCTTCCAATATCCCATCGAAGTTCCTGGAGTTTCAAACTTTAATTTTTTACACACATCTTTCAATTCAGTTTTGCAACATCAAGGTGCAGAGCCTTTATCTGAAGGTGATTTTCGAGAATTTCTCCACAAGAAAATGCAAATCGTAAATATGAAGCCTGAGTACCTAGATCGCGCAGTGAATGTGGGTTTTTCGGGTGGTGAAAAAAAACGGAATGAAATTTTACAAATGGCAGTACTTTCGCCGCGATTAGCTTTGTTAGATGAAACGGATTCGGGTCTTGATATCGATGCGCTCCGTATCGTTGCTGAAGGCGTGAATAAGCTTCGTACTAAAGAAAATGCAGTGATTTTAGTAACTCACTATCAGCGATTATTGGATTATATAAAGCCTGACTTTGTTCACGTATTATCAAATGGCAAAATTATTCAAACCGGCGACGCCAGTTTAGCTCTTGAGCTTGAGAAAAAAGGCTACGATTGGTTAACTTAATATGAATATTGAAAACTATAACCAATTTAAACAAAAATTCCCTTTAGAAAGTCTAAAGGCGGCCACTTTGCGCCAAGAGGCTTTCGAGCGTTTTGAAAAAAACGGATTACCGACTAAAAAAGACGAGGCTTGGAAGTACACGTCAGTGAAAAGTTTTTCAGAGCTCTCTTGGAATTTAGCAATTGATGAAGAATTTTTATCGCACGAGGATATGAAGTGGTTATCGACAAAGTTATCCACAGAATTTTACAACTTCGTTTTTGTAAACGGTTTTTTAAATCAAACATTATCCGATGAACTCGAGGGCTGGATTTCAATTGATGAAATTGGTGCCGAAGTTCAAGCGAATCAAAAGGCTGTGACCGAGGGCGGGTGGAATGATTTGTTGGTGGCTGGATCTGCCAAGCAAATTCATTTGAAAATCGCAAAAGGCAAAGTGATTGATAAGCCTGTACAAATTTTATATGTGCAAAAATCAACACAGAATTTATTGTCTCAGTCAGTTATTCGTATTGAACTTGGTGAAAATAGCCAAGCGAAACTGATTCAAAATTTTGTTTCACTACCAAGCTCTGTCGTATCTGCACAACAAAATGCTTTAAATATTTCAACGACAGTTCATCTTGGCGTAAATTCAAATTTAAATTATATCCAATTACAGAATGAAAATCATAAAGACTTTCATTTCTCAAGAACTCAGTTTTATTTACAGTCGGGTGCACAATTGCTCAGTCTTGATTTGGCTCTGGGTGGTCAGTTATCACGACACTATTTAGAGACTGTATTCTTGGGTGAAAATGCGAATGCCGGAGTTTATGGTTTAACTGCATTGTCAAAAAAACAACATACGGATCATTATACATTTATCCATCATCAAAAGGGTGCGAATCAATCTGTTCAGCATTACAAGTCAATTCTTTCGGATGAATCACACAGTGTTTTCCGTGGCCGTGTACGAATTGAGCCCTTGGCGCAAAAAGCAAATTCTGAGCAATTGAATAATAATTTACTTCTGACAAAAATGGCTCATGCGGACAGTGTGCCTCAACTTGAAATTTATGCTGACGATGTTAAAGCGGGGCATGGTTCAACGATGGGTCAATTGAATAAAGATGAGATATTTTATTTTTTGAGTCGTGGAATCAATCAAACACAAGCTGTTCGAATGTTGGCCTTTGGTTATGCATTGGATTTGGTTTACAAAGTTGAAAATATTGAATTGCAAAATTGGATTCTGAAAACATTAAATGAAAAATTAGAAAGCATGATCCCGAATGTATAAAGTGGATGAAATCCGAAAACAATTTAAGGCGCTTAGCCAAAAAGTAAATGGTCATGACCTTGTTTATTTGGATAGTGCAGCAACGACATTAAAACCTGATGTTGTCGTTGACCGCATCGCACATTTTTATGCACTTGAATCTTCGAACGTGCATCGCGGCGCCCACCATCTCAGTGATCAAGCAACTCGATCTTTCGAAGCAGCCCGTCGTCAGATTCAAAATTTGATCAATGCATCCAGTGACGAAGAAATTATTTTTACAAAGGGAACGACGGAGTCGATCAATTTAGTCGCGACCAGTTACGGCGAATCTTTTTTGAATCAGGGCGATGAGATTGTTATCACCGAG
Organism: Bdellovibrionota bacterium; assembly: GCA_052034855.1. GTDB lineage: Bacteria > Bdellovibrionota > Bdellovibrionia > Bdellovibrionales > Bdellovibrionaceae > Pseudobdellovibrio. The sequence goes on along the minus strand of JBPOIE010000027.1, from coordinate 57,405 downwards.
CTTGAGCATCATGCCAATCTAGTTCCATGGCAGAATCTGTGCTTGAAAAAAAACTTAAAACTTAAATACATTCCAGTTCTTGAAGATGGTTCGCTCAATGAGCAGTCTTTAAACACAGTGATCACGGAAAAAACCAAGCTTGTGGCTTTTTCGGGATGTTCAAATATTTTAGGAACGTTTTTGCCCATTGAAAAAATCATTGCACGCGCAAAATCAGTGGGTGCAAAAACACTTGTGGATGCCGCTCAATTGATTTCGCAGAAGAAAATTGACGTGCAAAAGCTTGATGTCGATTTTTTAGTTTTCTCAGCTCATAAATTATTTGGTCCTTTTGGTTTTGGCGTTCTCTATGGAAAAAAAGAGATTCTCGATCAAATGCCACCTTATCAATACGGTGGCAGTATGATTTCTGAGGTCAATTTTGACCGTACGACATACAATACCTTACCATTTAAATTCGAAGCAGGAACTCCGCATGTTGAAGGTGCTATTGGTACAGACTCAGCAATTCAATTTTTTAACTCTCTGAATATTGAAAACGTTTTTCACCATGAACAGCAGCTTTTAAAGACAGCAACAGAAAAACTAAAACAAATTTCTGGACTTCAAATTTTTGGTACTGCTGAACATAAAGCAGCCATTATTAGTTTTAATCTCAAAGGGGCGCATCACTCTGATGTTGGACAAATCTTAGATCAAATGGGAATCGCTGTCCGAGTAGGACACCATTGTACACAGCCTTTGCTGAAAAAATTTGGTCTGACTGGAACCATTCGAGCTTCTTTTTCAATTTATAATTCAAATGCGGATATCGATCACCTCGTGAAGGGTATAGAAAAAGCCCAAAGGATGTTGTTATGAATACAGATCAACCTAACAATCAGAACGCGCAAGATGTTCTTATTCGAGTGCAAGCAACACCGAACCCAAATGCATGGAAGTTTGTTTTAGATCGCCCTGTTCTTGTCGATGGTAAAGCTTCGTATTTAAATCTCGAGGAAGCGGCCCATAACAATTTAGCAAAATCACTTTTTGAGGTCGCGGGCGTACGTCAAGTACACTACTTTCAAAATGTGATTACAATCACTTATCAATTCGACATGGATCCTGAAGAGATGAAAACTCAGATTTGTGCTGTCATTCAAACTAGGATGGCTGTGCATAATCCTCATCAAACAGTTTTAGATGAGAAAAAAATCGCTCGTCAAAATTTATCACCTGAATTACAGAAAATTGAAGAGATCTTAGATCGAACAATCCGTCCAGGCTTACAAGGTGATGGTGGTGACATTGAAGTTGTTAAATTTGAAGACAACAAAGTTTATGTATCTTATCAAGGTGCTTGTGGAACTTGTCCAAGTTCGACGACTGGAACACTCATGGCGATCGAAGGTATTCTTAAAGACGAATACGATCAATCGATTGAAGTCATTCCGCTTTAGTCCAGATTTATTATTTGATCACTTTATTCAGATCAAATTTTTTGCGTACGGATTTTCCGTTACTCAGCTTTTGAATTTTTCCGGTTTTTTGTTCATGTAGTGCCGCTTGTTCAACGACGTATTCAAAAGAATCTTCGGGACGTGAAGATGTAATTACAGATCTATGTAAAATGTGTCCGCCAATTTGTCCATTGATCGAAAAATTCACATGTGAATTCATTTGTTTAGAAAATCCAACGACTCGAAGACTAAATTCTTTTTTACTGCCGACAGACATTTCTTCCAGTTGACCCGTGAGGGCATCAGTTGAAGTCATGTCTTTGTGTAAATTCCATTTATATTGCAAACCTGCTGGTAGGTTTTTCAGAGCAGTGACTGTGACTTGAATCACCGAGGTCTCATCATTTTTTTCTGAGACACTTTGATTTGAAATTTTAATATCAAAATAGTCTCTGGAAATTTGATCGATTCCTATTTTTGTAATGGGTGAAGAGGCAATTGTTCGTTCAAATGCTTCAGATTTATTTTCTGAATTTATTGCGACCAGTGCATTCATCCCAGCATAGCCGACGAAAAGACCTACAGTTGAAATTAGAAAAGATTTTACAATGAACTTGCTGGACATAAATTGCCTCCGGATTGGTCTCGTAATGTATATGATGTTTCTACGCCTGAATTAAGTCGAACGTTCAGTAAATACTTGGTTGACGTAAGACCAACAAGCGAGACTGAGCTTGCTGATAATGTGCCTTCATTGAATTGATAACCGTCTTCGAGCAATTGGATTTTTGCGTTGCTGGTTGTCGACGTGATTGTGATCGAGGTCACGCCAGTTAAATTGGCCAGCTCGATTGTGTAAAAGTGATTTGCGTAGCGTTGATCACTCAGGCTATTTGCATATGATGTCGAAGACGCGGGTTGAATTTTTAGATTACAAGCTGATCCTGACGGAATGAGTTGAATGGCATAGGGGGCCCATATTTTAAATCCACCCGAAGTATATTGAGCATTGCCATCTGGCTGGAGAGCTTCATCGGTTGCGAAAACCGTATTCAATGCTGCGTTCAATGTTCCACTTTGAACTGCTTTTAGCCGACTGATAAATTGCACTGAACTGCGGAAGGGATAAGTTGATTTTCCCATTCCTATACCTGCAGATCGGCTTTCAATAGCTTTCCAATAATCAGTAAAAAAATCTGTGTTGGTGCAATTTGCTAATGGAGCTGTACATGTGTTTGCTCCCTTAAAAAGCCCTCGTGAAACTGAAACTTCACGGAAGTGTCCTTCTCCAGGGAATGTTGTCGGATCCACAGGATCATAACTGACAGAACCTGTTGCCATAGCACCTGTTCCATCATCATAGTGAATAGTTTCTGCAGTGCTATTTCCAGGTCTTGCTAAATTGATTCGAATATATTCGTAACCAGTGGTATTTACGCCGTCGTTATAACCTTGCGAATCAAAATAAAAAAGCCATTCATTATTTGGCAAAGTTCCTGATGACACAGGTGTTATCGAAGAAAGTTTATTTCGGATGATATGCGCAGCTAAAAAATTTCCCCAACCTTCAGACCACGCTAAGCGTGGATCAATGCGGTATCGGCCACTATGGCTACCACCCGGTGAATCCATTGTTCCGCAAACGTCTTCAACATGGTGACCGATTTCATGAATAATGACTGCGTCATCAAAGTGATCTGTATCTGAAGAGGCCACATCTCCGACGACACCGCCATTGATATATAGTTCGCTTTCACCACGAAGATAAAAAGACAAAGTGCCAAGGCTAGCTTCGTCCTCAGTAGGATATAAGTATTTCGCAGGATTAAACCCTGCCTTCCAATATATGTCTAATTTTGGATTCAGACATGTAAAATCAAGTGTTGCATCAGATAGATTTGCAAAATAATCGTACGTCGTAATTAAATCGTTATATATATTAAAAGCACCACCTTCAATTTTACTTGAAACAGACTCAAGCGCAGTGGCAGTTAATGTCGTGGCATAAGACCCTGAGCCAGTTGAGTTGATCGTTGAGGTGACTTTGTAAATAGTGTTTGAATAAATATCTTCTTTCACCGCAACATAAGATTTAAATACAGGTTTGCCATTTGAAACGGCCATATCTTGATTAGACCTTGCAAGAACTTCAATTGTGTAAACGCCAGCCGTGTTTGAAATTTGTAAATCAGATGTTCCATTCAATGCTTTAAGTGCACCAACCGAATTTGTTTTACCACATTGAACAATACTTCCTGCAGAATTTAGAACGCGTATTTCAGCAAATCGAATCGGTAAATTGGCGGCGACTGGGGTACTCAAAATGAGCTTATTCACGATCGAGCCAGATTGTGTGACTGTCAGGCCACGCTTGCTAAACTCAGCAGTTCCCGTAATTGTTACGGGAGAAGCATAGGTCGTATTTGTCGAGCACTCAGCCAACTCTTCAGTCGCTGTAGGGGTTGATGTTTCCGCAGTGTCAGAACCAAGTTTCGAACAAGATACGCTGAAAAGTATAAGCAGAAGTAGTGTGGTTTTATTTGTCATTCAGATTCTCTTTTTTATAGGTTTCGATTTCTTTGACGATTTCTTCAAATGAGTTTTTTTGCTGACTCGAAATAATTCCATCGGCAAAAACACGTCGTCCCGCTTGATCGCCAGAAATTTCAAAACGAATGTGCTTTAAATTTTCAGACGTAAAATTTTTAACTTTTATTTGAAGAATTGTTTTTGATTTTTTATTATTAAATTGTCCTTCAAGTTGTCCGGATTCCAATTGTACACCGTCACCAAGAAACCACTTAAAATTTAGTATTCCTTTGTAGCTTTCAGGAGTTTGAACAACCGCAGAAACTTCGGATATATCAGACTGCTCAACATTAAATTTAAGCTGAATCGTACGATCCACAGCTCCGCGATAACCTAGCTCAGTTCGTGGAATGAAACTGAGTCCACTACGATCTTTTTTTTGAGTACAGCTTGAAAAAATAAAAATGTATACAAGTATTAAAAATCCTAAGGCTCTGGACATAATTGTTGGCCTCCAGGTTGAGCTGTGATGGTGTAATTATAGAGTGTATTTGACCCAATGCTTTTATTTGCGGTGTAAGATCTGATATTGAGTAAATATTGATACGTGTAATCTAGAGTATCAACAGACGTGATGTTCTTCGTGTAGGACGAAGATAGGTTCGTTGCAGTTTTTCGATCTGATCTGATGACATCAGATGTCGTTGTCCTTTGCGCAACATATGTTCCTGTACAATTTCCACTGCTGTCTTCAGCTGTACAACGGTAGTCATCATTAAAACTATAAAATGGTTTGAAAAGTAATAGATCGTGATCTGTGTCACTTCCTGAAACTTTTGTAAATTGAACTGAAATTGAACTGGTCCCAGATGGCAATAGATATTGATCGACTGTGAAATTCTGATTTGAAAATCGCTGGTCAGAATTACTTCCCGTTAAACTCGGATCATCTGTACGTGGTTCGATCGACAAGTTACATGATCCTGGAATTAAGCGTTTGCCGTATCCTGACCAAAGAACTCTTCCACCAGATGTAAAATCTGCGGATTCAGAAATATGTAGTGCTTCTGCTGAAAGAATCGTATCGTGGTTACTGTTCCATGACGTATGAATAGTACTGAGTTGTTTTAGAAATGTATGAGAGCTTAAGTAAGGTGTTGTATAAGATGTCTGGGCCATTCCAGTGATTTGATCAAAAGATTTCCAGAGATCACCGAAAGGTATTTTGTCTCCTGTTGAAATACAATATTGTCCACAATCATTTGCTAGTTTAAACAATCCTCGCGAAATAGCTCCTTCGCGTGCGTGTCCTTCCCCTTTGTAGAGTGTCGGATTCACTTTATCGAAGGACGATCCAGAGTATGGGCCCGAAGTATATTCTCCGGGATTTGTACCTGCATTTTTAAAGTCGATCATAAAGCCAATGCCATTGCTGATATTTTGAGTGGAGTCAATAAAACCTGCGGAATTAAAAAAGAATGTCCATCCATTATTTTCGTTAGCTTCAATTAATTTGTCGGCCATTGTTGGGTCTAGATTTGGCATTTGTGAATTCATGACTTGCGCTGCGAAGTAATTTGACCAACCCTCAGACCATGCTAGTCGAGGATCAATACGAACAACGATCGCATGTGAACCTCCTGCGGAAGTAAACTGTCCGCAGTTTTTTTCAACAAAGTGACCCAACTCGTGAATTGTGGCAAAATCATCGAAATGATCAGTATTCGAAAGACTGACATCTCCAACTTGGCCACCCGAAATAAAAAGTTCATTGGTATCCTGCAGAAAGTAAGACGTGTTACTGAGGGTTTCAGGATCAGCATCGGGATTTAAATATTGCAAGGGATTAAATCCAGCTTTCCAATAAACATTTAATTTTGTGCTTAAGCAGTTGGTTGTGCCAGATGTGGTTGACAACTTGATGTAATCGTAAGCTTGTTGAATATTATTTAATATATTAAATGCTCCCCCAGTAACTTCAAGATTCTCAGGAGCTTGTCGAGCTAAAGCAACCATATCGACAGAAGCTCCATTAACTCCGTCCGAATAAACCGATTGTTGAATGAAATGGACTTCATTATGATAAGTGTCTTTTTTGATTGAAACATTCAAGTAGTCATCAGAGCTACTGAATAAATAATTTGATCTTGCTAGAACACGAATCAGATAATTTTGAGCGATGTTTGGTAAATATAAATCAGAGGTTGCGTCAGCCGCTTTAAATGATCCATCAGAATCAGTTTGTCCACATTGAACTAGTTTTAAATTTTCATCGTAAATTGCAATTTCTGCATTCTGAATTGGCAAGGCATCTGGCAAGGGATCACTCAGAACCATACTTTTTAATTTCACAGTCGCTTGATTAGATACAGTTACGAGTTCGGTCACCAGTTTGGTGCCTCGCTTTTCAAACTTAGCAGTACCAGTTAAAATTGAACCGGTGGGATAAGAGAAATCAAGATTACAGATCGGAGTTTCATCGGCAAATTGCAAATAGTAACTGGCCTGAGAACTGAGTCCACCGCTACAACTTTGTAATAACAAAGTGCAAAAAATAAGGCCTAGAAATAAGAGTTTTGAACGCAAAAACTGCACATATATATATCGGAATTAAACACGAAAAAACTAAGTCTAAATTAGGTTAAAAAGTGTTTCATATTGAGAAAGTCGAGTCTAGAAATCAAAATATTTCTGTGAAAAGAAAATAAAAAAAGGCTCATAGACCACTCTGAAAGATAAACCTCTTGTTTGCAAGGTGGGTAACCATTTAACAACTTTAGGCTTCTCACTACGAGGTGAGCTTGCACACCATTGTCAGGGACAGTCCCCTAATATATGCTTGTAAGGTTTATTTTCGATGAGCTTTACGTCTAAGAACCCCCATAGTCAGTGTACTCCAGATCATTAAAAAAGTCTACCAAACCAGACTCGAGCTAAAAAAAAATGTTCCGAAATAGTATGCATGATTACAAAATTAGATTTTTATTTTCCATTTTTTGTATTTTTTTATGGTCTAGTTATGCTGTTTGTGCTTGAAGTCCCTTATTTAGTGGCTTTAGCGAAAAAGGAAATGCCTGAACAGTATAACCAATTTGAACGGCATAGAGGCCTAGCAGTTATGTCATTCTATGTCGGCGGTCTTTGGTCATTGCAAAACATCTGGATGTAATTTAATTTGCTGTGATGCTGGAATCAAAAACCACACCACAGGTCTATTCAGTTGAACAACTGAATACTCAAATTCGTTCTGTCATTGAAGGTCAGCTTGGTGTTGTATGGCTTCAGGCAGAGATCTCAAACTTTAAACCTCATTCCTCAGGTCATTTTTATTTTTCACTCAAAGATTCCAAATCACAAATCAGCGCGGTGATGTTTCGTGGCTTTAATTCAAAACTGAAATTTAAACCACACGACGGGTTAGAAGTTTTGATCAAAGGACGAGTTACCGTTTATGAGCCTAGAGGCAGTTATCAAATTGCTTGTGAAACGATGGAGCCCGTCGGTGCAGGGGCTTTGCAAAAACAATTCGAACAACTCAAAGAAAAACTCAAAGCTGAAGGATTATTTGATTCAGCACGAAAAAAACCGATCCCCGCTTTACCACACTCAATCGCGGTTGTGACGTCTCCGACTGGAGCCGCGATTCAAGATATTTTGAATATTATGCAGCGAAGAGCCAAGTCAGTTGAGGTTACAATTGTACCGAGTTTGGTTCAAGGAGCACAAGCAGCTCCAAATTTATGTGAGGCTTTCTTATCAGCTATTAAATTAAATCCAGATGTGATTATTATCGGTCGGGGTGGCGGTTCCATCGAGGACATGTGGTGCTTCAATGACGAAAAATTAGCTCGTTTGATTGCCGCTTGTGATATTCCTGTGATATCTGCCGTTGGGCACGAAATTGATTTCACAATCTGTGATTTTGTCGCAGACTTGCGCGCACCAACTCCATCGGCGGCCGCAGAGCTCGTTTCAAAAAATACAAATGATTTAATTCAAAAAATAGCTTCTTTCGAAAGATCATTAAAACATTCAATCATCAAGCATGTTAATTTGCAAAAACAGCATCTGATTTTTTATTCCAGACGACTCGTTGATCCGAAAAAAAGATTGCAGGGTTTGATTCAACGTAATGACGAATTATTTATGCGATTAGAGCAGTCGATGTATTCGCGTATCAGTGATCTTAAAAAAGACACTGTGATTTTAAGAAATAAATTGGTGACTCCGGCGCAAGTGATCCAAAATTTACGAAATCGTATTCAGACATTCAATTTAAAATTGAAAAACAAAATCGATCAAAAAATTTCTGATCAATTCTATCGACTGAATAATTTAAAATCATTAGCTCATTCATTAAGTCCACTCCAAGTCGTTGATCGCGGTTACTCAATTACTAAAGTAAAAAATAAAGTTGTAAAATCTATAAAACAAATTCATGTCAACGACATATTAGATATCCGTTTAGGTGATGGTGATGTGAAAGCCCAAATTTTAGAAATTAAAAAGGAAGAATCCCATGGACTTTGAAAAAAAATTAAATCGTCTTGAAGAAATCGTTCAAAAAATGGAAAAAGGCGAGCTCTCGCTGGATGAATCGATGAAACTTTTTGAAGAAGGAGTTAAGCTCACTCGTGATTGCCAAACGCAACTGACAAAGGCCGAAGCTCAGGTCAAAAAACTTGTTGGTTTTGATGAAAATGGCAAAGCGATTAAAGAAGATTTTAACTCTGAAGACTAATATTAAGGGTGAGTTGTGTTTAAGGGCTTAGAGTCTGAATATAAAAATTTTTCGACAGAGTTTGATCAATTTTCTCGAAATTATTTTTCGCAGTTAAAGTTGCAAGCACAAAATATTTCAACTCTGGTTGAAAGCATTGAATATTCATTTGCCTCCGGCGGAAAAAGATTTCGTCCATTTTTAGCTTATCTAGTCGCGCTCGTTTATCAACAAAGAGGTGAAAAAACGATGTCGTTGGGATTCGCGACTGAATTGATTCACACGTATTCGCTGATCCATGATGATTTGCCTTGTATGGATAATGATGATTTTCGTCGCGGATTACCGACGAATCATAAAAAATTTGGCGAGGATGTGGCTTTGTTATCTGGCGATGCTTTACAATCGGAAGCCTTTCGAAGTTTAGCAATTGACGATCTGAATTCAGCAGAAGAAAAAGTCATTGTCATTGCTGCATTTGCTCAGTTCGTAGGAACAGTGGGCATGGTTGGAGGACAAGTATTAGATATGAAATCAAATTCTTCGACCACGCTTGAGCAACTTGAAATGATTCACCACAAAAAAACGGGAGATCTTATAACTGCTTCTATCCTCTGTGCGGCACACTACGTGACTCTAAATAAAAGTGATCATAGTTATCTGAAAGTCTTTGCACAAAATCTAGGGTTAGCTTTTCAAATTAAAGATGATTTGCTTGACGGATTAGATGGCGCTCAAGATCATAAAAGTTATTTGAAATTACTTGGTGTTGAAAAAACGAAAGAAAAATTGAAACTACACTCATCATTGGCCAAGCGGTCTTTGGATCAACTTTCTGTCGATGCGAGTTTACTACAAAAAATCATAGACTTTAACCTGAATCGAGAAAAGTAATGCGCTTGGATCTGTACTTAGTTCATCATATGGATATTGAATCAAGAACAAAGGCTCAAGATTTGATTCAAAGCCAGAATGTTTTTGTGAATTCCAAAGTGGCAATGAAGCCAAGTTTGGAAGTCAGCGAAATTGATACTGTAGAAATTAAAAATCAAGAAATTTTAAAATACGTGTCTCGAGCAGGTTTAAAACTCGAGGCCGCTTTGCAAAAATTAAAAATTGATTTAAAGGACAAAGTTGTTCTTGATGTGGGCCAATCCACAGGCGGATTTACGGATTGTTGTCTGCAGTTTGGAGCCTCATTAGTTATTGGTTTTGATGTGGGTGAAAATCAACTACATGAAAAAATTAAAAATCATTCCAAAGTGAAGTTTTTTGAAAAACAAAATGCAAAAACAATTCATGAAAATTTTGAATTTTCAAAATCGATACCGCCAAATGGTGTAGACCTTATAGTCTGTGATGTTTCATTTATTTCTTTAACGCACATCGTTCCGGCTGTGAAGAACTACTTAAAAAAAGACGGCGAATATTTATTTTTAGTTAAGACTCAATTCGAGTGTGGACCAGAAAATTTAGATAAAAACGGAATTGTTAAAAATAAAAATATTTATCTTGATATTCAGTTGAACCTAAAGAAATTATTCATGCAGCAGTTTAACGATGTTCAAAATTATATTGAATGTCCAATTCGTGGAAAAGAAGGCAACACAGAATTTTTTATTTACGGACGTCATAAAAAATAGAGCACTTTCGTCTCAAGGAGTAATTATGAAAAATATCATCTTATTAGCTTTGTTTTTATTGGTATCCTGCCAACATAAAAGTGTACACAAGTCAGAAGTCGTGAAAACTGAATCAGCAGTGGAAGACGTGTCTGTGCCACCAACAGTTGTTAAGCCGAGTGATAATTCAACAGAAACACCAATTGTTTTACAGCAGCAAACTCAGCCGTCTGTGTCTTTAAAAACAAAAGTAGTTCCTCATTTTGGAGTTATTTTTTCCGGGGGTGGAGCGAGAGCATGGGCTCATGTCGGAATGCTCAAAGAGATGCAGAAGTATAAATTTCCAGTTGTCAGTGTCGCAGGCATCGAATGGGGAGCTGTTGTCGCAGCTATTTATGCACAGAACTTGTCTTCGAACGAAGTCGAGTGGGAAATGTCTAAGTTTAAATCTTTGGATAAATCGAATGAATTTATTCAATCTGTATTTGCCAAAAAAACCGTTGCCGATATGAAATCATCTTTTGCATGTCCATCATTGAATGTGAAGTCACAAACAGTTTATTTATTAAATCGTGGCAATGTAGACCAGTTTTTACCATTCTGTATCCCTTCACCAGCTTTAGCTAAGCCTTACGGTCAAAGTGTGGCCCTGATGACAGATGTTTCTATTCTCGTTCAACATTTACGCGCAACAGGGGTTCAAAAAATATTACTTTTGAATGTTTTAAATATGAAAGAAGGTGGGCCCTACATCAAGCCTGTGGATTCTTTAGAGAACCAGACATGGGCAGCTGCAGCGGCTCAACTTGTTAAAAAGAATATAGGCATTGATGAAGTTGTTTCGATCAATGTATCAGATGTAGGTATTGACGATTTCGATCATCGGCGCGAAATTATGGCTAAAGGTGCCGAATTGAGCTATAGTCAAATCAAGAAATTAGCAGATAAATACGGTTTATAAGAGGTATAAAAATGGCTCAGATTCACAGAAAATCAACGGAAAATATTGAAATTTTTAAACGTCGTCGAGATCGCGTGACTAAGGCAATGAGCCCAAATTCTGCGCTCATTGTCGCTGCGAATCCGGAAATGATTAGAAATGATGATGTTCATTATCCTTATCGTCAAGATTCAAACATGTACTACTTAACTGGATTCGAAGAGCCTGAAAGTTTTTTACTTCTGCGCCCAGGGAAAAATCCAGAATCAGTTATGTTCGTTCGAGAGAAAAATGTCGAGCGCGAAACTTGGGATGGATTTCGATTTGGTCCGGAAGGCACAAAAAAAGAATTTGGAATTGACGAAGTTCACCCTATTTCGAGTTTTCCGCAAAAAGCAGCCGAATTATTGAAAGGTTTTGATGAAGTTTATTACAGACTTTTTAAAAACGAAGAAGCTGATAAATTGATACAAAATTTATTATTAGATTTAAAAAGAATTTACGGTCGCAGTGGCTATGGACTGATGACCATCAAAGATGCGGATACTTTCCTTGGTGAATTCCGTTTAAAAAAGAATGATGATGATCTACGTAACCAACGTAAAGCCTGTGAAATTTCTGCGGCTGCTCATTTAAAAGCGATGAAGATGACGAAGCCCGGAATCTCTGAGCGTCAAATTCAAGGTTTGCTGACTTCAGAATTCTATAACAGTGGATCTGCGCGAGAAGGTTACGGATTTATCGTAGCCAGTGGTAACAATGCGACTACTTTACACTATAATTTCAATGATCAGATTTGTGAAAGTGGCGAATTGTTGTTGATCGATGCGGGCAGTGAATTTAATTATTATTCTGGTGACATCACTCGAACTTATCCCGTGAACGGCAAATTTACACCTGCGCAAAAGCGAGTGTACGAAGGTGTTCTGAAAGTTCAAAAAGAAATTATCAATTATATCAAACCTGGGATTTATTTTAAAGATTTGCATGCGATGGGAACGGACCTTCTGACTCAATTGATGTTGGAACTGGGTCTTGTCAGTGGGCGCAAAGAAGATGTGATCTCATCACTTGAATATAAAAAATATTATCCACATGGTATTGGTCACTGGTTAGGTATGGATGTCCATGATGCAGGATTGTATATGATTCGCGGAGAAGCACGTCCGATCGAAGCTGGCATGGTCTTCACAGTTGAGCCAGGTTTGTATATTCCAGCAACTGATAAGTCAGCACCTGAAGAATATCGTGGTATTGGTGTGCGCATTGAAGATAACATTCTTGTCACCGAAAAAGGCTGCGAAAATTTAACTGCAGGAGTACCTAAAGAAGTTTCTGAAATCGAAGCTATTGTTGGACGAGGCTAGAACAAATTCAAGCTTTGTTCTTGGATTAAATTCTTACTTTTAGCATCTAGAAAACGGCACTGAATCACAAGCGGTGCCTTTAAGTCAGACTCGTCAGTAAACATTTGTAGCTCGATGTAATAGTTGGAATTGGTATCTAATGCAATTTTTAGATTCTTAATGTCTTGAATATCTTTTTGAAATCTTGAATCAGCACTTTTGACAAAATTTTGAACTTCAATTCGAGCAGGTTTTTTATATTTTAAAATCATTTTTTTAACTTGATAGGCATTTGTCATTGTTTGTGACTTTTGCAGGTTCATTGATTTCATTTTTTTATAAGCTAAAAAGCCCACTGAAATCCCAATTAAAATGACACATAAAGTTCTTAAAAAATTTGTCATTAGATAAACCTGTGATGAAGCCAGTTTTGTTGTATAGCAATATCAGTCAGTTCTTTTTCTGATTTAAAAAGACGATCGTCGCGACTGGCGGCACTGACGGCGAGACGTAAATGTGTTGCTGCTTCTAAAAGCTCGATATCGCCTGAGGAGTTTCCGCTTGCAAAAAAGGGACGACGACCCTTCGTGTGTTTTAGCAGGGCTTCGACTTTGCCTTGGCGGTAGGTGATCGGCAAAACAGCTATTTCGGAAATCAAATTATTATGAACTTCGGTTTCAACACCGATGACGCTGTCGTTCGACAAACCTAAAGCGCGAGCACCGGGTTCAACAGCCCATTTGATTGACGCTGTAACAATGTAAATTTCGATTTGATGTTTTAAAAATAATTCAATCAGTTTTTTTTGCTCAGAAAAAATAGGTGCTGGTTGAATACTTAGAAAAGCCTGAGTGGCCCAATCTTGAACCTGCGAAAGTTTTTTGCCACGATTGATCTGTGCGAGCCAGACGTAGGCATCACGCGGATCATTATTGATCGCTTTTTTATCGAGATAATCTTGAAATGGTTCCGGAGGCAAAGGTACGTGTTTATGTTCGATTTGATAATGAAAAAAATTTTCACCTAAATCTGTATCCCATAATGTGCCATCAGCATCAAAAGCTGCCACTAATGGTTCAGATGACTTTGATTTTAATTCTTCAATCGTTAATTCTATTTTTTGCCAAAATTCTTGAGGATAGCTTTTGTAGTTCATAGTTGAATAATCATAAGAGCTAAATTATCCTGATGTCTATGAATAATGGAGTCTCTTACAGAATTGCCCAAGCTGAAGATCTAGAACAAATCTATTCCTATGCCGAGAATATGTTAAAAAAACAATTTCCTGATGAAATGGAATTGATGATGGCCGTTTGGGAATCTCGTTTTCGTAAAGAGGCTTTAGAGCACTATATGAAGCTCGGCTGGAGCTTTGTTGCTAAAAATTCAGATGGAAAAATATGTGGATTCTTTTTAGGACAGCCACTGCTTTTTTTTCAAGCGCAGACACAAACTTTATGGGTTGAATATATTTTAGCTGATACGGTTGAAATTAAATCTGAATTAGTTGAAATCGCCTATAAACTTTCGCGAGATAAACATATTCAGCAAGTTCTTTTTCCTGAGGATGTTCAAAATCTTAAATTTGAAAAGCCGATACCTTTCCAAAAAATCAAAGACCCTGTAGTATGGGCGAAAACGACAAAATGAAAAATTTTTCTTTTAAAACCAGATTACAGAATATTCAGACACTCAAAAACGAAAAGTACGATTTACTGATCATTGGTGGTGGGATTACTGGCGCAGGAGTAGCCCGTGATGCCGCACTTCGTGGGTTAAAAGTGGCTCTCGTTGAAGGTTCCGATTTTGCTTTTGGTACCTCTTCACGATCGAGCAAACTGATCCATGGCGGAATCAGGTATTTGGAAAATAAAGAATTTCATTTGGTTTTTGAAGCTTTGAATGAAAGAACGCGTCTGTTCGAAATGGCGCCTCATTTGGTTCATCCATTGCGATTTATGATCCCCCTGTACACAACGAGCCGAGTTGGAATGTTTCTGATGGGTTTGGGAATGATGTTATATGACGCTTTGGCATTATTTCAAGCGCCACAGCTTCATGAGAGACTCGATGCTATAGAGTCTTTAGATCGCATGCCAATACTCAATTCCACAGATCTTTTGGGGTCATACGTTTATTCAGATGCATACATGGATGATGATCGTTTAGTTCACGAAACTTTACGATCTGCCAACGAAGCTGGAGCAACGTGCGTGAACTACGTTAAAGCTTTGAAGTCTCATATCGACTCTGGATTAAATCGAGTGAAATCAATTTCGGTGGCTGACCTTAAAACAAAAGAAACATTTGATATTCAAGCCACACATGTGATTTCAACGGTGGGTCCTTGGACTGACTTAGTCGGAGAGACTTTTGTATCAGATTGGAAAAAAATCCTAAGGCCAACAAAAGGAATTCATCTGACTTTTTCGAAAGATCGAATTCCATTAAGTAGTGCCGTTGTCATGGCAGCTGAGAAAAGTAGTCGAATTGTCTTTGCAATTCCACGTCATGAAATGGTCATTGTAGGCACCACCGACACTGATTTTAAAGGTGATCCCAAAGATGCAACAGTGACCCCTGAGGATGTTCGTTATTTGTTGCAAATTACAAATCAATATTTTCCTGGGGCAAAATTACAACCTCAAGATATTATATCCAGTTACGTTGGTGTTCGTCCTTTGGTGAAAGATGATTCTGATAACGAAGGAAAAACAAGTCGCGAGCACACAATATTACATGACGAGCGAGGCTTTACATTTGTCGCAGGAGGTAAGTACACCACCTACAGATTGATGTCAGAACAAATTGTCGATCAATGTATGAAGTTTTTTCCGTTTGAAAAAAAAGCGCAGCTTAAAAAATGTGAAACTGAAAAACCACTCAATAAATATACATCTGTCGATGAATTTCAAAATGCAGTGATGTTTGCTAATTCAGACTTAGAAAAAAAGCTCGCTGAACGATACGGTTCTGAGGCTCAAGAAATTTTGATGAAATATGGATTTAGTGAAGATCTTTGGCGTATCGAAGCTTATCAAGCAATACATACAACAATGTGTATGAACTTAATTGATTTTTATACACGTCGGGTTCCATTGGTCCTTTCGGAAAAAAATCATGGATTAGAATTTTTAGACACAATTGCTGAAGTTTTTAAATCTGAAATCGGTTTGTCAGAAGCAGAAATTGAAAAACAAAAAATGGATTTAATTCATTATATTGATCATGAGCTTGGATGGCGTAGCTCCTTCAATTGAGATTTTCGATAAATTTGATTCTTGTCATTCAGCCAACTTATAATTTTTACCGGGTTTTGAATAAGCCCCATTTGATCAAAAACATTTAATTTTAAAACCGATTTGCCTAGAAGTCCTGATAGCGAACTATATGGATAGTCTTCACAACGTTGTGTGACTTCTGCAGTGACTGGATTTCTATAAATATACCTATATGTATTCATATATTGAGTCTGATGACGAATAGGTTCGACGTTATTGCCATCAATCGGTGCCGTATTCAGTTTCTTCGTAATTTCAGAGGCAAAAAAATTCTCTTTTGAATCCGAAGTTCGGAAAAGTATATGAACATGAGTATCCATCATCACAAGGGCATGAATCTCAATTTTCAACTGACTACATAATACATTCAGATGGATACATAATGAATCCCAATCTAATGATTTAAAATATCCTGTTGGTTGGTATTCAAAATTAAAATGAAAAAATTGATAGGGAAATTTGAAGTCTGAATAACGGGTCATTTTAGATATCCTTTTTTTAATTGGACATAGCAGTTTCTGGGCCAAGGTCTTGCAAAAAATGAGTCATCGAACAACAGATTGGAAACTTTAAATTATCAGTTAGGATAAAAGAACAAAAACCAACACGGAGGATTTTTATGTTAAAAGCAATTTTAGTATCAATGTTTATGGGTTCGATCGCATTAGCCGGAGACGCAGGCTGTGGACTTGGTGGGATGTTGATTAAATCAAATACAAAATTAATGCAGTTGTTCGCAGTAACAACAAATGGGACATTAGGTTCGCAAACTTTTGGTATCACTTTTGGAACTTCAGGCTGTTCAGCAAGCGGTTTAGTTCAAAACGATAAACAAATTCAGTATTTTGTTGAAGTGAATCAAGAAGATCTTATGCGTGAAATGGCTGAAGGCCGTGGCGAGAAATTATCAACATTGGCAGCTTTAAATGGTTGTATGTCACAAGAGCAAATCACTGCTTTTAATTCACGTGCTCAATCAAATTTCAAAACAATCGTGCCTGCTTCAAAAACAACTGCAATTGACTTTGTAAATAATATGAAGTCTTCTGCTATTGCTAATGTATGTTCAGGAACTTAATCATTTATTCAAAAATAAAATTTATTTAAAACTACTACTTATTTTATTTTTAATAGGAAAAACCTCACTCGCGTGGGGTTTTTCTGTTTCTCGGGTCGCACAATATCAGGCGATCGCAAAACAAAAGAAATTATGGAGTGAGCCTCTATGGATCAAACTGGGGCATTATGAAAAGTCAATTTTAGGTCATTACACTTCAGCTTTTACAAGCGGACTTTTTTTAGATGAAAAAGGTTTTGAATCTCCTGAAAAAGAAATCGAAAGTACAATTCAAGCTTTGTATTCCGAATCTGAAGTTCTGAGTGCGCGTCTGAAACGACATCCACAATGTCATTACTTAGCGCGCTCAAAGTGGCTTAATCAGGTTCTTGGTGTTGCGGCCGAAGATATATTACCATGTGAAGATCGAAAGATTTGGAAAAAGAATTTAAATGCCAGTCAAGTGGCCATTATTTTTGCGGCCTCCGATTTCGGTAACGCCTCATCAAGCTTCGGTCATACTTTTCTCAAGCTGATCAACATAGAAAACCAAAATCACAAAGACTTGATCGACTACGGCGTCGACTATTCTGCAGAAACGGGATCCAGTGATGGATTACTCTATGCTGTGAAAGGTATTTTTGGATTCTACCCAGGACGATTTGCAATGCTGCCTTATCATCAAAAAATCAGAGACTATATCAATTTAGATGGGCGCGATATTTGGGAGTACCATTTGAGCTTCACCTCTGACGAAGTTGAATTTTTGATTGATCACCTTTTAGAGATGGAAAATGCAAGAGCGCCCTATTTATTTTTTAATGATAACTGTTCCTATCAGATCTTAAAAACACTGGAAGTCGTTCGTCCCAATATAAACTTAGCCGATACGTTTAATTATTTTGTGATTCCAATTGATACGATCAAAAAAGTCAAATCTGATACAAATTGGGTTTCGTCAGTACGATTTAAAAAATCATTAAAATCAAATTATCTGGAAAGTTATTCGCAGCTCGGCTCCTATCAGAAAAAAGCACTCGATACCGCTGTGGAAAAGCTGAAGATTTCAGATGATTTCGAACTGTCAAAGTCAGAAAAAGCACAAGTCTATGAAACAGCGACCAAATACTATGCAGTCAGGTCTTACCGGACGGGCGAGTCTTCTGAGGATCAGCAGTATGCTCTGTCAACAGAGCGCGCGATGCTTGGGATGACTCACGTATCACATCCGACTTTTGAACAACGACCTCCAGAGGACAGTCACGGCTCCTCAGCAATTTATTTACAGCGTGGATATTTAAAAAATGATCTCGCAGAACAACA
The DNA here is from genome assembly GCA_052034855.1 of Bdellovibrionota bacterium. Taxonomy (GTDB): domain Bacteria; phylum Bdellovibrionota; class Bdellovibrionia; order Bdellovibrionales; family Bdellovibrionaceae; genus Pseudobdellovibrio. The sequence goes on along the minus strand of JBPOIE010000027.1, from coordinate 39,145 downwards.
CTATACATCGTTCAAATTTCGAAACGCTTTACATGATCTAGAACAGATTGATTTCGGCACAGTTCCTTTTAGTCAGAACCAAATGGCTGTGATTGAGCTTAAATATGACCATGAAAAAAAAGAAATTAAATTTGATGAACTGACATTTTTGAATTTAATTAATTTAAATCCAGTGACTCAGTTGGATAAACACTTTTCATGGAAAGTAAAAGCCTCACTGAAAGATGAAGGTGAAACTGATTTTGAAGGCTCTGGGGGGCTGAGTTTCAATTCACAATTATGGATGGTATCGCGAACTGCTTTATTTATGACCGGTCGTAGTTGGTATGATGAACATCAATTCTTACAAGCGGCAGGTCCAGAAATCTTGACAGTTTTCAGGCCCATGCAACAACTGGGAATCTCATTGTCGGCCAGCTACTTATTCACAAAAGATAAAAATGAATATATTCGTTTTAAATCAAAACTGAATTATAATCTAAATAAAGAATTTGATATTCAAGGTGGTTTCGAAAATTCATACATGAAAGCAACAGACACTTATTTATCCCTAGTCTATAATTTTCTCCTTTAGTTAACAGACGAATTAGCGCATGAATTTAAATAATAAGACCTTAGGCTGTGCCTTCGGACTTAATTATTACTTTCTTTGAAGAGTCTTGTACTCTATTGATATGAAAACAATTTTAATATTATTAGGTCTTTTAGCGGCTTCAAATTCAATGGCGGTGAGCGAATCCAATTCGATCGACAAAATTAAATCTAAATTAGGTTTTATTGAAGGTAATTATTCACTTCAAAAGGGTGGAAATAAAAATTGTCCCTCGGACATAGTTGATCTTGCATTTGAAACTGCGAATGACAGTTTTGTTTTGCGCCTTGGAGAGAAAATCATTTTTTCTGAATTAAACCAAGAAAAATATAAAGAAGCTACAGATGTTGATTGTGAATCGGATTTTAAAAATACACTGGCTTTGAATCAGTTAACTCAAGTTAAAGATCAACAGTGCAAAGATGTTAAAAAAAATCATCAGCAAACCATGGAAATTAGAACTGAAAAAAATAAGTTAATTTATTCATTTAAAAAAATTGTCGGTAAAAAAACGGTCGGCTATTCTTGCGAATATATGTCTGTGAAAAAGTAGTAAAGGATTTATGAAAAAAATAATATTTTTAATTTCGTTATTATTTGTTGGATTGACAGTAAAAGCTCAAACTGAAGCAGCAGTATCTGAACCAGGGGCCTGTGTCGACTGTTCTGCTAAAGTTGGTTTAGTAAATTTAGAACAAGATTTAGAGTCATTAAAGAGGCTGTCTACAGGAACTGCAGATTTTTCAAAAGCTTGTGCTGACCCTAATGATCCGAATTGTAAAATTTTACAGTTTTCAAAAGAAAAATATGTAGAATATGGAAAAAGCTGTGCAAATTTTTTTAATGATAAGGATGGCAAGCTTGGAAAGCTGTCTTTACTTTTAACTCAGCAAATTTCCGCTTCGATACTAAATGAAAATGAAAATTCACCTTTTATGAAAAGCTACCCAGACTTGATTTCACCTGATATGTGCCCAGGCTATACAACGATGAAACCAACCAGTAAAGTGGCCTTCTGGACATGGTTTTTTGAAATCATGGCATTTTTCGAGACCTCTTGTAATCCGAATGCAAAGAATTCTGCCAATGATGTCCCGAACGGACCGGCTGTTGGTTTGTATCAACTTGAATATCAAAAATCACTACGAAAATGGCGCGGACCTAACTGCGCTGTTGATGAAGCTAAAATTTTGACAGCAGAAGGCAATACGGCTTGTGCGATTGACGAAATGAAAAGGTTGCTGAATAGAAATGGAAAGATATTTGGTCAACGTGATCCGAAGTCTGGAAAACTGACGGCTCCTAACTATTGGCATGCATTAAACCAATTACCAACAAACAAAGCAGGTAACAAAAATGAGGTTCATAATCGTTTTGTACGTTACTTGCCTCGGTTCCCACTTTGTAAAAACTAGGTTAAGGGGTATTTATAATGAAGTTCGTTCTTATTTTGTCTTTTTTATTTCCAATACTATCAATGGCACAAAAACAAATGCCGGTGTCGAATAAAAAGCATTCTCAATCAACAAGAAAATCTGAAAGCTTAAATATCCTTATGTATGCGCCAAGCGAAGGGCAGCATGATATTTTGTTTCGATTACTTATGCCAACGGGAAGTATTTCAGGTTCAATTTCTGGAGTCAGTTTTGAATCTAAGTACTCTGGTTTACTTTCAAATTTAGAGTATGCGTATGGATTGAATGATTCATGGTCTGTTGGTCTGACACAGAGTTTATTTAACGATTATATGATTTCTTCTAACTCGTCAGATTCGAAATATTCAGGCGTTGGGGATACGTCTTTAACTACCAAGTACATTCTACCCATAGACAACCTGAATTTGTACATGTCGGGACAGTATAAAATGGCACTACTGGCTAAATCAAAAAATAATTATGATTCTAACGAGTACACAATTGCTAGTGATCGAAATAAATTAACTTTGGATGTTGGTCTTGATTTTAAAATGGATATGATCAGTATGGGTGGACAACTGACCTATGATTCCTATCAAGTTGGTGAATCTGAGAAAATTGACTCTGGAATATCGACAACGGATACTATTGGATCCGGTGGTGGCCATAGTCTGGCTTTTTATTCACAGTTGAATTTAGATATGATGAAAATTGGTCTAACCTTATCTGAATCCGTTACCTACGAATACTCATCTAAAAGCTCAACAGGTTTATCAACAACGACTTATTTGGCATCAACATATCGCCAACTGATGCTGTCTTCAATTGTTCCAGTTGCAGATAATTTTGAAGGTCTTGTATCAGTCATTAAATATTTTCCTAAAGAGGACGATTCAGGTTTGTCATATAATTATTTCATTTTAATGGCAGGCTTACGCGCCACTTTTTAAGATATTTAATTTTAAACATTACATCCAGTGTTTATTGATTCCTGTACATCTCATTATAGATTTTATCTTTTCTCAAAATCAGCTTCTTACATCGACAATCCATAGAATTTTGGTCAACATTTGGATTGTCTTTGGGGCAATTAAATACCTCACTGAATTTCAATGTTCGATTGTTTGCATAGTTCTTTTGGATAATCATTAATTCACATGCTAAAGAAAATGATGACATTTCCCGACGACCATAGGGCATTTTATTCTCAAACGGCACCGGCAAAGTTTTTTCTGAGAGTGCGGATTCCATCCATGTTTTTTGATCGGCCACATCTTTTTGAGTATGGTACCAGCTTTTCATTGTGGTGTGCAGTGACTGGGAATAGCTCTCAGACATCCAATCAACGTTGATAAAAGGCTGTATGTGATGTGAGGGGCTCAGCGACTGGCTTGTATGACAAGATTCGCACGCTTGTCGAACCATATTTAGACCTGCTGTTTGTTTTGGGAGGATATCATCAAGTTGAAAAAATCTTGTATCGAGTGAGTAGATATCTGAAGGTAGTTTTTTCTGACCTTTCAGGGAAACAAGATTTTTCATTTCTGCAAGAGCCGCTGGAACTAGTAGTTTTTCACAATGTGTGGAAACGGGTAAAGCTTTAAATTGAGTTGTTGATCCGTAGTAATTTTGCGATGTGGTTGCAAATTCATACTGTTTTGTACTCATTCGAGAGATAAGACCACCGGCATTTTCCAAAAAGTCTTTCATAAACAAAGAATTTGGCAAATCATAATGTCGATCTTCAGCGGCAGGGCGTCCCATCGCAGGTGTGATTTGCGGGAAAGCTGATCTTGCTAAATTCCAAAGGACGACTTCATTCAAATCGGAAAATACATTTCCATAGTGATAGCTTGCGATATCTTCGTTGCCTTCAAGATTCCAAGCATGCAGCGGCAGGCTGGGTGCCCCACCTTTTTGAGCTGCCACCACATTGTATTGGTAGGCCAGCAGATATTGACGATCACGCGATTCTTGGGATGATAAATTCGGATAAATGAGATCAAAACTTGGATCAAGATCTTTGATATCAAGTCCTGGGACTGACAATGGGCCGCAGTTATATTTACGAGCTAAAAACGAATATTTCATTTGATTAAAGAACGGCGTTTTTCTGATTTGGTCCGAGATGTATTCAGATTGATAATAAGCCATCAGAGATGATAAATAAAAATTAGGTCGTAATAAGTAGTGTCCATATTCTTTATCAAATGTGCGGCGAAATGGCGCCGCTTGCAGATGCTGTGGAACTGGTTCACCTTTTTGAGTATACAATTCTTTCAATGTGACAAGATTTCTATATCGAGATCTTTCGGGTAATGATTTCATCAGTGGTTCAAAATTTTTCAAATGTACATCGAGTTCAGTTTTGACGATATCCATATATTTCGGATTTTCATCCAAAAGTTTACGAAGTCTGAAAAGTTCTTCAGTGTGATTGAACGTCAGACCTTTGATTTGCGCAAACGTGTCTGCCAGCTTAAGCATGATCGAATCTTTTGAATCGGGTTTATTTAGGCCGACAATGTCATTCACGCTGCCGTAAAACCCTGGCCAAAATGGGTACTGAGGAAATATGGGTTTCAATTTGTCTTGGTACAAAGCTGTATTTTTAAAATCAACGGGCTTAGGTGTTCCTGCATGGCACATAATGCATTTGGCTGGATTTTTTTCGTGAGATATTTTTTTATTTTCATCGAAAACAATTTCTGAGAAATCCCAGGTCGTCTTTTTGGAATTCCATTGAATAATTTCAATGGAATCGCCGCCATTCATTCTTTTGCCGGTCTCGTCAATTCCAGCATTAAACGACATCATCACTTTCGCGTCGGGTCCGTAAAGAATCACACGGGGCGAAAGCGGAGTCGCACTTTGAATACTAAAACTACGGTGAATCATCGAAAAGTGCATACGATAGTTTTTAGGTAAAAGATTCAGAAATTGATCCATGGCATCTTCGTTTGAATTCAGGCGCGGCGAAATGTCCGAGTTAAATTTTTGGATGAAACCTTCGAGTTGTTCAGAGGTTAATAAATCTGAAGGCTTTGTTTTATTTGCCACTTCCGCAACATATTTGTTTTTTGTGCTATCGATACTGCCGTAGGGTAAATTTGAAGCTTCAGAACTCAGATCAAATTGATAAACAACATCAGTATTATTTTTGTATAAATAATAAGAACCTATAGTGACAAGACAAACCAGGGCTATAAAAATTTTTAATTTCATATATATAGTGTACCTAAAAATCAGAATTCGTCTGATTTTTTAATCCAAGCTGGATCTATGTCGGTGTCCTAAAGATCTTATAACGATTATATGGAATAAAAAAAAGGGAGATCGAAATCTCCCTTTAAAAATAATAAATATTCAAATTTTAAAACTAGATCATTGTTTTAGTTAAATCGCGTACTTTTTTAGAAGCAAAGTTCTCAGAAACGAATGTCCAATTAATTTGTGACCAGAATGTTTCTAAGTATTTTTGACGAGCATTGCGGTAATCAACATAGTAAGCATGCTCCCAAACGTCAGCAACCATCAAAGGTGTTGGACCGTTGTTCGTGAATGGAACCGCTGCATTTGAAGTCGAAACTAAAGAAAGCTTCCCCGCAGCATCAGTGCATAACCAGATCCAGCCAGATCCAAATGTTTTCATTCCGCCATCAACGAATTTTGCTTTTAATTCATCAAGGCTTCCGAAATCTTTAGTGATTGCAGCTGATAATTCTGCAGAAGGTTGGCCACCTTGTCCGGCAGGAGAAATATTAAACCAGTAAAATGTGTGATTCCAGATTTGAGCTGCGTTATTAAAAATGCCAGCTGTCGATGACAAAACGATTTCTTCTAAAGATTTACCTTTAAGGCTTGCGTCTGTTTCGATAAATTTATTTAAATTATCGATATAAGCTTTGTGATGTTTATCGTAGTGAAAGTTCATTTGCTCTTCATTTAAAAATGGAGCCAGAGCAGTTTTTGCGTAAGGTAATTGAGGTAATTTGAACATTTTGAAATCTCCTGTTGAATAGTTATGGAGTCCTACTGATAGGACTCCAGATTGATTAAAACTATTTAGAGGATATCATCTCTTTCACGAAAGTCGGTAGGCTAAACGCAGCGCTGTGCAGATCTTCGTTGTAGTAACGGAGAGTTTTTCCAGCAAGGCTTGCTGCTATTTGGTCTGGTTTAATATCTTTGGTCGGGTGATATTGTCCTTTAACAGCTAATTGAAGGCTCCACATTCCAGATGGGTAAGTTGTGGCATGGAACAACATTGTGTGAACGCTGTTTTGCCCGAAAACAGATTTCAGGCAGTGATTCAATTCAACAAATGTTTTTGCATGGAACATCGGTGATTCACCTTGAGTGATTAAAACACCATTCGGTTTTAAGGCTTTCATGCAGTTTGTGTAAAATGATTTCGTGAATAAGCCTTCTGCTGGACCTGCTGGATCAGAACCATCAACAATAATAATATCGTATTGTTCAGCTGGTGCTTCTGCTGCGAACTTAATTCCATCACCGATAATCAGATTTAATTTTGGATTTGAAAATTCACGAGCAATTGTTGGTAAGTGCTGTTTACAAGCGCGAACCACAGCTTCATCGATTTCAACCATTGTGACTTTTTCAACAGAGTTGTATTTAAATAATTCACGAATAGTTCCGCCGTCACCACCACCGATGACTAAAGCATTTTTAAGTGGACCGCTGACAGCTTGAAAAGCCTGAACAGCAGGGTGAGTGATCATTTCATGGTAATGTGATTCATCTTTTTCAGTGCACATCACCATGTCGTCGATCGTTAACATTTTTCCGTAAGCATAAGATTCTAAAATACGTACGCGTTGGAATTCAGATTTTTCATCAAACAAAACATCACCTGTGTAGCGAAGTGATAAGGCTTGGTTTTCATCTTTGTCAGTGAACCAAACGTTACGATTAATTTTGTAACCTTTTGCTGGATCGTAATTTTCAGCATCATTTGGTTTCACTTGTAAAGTCGTGCCTTTTTTCATGACGTGAGTAGATCCACGATTCATTTCAAGAGCAGAATATGAAGCATCAAATGCTTTTTTCAAAAATTCAAATGAAACCCATGGATCAACAGTGTCACCGCAAGTAAATAAATCAACAGCGGCATAACGATATTCAGGCCATGTGTGAATCGCTAGATGGCTTTCTTGGATAACGACAACACCAGATACGCCGTACGGAGAAAAATGGTGAAATGTTGAATTGATTACTGTGGCTCCAGCGATTTGGGCTGCCTCAACCATTGCTTTTTCAATTTGAACAACGTCATTGAGAACGTCAGCTTTACAGTTTAAAAACTCAACTAATATATGTCTGCCAAGTGCTTTCATCGATTTCACACCCTTTTCTTTTTGAATGGTCTATTTTGAAAAGTGAAAATAGGGCCGAGGGGGTTAGTAATCAAGTGTTTTTTTGACGAAATCGTATTTCGTAGGATTGATGAATTTTTTGGTCATGACAATCCTGCGGAATCGTTTTTTCAGAGGTGTTTTTGACGAAATACTCAGTTTCAAACAGAGGATCCAGTTTGAATTTTCTCTTATTCTTCGAAAAATAGAGTGTTCCGTCATGTTTTAAAAATTTTAAAGTGTTTAAAATCAATTTGGTTTGATCTCGCTCGATTTCAAAACTTTCTTGCATGCTTTTCGAGTTCGAAAATGTCGGGGGATCTAAAAATATCATATCAAAAGAGTGCTTATAATCTGGCCAATTCGAGGCATGTTCAATGAATTGAAGGACATCTTGCTCGATAAAACGGTGTTTAAGCGTATCTAGTCCGTTTAATTTAAAGTTTTCCTGAGCCCAATCCAGATATTTATCTGAAAGATCTACACTAACAGTTTCGGCTCCGCCGAGGGCGGCCATCAAGGAAACGACGCCTGTGTAGCAAAAAAGATTCAGAAATTTTTTCTGTTTAGCATTTTTGAGGAAAAAATATCTCAAAGGTCTGTGATCAATAAAAAGACCTGTATCGAGGTAATCCCAAAGGTTCACAAGGACAGGCACTCCATTTTCTAGGACTGTGATTTTTTCGTTTTTGTGTTCGAGTTTTTGATATTGGTTCAAGCCTTTTTGACGTTCTCTTTTTTTCAGGACGATTTTTGTTGAGGCGATTTCATCTGTGAATTGGAATAATTTTTTAACTGCAGCGACGACTTCGACATCTTTATTTTTACCTTGATCAATCTCTTCGGTTTTATCAAAAATGACCACAAAGTCTTTATAGACATCGACAAGAAATGGAAATTCAGGAATGTCTTTATCATACAGGCGGTAAGCTTCAATTTTTGCGCGCGTCGCCCAGGGGCCTAGTTTCTTTAAATTTTTCTCGAGTTTGTTCAGAATCATAGGGGATGTTCTAGTCTATCTGAGGACGAAAATAAATGGATTCGTATATAAGCGGCCATATTTGTTACTTTCGGTAACATTTACCTGTCAAAAAAGATAACAGCTCTGTTTTAAGCCTGATTATGGTATTTCTTCCCTGTTGTTAGGGTATTTTTAATTCTCACTTGAGGTGAAATATGAAAAAAATTAATCGACCTGTTTTAACGATTGCAGTTATATTTGGCTCGGCCTTTTTATTGGCAGCCATGGGTTGTGGCAGCTCGAAATCAACAGCGCCATCACCAGCAGGGCCAAAAGAGAACGTGCAAGACACAGGACTTGGCACTGATTCAAATCCTCCTGTTGTTGTAATTCCTAAAGAAATTCCTGCAGCGCAAATCACACGCGAATGTAGTGAAAGTGAATTTTCAAAACTTGTCGCTTGGAGAAAGCTTTTAGATTCTGCCAATTCGGCTGTTGATACTGTTAAAAGTAAAAAGGATCCTCAAGCAATTCAAGCTGCTGTTGCTGCTGTGAAAGCCTGTGATTCTGTGATGGAGCATCATAAAGCTGAGCCTTGCCGTAAAACGAAGAAAACAGTCGTAGCAACAGAAGTTAAGCTTTATGACGAAGGTCGTTTATATAAAGACTGCAAGAAATCGACAGACTATTTAGTTAAACACAATGCGCGCCCTGATAAAAATACGACTCCAGTTGTAAATGAGCCTACGATTCCGAACAACCCTCCGGTTGTTTCTGGTCCAACGACTCCAACGGAACCGCAAACACCACCAGATGTGACTACTCCAGATCAAGGCACTCAGACGGGTCCATTTCGTCAGTGTTCAACAGACGAGTTTTCAAAATTATCTGAGTATAGTAACCAGCAAACAAAAGCCGATGCAGCGATCAAAAGTTTAGGCTCAGTTTCAAGTTGGACGTACAATGCCAATGCAATATCAGCGGCTGCATTAACTGTTAAATCGGCTGAGGCTTTAATAAAATATCATACAACAAATCCATGTCAGAAAGTTGTGACTCAAGCTGATGGTTCAAAAGTCACTAAAGAATATACAGGATCGACATTACGAGCGCGTTCACAAGTGACTCGTACTTATTTTTATGAATTTGTTCAAAATACAAAGACACTGATTTTTCCAAATGCTGATTTGTATCTGGATTTTTCTCCATTAAGTCACAAAGTGTTTTCGGCTGGATTTCGTGATCAAGTTTCTGGAAACTGCTTGGTTGAAAATCGTACAGATTCAGAAATTGATTATACAAACCGTCAGGCTTTGATCAAAGATACGCGTGGTTTTGCTGAAAAAATGTTGGTGATGGAAACGGCTGAAGGATTATTAGTTCAGTGCTATGGTTTAAATATCGATGGACCATTCAGTAAACGTCAAATCGTTAAAGTCTTGAAAGAAGAAGATTCTGATATTCGTTTAACTTATAAATTAAAGTAGTTAGTGAAGTGCTTTGGTGATGGCTTTAAAATAGTCTGGCATATGCGGACGGTGATACCAAGCTAAAGCAATTTTAAAATCATAGAACTGAGTCGGGGAGAGATCAAAAATCTCTCCTTTTTTTATATAAGGTGTTGCGTATTCTTCGGAAAGAACAGAATAGCCAATGCCTGCAATGATCATTGCCGTCAGGGCATCCGTATTATTTGCGAAATGTCGACTCGGTTGAACTTTGGATTTCAGTTTGTATTTATCCAGATAGTTATAGGTCATCATATCTTGAGAATTAAAATCGATAATTGATTCCGTGCTGAGAATATCAAAAAAAGAGCGCCTCTTCCATGAGGTCGCTGCATAAAGTTTGTAGCGTTCAGGTTTTAAGATCTTAGAATCCATTTCCTTAGTGACATCATGGTGTTCTAAAATGGCAAGGTCGCAAATCCCCGTTTTTAATTTATCTGAATTACTTTCAACATCTGAAAGATCAAAATGAAATCTTAAATTTTTTTGTGATTTGATGACGTTTGATAAATTGGGAATGACCCGTGACCTCAAAATACTAGATGGTCCCGAGATGCTAATGTCGATGATGCTATCAATGGCTGTGCCTTGGATCCTTGATAGGGTCATCCCCTCGTTCTCTAAACTGTGCTTTACATACTGTAAAAGGGCTTCGCCTTCTGCAGTCAGCTTCATACCTTTGCGCGATCGAATGAACAGAGTTGTATTTAACATCTTTTCAAGCGAGCGCACTCTTTGAGTGACGCCTGTCTGAGTTAATCCAATTGTACGAGATGCTTCCTGGACGGTTCCTTTTTGAACAACGGCCCAGAAAGCCTCTAGGGGGGGGCTGAGTAAACTCATTTAAAATCATAATAAACTCATAATTATGAATTATACAAATACTTTATTTTTTCATAACTTGCACAGCATCAGAGTTTTCAACACATGTTGTGTGGAAAAGTTTTTTAAAACAAATGCGAAAGCAAGAAATACAAGAGGAAGAAAATGGAAAAAAAATTAATCGCACTAGCTGTAGTGCTCTTTGCAAACATCAGTTTTGCACAAATCAAAAAAATCGTGGATCCGGCTGTGGGTAAGTCAACGAAAACATTTAATTGTGAAAATAGCGAGAAAGGAACTTTCAAATTAGTGAACTACGGAAATTTAATCAATAATACAAATATTGAAATTATTGAAAAAAGCGAATTTCAAAAATTAGAAGTTCCAATTTCAAGTGCGAACCTAACAAAAATTGAAGATTCATATTTTTATCAAAACTACGAATACAACGTGACGTTAGAAAATAATGAATTTGGAACTTTATCTATTGTTGTAAAGAAAAAACAGCAATGCGGACGAGCGGGATGCTTTGGTGATTTCAATTCGACAAGTGCCGAGATGATAGTCGGTGAAAAAACTTATGAATTTCAATGCTCAAATTAGTTATTTAGTCCTCAGCAGCTTACTTTTTGTAAGCTGCTTATCAAAGACATCAGAAATAATGATTCAATCCAAAGAATCAAAAACAATCGATGGCCTGCCAGTTTATAATTCCATCAAATTCATCCGTGAAAACAATAAAGATATTTGGATGATGAATCAAAGTCACTTTGGCCAAAACCCAAAACCTGAATTGATCGATCGACTTGTGATTGTCGTTGATCAATCTGCCCAGCCTAAAACTGCCGAATTTTATCAGTTACCACCGGGCGAGCTTGAGTGGTCAGATGATTTAAGACTTAAAAAAATTGACTACAAAGTTTCGTGTTTTATGTGTCATGCAAATGGTCCAAGAGCACTTAGGCCAGATTATGAAAAATTAAATGTCAGTATGTTAGATCAAGTCAGGATCAATTTTTGGAACTATAAAATATCTCGCTACGGTAAAATAAAAGTGAATGAGTTTGAGACTGAGACTTCGGAAACGCCGTTCAGGTATAAAAGCGACATAGATAATCATAAATTAAATATTAAAACGTGTTCTAAGTGTCATAACGAGAAAGACTCTCGAGGACGTGGATCGTTAGTGCGTCAGAATTTATTAGCCATTCAGTATCTGGTTGAGCATCAGATTATGCCGCCAGCAGGCTATGAAATGTCAGCGGATGAAAAAAAATATTTGAATCGATTTATAAAAGGCTTTGAATAGAAGAATAAGAGACTCACCATAACATTTAAATCGTCAGATCAATTGGTTTAGATCGCAGTCACTCGACCTAAGTGTACATGTTGGCACCCCTGACTACAAAAACAGATCTTTTAAGTTTCGAAGAACTGATAAAATCAGTAAAACTAGACTTAAAAGTATTTTAAGTACTCTTAAAAGTTGTCGAACAGATCTTTGCTTAGTTCGGTTCGTCATTCGGATTCTCCTTTCAGAAAGTGTGCTCCGAATGATTTAAAGCGGTTATGGTGAATCCCATAGCCGCTTTTGCATTTTAAATGCCTCTGTTTTTAAAACTAACGATAGATCCTAACCCAGATATTTTATCTTTTAAAATTCATAGCCGAAGGTGACACATGGATTATGAACAGAGTTTAAAAATTTATGTGTACTCAAAATTTTTTTCTAGGCCCTGGACAGTTTGTCATATGTTTTTCTTTTTTAGTTTTTAGAATGATTGTGGATTGAAAATTTGTGAAGGTGATTTATCAGAAAGATACTATTCGCCACTTTGGTCCGGTTTGATACTTTCTTATTTTGTATTTCTTTATATATGTTAGTGTAACTTAAACTGGCGAGGTACTTCATGAAAATATTTTCTTTTTTCGTTATTATTATTTTGGTTTTAGAGTCGAAAGCGGCAATTGTAAAACAACTTTTGAATGATCAAAATCTAGCTGTTATCGAGTTGACAAAAAATAACGAGAGCGCCTTGGTTGGCGATAGCTTTATTGCAAGCAATGAAACCTCACAGTGTGCTCTAAAGGTTGTCAGCATCGAAGGATTAATTGCCACAACAACTTCATCTGACTGTGTAGATAAATCGGCCTTAAAAGTTGGAAATAAAGTAGAAAAATCTTTATTTGCGAAAGACGTCTTAAACAAGAGCGCGACAGAAAAGGTTGCAGAGCCAAAGGTCGACACGACACCAGCATTAAAGACAGATCTAGCCCTTGATGAGCAAAACTATTTTGGTCTTTCAATTGGCTATATGATTTCACCCAAGATGAAGATTGATATTGTTGCAACGAATGGAGCGACTTCGGAATCCGGCTACTTTGAATACAAGTTTTCAAATGCACTACGGATCGGCTTCGAATGGTCTCAGTTCAAAAGAGAGCGATGGAATAGTGGTTTCTCAGTTGAATACGCAAATCCTCAATTCGATAGTTATACAGCTTATGGAAACGCATCTGGAGCTGCATCGGGCTCACTTACTGGAGGAATGACATTGCTTTCAATCAGCTATGCAGGCAAATATCGTTGGGATAAAGTCTATCTTCCTACAGTCATGGGAATCACGAGCTCAAGCGTGGATAGCACTGGTATATTAACAAAGACCCTGACTACGAGTGCTCTCTTTGGTCTAGGAGTCGGCTTTTTGATAAATGATAATTTCGCATTAGAGCTGACGTCTAATGCGAACACTGTTACAGGGGGTGTCGTAACGTCAGGTGGAACCACTATCACTCCGAGTACTGGATATTTAAGTAACCTGCAAATTAGCGGAAAATTTCATTTTAGATAAAAGGTCTAATTATAAGAATTGTTTTCTGCTTATTGTACCACTGATTAGTTTCTACTATGAGTTGTTTTTTTAATCTGGGCCCATAGCCGCTTTTGCATTTTAAATGCCTTAAATTTTCTATTCAATTTTTTTTGCTAGAATTGTTTGGTGCCACGATGTTTTTTCGTCAAAGTCAGTGCCGTGAAGTGCACCCCACGTTTTGACGATTTTAAATCCTGCTTTTTTCAAGAGCGACTGAAGCTCTTTGTGAGTGTAAACGTTTTGAATAAAGTGTCCGCGAAATATTTTTGTTTTCGAAGTGCGAGCGTCGATAATTTTCCAGTCAGAATAGGTACGCATTGATTTTTTGTCTAAGTAGGCGTTATCTAAAATAAAAAGATTTTTTTCAACTTCGCTGCCAATCCCTGTGGGTTTCTGGTCGCCGATGTGAAAAGCCACGCCATGGCCATTCAGTGTATTGACGACAAAATGTCCACCCACTTTCAGAACGGCATTCACTTCTTGTAAAACTTTAAAATCTTCGGCGCGTGTATCGAAATACCCGAAACTGTTGTACATCGAAGTGACTAAGTCGAAATGGTTGTTGGGAACATATTTCGATGTGAATTTCATATTTCCATGAATAAATTTTAAATTTTTTTGTAAAGATTTTGATTTTTTGAGTTTGGCGTTTGCGACTTTCAGAAAATCTTTGGAATAATCAAGTCCCATCACAGAATGTTTTTTTGCAAAAAGCAGCGAGTGTCGGCCTTCGCCGCAGCAAAGATCCAGAATATTCATTTTTTTCTGAGAATTCATTTCGGCTAAAACTTTGTCGACCTCAGATTTGGTGATTCGGCCTTCGCGGGGCTTAAACATCACCTCTGCTGTGAGAGGCTTAAAGAATGTTTTCCACCAGTTTTTATTCAAGCTATCCACCCATTTCAGAGCAGATCTCGACCAAGTTTCCATTCAAATCACGCACGTAACTGACGACTTGTCCCCATGGCTTTTCTTTTGGTGGACTAACTCCAACAGCACCTGCTTCGATGGCCTTCTGGTAAGAAGCTTCGACATTTTTACTGATCAATGCGATTTCGATGGCTGCGGGTTTTTCTTTCATATTTGATTTTGTGTACTCGAATTGATGGGACATTGCTGTTTCGTGACCAACAAATCCTAATTTAGTACCGCCAGTGACCATTTCACCGTATTGATGAGATTCATGTAAAAATCCAACTTCAAGATCGAAAGCCTGTTTATAAAATTCCATCGATTTTTGAACATCGTCGACATAAAATAAAATGTATCCCAGCTTCATCATAGCTCCTAAAAAAGTTTCTGAAATAAGTAAGTGTATTCCAAAGCTAAAAGCTTTGCGTATTCAGTCATATTGGCCGCGCGACCGTGACCACCATCTTTGTTTTCAAAATAAATCACTGGATGGTTTAGTTCACGAAGCCTAGCTACCATTTGTCTAGCGTGTGCGGGGTGAACGCGATCGTCCTTTGTACTCGTGACATAAAAAACTTCAGGATATTTTTTATCAGCCAACAGGTTATGTAGCGGAGAGTATTTTAAAAGGTATTCACGCTCGTTTGGAATATCTGGGTTCCCGTACTCATCCATCCAACTATTTCCAGCCAGCCATTTGTGGTACTCCATCATATTTGCTAAAGGCACTTCACTGACAACGGCATTGAATAAATCCGGACGCTGAGTAAATGCGACTGATGTTAATAGTCCACCGTTTGATCCACCCATAATTCCTAAATGTTTGGGTGAAGTAATTTTTCGCGAAATAAGGTCTTCGGCAATCGCGTAGAAATCATTAAATACCAACTGACGTTTGTCTTTCAAAACTGACTGATGCCATTCGGGGCCGTATTCTCCTCCGCCACGGATATTCGCTAGGACATAGACTCCACCTTTTTCGACCCAAGCTTTGCCTGTGGAACCTAAATAGTGTGGAGTCAGCGCGTATTCAAATCCACCATATCCATAAAGTAGAGTTGGATTTGATCCATCAAGTTTAATATTTTTGTGGTGAACAATAAAATATGGAATTATTGTACCGTCTGAACTTTTGGTTTTGTATTGATGAGCAACAAAATTTTCTGCATTGAATCGTGTGGGCGATGTCATCACTTTTTTGAGTGATCCATTTTTATTTAGATCCAAAAAATGAAATTCCGTCGGATTTAAAAAACTTGTGTAATTCAAATAAACTTGATCAAGCTCGTTGGTCGCAGCCATAACGCTGGTATTACCAGTAGGACCTAAGTTAATTTTCTCTGAAATCCAAGAATTACTTTTGTAAGAGTATTTTAAAACAGATTTTTTAACATCATCGAGAACGGTCAGTAATAAGTAATTTTTTGTCGATCGCGCAAATTCATAAAATTGAGTTTTTGACGGGCTAAATACGACAGTGTATTTGGGGTTCTTAAGTTCATTCAGAGAAAAAGAAATCACTGAGCCAGGTTTAAGAACTTTATCATCGATTTTAAATTCAGACCGATTTGTGAAAAGATACTGATCTTTAAAAATTTGCACAAATTCAGCATCGTCTGGAATTGGTAATCGCTGAGTTTTATTTAATGAAACATCAGTGATGAGTAGATTCTGACCTGAGTAAAAAGTCTTTGCATTATTGATCATAAGGTAACTTTTTCCATCAGAAGTGTGGCTTGAAATCCAAGCGGCTGTATCTGATTTTTGCGCTTCAAAAATCAGAGTAGAGTCTTTAAGGGATTGTCCTCGTTTGAGAACTTTAATCTGTGTTGGATAGCCTGATTTAGTCAGAGTTTCGGAATTTGTTCCATCGGCAACGAGAAGAGTATTTTCATTGATCCAAGTTGCACTTGTTTTAGATTCGGGAATGAAAAACCCACTTTTAACAAAACTTTGAGTTTTTAAATTAAATTCACGAGTTGTTGTTGCATCTTTGCCACCATCTGACAAAGCGATCAGACAAATTTCATTCTTGGGCTCATAGCAATCAAAGCCTTTCCAAACCCAGTTTTTATTTTCTGATTTTGCAAGAGCATCGATATCTAGGACTGTTTCCCATTCGGGATGTCCGCCATTGATTTGTTCTGTTGAAGTTTTTCTGAGAATTCCACGCACATGAATCTTGTCTTGCCAAAAATCATAAATGTTTGAGCCTATAAAATAAAACTGAGGCAGTTTGTCTTTGGCTGTAATGATCGATAAGATTTCTGATTGTGTCGTTTTGAAACGTGGATCTTTGGTCAGACGCTCTAATGAAAGTGTATTTTCTTTTTCGATAAATTGATTTACTCGGTCCGAAGAAATATCTGTTAAAAAATTGAGATGTTTTAAATCGATTTCATTTTTCATTTGAATACTCTGTTGATTTTTTGTTGAAGTTGAACATGAGATTACTCCCACCAATAATAAGCCAATCCACACAAACCGCATCCGATCCCCCAATCAAGCCAGATAGAATTTACGAAATAACTATATGTAAAAAGTAAAATTGAAATAAGAACGACTTTGATATTTGCACGACGCTTGCTTTCTTTGAACATCCACATAGCGATCGTGCTGAAAAGTAAACTTGAAAAGATTGATGAAAGAGAGAAATCCATCATCAACCTTTGTTTTGATCATAAATCTGATTAGCGAAACTCAACGATGTCTTTCATATCAAATCGAACTTTTTTACTCGATTGATATTTGTCATCGGCGGCACGATATCCACACGCCACAGCAGCAACTGTTTTCCAGCCAGTGCCAACAAGATTAAGAACCTTATCGTATCCTGCAGGATCAAGTCCTTCCATTGGTAATGTGTCGATCTCCATCATAGCAGCAGTCGTCAATAATGTTCCCATCGCTATGTAAGATTGGCGCTGTGCCCAAAAATTAATTGTTTCAGAGCGTGGACCGTTAACCAGATTGCCGACAATCGTGTTTTTATAGGCTTCAAGTGATGTGACATCGATTCCGCGAACCTTTGCAGTCGTTTGCATAAATTTATCAATATGAGCTTCATCCATCTTTTCTTTGTACGTGAAAACGATAAAGTGAGATGAATCAGTTACAGGAGTTTGTCCCCATGAGAGTGGTAATAATTGTTGTCTTAAGGCTGGGTCTTGGATGACTAAGAATTTCCAAGGTTGTAAACCATATGACGATGCAGACATGCGAAGCGACTCAGCTAAAATATTCCAATCGGCTTCGCGGATTTTTTTAGTTGTATCAAATTTTTTGCAAGCATAGCGCCAATTCATTTGGCTGTGCAGAACTTCGTTATCAACTCGTGACATAGTGTATTCCTTTACGTTTGATGTGCAGATAAATTAATTATTTTGTTTGAAAAGCAGAAGATACAAAAAGTGATTTTGTAAACATTGAATCGTTCTCATTATTTACAGCAGCGACGCGCCAAAAATACTTTTGACCTGCTTCAAGATTTGAAACTTCAAAAGAAGTGCCTTTCACCCATTTGTCATCAGCCACATACATAGAGCGGTTATTGAACCCAGCGTCTTTAGAAACTTGAACGTGGTAGAATTTCGAACCTTTAGAATCTGTCCATTCAAGTTTTGTTGTGGCGCCAGAAACAGTTGTTAAAAACTGAGGTGAAACTAATTTTACATTTTCAGGTTTTGCAGATTTTGTTTTGTCTGCTGTGGGTTCTGGTAAAATTGCAGCAACTTGTTCAAGGCGTTTATGAGTCCAGTCTTTGGATTTTGTACCGTGCCCTGCGTGAGATTTTTCAGTTTTTGCTGAACAATCTTTGTTTTCTTCAGGCTTGCAAACTTCGGCCGGAGCAGCTTTGTCTGAGGCTACAGATTTGATTCCTGCTCCTAAGGCTAAAATAAATACACAAAAAGCTAAAAAATATTTCATAAATGACTCCTTAATTAATGTTCGAGCGAATAAGTTACAATTTTCAGCCTTAAATCGCAAGAATTACGGCGTAAAGTTATTGTCATTTGTGTAATTAAGGTGCTACTTATATTCGCATGGTTTAGCAGACAATCGCCGCGGACAGAACGCAAGTTTTGAAAGGGGAGGAAAGTCCGAGCTTCATAGAGCAGCGCCTGGGGTAATGCCCCTCTACCGCAAGGTACGGAACAGTGGAACAGAGAGAATGTCCGAAGTGATGATCTGATTTTCGGGAACGGGAGAAAGTCAGGGGAGCTGTCGGAGTGAAAACAGCCAAACTCGCGCGCGAAGCAAGATCAAATAGGGAATCCATTTTTGAGAAATCAGAAATGTTTTTTGCAAAAGTTTTTCGGAATTTTTGTACAAAAATAAAAGCGGCTCGCTTGAAGATTCCGGGTCAGATCGCTTGAGCCCCTCAGCAATGTTGGGCCTAGAGGAATGATTGTCAAATCGTGGACGGGAATGTGGGAACCAACACGAGGAACAGAACTCGGCTTATCGCCAAACCATCCCATCTTTTTTAATTGTCACCACGTTGGTCGAGAAACATTCCGACCAACGTCGAGTCTGACAGGACGATGATCCTGTGTCATCGATCAGGCCTTGTCTCATCAAATTATTCTGAACAAAATAAAAACTCATTTAATTCGAATAACTTCATCAAGGAGATTGAAATGAAGAAATATTTATTAGCTGCAGCAGCAGTTGCCGTAGGATTTACAGCAATTCGTTGCACGAAGGCATCAACAGATGACGCCGGAACTACAGTGTCTTACACAGCAGGTGGTTTGGCTTTTAAAGCTGTCGACGCAGCTTTAGGAAGCGCTGAAGGTTTAATTGGTTCAGGAGCACGAAGTATATCTTCAAGTTCTCAAGTTCATCCAATGACATCGGGTTTAACAGCACAATGGGAAATTGCATCGTCTTACCCTAATCCTAAATATGAGCCTGCGTGTACGTCTGTACCTGCTTCGAATATTACCTTAAAAGAATATATGGGAACTCAATTTGAAAGTTCTGAAAAACGTTGTAACGGATCATCAATTAATATTTTTGGTCGTTTAGATAATTCTGCGGGAATTATTTGTATTATTATGAACTCTTTAAGTGCTGCAACTTCTGCAGAATTAGCTGGTGCGGCTGATGCGACGATTACTTTGGATGCGGCAACTAAAGCAGATCTATCTGTCAAATGTCCGATGATGGCTGCTGATTTGGCTAGCGAAGATGGCGTTCCAACAGGAACAGTTGCGACACTTCAGTTTGATGCTCCAGGTGTGACATCTACATACGATCTAAAAGTTGTGATTCAACCATTTAATAATACTGTATTTATGAAGTACGGCGGAACTGAAACATCGATTGCAACAAATGAAGATAATTCAAACGGCAATCAACGTGTGTTAGTGAATTATAATTCAACGACTCAAGTTTTAAGAGCAGAATATGTTTCTAAAGCTAAATATACTTCTGATGCACCTTTATATGTTCATCGTTTATTTATGGACAATGCAAATAGTGAAGCTCGTATTTTAAGTGCTATTTACACGGGTTACACTTCACAAACGGATACTTCTGAAGCACGAAGTGAAATGTACGTTGTCAGCGGACATCCTTCTTCAAACTCTATTGCACTGTCGATTAAACTATTAGACATGGGTTCTGTCGCAGATGGAACTTATGAAGCTTGTGTGAATGGTGACACTGGTGCAATTACGAACGATGCGCCTACGGTTTCTACAAACTCATTTGATTGCGGTACAACGGCGAGTACATCAAAAGCA
The DNA here is from genome assembly GCA_052034855.1 of Bdellovibrionota bacterium. Taxonomy (GTDB): domain Bacteria; phylum Bdellovibrionota; class Bdellovibrionia; order Bdellovibrionales; family Bdellovibrionaceae; genus Pseudobdellovibrio. Next base: position 18,934 of record JBPOIE010000027.1, on the reverse strand, counting down.
ATTCCTTACGTAACGGCTCTTTCAACAATCAATGGTCAAACTGACGATGCAACGCCAACAACATGGTGGACTTTGTCAACGGGATCAGAGGTTTTGAATTGGACGACTCGCGATAACATGTTGACGTCTGGATTATAATTTAAAAAAACCAAAAAAAGGGAGATTAAGTGAAAAAAATAAATCTAAAGTTAGCGAGCTCTTTGGCGGTGCTAGCACTCATTCAAATGGGATGTACCGGAGCTAGCTCGGGTGCAAGTTCAGGGATTTCAGCAACAACATTGTCGTTATCAGGAAGTTTAGCTTCCTCAGCGCGTATGTCAAAAGCTGGTGGCAATGTTGCCATGGATGTTGATACGACAAATTTAAAAGTGAGAGCAATTGCATTTACAACTCCGCCAACAATTGTTGAGGCAGATGTAAACCCAGATGGCTCTTTTGAAATCAATTTGCCAAATGCAAAAGGTGCTTCTACAACAGCATACTTTTTAGATAAAGATGATGATAGTCAACAAGGTGTGATTGTTTTTGAAGATACTTCTTCTAAAGACATGAACGGAAATCCTTCTGAATCTTCATCTGTTGTTCTAAAGGGAAATGTGAATTTAGGTTCAATTACTTTGGGTTCAGATGGTAAAGTGAAAGTGCCTGTTTCAAGTATTGCTTCGCAACTTGGATCGTCATCTTCTGTAGCAGCTGAGGATACTTTTGATCCAACAGGCACTTGGTTTATGAAAGCATTTGATGGGACTGTTCCATCTGGCTATCAAACTGTAGGCTCAACGTGTGGAGATGGTCCTTGTATTGGTTTTCCAATTACATTAGCTCGTTTTGCAGGAAAAGCTTTCACAGCTACTACAAATTGTGATCCTGATGTCAAACCGGTAACTTGTGCAACAGGTGATGGAACAATTGGAACAAACGATCGTTATGCTTTATCAATCTGGGGTGGAAACTACTCTCAGGGTATTGGTGCATGTGGTAGCAAGACCGGTTTTACAGCTGCTGAAGCTCGTGCTTACGGTGGAATTCATATTCCAGCAGCACCGACTGTTGCAGGCAATCCAATGTCATTTGGTGCTTATGTTTATGGAACACCATCTGGATTCGGTGGAGACAGTGCTCCATTTGATAAGCCTTGGATGAGAACCAACGCAACTTTAACTCGCGACTTACAAAATTGTCGTCCTACAACAATTACAAATGGTCCAAATAGTTATAATGCGTGGGCTTGTCGTGCGAATGTAATGTCAGGTTCTTGGCCTGGAACAGCAATCAGTGGTGGCACTGTTTACGGTTGGCAAATTGGTGTTGAAGGCGGCGGATGCTTTAATTCAGCGACAAACAAACCAGTGAATGTGACAAACTGGGGAACTATGGGAATTGGAACATGTTCAACATCTGATGTTTCATCAACATATGGTGCTGGTTTCATGAGAAACTCTTGTACATTTACAGGTGTTGATCATGATAATAGCGGAACAACTCCTACGATCAACTTAACTTGTACTAATATTGGTGGACAAGTGACAGATTCAGCAGGTGCGCCTACATCGACAGGATTAGTCACTAATCCAGGTGAATATTTAGGACAACCAGTAGCTCTTGCTTCAAATGGTGCGACTTGTGCAAGTATTGGAAGTGCAACTGATGCGGCAACTTTAGCAGCTTATCGCTGTTATGCTGAATCAATGTGGAATGGTGGCCCTCAACCATCTGGTTCATGTACACGTGATTATCATTTTAATTGGTCTGCAACGACACCAGGTGATTTTGCTCAGGACAGTGAACGTGGAAAGCCTAAAAATGCATTCGTAACGAATATTTTAAATTATTCAGCGGATGGCCAAACGGCGACTTTAGAGGATGAAGAAATCGAGACAATTACAATTAATACGGGTGCAACAAGCAGCACATTTTGTAAAGCATCTCGACGTACAGTAATTTCATTCAAGAAAATTTCTGAAACACGCATGCTTGTTGATTTAAGACAATCAGGTCAAATGAACAGTACAAATGCAGCTTGTATCGGCGCAGCTAAAGATGCATTAGCGGGTAAAAATGTTGGCGGTGGAGATCTTCAACATATTTTAACTCCAGAAAATATGATTTTTTACGCTGACACAACTTTATAATTCATAAATAATAAAGTTAAGTTTACGAAAAACCCGGGTAACCGGGTTTTTCTAATTGAGGAGTTGTTATGAAAAATTTTACAATTTTGATCTGCTTATCTTTTGTTGTTTCTTTGAGTGTCAAGGCAGCCACAGTGAAATGTGCCGATTTTGCTAATTCAGAGGCTAAGATGCAAAAAGAAATGAAGTCTGAAATTGAGACGCTGAATAAAGTCCGAAAACAAATCGATTCAACAAAAACGGCAATTAATGATTACAATAAAAATTGTCAAAGCGCTTCGTCTTCAAAGTGCAATCCAGCAATGTACAGTATGATGACCAGTCAAATGCCTTTACTCAGCGGCCAAGAGTCCAATCTTGAAACAAAAATTGCAAATTTAAAGACTAAATCAACAGAAGCACACAATAATTGGACAGCATGTAAACAAGCGATGGCAATTCGTAAATAATTTTTTTAAATTACCGTTTCTTTGCCAGAATAAATAATTCTTTACCTTGTCTACGAGGTAAAGATTGTCTCCAGCGCCCCCAAAATAAGATTTGAAAATATGGTTTTAACAAATCACGGAGTTCAAATTCACTGGCACCGTAGGGGGGACCTGCGCGTTTCAACATTGAAAAGAAAACGCCCATCAACTGACCTTCTTCATGCAGCATGCGTCGCCATACAGAGATTAAATTTTTTCGTTGTTGTGTTGGAATCGCACAAAAACATGTGTGTTCAATGACGATATCAAAAGTGTAGTTCCAATCCTGTGGTAGATTGAAAATATTTTCTTGAACGAAAGTTAAATTCGATAGTTCTTTGTACTTCTCTCGTCCGCGCTTGATGCCTTCCTGAGAGAAATCGACTGCAGTGACCACATGACCAGCTTGCGCAAATAATGCGGCATCATGGCCCTCACCGCATCCTAAAACAAGTATACGTAATTTCGGAAATTTCACTCGCTGAATCATATCTTTCAAAGCTTCAGCAGGTTGTTGCAAATCCCAACCTGGCTGGCCTTCTGTGTGGTAGACACTTTGCCAGTATTCTGATTTTTGAATGTCGTTATTTTCAAAATAGTAAGGTGGAGTTTCAACACGCAAACCTTTGAGTGTGAAACTATCGTCGTCATATTCATCACAGTCGTTAAAAAGTCGTTCTTGCGCTTTTTCAGTGAGGCGAAAGGGCGCGCCAGTTGATGTCAGGCCACAAAAGCGATCTTGATCGTCGACACTGAACTTTGAGATGTCCGCTTCGAACAACATTTGGTACTGGGTTTGTAAAAGAATTTTCCCGGCATGATTTTCGAGTCGTTGTGCCATCAGAGGGTGATCAAAAGCTTCAACGATATACACTTCGTTTTCAAGATTCGTTTCTAATGAAAACGAATCTGTCAGTTTCATATTGCGCAATAAAGATTGAATTTTTTCAGGATCTACTATTTTTATTTCAGCCGTCGGAGAAAAAAGATCACCAACTTCATCAATAATCAGAAAATTTTCAGTGGACATTATTTATTTTCAGTAGGAGCTGGTTGCTCAGGGGCCGGTGTCGCTTCTGTCGGAGTAGAGACAGAATTTGTACCATCAGATGTGATTGTCAAACCTTCATTGAAATCGACAGTTTCAGTTCCTGTTTTAATCGACTGAATCACCCATTTTTGAATCGAAGGATCTTCGGAAACAGACTTTGCTAAAATTGCAGATCCTGCGATTTTTTGAGTCACTTTTTCAACAAGTGAATTCGATTCTGTTGCAGGTAGTTGGTCTTGAAATTCATACGAGAAATGCGCTAATACTTTTAAATCATCAATTTTTTGAGTGTACATCTTTATGAGTTTAAAATTTTCTGAATTCGGTCGTTTCGCTTTAATTGTGTCCTCGATCAGGAGAGTGAGTTTACTCTGAATTCCAGCGTGGATATCGATTCCTAAATTTGATTTAGAGTTAAATGCGCACCATGATAAGACAAAGGCTGCAATAAAAATGAATAGACTTAAAATTTTCAACATAGACACGAATCCTCTTGTCTACTTTCAAATTCTCAGTTAGTCTAGGCAACAGTAGATTTAACAGAAGAGGATTTTAGCTTTGAATAAGTACTTACGTTCAGGTCATCTAGAAAAGATTAAAACACTCAAACGATGGGCTCATGATCACTTACCGCAAAAATTATCACCCGTGATCGACTATACTTTAGGCTGGTTAGCGCCAGAGTTATTAGGGACTGGATTTTTGATCAAATCTGAGACTGAGTCCTCTGTCATAGCAGAAATTCCATGTTTAAAGACAAATCAAGATTTTCAATCTCAAGTACATTTAGGATTGGTCGTTAACGCTGGCCAAGAAATGATCAGATCTTATTTGCAAAAGAATCTTGTGGGTGTGACTTATGAGTTTAATAAAACAGAATTCAAATTAAATAAAAGACTGAGTTGGACTTCAGATCTGATTTTAAAAATGAATATAAGTTCAGAATATTTTGAATTGCAGATGATTGATTTTCATAAGAAAAAAACATCTGAGTTTGAATTTGTCATTGATATTCATGTGGGTGAATCAAAAAAAATGGATCAGATCAGTTTTAAAATTGAGCTTCATAAAGTGAACTTAATTTCATAGAAATTATACAGGAACTAGAATGATATTAGAAACACAAATACAGAATACGTCAGAAGATTTTAAAAAAAATAAGACTCAGATGCTCTCGTTGCTTCAAGATTTTAAAACTCTCGTTCAGAAAATTAAATTGGGCGGCGGAGAAGAAGCCATGAAAAAACACAAATCTCGTGGAAAACTGACTGCGCGAGAACGTATCGAAGGGTTATTAGATCCAGGGACTTCGTTTTTAGAATTTTCAACGCTCGCAGCGAATGGTATGTATGATGATCAAGCGCCGAGTGCTGGAGTTATTACTGGAATCGGAGTTATTCAAAAAACAGAATGTATTATTGTTGCCAACGATGCCACTGTAAAAGGTGGAACTTACTTTCCGATGACAGGCAAAAAACATCTGCGCGCCCAAGAAATCGCATTAGAGAACGGATTGCCATGTATTTATTTAGTGGATAGTGGTGGTGCTTTTTTACCGATGCAATCTGAAATTTTTCCAGACCGTGATCATTTCGGTCGTATTTTTTATAATCAAGCTCGCATGAGTGCGCAAAATATTCCTCAGATTTCAGTCGTGATGGGATCGTGCACTGCGGGCGGAGCTTACGTTCCTTCGATGAGTGATGAAAATGTGATTGTTAAAAACAATGGGACAATATTTTTAGGCGGACCTCCGCTCGTTCGCGCAGCCACAGGTGAAATTGTAGATGCGCAAGATTTGGGTGGAGCAACGACTCACTGTGAAATTTCCGGTTTGACAGATCACTTCGCTGAAGACGACCAACACGCCATCGAAATCACCCGTTCAATTGTGAAGCACTTGAACCGAACTAAAAAAAATCATTTGAAAATGCAACCGATCGAAGAACCTTTGTATCCAGCAGATGAAATTTATGGAATTTTACCTGCAGATGCAAAAATTCCCTTTGATATTCGCGAAGTCATCGCTCGCATTGTTGATGGCTCGCAATTTCATGAATTTAAACCGTTGTTTGGCAAAACCTTAGTCACTGGTTTTGCTCATATTTGGGGAATGCCGGTTGGAATTATTGCCAACAACGGAGTTTTATTTTCAGAGAGCGCGCAAAAAGCTGCGCATTTTATTGAACTCTGTGAGCAAAGGGAAGTTCCACTGATTTTCTTACAAAACATCACTGGCTTTATGGTCGGAAAAAAATACGAACATGAAGGTATCGCAAAACACGGCGCAAAAATGGTGATGGCCGTTTCGAATGCACGTGTTCCAAAATTCACAGTTGTGATTGGCGGCTCCTACGGTGCGGGAAATTATGGAATGTGCGGCCGAGCCTATCAACCTCGTCAAATGTGGATGTGGCCGAATGCACGTATCAGCGTGATGGGCGGCGAACAAGCTGCAAACGTTTTGCTGACCGTAAAATTGGATCAATTAGCTGCCAAAAACCAAACCATGACTCCTGAAGAACAAGCGGCTTTCAAAAAACCGACTTTAGAAAAATTTGAAGCAGAAAGTTCAGCCTATTATTCGACAGCAAGATTGTGGGATGATGGAATTATTGATCCTGTCGATACACGACGAGTCCTTGCGCTTGGAATTTCCGCCAGTCTAAATAAAGACTGGGGTCCAAAACAGCAAGGCGTTTTCAGAATGTAATTTAGAACTTATCAAATTTTTTAACTAAAGGATGAGTATGAAATTTTTAAAAATCGAAGATAAAGACAATTTCAAAATTGTAACCTTGAATCGCCCTGAAGTGAAAAATGCATTTCATCCTGAAATGATTGCTGAAATTACAGAAACTTTCCTGAAGCTCAACCAAGATAAAAGCCTAAGAGCCGTTTTGATCAAAGGCGAAGGAAACATTTTTTGTGCTGGTGCTGATCTGAATTGGATGAAGGAAATGGTCAAATATACTTTTGAGCAGAATGTTTCTGATTCTGAAAAACTTTGGGACATGTTTGAAGCTATTAAAAACTGTGAAGTGCCTGTGATTGCCAAAGTTCAAGGGTCTGTTTTTGGAGGAGCCTTGGGAATTTTAGCTTGCGCTGATTATGTTTTCTCGACGGAAAATACTAAATTCTGTTTTAGTGAAGTGAAGCTCGGATTAGCTCCCGCGGTGATTTCAAGTTTTGTGATGCGTAAATGCACGCAAAGTCAAATTCGTCCACTGATGTTATCTGGAGAAATTTTTGATGCAGCCGCCGCAGAAGTTGTCGGTCTTGTGCACCGTCGTTTTCACAGTGATATTTTAGATCAAGTGATTCTGGAAGAATTCACTGAAAATGGTGTCGAAGCGATGCGTGAAACAAAAAAACTATTAAATCAAATTTCAAATGCGACATGGGCAGAACAAAAAAAACTAACGACGACAGTCATCAGTCAGCGTCGCACCAGCGAAGAGGCACAAACTCGTCTGAAAAAGTTTTTAGAAAAAAAATAAGAGAGTTTAACTATCCTGAACAGGTTCATAGACGCAAACTAATAGCTCTGTTTCTTCCATAAGAGAAAATTCGGGAAATTGTGTTTCAAATAATCCTGCATACTCGGCTTGAAATTTTTCAACCTGATCCTTAAATCCCATGTGCGCAAGCATGATGGGGTCAGGCTCTCCGAATGTTGTAATAAAAGCATCTGTCAGTTTGGCTTTACCTTGGATTTCTTTCTCGAGGTCGCAGACAAGGAATGTATTGCCTTTTTCATTTAAACGCTCGTCGACAAGCCCTGGCTGAACGGCGTCAATACGCTCTACAGGTTCGCAGCTCACGAAAATTCCTTGGTTTAGGATATGCATTGATACTTTGTCTAAATAGAGGCCAATCTTCATACCGTGTTATCCTATCAAAAATGTGACAAAACTGAAAAAGAATAATATTGTCAGTCCATGAAATTAAAACGAATTGCCATTGCGAATCGCGGCGAAGTTGCCGTGCGAATTATAAAAGCCTGTGAAGAGCTAGGCCTTCAGACAGTTTTGCTACATTCTGATGCTGATCGTGGTTCAAGAGCTTTTCGGATGTCCGATTCTCAAATTTGTATTGGACCTGCTCCGACAAGCGAGAGTTATTTAAATATCGAGGCCAATATTCAAGGGGCACTTGCCGCTGGAGCTGATGCCGTTCATCCTGGTTTCGGTTTTTTATCTGAAAATGCAGATTTTGCAGCTGCCTGTGAAAAAGCAGGTTTAGTTTTTATTGGTCCTTCTGCGGAAGCTATTCGCACGCTCGGTGATAAAATTTCATTTAAAAGAATGGCTCAACGAGCTGGGTTGCCACTGATTCCCGGTTATGAAGGTGATGATCAGTCACTTCCACGATTATTATCTGAAGTTGAAAAAATTGGGCTGCCAGTGATAGTAAAAGCGGCAGCTGGTGGTGGTGGTCGAGGAATGAAATTGATTCGTGATATGAAAGACGCTCGCGATTTGATTGAATCGGCTCAACGCGAAGCTAAGTCTGCTTTTGGGTCAGAAAAAGTTTTTCTAGAAAAATATTTAGATCGTGCGAAACACATTGAATTTCAAGTTTTTGGCGATAGCACAGGAAAAGTTCACCATCTTTTTGATCGTGAATGCTCCGTGCAACGACGTCACCAAAAAATTATTGAAGAAGCCACTTCTCCTTCGTTAACAGATGATCTGCGTCGGCAAATGGGTCATGTGGCTGTGACAATTGCGTCTTTGGCGAATTACAAATCAGCTGGAACAGTTGAGTTTTTATTACAAGATGGAAAATTTTATTTATTAGAGGTGAACACCCGTTTGCAAGTTGAACATCCTGTGACTGAAGAAGTTTTGGGTGTTGATTTGGTAAAGATGCAAATCTTGACGGCTGATAATGCTTTCGTTTTCAGTGAGCGAGATATTCGAATTCCGAAAGGACACTCGATTGAATGTCGAGTTTACGCAGAGAACCCATACATGAATGGTATGCCATCCACCGGAAAATTAGGAACTGTTCATTGGCCAGAAGGCCCACGACGTCGTTTTGAATATGGTTTTGAAAGTGGAGATGTGATCACATCACATTATGATCCAATGATTGCGAAAGTGATTGTTTGGGATGAAAATCGTCCGCGCTCTATTGAAAAAATGATTCGTGTTCTTAAAGACTCTACAGTTTTTGGAGTACATACCAACATTCCATATCTGATTGAAATTTTATCTCATGACGAATTTATTCAAGGTACGATGACGACTCGATTTATCGAAACTTATTTTGCTGAAGGTCTGCGTTCAAAGCACAACGAAGCTGACAGAAAGAAGTTTTCTCAAGATACATATAAGCAGTTGATTCAAAAATCAGCAGGCTCGACAAATACAACCGGTATTCAGGATCAATCGCCGTGGATGAGTTACTGGAGAGGTATTTAAAATGTCTTTATTAAAAAATACTCAAGCTGAAATTATTGATCAAAAAATTTGGATTAAATCAGATGGCCAAACATGGTGTTACGATATTATTGATTTATCTTCTGAAGGACAACGTCGTAAAAAATCCAATTCTGCGATGCCTGATTTGATCACGGCACCGATGCCCGGCAAAATCACAAAAATTTTCGTGAAACCTGGTGATTCTGTTCAGCAAGGACAAGCGCTACTTGTGATGGAAGCGATGAAAATGGAATACACTTTAAAATCAGATTTAAATACGACGGTTGAAAAAGTAAACGTAGAACTCAATCAACAAGTCTCTTTAGGATTTTTAATGGTTCAATTAAAAAAGGCAGATTCCAATGGCTAAATCAGTCCGCATAGTTGAAGTCGGTCTACGTGATGGTTTACAAAATGAAACTACAAATTTGACAGTTGAGCAACGGATGGAGTTATTGAGTCGATTGATCGAAGCTGGTACTAAAGATTTCGAAATCGGAGCTTTTGTTTCGCCAAAATGGGTTCCACAAATGGCCGTGACTGGTCAGCTCATTCAGTTATTTCAAAAAAAATATAATTCAAAAAAGCTCAACAGCAGTGTTCTGGTTCCGAATATGCAAGGTTTAAAATTAGCAATGGATTCTGGGATTTCAGAAATTGCTATTTTTGCTTCAAGCACAGAGTCGTTTTCTCAAAAAAATATCAATTGCAGCATTATTGAAAGTTTTGAACGCTTTAAGCCCATCATGGCCATGGCAAAAAAACAAAAAATTAAAGTCCGTGGATATTTGTCTGTTTGCTTCGGTTGTCCCTATGAAGGTAAAGTTTCAGAAGCTAAAGTTGTCGCTTTGGCAAAAAAAATGATTCAAATGGGCTGTTATGAAGTTTCTATTGGCGACACCATTGGTGTGGCCAATGTGGGACAAGTCGAATCTTTATTTAAAAAATTAAAAAAAGTGATTCCTGCAAAAAAATTAGCTGGGCATTTTCATGATACTCGAGGCCAGGCTTTAGCGAATATATTACAAGCCTACAAGTTAGGAATTACCACTTTTGATTCAAGTCTTGGTGGTTTAGGTGGATGTCCGTATGCTAAAGGCGCCACTGGGAATGTTGCAACCGAAGACGTTGTATATATGTTTAACGGGCTCAAAGTGAAGTCTGGATTAAATCTTCAAAAATTAATTGATACAAATCGGTGGTTGAGTCCGCAAATGAATCATCCATTGCCTTCGATGGTGGGTAAAGTGGGACTCTTATAAAATCATTTGGCTAAAGCTTTGCAACTTATGAGGTTGTGAAGAACCGTAATCTTTTGATTTTTTCAAGCCTATGTACTTACTTGTGTTTTTTAGGTCTTATAATGACCTATAAACTCCCAGTTTGTATTGATTCCAGTGTTGTCGAAAGATTTGACATAGTGACTGTTTCTCAGGTGTCCTCTGAAAAATCAAGTTGGGTCACTGATTCAGCCTATCATTGTCAAGCTCGTGTCGCCGTTCCTTACTCGCAGAAATTGATTCAGACTGAGGAATTGGTTTCACACAAGATTCAAAAAGTAATTTCTGTATTGGAATCAATTCAGAAATTTAAAAAGAAAATTCATTTGATTGTTAGGTATGATCAACCTTTAACGTATCAAATTCAAAATTCACAATTTCAAATCGGCAGTCAGCTCCTGAAGGCAGAAGGACATTTAGAACGTGGATTTATCAAAATCTGGATACGCGAAAATTTGCCAAGACAACAAATTGAAAGCTCGCTCTTTGAAGAAGTGTTTTCTGATCTGATTTACTATGCGATTGAAGGTGACTTATCGATCGAGGACCCTCTAACGGGTATTCAGACGCGTATTGGTTCTGTTCAATGGCCACAAGTGCTTAAAAGTGCTCAAGCTTATTGTGATTCATCATGGAAATCGTCAGAGCACTTTAAGATCTGTGGCAGTTTGAATCATCCAATGGCAGAAGCTTCGTTAAAAAAAATGATGACGTTAAGCCTAAGGCCACTCTTATCGTCGTCATTAATTCATTCTTACAAGAACTTGAGTTTTAAAAATCAAAGACAATTATTATCGCGTATAGATCAATTTTTTCAGAAACGAGAATTGTCGTCGGACAAAATTATCGATCTGATTTCTGAAGAACCTAATCCTTTAAAACAGGGAATTTTAAGTATCAAAAACTTTTCAGATATTTTTGTATCGTCCGATCTGGTTTCGCGACAAGAATTTAAACAATTGTATTCAGGATTAACCACTGAACTGCAAAACTCTGGTTTTTCAGACTCATTCGCAGAAGCTTATTTTGATTATATGATTGAAATTCCTGACCATGTTGATCCGCAAAGTGCATTTTTCAAGGATTTAGAAATGGCCGCTAAAAATAATCTTGGGTTGCAGGTGGCAATTAAAGATCAACAAAGAATTTGGATCTTGCCATCCAGAACTGCGCTGCCATTGACAGCTTTTGATCGAATTAAATCACGCCAGCAAATCTTTTTTGCGTGCACTTCTCTCAAAGAAATTAAAGTTGATTCTTTTTTTAATCAGACTGAAAAATTGATGCTCATCAAAGGGTGTGATCAAAATCAGGATTACCATTTTTCTTATCTATTTCAATCTGGAGTTAAAGAGTTTATTCGGAAAAATGAAAAATTAAAATTTGTTCAATTTCACATTCCCTCTTTGGAGATGAAGCAAAAAGAACTGGCTCATGTGAGCAATTTTTTTGAACTCGTTGAAAACCGTGACGTGAATAGACAAGAATTTAGAACTCTTGGCTGGAGTCAAATTCAATGGTCTGATGAGTACTATGCGTACAAGCCCAAAGCCGCTATCGATGCGATCGAGTTTTTTAGGAATTAGCTTAGTTATTATTTTTCATTCGCAATACGTTTTAGCCCAAATGGTACCTATTGGATTTTATGAAGGACTTATGGGAAACTCTGGAGTGGCAATTTCTGATTCAACTGCGAGCTCCTATTACAATCCGAGTCTTTTGACATTCAAAAATAAAAATTCTTACAGCTTAGGTGGCAATTCGTTTTCAAATTTCAATTCAGACTATAATGATACCAAGGTGAACTCATCGAAAATATCGCCAAGTTATTTATCATCTGTACAAGTGTTTGATTCTTTTGTTCATGAATTCTATTTATCAAACACACTTTCTTTGGATGCTCAAATTGTTGCTCCAAGCAGCGCTGGTGGGGAATTTCAATATAATATTCGACAAGATCAATATCAAATGGGTTATACATTTGCGTTTCCCTCGCTCCCAATGGGGTTTCAAACATCTCTTCGGTTTAAAGAAGCACAAACTAACGGTTTTTATGAATTTCAAGATTCAGTTTCTTCATTAACGTCAAATATCCAAGGTTCAAATCGCCAGATCGATTTTTTGATTTCTATCGGAGCAGCACATCAGTTTGGTGCCTACAAATTCGGTTATAAATATTTATCCCGAGGATGGGCGATCTACAAAAAAAATGAAGGTCTAGTTAAAAACTTTTTGTACATTCCATTAACGAATCAGTACTCAAAAAGTGAGTCCTCTTATAGTTTGGAACAACCTTCATCAGGAGAAACAATGTCGTTCGGTCACGGATTTAAAATCAATGATCATGAATTCTTAACAGATTCACAATTTGTTGAAACTCCAGATTTAACACATACTTATGATTGGTCGCAAACTTTCGGGTACAAATTAAGTTCAGCTTCGGGGTACCAATACATGTGCGGTTTATCTCATGTCGTCACCAAAGAGATCAAATATTTCGGTCAAAACATCTACGTTTCGACTGGATTTTCTTGGTTGAATAAAGCGTCACGCTCTGCGTTCGGAATGTATTATTACGCGAATAAATTAAGTTCTGAAACGAGATCGTATGGTCTTACGTTTAGCAGCGAACTCACATATTAGGTGCAAAAAAGTCGAGACATGATAGGCTTAATTATGTCTAAAAATATACAAAAAATCTGTTGGTCTGTGACTCTTTTTTTAATTTTAAATCCAGTGATTTCAATTGCAGCTTTAGTTATGTATTTGATTTTTTCAAATCAATACACTGGATCTGAAGTTTTGTGGGTGTCTATTTTTGGTTTAGTTTTTGGGGTGCTCACAAACTTAAGCATCACGATGGGATATCATCGATTATTTTCACATAAATCATTCGAAGCCCATCCGATTCTACAAAATATTTTACTCTTCATCAGTGCTGGGGCATTTCAAGGATCGGCTTTAAAATGGTCAAGTGATCACCGCATTCATCACAGATACGAAGATACAGACCGTGATCCCTATTCAATTAATCGTGGGTTCTGGCATGCTCACATGGGTTGGATGATGAAGGACGAAACCGTCAGTCTTCCGATCGTTGCTCCAGATCTTGAAAAAAACAAATGGGTTATGAATCAACATAATTACTACGGATATTGGTCTATTGGAGTCGGTTATGTTTTGCCGACAATCGTAGGCGCAGTTTTAGGAAATGCCTTTTTGGGTTTAGTGATCGCGGGTGGCCTTCGTATATTTATGACTCAGCAATCAACGTTTTTAGTGAATTCTTTAAGTCATACTCTGGGTAAAACGCCGTATTCGAATGAAAAAACAGCCAAAGACAGCATTATTGTTGCCGTTTTAACTCACGGAGAAGGCTATCATAACTTCCATCATAAATTTCAAATTGATTACCGTAATGGAATTCGTTGGTATCATTGGGATCCGACAAAATGGTCTATTCAGTTAGCAGCTCTGGTGGGTTTAGCGAATAAATTAAGAACGGTTCAGTTTTCAGAAATCTTACGTGCCCGTTTACAAACAGAGACTGAAAAATTTTATCAGTCAAAATTTTACGAAGAAAAGTTAAATCCACTTCATGAACGAATTATTCAATCGCAAATTCGTTTTGAGCAATTGAAAAAAGAGTACCAAGTTGCAAGTCGTGAAAAAATGGATCAGATCAAAGCAGAAATGCAACTTGCGCAAATTGAGTTTCAAGCCAATATGAAAATGTGGAAAGTTTTGATTCGATCAGCTCAAAGATCAAATTACTTAGCATAAGCGAATCTTAAATATTCAGTTCTTAATTGAGCCCACCTTTATGGGCTCTTTTTTCTTTACGAATCTCTTTGAATTTATTTTTATCATCGACAAAAACAACTGTCGGTTTGTGATCTTGAGCTTCCTTAAGATCAACAGAGCCATAGGCAATTATAATGACTTTATCACCCTTATGAACCAAACGAGCAGCGGCTCCGTTGAGGCAAACCTCACCTTTTTTGCCAGCAATAATATACGTCGAAAATCGAGCGCCATTGTTGCAATTCACAATATCTACTTTTTGATTCAAGTACATTTTCGCTTTTTTAACTAAAGCCAGATCGATAGAAACTGATCCTTCGTAATTCAAATCTGCTCCGGTGACAGTCGCGCGATGAATTTTTGAATACAACATATCTATTTTCATTTTTTGTTCTCCTGTTGCATAGCTAAAGCGATTAAGTTTCCTTTTAAAACTAAATCGGGAATAATTGAATCAAATATTTTCTCTTTTTCAAATAATGAAGAAAATCCACCAGTTCCGATCACGTGTGGCTTTTCACCGCGAAAGCACTCGTTTGAAATACGAGTAATAATTTCTCTCATGGCTCCCAAATGTCCATAAAACAAACCTGATTGTAGACTTTCAACAGTGGATTGTCCCAAAACTTGGTCGCGACTGACGATCTCGACAGATGGCAATTTTGCTGTTTTTGCCTCAAGAGATTCCATGTTGAGTTTAAGTCCAGAAATGATCGAGCCACCTAAATAGTCTTTTTCAGCCGTGACTGCGCAAAACGTTGTCGCAGTTCCCAGATCAACAAGGACTAAATTTTTATTTGGAAATAAGTGAGTCGCTGCGATCGAGTTTGCGATGCGATCAGCACCGACTTCGAGCGGATTTCGGTATTTAATTTTTAAACCCGTTCGTACACCGGCCTGCAAAATAAATGGACTGATATTGAAATATTTTTGGCACGCGCCACGAAGAGAGTAAATCACTTCAGGTACTACGGAGCAAAAAACAATTTGTTTGATTTTTTGCGGCTCAATTCCATTTTCTCTGAGGACCATCCGTAAAAAAATACCGACCTCATCTGAAGACGAACCTTGTTTAGAGCTTCGACGAAACGACAAAAGCATTTTTTCTTTGCCGTCTTTTGAAATTGTGTCGCCATCAAATACACCGCCATAGATTTGTGTATTTCCGACATCTAATGATAAAATCATAAAGCTTCCTTTTTAAGTAGAATTTGAGCGAGCTCAATAGATAAGTGATCTAAATTTAAATTGTGGAGAGAATTTTTTCGTGAATGTAAATTAAAAACAGACGCACCAGTTTGGACTGTGGACCAGTCATTATGGACCACAAAATCACATTGGGCTTTTTCAAACAGACCATCTAATTTTTTTTGTATTGCAGTATGATCAGTTGTCGATGTTAATTTGAAGCCAACCAGAATCGATTTTGGCGAAAGTTTTTTAATTTGATCGATCAGTTTTGGATTTTTAACAAGTTCAATCACTAGTTTTTCTTGATCGCTATTAATTTTTCCATCAGCAGATTTTGCGACTGAATAATCACTGACCGCTGCTGCATGAATCACAAGATCGTATTGATTTTCTGTCAGCAGAGCAGCTAAGGATATTTCAATGTCCTTGAATGTGACATAATTTTTCTTTGTACAATCGAGCAGCGGCAATTTTGCAGATTCGGCATGTAAGTATGTGACGTCAAAGCCAGATAAAATAAATTGATCAGCAATCGCTGCTGCTGTTCGACCCGAACTTTTATTTGTAATAACGCGAACATCGTCCAAAGGTTCTTGTGTTCCACCAGAGGTGATCAGGACTTTTTTGCGTGATTTGAAATGAACTTGAGGAGTTTCTGTTGTCTGTATTTTTTCAACGTTAAGGATTCGTGATTCAACCTCTTTAAGAATTAATTCAGGCTCGATCAATCGGCCATAGCCAACTTCGCCGCACGCTAAAACACCAGAGGCGGTTTCAAGAACTTCGACGCCCATTTTTTTGAGTGACTCTAAAGAATTCTGAGTCGTCGGATGCAAATACATTTTGGTGTTCATTGCGGGAGTTAACAAAAACGGTTTTTGAAAATCGTGAGCTAAAAACAATGTCGTCACTAAGTCATCCCCAAGACCCGCAGCCATTTTATTAATCGTGTTGGCAGTTGCCGGGGCCATCAAAATCAAATCAGCCCAACGGCCCAGATGAATATGATCCATCACTGATCCTGATTGATACATGTCTGTCACCGGAGCATGACCCAGAAGGCCTTCAATCGTTGGAGTACCTATGAATTTCTGGGCTGCTTCAGACATCACAACTTGAACAGAGTAGCCCTTTTGTTTGAGTTGACTGATCACAGTACATACTTTGTAGCACGCGATAGAGCCACTCATCAGGATTAAAATATTTTTAAATTTTGGCAAATTAGAGTTCGACATTGTCTATTAACCTAACCCCTTCAAGTGTTACAGCAGCGAATCTGCGATTAACACGTTCTTCGACATAATCAATTTCAAAACCATTTTCTACAAATTGTTTTTTTATATTTTCGACCGAGCTTTCATTCTTTAAAAGTTTATAAATCAAAGCCGCTTTTTCGAGACCTGCAGCAGACAATCTGCGATTTCGCGAGCTCATCGCAAGTCCTGAGTCTTCGCGAACTGTTTTACCATGAACAATTTCAATGTTCATAAAAAAACATGTGACCATATCTTCAATGAGTTTTAATTGTTGAAAATCTTTTTCACCGAAATAAGCTTTGTTCGGTTGTACGATATTTAAAAGTTTCATAACGACTGTTAACACACCGTCAAAGTGACCAGGTCTGTGTGCACCACACAGCATTTTTGAAAAATCATTCTCGGTCAATTTGTAGCGGTATTGATCAGGATAAATATCTGAGTACTTTGGAGCAAGAACAGCTTTAATTCCACAGGTTTCAGCCAGTTTGATATCAGCCTCAAAAGTCACAGGATACTTTTCAAGATCTGTTGGATTGTTGAATTGAGTCGGGTTGACATAAATACTCAGCACCGAAAAAGAATTCTGGTTCGCAGCTTGCTGCATAAGGCTTGCATGGCCTTGATGAAGAGCTCCCATTGTGGGAACAAATCCTACAGTGCCTGTTATACTATTTCGATAATTTCGAAACTCTGCAACAGATGTAAATACGAGAGGTTTACTCATAACTGTTCTCTTTGGTTGGAAAAGACTCGCTTGCGACTTCTGTGACATAATTTTTCATTGCCGATTGTATTTCGGAATTTAAATCAGCATATTTTTTTAAAAACTTAGGGTTAAAATCTGGATTCATTCCAAGCATGTCTTGCAGAACTAAAACCTGACCGTCACAGTCAGCGCCAGCACCGATACCAATTGTTGGAATGTGTAAAGATTCAGAAATTTTCTGCGCCAGTTTTGCTGGAACGCATTCGAGGACGACTGCAAAACATCCGGCTTGTTCTAAAGCTAAGGATTCTTTTAAAATTTCTTCAGCGCCAGACTCAGTTCGTCCTTGAATCTTTGGACCTCCGAGTTGGTGAATGGATTGGGGAGTTAAGCCAAGGTGTCCCATGACCGGCACGCCAGAATCGACAATATGACGTATAAGTTCCGCGTGTCCTTTGTAGCCCTCAATCTTTAATGCATTTGCACCAGCAGCCATCAGCTGATGAACGGCATCCATCGCGTGTTTTAAACCTTTTCGCGTAGATAAAAAGGGCATGTCGGCAACAATAAATTTATCAGTCCCACGACGAACAGCTTTGGTGTGTAAACTCATCATTGCTGTTGTCGCGGCTAAAGTATTCGTATGCCCATGAATGACTTGAGCCACTGAGTCGCCAACAAGAAGAGTGTCGATAGCTGTCGAATTCAAAACTTTTGCAAAAGCGTAGTCATAGCAAGTGACCATTGTGATTTTTTCTTTTTTCGATTTTTTAGTTTGAAATTCGAGGACATTTTTCATTTTAAAAACTCTTTCTGAAATTGGGAGTAAATATTTTTGAGAGATTCTGGTAATGCCGCTTTGTTTTTTTCGATCGTGCTCACATCATGTCTGGCAAAGGGGCCGGTGAGGGCTGTTTCGCCATCTGTTAAAAAGTTTTCAAGACTTTGACGCATCAATAATTCAAATGGTGAAAATGGAATTTTATTTTCATGGCAGACTTTGGACGTCTCCGCCCAAAGAAGCTGCGGCAAGTTGCCACTGACAACACACAGTGCGTGGTAGAGAGGTTTTTGATCAGCCGGCAGATGAAAATATTGATTCTCAAAACCAGGCAGAGCTTCCGTGAGTTTGTCGCAACCTGTAACGGCAAATCGAATTTTTTTGTAGATGTCTTCCGGATACAGTTCTAACCCAAAAGTCATTAAAGGATGAGCTGAGATCATTCGCGAATCATGCAGAGCCCCTGAAAAATGAACGACTTTCAAATGGTCAAAGCCTAATAAGTATTTTTCATAGAATGAAACAAGAGCTGAATCTGAAATGGCTAGCCACACAAAGTCAGAATGTTGAATAAAGCTACGAATCAGGTGTGGATCTTGTCCGCGGTCCCAGTTTAGAATTTTGTATTTTACATTTTCTGAATTTTGGAGCGTCATCCAATAATTTAGATGCATCGCAAGCCGGCCAGAGCCAACAATCAAAATTGTTTTCAGATCCGTTTTCATATTTTTCCTCGGTACCTGTCGATTATCTAACCTTCGATCAAGTCCATTTTAAAAAGCATTCATTCCAGCTGATTTTTTCAGCATAGAGCTTCTGCTCTATCGCTGCCAA
>JBPOIE010000059.1:0-2537 GCA_052034855.1 Bdellovibrionota bacterium | reverse complement strand
GGATCGCAGGTAAAAATTGAGTCGATATCATCAGATTAACGATAATTTCCATCGAAATTCTGAAAAACAGATATTTTGAACCGCGAAAATATGAAATTCAGCGCTTCAGAAAGTTCATCTCGAAATAAATCGCAGAAGGAAAATCAAATTTTGCAGTAGCATGGGTGATTAAAAGGGAATCGTATCTTGTGGTCCTCGCCCAATACCAATGAGCCTTTAAAACGAATAAATTGGATATCAGACGGACTAAACCAATATTTGAACAAAAGGGCCACTTTTTAAGCCAAGTGACCCCAATTCTGACTTTAATAGAGGCTTAATTCAAATCAGGGCTTCACTAATCAAAATGGTATCTATCTTTCCATGACTGGGGAACTCCGACTTTTAACCCATAAAGGTATCGCGCCAACTGCCCGTGGTGTTGGGCCTCATGTTACAACAGATAAAAAATAAATTTAATAGTCGTTTCAGAAAAATCATTCGATTCATTTAAAAAATCTTTAACTTCTCTACCAGTAAAGACCAATGCTTCATTAACGGCTTGTCTGTTGCCTGTTTTATCAGAAGCAAGTGGGCAACTAAAGCCTTGCCATGCACCAGCTTTGGCAGCCTTCAAATAACTATTTCGTGCGCCAATAACACACCAAAGTTGTTGGCCGATTGTATTGGAAGGTAAATCTACCAGCTTACTCTCCAAAAGATTCTCAGGAACATGAGCGACCAAGTCCATATAGAGTTGATTTGAAAGTTCCAGTCGTTTGTTAAATTGATTTTTTATCATATTGGTTCCCTAGCAAAATTAGATTTATTTCTGCCGTTTTTTCTCAAATTATTAAGCCTGACTTTATCCTGCTTTTTTAATTTTTCAGTGGCGGCTGAATATGCAATAGAGCTGATAGAATTTAAGTGTTTAGTTTTATACTTTAAACACTCCTCTGGATATACATTGTAAATTTCACGCAAGGTCCAGCCAATAGCTTTTTGAACATAGTAATCTGTATCATTCAGAAGATGATGAACATTTTCTATGTAAGTTTTAAAAGGCAAAAAGCTTTTTCTCTTCCTAGCATATTCAATAAGGCCGACCAGAGACTGCCTTCGTTGCCAATTGTTTTTTGATTTTACCCATTTTTTTAAAATATCGAGAGTCCATTCAGGATGTTCTTCTGTCACTTGAGCAATGATTTTAGAAATGTCGTCGCTATGTTCCCAGCAAGTGCAGTTTTTTACCCAATTTGCGATTGTTTTAAATTCATTCTGATCTAATGATTTGTATTGGTAATAATAAATCGCTTGGCTTTTGGCTTCAAACAAATTTGACGAATTCCACACTTCATTCCAAGCCGTTAGGTTATTTTCTTTTGATTTTGAGATGAAACTGTAATCTGGCTTTAAACATTTTCTTGCTAAAGGCACGCCTATTCGCAATCTATAAAGTCCGATTTCCTCGTCAAAGATGGGGTCTTTTTTGGCTAGATCATTTAGACGGTCATGAACGATTTTTACATTTTTCATCGTTATGATTTACCTTTAGACTGAATTAAACCTAAGACTTCTTCCATAGCACTAACTCCGCTATCAAATATAATTTTAAACAATGCCACATGCGAAAACTAAGACCAATACGCAACTGATTGAAATTTTCTGCTAGCAACAGATGCGTAGAATTCTCTTTTATTTCAGCGAGAAAGTAGCAGCCCTAAACAAAAGAGTCAGTATTTAACGCCGCTATAGACTATGGGAAAGACTTGCAATTTTGGCGAGTTGTAATTCCTACACGGGTCATCCGTATTTACGAACACAGTTCAATTTTTAAAAATTCTCTGTAAATATAAATACTTGTTCTTAGTTCCAGCAATACCTCTGACTTTTCCTGTCCGTACTTACGAACAAAAGCGCTGTTTTCATTGCCTTACAAAAAGGCATGGATTAAATAGTTATCAGTAATTTCAGGGGTTTATCTCAATTTTCCCAAGCTGGCTTACCCGTTGCTCTAAAGGCTTTTGAGATTACAGGGGGAACCAGTGACTTATAAAATTTTAGTCGTCGATAACGAGCCAGCAGATTTGGAAGTAACCAAACTTCTGCTGTCGAGTGATTCAGACTTTCAAATCCAAACACAAGAAGATGCAGAAACAGCCATCGAGATCGTTCGGCAACGACCAAATGATTTTTCGGCTATCGTTCTTGATTACCACATGCCGAAGGACGGTCTGCAAACAGCGCAAGAGATGTTTGCCATCAATCCGCATTTGCAGATTGCAATTCTGTCGGCTGACCAAACTCGTGAGGCTTTAAAAAAGTCCATCCAGATTGGTGTTAAAAATTTTATCGACAAAGACGAAGATGGCGAAGTTATTTCTGGAATCGTTAGAAGTCTTTGTGAAAAGTGGAAAAGCCAAGCTGAAGTTTTTATTCACACTGACGACAACACCAATGCTTCAAACCGCGACTTGATTTCTTCAGTGGGTCTGGTTGGTCAATCATCAAAACTTGCTGATACAGTTCGCATGATCAAAAAAGCAAGTAAGATTGAC
>JBPOIE010000012.1:0-5392 GCA_052034855.1 Bdellovibrionota bacterium | reverse complement strand
CCACAGTACAAAGTTGAGATTGATGCACAAAGCGTGATTTAATCTTGTATTTACGCTGTTTTATGGCATACTAAAATCAATTATGCGAGAGATAATTCAAAAGGAAAACAAAATTCTACGCCAAATCGCCAAAGATGTTCCCGTGGCTGACATTACGAAGGCAAAGATACAGAATGAGCTTGCTGATATGCGTGAAGCCTTGAATTCACAACATGACGGTGTTGCGCTCGCTGCACCACAAATTGCCATTTCAAAAAGAATGTTCGTGGTTAATCCGCATGTTTTTACAATTGTTAAAGTTGAAGGGCCGCAAGAAACAGCTTTCATAAATCCGAAAATTATTTTCATGTCCAAGGATCGCAAAGGAATGGAGGAAGGCTGTCTCTCAGTTCGACCTCTCTATGGAAAAGTTAAACGCGCGAGCCGTGTTACAGTCGAAGCATACAATGACCGCGGAGAAAAATTCACAATGGAAGGAACAGGCCTGCTCGCTCAGATCTTCCAGCATGAAATCGATCACCTCGATGGAATACTTTTCATTGATAAAGCAAAAAACGTGCGAGAATTAAATTTCGAAACAAACAAATGAAAATAAAATTCGCTTTTTTTGGTACAGATAAATTTAGTGTCGGGGTTTTGGACGAGTTGCAACGAGCAGGACTAGTTCCCTCTCTAATAGTAACTGTGCCCGATAGACCGAGCGGCCGTGGAAATAAAATGCATGCATCTGCAGTAAAAGAATGGGCGGTTAAAAATTCTATAAATTATGTTCAACCAGAGAAATTAGACGCTGAATTTGTTGCGCAACTAGATTCAGAAAAATGGGATCTGTTCGCACTGGCTTCATACGGAAAAATTATTCCGCAAACAGTTTTAGATATTCCAGCAAAAGGAACTTTGAATGTTCACCCATCTCTCCTGCCGAAATATCGAGGAGCTTCACCCATTGAAAGTGCGATTCTCGCAGATGATAAAACAACTGGCGTTACTATTATGCAAATGGATGACAAAATGGATCATGGACCCATTGTCAGACAGGAACAGGTTTTCTTCACAGAATGGACAACGCGACAGAAAATTGAAGACGAAATGGCGCAGTTGGGTGGGCAAATTTTAGCAAACGCAATTCCAGAGTGGGTCAGCGGCAATATTGAAGCAACTGAGCAGAACCACACCGCTGCAACTTTCACAAAAAAAATGATCAAGGAGGATGGGCAAATTAATCTCGAGGGCGACGCGAGAGAAAACTTTCTAAAAATTAAGGCATACAATCCATGGCCTGGCGCATTTTTCTTCATCAAACATGGTGAAAAAGAAATCCGCATCAAGGTTCTCGATGCAGATTTCGTTGATAGTAAATTAGTTATTAAAAATGTAATTCCTGAAGGGCGAAAAGAAATGTCTTACGAAGACTTCAAGAAAGGTTTTATTCGCGACCAAATCTAAGCCACTTTTTAACGGTGTTTGCTCCTTTGCGAATTCGTCCGATTGTGCGCTCTTTTGTTTTTTTGATTTGAGCAACAATTTCGTCAGCACCAACCTCGATTGCTGCGGGCATTGTATCCTCGATTGATTCAGCACGCTTGAAATATGTTTTGTAATTTAAATTGTATTCTGCGCGGAAAATTTTTCCGTTGTTTTGATGTGATAAAGTTTTCTCGAGCTCGACGTTCAGCAAAACCTCCTCATCGGGCGCCACTGGCAAAAATTTCTCGAAGTGTTTTGCTTTTTCATTTACTAAACTTTTTAATTCATCGGTGAGTTCGATATTTTTTCCTAGAATATTTATTTTCAAATTTGCCATTTGTGATTTTGTTATTCTTCAATTTTAATAAGCTTCGTCTTCGTATGATGCCCGTTTATAATTTTAACATTTTTTGCAGAAGCACCAAAATGTTCCCGCACCATTTCTAAGATGCGTTTGTTCGCTAATCCGCGTTCTGGCTTCTGTTTGATTGACACTTCGAATCTCCCCGGTTTTGTTTCGGCAATTGATTCGACACGCTGGCCGGTTTTTGCCTTTACTTGGATGTACATGAATCAATTTTAGCATGTTTGAAACAAACAAAAACTCCCCTTTCGGGAAGTCTTTGATGCTTGCTATCAGCTTGAGCCGATGAGGGTTTTGCCCCACAAGTCATAAATTAATGATATTCCTATTTACATTTATGTCAAGAAAAAACTTTACAAAATCTTTAACGGAATTTCATGTCGCTTCCGTATAATTGTATAGATGAAAAAAATACAGTGAGATTAAAAAGATGTATTTAAAAATGAGCTCAGATAATTCAAATCTATTTTGTCCTGGCATTAATAATGAGAAAATATATTTCAACTACGCTGGTTTGAAACATCTAATTAGAAAAGGTGGTAAGACCAGATCAATTAAGCAGGTTTACTCCAGAGTTAAATTATTTAGGTATATTAAAGACACCATTGGTGCCCAGTCGACCCCTGTTGAGTATCGAGTTACAAACTATCAAGAAAACATTGTTGAATATTGGGGCTTATCTAGACAGATTAGAGCAAAATTTACAATTACAGTAGTACTAAGGAGAAGAAACGACGGTAGAATACATTTCTACAGTATTTTTGGAAAGAAATGAAAGTATCGCCTAGTCATATGAATCTTGGACAAAAGACAACACTTTCATTTTTATAAAGTTTCTGCTAATATCTTTATATTCCCCTGTAGCTCAGCTGGTAGAGCAATCGACTGTTAATCGATTGGTCGTAGGTTCGAACCCTACCGGGGGAGCAATAAAAAAATTACTTGGCGCACCTCTCAAATGCCAACAGGTGTTTATCCTGAGAAGCGTTCATAAGATTTGTAAATACAAACTCTATATCTTCATGCGCAGAAACACTTGGCAACAAATCTTCTTTATAAAGTTTTACATTGTCGATTTCTGCCTGAACACCGATCATACAAACTTCACTCAAGGTTTCTGGTAAGACTATTTGTTGCTTATTCTCTTCTGGAATATCCATTCCATATTTATCGTAAATTGCCTTTAAAGAGCTTATATGCTGCTCCTCAGCTCTGATTATCATTGAGAAAGGCCTGATTGAGCCAAATTTCTGAATTACTGCCTCATATGTTGATCTGGCTTTATATTCATCTTGAATGGCTTTGTCCAGTGAAATCTTTACACTGTCACTCAATTTTCCAACTGGATAATTTAAATTAGTAACCAACAGACAATCATCGGCTAAACAATTGTCTTTATTCGTTTTTTTGTTTTGTGTGCCACTTTGTAAACCAGGCATAGATTCATCTGATTTTTCCTTATTATAATTTGATATCATACCAATTGAGATTCCACCAACTAAAATTCCAATAATTAATGTCGCAGATATTGTTTTATTCATATTAAGCATATTACCATCTTTCTTCGCTATACACTAAAAATAATTGCTACTGATATAACAATTTCAGCATGTAACACGAAGCGGGTTTTACAGTCCGCAAATAACATGATATGGTCATAAACATGAGAATAGCAACAAATGTCACTAGAGAATTTCTGGGCGGGATCACAACCTCCAACATTAGTTTTTTGAATTTCTTACACAATAAAAGTAGAGGAGTAATTGGAATTGAACTTAATTCAAAAAGACACACAAGAGATTCTACAGCTTTTAATCATCTTTCACCTGGTTGGTTTCATCATCATATCGTAAATATGCACGATATCCCACTAAACAAGGCTATCAATAGCTCCAAATCTCTTGCGGATTTAATAAAAAAATATCGTCCTATTATTAATGAAGTGAAAAGTATTTTTAAAAAAGACAGGCCTGATGTAGTTTTTCTTAATGGTACATATTACATGCCTTGGCTGATTTCAATTGCCGCCCACGAACTTAAAATACCAATAGTTTTAAGGTATGCGGGCATTTTATACAAAAGAAACAGAAAATACAAAAAATAAAGCGCGAAAATTCTTTAATGAAATTGAGAAATCTTTCCAAAAAACTGTCAGCTATTTCATATTTCCTTCTCGTCTTTGTCAGACAGTAGTTGAGAAGGAAGTTATAAAGAAAAAAATAAAGAGATCATCAATTGTACCCAATCCAATTAACTTACCGGCAAACGACTCCACACTTTGGACGACAGAACGAAGAATTGCTGCGGTTGGTAGATGGGATCGAATAAAAAACTTTGAAACTTTTTTTAAAATTCACAAAAAATTGTTGAAAAGTGACTGGCATCATGAAGCGTCCTTCGTTACGGGCGAAGCAAAGATAAAAAACATGCCCAAGTCGATCAATCGTCTATCGTCCATGAATCATGAAGAGATCACGAAATTCTACTCGGCACAGGGATTAATTATCTGCCCTTCCCACTTTGAAACTTTTGGAAATGTTCCCATCGAGGCGGCCTGCATGGGAGTTCCGGTATTGGTTAGCGAAAATATGGGCTGCGCAGAGATACTAAAAAATGCGGGGCTTGGAAACATGATAATATCATTCGATGATATGGATAAGGTTGTCGAAAGAGTGAAGAGTCTTTGTGGCCAACAAATTTTACCGAAACAGATAAATAATCTAAGAAAAGTTCTCGATGCACAAGTTATTAATGCCGAAATAAATTCAATCTTGAGATCTGTAGCAGGAAAAAACTAATCGATAAACAAAAGCCTGGTGTTTTGATATAATCACTACATGAATCTGGCCACCTCAATCTCAAATTTTGACTTCAAAATAGCTGTCGCTATTTTCATCGCGTATATTGTCGTAGATGGAATGTATGCATATTATACTTTACGGGTGGCAGAGAAAAAACCATTTGCCGCAGCAACGACCGGAGCCCTGATGCATTTCATTATTGCGTTTGGTGTTCTAAATTATGTGCAAAATTATTTATACTTGATTCCCCTTGCAATTGGTTCATGGATTGGAACATTTATTGTTGTTAAAAGAAACAAATAACATGACATTACAAGCCACGAAGAAACATCTGTCCCGTTTTGTAAAATACACATTCGTCGGTTTCTCAACTTTCGTTATTGATCTATTTCTAATCTATTTTTTAACTGAAATTCTGCACGTAAATTATCTCATATCTGCCGGAATATCATTTATCATCGCCGTCACGTTGAACTATCATTACAGTAGAAAATTTGTTTTCCACGAAACCACTCGTGACATGCATGAGGGATATTTCAATTTTTTAGTAATTGCAATTCTAGGCCTCATCTTGATTATTCTTCTCATGGCCATACTTGTTGAAGTTTTCAGCATCAACTACATAGTCGCCCGGGTTTTGGTTGCATGTCTTGTTGGTATTTATAATTACCTAACAAATTTGTTGTTGAATTTTAAGATCTAGAGAGCGTTTTTTCTTTACTTCAACAAATTCGCACCTCCATGACAATGATGGCAATGC
>JBPOIE010000033.1:0-46318 GCA_052034855.1 Bdellovibrionota bacterium | reverse complement strand
GATAATGCGAATGAAATGGGTGATAATTTATTACCTGTGGATTTAGGAACCGGTCGCACAGCTGTTGAAGTCGTTGCTGGTGGATCACATACTTGTGCACTTTTGGATAATTCAACAGTGAAATGTTGGGGAAGTGGCTCATCGGGAAAATTAGGTAAAGGGAGCACTGCTTCATTAGGCGATAATGCGAATGAAATGGGTGATAATCTTACGGCGATAGATTTAGGAACAGGTCGAACTGCGACTAAAATTGTTGCGGGGTTGGATTACGTCTGCGCATTACTCGATAATGGAACAGTTAAATGCTGGGGCGAAAATCAGCGAGGACAATTAGGAAAAGATTCAACCAATGATTTAGGTGACGGTGCTGGTGAAATGGGTGATTCGTTGGCGGTCGTTAATATCGGTGCAGGTCGTACGGCAACAGATATCATCGGTCTCTATGAAACTGTTTGTGTAAAGCGTGATAACAACACCATGATTTGTTGGGGGCGAAATAACCAAGGACAAGTCGGTAAAGGAGCAACGGGAGGGGCCAATTCGGCAATCGGTGATGCTGGTGGCGAAATGGCAGCTATAGCTTCGATCAATATGAACACAGGATTTGGGACACTTTCGACGATGTTTTCTTTAGGACGCGCTGCATGTGCCATGGATACTTTGAATGTTGTTAAGTGTTGGGGATTTAATACCTATGGGCAACAGCTCAAAGGGAACACGACGAATGTCACTTCTCCAACAGCGGCTGCAATGGCATTTGGAACGGGGCTTGTGCCATCTAAAATTCAATCGTATCTTGATTCTATATGTGTTTTATTTACCAATGATCGCATAAAATGTTTTGGCCGAGCGCGAACTGGTACTGCTGGGCAAGTGAACGGAGTTTTATTGAATGGTTCTACGGAAAATTCTTTAGGTGATATTGCTGGGGAAACAGGAGATTCTTTGAATTATGTTAATCACTAAAAATAAAATACTTTTTATTTTATTTTTTCTTTCTATTTCTGTCCCCGCACAGATGTTTATACCTTTTTCTTTTTGGAGTGGTTATACATCCACTCTATCAATTTCTGATGCTACAACTTACGATTACGGGTCGATCAACGTCAGTACCGCGACTGACAAAACTTTCACTGTGACCAATGCTGGAATTTTGCCTGTCAACGGCATGGCCGGAGCTGCATTCGGTAATGCTGCTTATACTTTTAAAGGTGGTACTTATCCGGGAACTGGTGGAACTTGTTCGACGTCTTTAAGTGGTTCTGCGTCTTGTACTGTTGTTGTGACGGCCAATCGTGCATCCACAGGCACTGTGACTGATACATTGCAAATTAACTATGTGAATAAAAAAACTGTATCGACAACTCGTCCTATCACGGCCACTTTTGTGAATACGGCCACACAATTGGCTTGGATCACGACTCCAAGTTTTATGAAAGTAAATGACTGCAATGCGGTGACAATTCAACGTCAAGATAATGCGGGAAATCCAGTAACGACAGCATCATCGACCTCAGTCACGTCGCTCTTATTCAATAACGGCGCTGCTGGAACGTATTATTCAAATTCAGGTTGTTCGACGACAATCACGACGACAACAATAGCGGCCTCGACGAATTCTATTACCATTTACTTTAGAAGCACAACTTCAAATCAAACAGGTATTCTTGTGGCCACAGCAACAGGTCTGACTTCTGCTTCACAAAATGTGACAATCACGACGGCTCCAACAAAATTATTTATTAATCCTTCACCGACAATTAAAACAACAACATGTACGCCTGTACCCATTTATTCTGTCGATGCTAATAACTTTAATTCGAATGTGGGCTCTACGGTCACCGTAAATTTAACAACGACAGGGGCAAATACTTATTTTTCAGATGCTGGTTGTTCAGCATCGATTGCTTCGACGACGATTTTGTCCGGAACTTCTTCAAAAACAGTTTACACGCAAAATGCGACAATTCAAACGGCAACATTGACTGCAACGGATGCTGCAGCGGGATTAACAACCTCAAATAAATCGGTGAATTTTAATTCGTCATTAACTTGGTGGAATGCCTCATGGTCAAAAAGAATTCGTATTGATATCAATAATTCAGACCAAGCAACAGCATTTACAGATCAACCTGTCCTTGTGAAATTAACATCTTCGATTGTGAATTATTCAGATATTCAAGCCAACGGGGCAGATGTACGATTTGTGGCTTCAGACGATGTGACCCAAATAAATCATGAATTTGACACTTGGAGTTCAGGCGGAACTTCTGAAATATGGGTTAGAATTCCTTCTATTGCAGCATCCTCAACAGCGGGCTATTTTTATATGTATTACAATAATACGTCTGCGAGTGATGGACAGAATAGAACTGGAGTCTGGACAAATTATTGGTCGGTTTGGCATTTGGGTGAAGACCCAACAGGAACTGCTCCGCAGTATTTGGATTCAACAACGAGTGCGCGAAATGGAACAGCTACAAATTCACCAACAAGATCTACAGGGCAAATTGGTTATTCTGTGAACTTAAATGGAGCCACTGATGCGGTCGATGTGAATTCAGATCTGTCAGCATCACTCGGATTTTCAAGTACGCTCTCAGCGTGGATGCGATCGACACAAACAGGAAACAATACGATGTGGCAAGCCCCAGGAATTACAGGAGTCGAGCAGTCTGGAGGTGGGAATGATATTTTCTACGGTTGGATTGATGGTTCAGGTTTTATTGGTGTCACTGCAGGTAATGGAGCCAATGCAAAATCAAATTTCGTTGTAAACAACAATGCTTGGCGACATGTTACTATCACAAGAAACTCAACCAGTGGTGCTGTTGTCTTTTATATCAATGGTGTACAAAACGGATCAGCAACTTCTGAAACAGGAAACAAAACGACGTATTTCGATTTACTCGGTGAGATTGGTGACACTGGTGGATCGCCTGTGAATTACAACGGGTATCTTGATGAAGTGCGCATTGTGAATTCAGTCAGAACTGCAGCACAAATTCAAGGTGATTTTAAATTTATGATGAATACACATGTTTTGTATAACAGTGTTGAATCGGGTCCTTAATTTTTTAAGAAATTTTGTACTCGTAATCCTAAAGTTGGACTTAATCCTGTTGTTAGCCAATCCACATTTCCAGATTCATCAAGAAAAGCAATCGTCGGTGTCCCTTGAACGTTATATTTTTCAGCGATAAGTCCAGATTCATCTAATGCGATTAAAAATTGATAGGGGTTTTTTTCTAAAAATGCATTCACAGTTTCAGCGGATTCTTGGATGCTGACTGCTAAAAGTTGGTTCGATTTAATTTTGCCTTCAGCCATCATCTGATTCAAGCGATTAAGCTCAACTTTACACGGACCGCACCACGTGGCCCAGAAAACCACAATCGTCTTTTGATTCGGAATTGGAAAACCAATCTCTTCACCTGAAAGACGTTTTAATGTCGCAATCGGCGCCGGTTTATTTTGCGCGGAAAAATTTTTGTACATTCCTGGAATTTTGGTCATCAAGAACAGAGCAATAATCCCATAAAATAGAATATTTAAGTATTTTTTCATTTACTAAATTTAACTCACTTATAATAAAGTCGCAACATACCAATTTTCGAAAATTCGATCAAATTGAATCTGACTAGTTAAAGAAAGGTATTTTCTGAGTGGTAGCAGATGATTGAGGGTCATGGTGACATCATCACGACGATTCGAGTCAGCTGCTGTTGCAATCAATTTGTTTTTATAAAATTTAATTTCAGGATCATAAAACTTGTTATTGAGTGCATAGTAAATTTCTTTGGCCGAGAAAAGATACAAATCAATTCCGGTTCTTTCATAGGCCAATACGAGGGAATGAATGGCTTGGACTTGATTTTCAAGACTGTAATTCTCAGTGAGAGTTTGAGTCTCAAAATCATATGAATCTGCAATAAAATGTTCCGGTCCGATCATTTGTGAGGAAATAAAGTTAGCGAGTGTTAAAATCAGCAAATCAATGTTTTTTTGTGCGGCTAGAATTTGATTTTGAATTTCGGGTTGTTGCAGCAAAGCGCTTTGACTATTTATAAAGCCAGATGTCGACAGTGAAAATTGTGAAAGTGCTTCAATCAAAATGGCAATATCTTTAGCTTTTGTTCTATTTAAGGTTCGATTATTGACTTGATCTGAAGCTGCTGCCAAGGCGACAGTGGTTGGATTTTTTTCGGATAAATACAGATGAATTGGAATTCTTAAGTTTTGATTGTTAATTAAATAAATTAAAGATTTTTCAGATTGAAACTGCTTTAGAACTTGTGCGGTCATTGAAAAACAAATATTCAGCAAATCCAATTGCGGGAAAACTTTGTCATTCAGTTGGTCTGAATTAAAGTCAGCAATTAAGTTTTGAGCAGTCAATTCTGTCAGTCCAGACTGATAGGGTCCTTTTTTCCAATCCGCTGTAGCCGAAATCATCAGGCTTAAAAATTTCAGAGCTTGAGCCTGATCTGAAATTTTCAAAATATTATTCGACTGACCATTTAAAGAGTTTTCAATTTCTGACAAAAAGAAAATTTCGGGGATTTTCTTCAGATACTCAGTCAATCCGTTTTTCAGTAAAAAATTCCTTTGATTTGAAAAGTTGACCAACGACAATACTTTTTCAATCAAACTAAATTGGACAGCCTGTTTGTGAATCACATAGGGTAAACTATAAAGTTCATTCGTCATCATTAAAACTTCATCATTTAGCTGTAAGTTTTTATTCTTCAAATACAGATTAATTTTTTCTGTTTTCAATATTTGACTAAGACCACTTGCTAAATTCTTTTTGAAGTTTTTCTGAAAGCTCTGCAGACCGCTCAGGTTTTTTTCAACACTTGTTTGGATTTCATTTTGGATTGATAACGGCAACTGTTGAATTTTAATGAATGCGATGGAGCTGATTTTCTGATTTAAAAAATTGATAGCTGCTTGATTGATATCTGTTTTTATTTTCTGTATGCCGTAGTCTTCCAGCGCAGGATAAACTCCCATTTTCAGAACAAGCTTTGAAATCAAGCCTTTGCAATTTCCTTGGATTAGACATTCAATATCTTTTTCCTCTTTTTTATTGAAAAGTTCATACAATTTTTCACTTGCAGTCTGAAAATATTCAATTCGCTCCTCGATGCTTAATATTTGCCAAGTGAGAGCTAATGTCTGCAAGGCCGTTGCGGGATCTGATATTTGATCAATCGACATTGCAAGTTGTTGTCCTGAATTCATGGATGCAATGGTCTCAGATTCTAATTCAATCTGAAGCTCAGTGATTTTAGTGGTTAAAATTTTTAGTTTTTCCGAAAGCCAAATCACTTTGCTATACTCATCATTGAAAGAGCTAACTTTTTGTATAAAAGAAGATGATTGAGTATTTAAATTTTCAACGATTTTTTCTTTGAGTTCAGGGTAAATGTTCTGCTTTAGAATGCTTTGAATAAGCTGACTTAAGAATAGATTTGTTGCTAATAGTTGGTCCTTCAAAGTTGAATCTTTTGTGAGGGGGGTGAGTTGTTGTTTTGCGATCTGCGGAACCAGCGAGATAATTTTCTCAGTATCTGCTAGAATTTTTTTCTCTAATGCAGATACCGAGTTTTTAATTTTAGATCGTGTTTGCTCTTCGACCAATTGTAAGTAATAACTATCTTGAAAGTTTTTTTGAATAAATGAGCTTTTCGATTTTATTTTTTCAAAATCTTCGGCTGCTTTTTCAGACGCATTTTGATCGTCCAACTGTGAGCCTATTTCAAATAAATTCCGAATTGATTCAGGGCTCATTTTTTCATTCAAACTTAAACTTTTCACCGCAAAAGGCACCGATGCAAATGGGCGAGAATATAATTTTTGTAAAGAGACATCTTTGGATAATAATTCGGGAGTCAGAGGTTTTTTGGGCTCAACTGTTTCAGCTTTAGGCGCACAAGCAGCGAGTGCGCCAATTAAAACCACGAATATTAAATTTGTCATCATCTTCATAAATGCCCCATTAGAAAAATAAAGTCATATTCAGTTCTTGTCCCAATCGTCGTTCGATATTTTCACCAGCGAAGGTATCAAAAACTGCAAAACTTAAAACAAACGGCATATATTTTTTTGTTTTCATATAACTTTGAATTGTTGAGTAAGATATTTCAGCATTTACTTTCTGAGATTTTGAATTAGTCTGATCAGAAAGAAGATCAGAATCACCTTTGGTGCTGGCAGAATATTGATCTCGATATTTTTCAGAAATATTATACCCTGTTGAAAATTTGAGTTGTTCAGACGCCGCAATTGAAATATTTAAGCCAGCCTCGAACAATAGTCCTGCAGTTTTAGTCAGCTCATCTTTCGTGTTTTGATCTGGCAACATATCGTCTTTAGTTTGAGGAACACGAATCGTCAGTTTTTCAGGTAAAAAGTATTTTACAGAAATCGTCGGTGCAATTTCTAAAAAATAAGCGAGTTGTCGTGCAAAAATGAATTTGTTTTCAATTGAAAATTCATGAAATGAATTTAAAGCCACAAGATCATCAGTGTCATATGACGGGCCCGTCGGTAACGTCAGTGTCAGTAAATGAAGTAAGCTGCTGTTTGTTGTTTGAATCATTTTTTTCAAGCTCACGAGTTGAAGGTCTCCTAGAAATTGCTGTTCTGTGGACTGTAAAGGTTTATAGCCTTTGTTTGATAAAGCAGTCTGTGTTTCAACGGTTAAATCTGTATCTAAAGCTTGATCTAATTCGGGAGACAATCCACGAAACTGATTATAATACTCCATGTTTGAAAATTTTTGAGTCAGTCGGATTTGGTTACTATATTTGATGACGGGAAGACCTATTCCAACTGTCCATGAATCCGAAATACCCTTCGCTAAAATAGCAGCAAAATATTTAATCTCGGGTTTAGTATCAATTTCGAGTGTTCCTAAATTAAAAAGATCGCCTGCTTTGTAGACGCCAAATTTGTTGAGTGTTGAAATCAGCTCGTTTGCTTTGGTATTGAATTGCGAGAGTGTGTTTGCATCAAATTCGATCGATTTAAGGTCTTTTAATTTTTGTAATGTACCTGATTCCGAGTAGTGCTCATCAAGACCAGAGATCTGACCATAGCGGAAGGCGGGACTATAAATGTTTGTGGGAAGGGTTTCCGTGGTCAATCCAAAACTCAGGGTGCTGTAAAAAAGAAAAATAGCTTGTCTAAAAACGAGACAAAAATTGCGCTGCCAGACACAATTTGCCGACGAAAGGCTGGATTGAAAAAATGAGCATCTACTTATAAACACGTCTGAATCCCCCTCAGGTCGTTTGTTCATATTTTTGAATTAAAAATACAGTGGTCGTCTCTTTCGTCTAGCGAAAATGATGCCGCTTTTTTTTTAATGAAAAAACAGTTAAAATAAACAAAGATCTTGAAGTTCATATTTTCACTGCTTTTCAGGATGACTGAAGGAGGCCACGATGGCTGTTTTCCGTATTTTTATATTTTGTTTTGTTTGTGCGATGTTCGGCTGTATTTCGAGCGAACTACGTATGCCAAGTTCCTTGTCAGAAGTTTATTCCAATTCACAAATGAAACAATCATTGATGTTGGCTGCACAGAATAGAATTCTTTTCAATTTTCCTGCAGAGACGTTGGCTGAGTCAGAAAAAACTGAGATTGATAATCGTTGCAGACAATTTCAAACGCCATTTTGGTCATCGAAACTTTCTGTGTATTTAAATATTTTCAGATCGCGTCCAGATCTATTTTCAAAATTTCATGTCATTGAAATCAAAAAAGGGGATGCCGCTTCTGTTGAAATTCAAAAAGACATGGACCAAGTCTCTGTTTTAAAAATTCAATATGTTAAATCTGAAAGTCGTGGAAAAGTTGTTCAATCAACGCGTCTGCCTTGCCAAGGGAATTTAGCGGAATATATTGGCCGTGAAATCGTCAAAACAGAGTTTGAATTTCCTTCGGCTTCCGAAGTCCAAGCGACATTGGAGAAATCGACTGATAAAAAAGAAAATGTCGCTCGCTTTGATTTTGCGACAGATTTTTTATTGTATTTAGCGGAGCGTGGAACTTTGTTTAAGTTTTCACATGAATTGTCTTTTGAAAAACTGCCCACAGGACAGTTTGTGATGGCTCAACTGATGAATTCATACTCTGAAGAGGTGCGAAAGCTAGGCCGATCGACAGCGGCTAAACCACATGTGAATTTATGGATTAAAAAAATTAATGAAAATAGTAAACAGGCCGAATTGATTCAATTTTTTAGTGTTGAAAATGATCAGCAATTAAAATCTGGAATTAAAGTCGACGGAGAAAAAGAGATCAGTAAATTAAACTCAGGCTCAATGGATTTAACATATCTGTTTACGTCGTACCATGTTGATAACGATCAATTGTCCCATGTATCTCTTGAAAATTTAAATGGTTGCTTACAAAAATTTTCTTTAGAAGAGGGTAAAAATTATTTCCGCTCGCCATCTTCTGAGTCAGATAAAAGAAGCTACTTACACCCCGGATATAGTTGCCCAAACTAATACATTTGGACAACTTCGGGTTTTAATCCTCTGCTAAATTGGATAGGTCTGGCGTTTCTAGTTTTATGATTTGAGCTTTCATTTTATAAAGCATTGCAAGGCCAGGTATCGCCGCTATTGTTGAAAAAATAAAAAATTGGTTCCAGCCGATCGTGTCAGTCAGAACGCCTGCAACAGGGCCAACAAACACACGCCCAATCACGGAAAGTGATGAAAGTAAGGCATACTGTGTCGCCGAGAATTTCTGATTACAAAGAGCCATCAGGAAAGCCACAAAAGCCGCTGTTCCCATTCCACCCGTGATATTTTCACTGCCAATACTAAACAATAAAAGCCAATCCACTTGTGTGGCTTCTTTCAGCGAGACAATCACAAAGTCAAAAGCAGGCAATGAAAATGATCCCCAAGCGCCTTTACCAGAAACAGCCAATAACCAAAACCCTAAGTTTGAAATCATTTGCAAAACGCCAAAAATAAACAAGGATCTAAACAGTCCCCAGCGAATCATGATGGCTCCGCCAAGGATGGCTCCGCCGATCGTCAGCCACATGCCAATGACTTTATTGACGACACCAATTTCAGCAGTGGTAAAGCCGATGGATTTAATCAGAAAAGGAGTCAATAGGCTTCCTGCGAAAGCATCACCTAATTTATACAGAATGATTAAAATTAATATCTTTACTGCCCCCTGCATCGAAAAATAGTTTTTAAGTGAAGTATTTAAAGTTTCAAATTTTGCTTTCTGTGATGCAAACCAAGCTAAGGGTAAGGTTATTCCTAGGCCCACGAAAAATGAAATTAATTCAGCCCATTTTTTATTATTTGCAATTGTCAGATCAAATAATTTTTCAATCTCAGGAGAAGCCACTTTGGTTGTGAGCTGATAACCAATGACAACAGCCACAATCAAAGCTAAAAATCCGATCAAATCATTTTTAGCATTTGTTTTAGGAGCAACATTATTTTTTGCGACAGAAGGTAAAAATAAAAGTGAGATCACAGCAGCCGCAGCCATCAAACTGGCCATGATGATATAAATTTTTGACCACGACCAGTTGTTTCCATTGGCATCGGCCCAAACGAAAGTAATGCCGCCAGATAATAGCATCGCTAAACGATAGCCTAGAACTCCAAGAGAGGCCCCTGCACCACGTTCAGACACTCCTAAAATATCTGTGCGGTAAGCATCAATCACAATGTCTTGAGACGCGGATAAAAAAGCAACTAAAGCAGCTATGAGGGCAAAAGTTTCTGTATTTTGACTTGGAGAAATTGTCGATAAAATCACAAGAACGGCAGCAATCGCTAATTGAGTTAGCACCAACCAGCCGCGTCGTCGTCCTAAAAACGGAGGCTCAAAGCGATCCATCAACGGAGCCCATAAAAATTTAAATGTGTACGGCAGACCAACCAAACTAAAAAAACCAATCGTCGTAAGATCAATTTTCTCAATGGTCAGCCAGGCTTGCATCGCTTGTCCGGTTAAAGCCAAAGGCAGACCACTCGCGAATCCTAAAAATAAAATAAAAGCCAATCGCCATGAACGTGTATTTTTGATTTTATCAATTTGGTCATTAAAAAGCATCTGGGCCTAATCCTTTGTGAATATCTTTTCGCATACGCCATAAAAGTTGACTTAAATAAGGTCGACGATTTTCGCCAGTTGTAACCATTAAAAGTTTTGTAATTTTTAAATTGTGAGAATCTGTTAAAAGCAAAATCAACATTTCTTGAATAAAGTTGGTATTCAGAGTGATATAGTTATCCGTACCCACACCCAGCTGAACATTCTTTTTTTCCCACCATGAGAAGGGATGGTCTTTGTAATCTTGAAATTTTCCAGTCAGTTTATTGTTCGATGATGGAAGTGTAACCAGCGAAACGCCTTTTTGAATCAAGCGATTCAAAACGTCATGTTGATACTGTTCAACTTCGCGTGCAGTATGAAATTTCGCTTTCAAAAACTGAGTTCGTTCTTGCTCAAGGAGAGTGTCTCCGCGCAATAACTTTTCCAGAACCATTTTGCGATGACCCCAGTCAAGCTCATGCAATTCTTTAAAATCTGTTGAGTTTGGTAAAACTGGTTTATTTTCCATGTTCTGTTTGATCACGCGTTGATATAATTCATGAAAGTATCTGTTTGGATTAATTCCTAAACTGATTCCATGTTCCAAAGTATCAATGTGCCAAATATTCATTGCATTATCGACGGCTTGAATACCTCGACGCAAAGTGTGCCAGGTTTCTCCGTGATGTGAACGAATTTTAAAGCCTTTGTATTGTAACTTGCGAAGTCCCGATTGCAATTCAAAGAAATGCTCTTTCCGGTACATTTCTCTTTCGTCGCCCACCGTATCAATTTCATTGAGAACTGATTTCAGTTCAGGATAGCGATCTGTCAGATCAATGATTTCATCCACTTGAGCTGCGAAATGATCTTTACGTGTTTTGTATTTTGCTGAATCGAAAAATGAAGCTTCTTTACGAAACGAGGGTGATAAAATAAATTTAAAGTCAGGATATTGATTTTGAAATAAAGCAAATCCTTCGTACAAACCTAAAACAACATCTTCAGAAGTCACATCATCAATCCCTGGGATTTGTTCAGAGCTGTCGGCAGTGACGCGACTGAGTGAAAATTTCAGTCGAACTTGGCCTACGTTATATTTATGATAAAGCTCTGAAGCCATCGCGTACGTTGCATCAGCATGCGCTTGTCTGGATGTGAAAATTAATTTTGTGAGATA
Source organism: Bdellovibrionota bacterium (assembly GCA_052034855.1). Taxonomy (GTDB): domain Bacteria; phylum Bdellovibrionota; class Bdellovibrionia; order Bdellovibrionales; family Bdellovibrionaceae; genus Pseudobdellovibrio. Next base: position 35,046 of record JBPOIE010000033.1, on the reverse strand, counting down.
CAGGATTTTTAAATACGTTGAAAATCCTTCGGTGTCTTTGAGGCGAATCAAACGATCGACGTCTTCGGCATTTTTAATCGGCCAAGCTTTGTCGCCGTAGGCTTGTTTAATTTTCTTTTCGTAAATTTCAGAATCATGGCTTTCAAGGAGCGGTTTCAATTTTCCCCAAATAAACTCTGCAGTTAAAGATCCTGTCAGATGAATATGTTCTTCGTTGTATTTTAAAGGAAAACGCTTAAAGAACTCTTCAAGAACTAAGGCAAAAGGATGACTCAGTAAATCTTGGATTGGTTTTTCATTGGCCACAAAGGCATTCAACAGCGCTTTGAATTCAAAAACACAATGATAAGCATCTTGATTTTTGTTTTTTAATGAGGAAGAAAGCAACAGATCAACAGTATCAATCAGTGTGATTCCATTGGTTTCAGAGACAATTTCCGTAAATTCTTTGACTAAAAGCTTGTGGGTGAGTGATACGATCATGTTGATATTATGGGAGTTTACAGACACAGTGTCAAAACTTTTGACAAGCCTGTAAAAAAAGTTTCGTTGCAGTTTTCATAAGATAAACGAGGTGAAATCAGTTACATTTCGTGCATGCAAATGTGGCTTTCATTTTTCATTTTATTTAGTTTGATGTCGTGTCAAAAAAATCAGTTAGTTAAAGTCACTGATCTTAATCCAAGAGCGAACAAATTCAATGAGATCATTCATGGAAAAGTCGTCAACTCCTCAGAGGCCGTTGCGTCGCATGTCGCCATGATTTTAACAACAACAGCTGATGGCAGTTCGGAAGTTTGCACTGGTGTTTTCATTGCAAAAGATCAAATTTTAACAGCGAAGCATTGTGTCTCTGCAGATACGAGCAGTATGTCAATTTCTTTTCGGGGGTCGACTTACGAACAAGATTTAAACGTGATCGATTTGCCGATTCTAAGTGTTCGTTTTTTTAAAGCCGAAGGCCGTAATGATTTAGCTCTATTAAAAGTGCAAACGCCCAGTGAGTTGCAAAATAGAGCTGTCGAGATTTCGTCGTCCATTCGTTTACACAATACAGACGTTCTTCTTGTGGGATATGGTCTTGGTTCTTTGCAGGATTACGACAGTCAAACTTTGCGAAAAAAACTTGTACCAGCGACAGTTCTTGATTTAACGAAAAACACTTTTGTTCTTGATCAAACTCAAGGCGGAATTTGCTTTGGCGATTCGGGTGGACCGGTCTTATATTTTGACTCACTGTTAAGGAAATATTTTTTATTGGGCATTGCTTCCGGCGTGATTCAGGGCGCAGCCACACATCCTTGTTTGAATCAATCTGTTGTGATGAATATTTTATTTTATAAAAATCAAATTCAGGAGCTTCTATGAAATTCACAAAAATTGTTTTGATGTGTGTTGTACTTATCACGCAAAGTCGTTTTGCCAGTGCACAGTTAGCATTAAAAACAGCGGACGAAGTTTTGCAAGAGCAAATTGATCGTTTTGAATCCGGCGGCGATACGGATCAAAAATTTGAATTTTCAGATCCGGCTGAATTCACTCAAATCCAGACTGAAACTGAATTAAATACGGAAACAGAGATTTTAGACACCGCAGGTACATTAGGTCCTGCTGCATTACAAAAATTTGTTGTGACAAAAACAAAGGGCACCGGTCAGTGGGCTTCACAATTTATTTTCATTGATAAAAAAGGAAAGCGGACGGTACTTTCCGCTTTAAATATCAATACTTCGATTAAACCTGCTTCAACATTAAAGATTTTTACGGGCTATTTAGCTTTTCTGGAAAAAAGTTATCCAATTGAGGACATCAGTACACTTTTGCACAAAAGCGACAACGTAATGGCTGATGCGGCGTTGAGATCTGTAGCAGAAAAAAAAGGTGTTCAAGCCGACGGCGAAAATAAAAATAAAATTTTATTAAACGCTGGCATTGAAATCATGAAAAAGTACTATAAAAATTTAGAAGACAGTTCTAAATTTCACCCGGTCAATGGAAGTGGTTTAAACACAACGGATAAAGATAAATGCGAGGCTCTAAATAAGGCGACTGTTCGGATCGAAACTCATTTGCTGGAAAAAATCATCAAAGATAAAAACTATAATTCATTCAAAAAGCTACTGGCACAACCTGAGCAATTTGGAACTTTAGAGGGGAAATTGACCGAAGTTTCTAAACTGGGCCAAGTCTATGCAAAAACGGGAACGCTGGCGAAAACAAAAGCTTTGGCGGGATATGTCGAAACTACAAACGGAGTTTTAGTTTTTGCAATTATCGCCGATCAACTGAAAATCACGCCCATCAACGCCTCAAAAGCGATTGAACAAATTTTATTGAAACACACAGAAGCGGCTGTTTCATTCAAGTAATTTTTTAAACATGATTTTGTGCGGACCAACCCTAGGGATATCAAACATATCCCCTTTCAATTCAAATCCGCATTTCAGATAAAAACCAAAAGCACTTTCGCGCGCATTAAACCAAAACAATGGGCACTTTTTATTTTTTAAAATATTTTCGGCTTTTTCTAAAAGTTCACGACCTAGACCATGGCCTTGAAACTCATGATCAGTGGCCATTCCACGCAGTTGGTAGGCTGTTGTGAACTCAGGAAAAAGGGGACAGTTTTTTTGTAATAAAGTTCCTGTGCAAATCAGCCTCGGACCTTCGTAAATTCCTAAATGGATCGTCGACGCTAAAGAATCTTCGGGATATTTGCAAAGTTCGATGGGTTGCCCAGGTCGCAGCACGCGTGAACGCAATTCAATACAATCTGTTGCAGTTAAAATTTGAGTTTTATTTAAGGTGTTCAATCCAGCGCAGAAAACCAGATTATTTCACTAATCGCAAATACTCTTTCCAAGATGGTGGCGCTTTATCAGCTGGAACTTCATGCTCTAAGACAGGAAGCCATGCGGGTGCGCGAACAGGTTTTAATAAGGGCATTTTGGCTTTTTCTGGAGTGCGATTCGCTTTAGTCTGATTGCATTTTCTGCACGCGGTAACAACATTTGTCCAATTTTTAGGCCCGCCTTGAGAAGCTGGTAAAACATGATCTATGGTCAGTTCTTTCGGAGCGAATTTGGTTGCGCAATATTGGCAAGTGAATTGGTCACGAATATAGACGTTGTCTCTGCAAAACCGAACGCCGTCAATGCGTTTGGGCCTGACGTATTTTTTCATCCTTAAAACACTCGGGAGATCAAAAGTCGCCGATACAGATCGAACATATTTCTTGTGATACTCTAAAATTTCGACTTTATCTTGAAACCACAAAATAAGGGCCTTTTGCCATGAAACGATGCGAAGAGGTTCGTAGCTGGCATTTAAGATGAGCGCCTTCAGATTTGGCGTTTGGGATCTGCTCGTTGTACCGATAGCGTCCATTGCTAACATACTTATATTGTACTGTGATTCAATCTGAAGCGTTAAGTAAAAATACTTATAGTTGATATAAGTTGAATTTCTCCCCTTGGTGGTCTAGGTTCATCCCTAAAATAAACGGATTAGAAGGAAACCCTATGACAGAAACTCAAAAAACTCACCCTCGCGTAATCGCTTTTAACTATGTTCTTAAAAACTCTCAAGGTGAGCAATTAGACGCTTCTGAACCGAATCAACCTCTCCCATTTTTAGAAGGCCGTCAGCAAATTATTCCAATGCTTGAGGCTGAAATTTTAAAAATGGCTGAGGGTGATAAAAAAAATATTTCGATCAAAGCTTCAGAGGCTTATGGTGATTATCGAGCTGATATGGTCATGGAAGTTCCTAAAGAAGAAGTCGCTCATCTCAAAGTCAATGTGGGATCACATTTACAATTGCAATTAGGCGAAGGCACTAAAGTTGTGAAGATTACAAAAATTTCAGATACTCATGTGACGATGGATGGAAATCATCCATTGGCCGGCGTGGATTTAGTTTTTGATATCGAAGTGATGTTGGTTCGCGAAGCCACAGTGGACGAAGTTCTGCACGGTCATGCTCATGGTTTACATGGACATGCTCATCACCACTAATGTGAATAACTGTGTGCAAAGGTCTTGAAGCCTTGCACAAAGTCTAGGTCACAGCAAAAAAAATATTGTCTGTAAATCTAGGCGTATTAACCTTAAACATAAGACCCGTGTTCATTTCAAGAGTTCTGTTTGTTAGAGTTCTAAGTTCCGGGCTGTAACCAAAAAATTGCCCGGAGGAAATCATGGCAAAGAAAATTTACGTAGGGAATTTATCATTCTCTGTAAACGACGAAGAACTTCAACAAGCATTTTCATCTTTTGGAAATGTGATATCAGCACGAATCGTTATCGATAAAATGTCTGGACGCAGCAAAGGTTTCGGCTTTGTTGAAATCGAAGATGATGCTGGAGCTGATGCAGCTATTAGTAAAATGGATGGTCAAGAAATCGGTGGACGCCCAGTTCGCGTTTCTGAAGCTAAACCTCAAGAAGATCGTCCTCGTGGCCCACGTCGCGAAGGTGGCTTTGGTGGTGGCGGCGGAGGCCGTGGTGGTTTCGGTGGCGGTGGCGGTGGACGTGGTCCTCGTCGTGACGGCGGCGGCTTTCGTGGTCGTGATGGCGGTGGTAACGGCGGTGGTAACGGCGGTGGCGGTTACGGCGGAGTCGGAAATTACTAATATTTAACACAAATTAAATTTTAGAATTTTTTAAATATTAAATTCATGTAAGATTCCTATTATGAAAATAATAGGAATTTTTTTTATCTTCGTTTTGTTCAATCTGAACTTTTCTTTTGCGGCTAATAATCCAAAAAAAATAATTGTTCTTGGGGATTCATTGACCGAAGGTTATGGAGTTGCTCAATCAGCCGCATTTCCTGCGCTTATCGAAGAGAAAATCAAGCGCGACAAATTAAATTGGACGCTGACCAGTTCAGGATCGAGTGGTTCAACAAGCGCATCAGGACTTGGGCGTATCAAATGGATATCGAAAAGCAAGCCCGATATGATTTTACTTTTGCTGGGTAGCAACGATGGATTAAGAGGTTTAAAAACAGCTGAAACTGAAAAAAATTTAAACCAAACGATTGCGTGGGCCAAAAATCAAAAAATACAAATTCTTTTAGGTCAGCTCTACATGCCCCCAAATTATGGAAAACAATATACCGAAGACTTTGCGCAGGTTTATAAAAGTGTCGCCCAAAAAAATAAAGTTCCACTCTTAGGATTTTTACTCGAACAAATTGCCGGAAAGCCAGAATTCAATTTGCCTGATGGAATTCACCCTAACGAAAAAGGTCATCAAGTCATCGCTGAGAATATGTATAAAGAATTAAAAACTTACTTGAAAGACTCAAAGGATTAATATGTCGATTCAAATCGAAAACCTGAATAAAAGTTACAGCCTTAATTCTGAAAAATTAAATATCCTCAAAAATTTGAATGCGGAAATTCAAACGGGTGAAATCGTCGCTGTCGTCGGTGCCTCGGGCAGCGGAAAATCAACATTATTGAGTCTTCTCAGTGGTCTAGATCGGGCCGATTCTGGAGATATCACAATCCAAGGGCAAAAAATATTTAAACTCACACCTCAGCAAATGATTTCCTTTCGTGCGCAAAACATCGGAATTATTTTTCAACAGTTTCATTTGGTCAGTCATTTAACTGCATTTGAAAATGTCGCTTTACCTTTAGATATTCTAAATCGACCCTACAAAGCAGATGACATTCTAACAGCCCTTGATCATGTGGGATTGAAATCACGTGCGGGTCATAAACCGAGTGAGTTGAGCGGTGGAGAGTCTCAACGTCTTGCCATAGCTCGGGCTCTCATTACGCGACCGACATTGCTTTTAGCCGATGAGCCTTCAGGAAATCTGGATTCTGAAACGGGAGCTAAAGTGATGGATTTATTTTTCCAGCAAGTGCGCCAGCAAAAAACGACAACGTTACTTGTGACTCATGATATGGCCCTTGCGGATCGCTGTGACCGTAAATTGATTTTAAAACAAGGACAGTTCATCTCATGATACAGTCTGCTCAACGAATATTACGCTTTACGATTCAAGAGCTCAAAGCACAATCGCGGCTTCAGCTTTTCTTAGTTTTTAATTTGGCGTTTGGAATTGTCGGCTTTCTCTTGCTCCAAATATTTCAACAAAGCGTTTTGAATCAGACGCGAGCAAAAGCACAAGAAACTATGGGTGGAGATTTTTCAATTTCTGCCCGTCGATTGTTTTCGCCTGAAGACGTCAAAAATCTTGAAACGAATTTTCAATTTATTGATAAATCGGAAACGAAAACTTTTTTCGCAATGTTATCGAATCAGACAAAGTCGCGATTGGTTCAAGTGGTGGCATTTGATGAAAAGTTCCCTCTCTATGGAGAATATGAATTTTTGCAAAAGCAGAAATTTTCAAATCAGAAAAAAATTTGGCTGGATCAGAATTTAACGCTGCCATTGGATATAAAATCAGGGATCAAGCTTAAACTCGGGCAAACGGAGTTTGAACTGGGCGATACGGTCACCAAAGATCCGACACGGACTTTTCGGCCGGGTGGATTTGCACCGATCGTTTATATTCCGCTTCAATATTTACCAGAGACTCAACTGATTCAAGTTGGAAGCACGGTCAATCACCAATTTCTTTATAAACTATCAACGCCTGCTGTGGCCGCGCAAACTGCGGAATTGCTGTCAAAGAAAATACTCGATACTACCATTCGCTTTGAAACGGCGACCCAAGATTCAGAGGGTGGAAATTCGGTTTTAAAATATTTTACAGATTATTTAGGCCTGGTGTCTTTGGTGGCTTTGGGTCTTTGCTTTTTGTGTGGTGGGTATTTGCTACGTTGGATTTTTATCGAGCAGAAAAAAAATATTGCGATCTATAAAACGCTGGGATTGCAAAATGCCGAAATGATCCAAATTCAGGTTTTAAAAAATACAGTGATGTCTATTGTTTCATTTTTGATTTCAAGCGCTGTCGTTTTTTTAATTTTACCTTTTGTGCAACAAACTTTAAGTCGTTATCAGCTGCCGATCACTCTTGAATTTAGTGCGTACAGTTTTTGGATTACTTTATCGATCAGTCTGATTGTTCCGCAAATGATTGCACTCCCCTTGATGATCGAAATGATTCAATTATCGCCGAAAGAACTGTTTCAGGCTCAAATCACATCCACTGCTCAAAATAAATACTTTTGGCTCTGGTTGATCTTTTGTGTCGCTGCATTCTGGGGACTGACTGTTTATCAAAGTCAGTCGATCAAAACGGGATCGGTATTTACATTTGGTTTGATCGCGCTCTATTTTGTATTTAAATTACTTCTTTTGATCGTCTTTAGATTATTGAATTCCATCTTGCCGTCAATGAATTGGGTGAATCGATATTCACTGCTTGGAATGATTCGCAGACAACAGGCGACAGATTTAGTTTTTATCACCATGAGTTTATCTATTTTGGTTTTGTGTTTGCTTCCGCATGTGAAATCTTCGATCATTAACGAAATCAAACCCGAGTCTGCGTCTCAAATTCCAAAGCTGTTTTTATTCGATATTCAACCTGAGCAAAAAGAAACCCTGCAGAAAATTGCAACGGCTGAGCTTTCTCAGGAGCTGAGTTTTACGCCTTTAGTTCGGTCGCGGATTTTAAAGTTGAATGATCAAAATTATGAACGAGCAGAATCTGAGGTCGCATTTACGACCCGCGAAGACGAAGAAGAAGCGCGTTTCCGTAATCGTGGCGTTAATTTAACTTATAAGTCTAAATTACAAAACTCTGAAAAGATCGTCGAAGGACAATGGGCCGAAAAAAATTACGACTCTGAAAAAGATCCGAATTCAATTCCTGAAATATCACTTGAAAAAAAATATGCCGAGCGAGTCGGAGCAAAATTAAACGACGTGATGACATTCGATGTGCAAGGACTTGAAATTAAAGGACGTATCACTTCGATCAGACAAGTGCGGTGGACAAGTTTTGAACCGAATTTTTTCATCGTCTTCCAACCCGGAGTCCTTGAAGATGCTCCCCAGGTCTTTTTGTCTTCGATTGCGAATATTCAAACGGCACAAATCGAAAAATATCAATCCACAGTTGTTGAGAAACTACCTAATGTTTCGATTATTAATTTACAACAAACCGTTGAAAGTGGTTTGGTCTTCATTGATCAAATGTCGATTGCACTGCAAGCGATGGCTTATATGTCGATGGTTGTCGGGGTTTTCGTTTTTATTGTATTACTGAATACACAGGTCAAAGACCGTCTCATCGAAATGAATCTGTTGCAAATTTTAGGGACTGCAAACACGACAGTTGTACAAATTGTGCGTCGACAGTTTTTATTTCTAATCAGTTTATCATTGGTTTCTGGGGTCGGACTCAGTTTCGTCGCGGCGGCTGTTGTGATGAAAGTGATATTCGGCGTAGGTATTTCATTTGATTATGTCGCCGTATTTAGACTTGTCTTGATTTTAATTCCGGTGACTGTCGTCGGAATCTATTGGGGATTAAGACCCTTAAAAACATTGTCCCCGAATGATTTGATTCGGGGCGGGTAGAGTACCTACATATTCGAATGAAAGACTGGACTCGACGGACCGGCCGGATAAATATCTTTACCTAATTTTTTTTCAAGATCTTCGACAGTTTTTAAAATTATCTGCCGGCGTTGTTCAAAAGCAGTACGCTCTTCGGCACTGAGTCCTTTTTGTGTCAGTTGAACAAGTTTTTCAGGTGTGAGTTGTCGAATTTGTTGAACTGTTTTTTCACTGACAAGCAACGGCGCAACTCGTGCTTGAGCAGCTGCAACTGACATTTTGTTTGTATTCACTTCTTTTAAAATTGCTTGTGCTGTCATCGTGAAGTCCTCGGAGTAGACGTCAGGGCTGAATGCAACACCGTGATCAATATTCACCATTTTCCCATCTTTACGTACAAAATAATTTCCAACATTTCGGTCCCAATTGTTAATGAGGTAATCAAACATCTGCGACTGGTGAGGTTGGTTTTCTACGGTTTTCTGCATGGTTCCTGAGACTTTAAGTTGAAGTGAACCGAGTTCTCCGTTCACTGTTTTTAAGACTGTGGCGGGCACTTGGTTTAAACCTAAATAGCGATCAATTTTGTAAGCGGCGACTTCGGCTTCGGCACTGACTTGAGTCGATTTGTAAGGCTTCCAAATTCCTTCAAGGCCGTTATCCAGTTTTACAAAATAGCCTTCACTGATCGATGATCCGTCGAATTTTTGCAATTGAACTGGCTTACCGTCTTTTAACATCGTTAAAGTTTTTTGTTCGATTTCAAGCGCTTCGCGCACACTTCTTGCGTTGCTAAATTGCGCATGTCTATCGTTTAAGTTTTGAGGAGTTTTTAATTTCAACGACTTTGCTAATAATAGAGCATTGCCAGCAGTACAAAGCACATCCATTTTTTTCTCGATGGGCCAGCAGTCGATATGCTTTAATATATTATTTTGCTCCGCTTGTAAAATTTGGCGAGGGTCTTGCGACACTTTGTTTTGTGCTAAAGCTTTTCCCATGAGAGGATCAATTTTTCTTTTTTGCTCTGCCGAGATTTCTCTCAGTCGTTGGCATGTCAGATTTTTAATAAATGCTTCTGACAAGTACTCATCTGGAAATTGAATTTGTTTTTTTTCGAACTCATTCAGATCGGGCAAGTGAGCACTCATCATTTCTGAATTCAGTTTTAAAAGCTGCAGTTCGATTGTTTTTGCTTCGATATTTTCAAAACATTTACGATCGTTGTCGAGGGCTTCTTTACCAAACGAAGTGATACTCCAAATTGTTAAGGGCACGGCGACCAGATTAATACCTTGAAGCAGTCGAATTGAACCTAAAAATAATTTTGGAAATTTTTGCGCAAGTGAAGCCAGTGTGGCCGGACTCTGTGATTGGAGCAATGACATCGCAGAGCCTAAAGCCAGTGCTGAGCAATTTATGGCCGGTGCCAGTTTTGTACTATGGACTAAGATTTCACAAGCTTCTGACTTTGTATTTTTAAGAACAGAGGGTGCTTCGCAAAGAGGGGGTTTCGTCGATTGTGCGAAACAGACCTGGGTAATGAATAAAACATATAAAAAGAGTTTAAGACGCATTTTTTTCAATCCAAAGATTAAGCTCTTGAAATTCTGAGGAGTTCATCTGGATAAAAGAAAAATAGTAATCTGGTCCAACGTGGTTTTTGTATTTGGCTTTTAAGGTCACACCTTTTTTAAAACTAAACTCAACAGTGCGGTTTTGGATGTCTACAGGAGGTTCTTTGAATTTGCGAACTTGAATTTGCATATTGTCGACTTCGACGAGTTCAGCCCACGTGCCATGACCACGAAAACCGATCGCTACAGGGGATAATTTTTTAGGTTGAATGAGCGGTTCAATCCGCGGAGTTTCAGCTGGTTTTGGAGGTAAAGCTTTTTCTGGAACTTTCAGTTTGAAAACGAGTTGGTCCGCAATGAAAATAAAAACGCCAGCATTGATCAGAAAAAAGACGCCCCAAAGCCAGTTCTGCCTGATGTTTTCTCCGAGGTGAGTGAGCTGGATCAGAATATGTGCGCCAAGGAGACCCAAAACAAAGCTCCATGCTTTTTTTGAACCCGTCAGCATGACGGCACCAATAATTAAACTGCAAATCGCCAATGTATAATGAAGCGGTGTTCCGCTGGTAACGACTTTCCAAAAACTTAAATTTTGCACAGCTAAATTTTTTTGAGATTTCTGTAATACGATGAACATCAAGGCATTTGCAAATGGTGCAGCTAAGAGAGCAGCTCCGAAAGACTGAATGACTCCTTTACGCTCAAGGAATTTAACAGCCGACATATCTGTTAAACCACTTTAGGTTCTTTAGTGTCTGAGTCTGTCGTTGTTTGAGGATCGTCAGCATAGTTCATTTGAATGAGTTCTTCTTGTTCTGCGACAACCGGAGTTCCTATTTGGGGCTCGGTGACGGGCACAGATTGAATAGACGGTTCAGCCATTGATTGTACTGACTGAGTTGCGACGGGCACTGCCGGAGACATTGCATGTTGAGTTTCAAATTTGACTGATTTATGTTTTCGTGATTCAAGGGCTTGAGTTGTTGCTATGACTAAACAAATCGCTAAAGGATCGAACACAAGTACAAAAACTAAAATCAAATATTTTACGACACTATCGATATCGGCATTGAATGCGCGTGAGATATAAATCAGTGGTCCGACTTTCTTTTTGATTTCGATAACTTTTAAATTCATTTCAGCAATTGTTTTTTCAATCCCATCATATTTTGCGTTTAAATCACGTATCAAAGGTTCGGCCTCTTGACGGGCACGCATTTTTCTTGAAATCCGAGTCACTGGAATTTCTTCGATCGATTTATTGATACGCATAAGTTCGTTAGTTATTGAGTTTTGCTTGTTCTTTTCAGATTGTAGTTTTACGTTTTCAGCATCCAGTGATGTCGAAGCCGATTGATATGCGTCAGACAGAAATCCGAAAACGCCCATTGATGTAATTAAGCTCAAGACAACTATGGCAAAAACAAGGTATCCGCGAAAAACTTTGTTCAAGTCATTCCAGCGCTGATGCAAATAAGCAGCAAGTACAAATTTGGAAAACTCGAGCGATCCGGCCATCGCAAAAACAGCAAGCACAGCACCTGAAAAGAGGGCGCCAAGACCGACAATTGAAAATATGGCGGCAAGGGACGCCACAGAAATAGTCGAAATAATAAGTCCGATTACAATCCAAAGTGATATCATGTGATTAGTATCGGTCTAAAACGGATTTTTATACATTGAACTTTGGTTCAGTTTCAGTGTAATTTACGAAATAGATGCAAGACTTAGAACTAGCTGTCAGTAAACTATTGAATAACGATGTCGTGGCTTTCCCCACTGAGACTGTCTATGGTCTAGGCGCACGTATTGATTCAGATGTTGCGATCAAAAAAATATTCTCAACGAAAGAGCGTCCATTTTTTGATCCATTGATCGTTCATGCATTTTCTGTCGAGCAAGCAAAGACATGTTTTCAAAGTTGGAATGATATTGCAGATAGTTTAACTGAAAAATTTTGGCCAGGTCCTTTGACTTTAGTGATGCAAAAGTCAGAACTGATTTCTGATTTGATTACATCGGGTCTTCCTAACGTCGGCGTAAGAATCCCAAATCATCCAATCGCTTTGGAGCTTTTAAGAAAATTGAATATTCCTTTAGCCGCACCAAGTGCGAATAAATTTGGTAAAACGAGCCCCACAAAATCTAATCACGTTGAAAAAGAGTTCGGAGATGCTGTTTTTGTATTGAAGAATTTTCAGGATCAAACTTGTGAAGTGGGAATAGAGTCCACCGTTTTATTGATTCGTGAAGATCGCACAATTTCTATTCTTCGCAAAGGTGTGATTTTAAAATCACAAATAGAGTCTTCACTCAATGAAAACAAAGTTTTATTTTCATGGCAGGATACGACGGATAAAAAAGAATCTCCAGGGCATATGAAGCATCACTACATGCCAGATATCCCGTTTGTTGTTTGTCGAAATCCGGCAATGAAACTCTCAGAGTTAGGGGTGATTTTGAACTCTCGATTAAGTGAGCTTCCTGATCAAATTGAAGGCGTTCGAATCATTAAACCGACAAAAAAAATTGAAAAAATCGAATTCTTGAAGCTCTCAACAGATCCAGCGCAAGCTGCTCGCGAAATGTATTCTCAACTGCGACAAGCCAGCGAAAGACGCCCCGAGGCGCTTTGCTATATTCAAATGCCAAATCAAAATTCAGAATTATGGGAAAGTGTCTTTGACAGGCTTTACAAAGCCGCTAGCCTTATAATAGACTAGCACGATGTCAGAAATTTTTAGTCAAATCCGTGCTGTTATTCGATTTTTTAAATTTATTTTCGTTATTTTAGTCTATTTTATTATAGCTTCAGTTTTGTCTTTTACGACAATGAATCCGATCACACGTCGCCGTCGCCAAGTCGCAGTGACGAGCTGGGTGTCGCGGATGATCTTAATTGCCTTTAATATCAAGTTGATTTGTAAAAATCCCATCGATAAAAATGAGACTTCTTTGTTAGTTGGAAATCACATGGGTTTTATTGATATCGTTTGTTTGCAAGCACTTCAGCCATCAGTTTTTGTCACGTCGCTTGAAATGAAACAGACACCAGTTTTAGGACAAATTTGTGACTTGGGTGGTTGCGCTTATGTTGATCGCAAGAACCGAATGAAAATTCAAGATGAGCTTAAGGGAATGGTTGACGTTCTTAAAGAGGGTTTCAAAGTTGTTCTTTATGCTGAGTCGGTGGCATCAAACGGTGAACAGGTTTTGCCCTTTAAGAAAACTTTGATCATGTCAGCCGGTCACGCGGAAAAACCAATTCGTCCTTTTGTTTTTAATTATCGAGAAGTGAACAATGGCAAGGTTGAATTTAAACACCGTGATTCAGTATGCTGGTATGGCGATCAAACTTTTGGTCCTGCCATCTGGCGTTCTCTCCAATTAGATTCAGTCACATGCGAAATTGAATTCTTACCACAAGTTCATATTACAGCAGATTCTGATCGTACTGAAGTCGCAAACAAAGTGCACAAAATGGTTTCTGAAAAATTCACTCCATTTATTTCTGATGGGTCTGCATTAAATCAAAATAGCCTTGTGCATTCCACGTAGACTGTTGCCGATATAAATTTCATATTTTTTAATTTCACTGGCGAGAATATCTTTTTCGATCAATGGAATTTTTTCGGAACCTAATTCAAAATAGCCTTGGTCTAATAAATACCGTCGGTAGACACCACTGATACAGCCCGAGTTCAAGCTGGGAGTATACAGTCTGTTATCTTTTAGTAAAAACAAATTAAAACGCGAAGTCTCAGTCACGCAGTTGTCTTGATTGATGCCGATCACATCGACACAATGTGAATTTGATAAGACGGTCGTCCAATAATCACGTTTTGAAATTTTATAGTTTTGCAGACCAAGGCCAGACAGTTGAAAATAGTTTTGAGCCAATTCAAGAGTTAATGGTTGTGGAAGAGAATCAATATTTGAAATGTCACAGACTGATTTTTTGAGGTCATTGGTGTTGAATGTGATCCGAGCTTTCATTTCTTTTTGTAGGAATTGATTTTTATCTTCGATCTGTTGGTACATCGCGCGAAGTTGGAATTCATTTTGTGGTAAACCTAATGCTTGAAAGGCTTCAAGGCTTCTTTGAATATGATATTTTTTAAGCGGGATGCCTTTATTCGTAATTTTAAATGTATCAATAATTTGAATAAGATCTGTCATAGAGATTCACTCAGATTTATTTTCAAATGGCCTGCTTTATTTAAAAACTCTTGCCATTCACTGTCTGGGTTCGAGTCATAGACTATTCCACAGCCTGCAGAGTAGGTCATTTTCCCATTTTGTTTTTTAAAACTGCGAATCGCTATATTCAAAATAAAATCTGAATCTTGCCACCAGCCGAGGCTTCCCGTGTAAAAACCACGGGGTTGTTTTTCCAGTTCATGAATTGCAAGTAAACTTTCAACTTTAGGACAGCCTGAAATTGATCCACCGGGAAATGTGGATTTTAAGATTTCAGCCAATTGAAGTTGGGTCTGTCCTTGGATTTCGGAATAGGTGTGTTTTGTATATCCTAGATCCAGAACTTCGCGATGTTTTGTGACGACGACAGGGGATTCGCAAACTGCATTTAGATCGTTTCTTAAAAGATCCACGATCATCGAAAGTTCGGCCGTTTCTTTTTCGCTGGCCATGAGCTGATTCACTGTTGTTGATAGTGTTCCTTTGATGGGCTCGGTTCGAAGTGTTGATCCTTTTTTTTCTAAAAATAATTCTGGTGAGTAACATAAAATTTCAGAATCGACTAAAGGTAAAAAAGCACTATAGCGGGACTTAAATAAATTCAGATATTTTTTAAATAAAATGAAGCTGTCTTCAGTCGTTGTTGTTTGAAAGCTTGATGTAAAGTTGACCTGATAGTAGCGACCACGGCCAATATCCGATTTAATGGTTTGTATTTTTTGAATGAAATCATTTTTAGAAATGAGCGGTTTAAATTGTAAGCCAGCAGGATCAGTGCAAGATAATTCTTGGAGTGTTTTTAAGCTATAGTCATTCAAAATATAAACTGTGGCTGATGTCTTTTCAAAATCTATTTGCACCACTTTCATGGATGATGAAAATTTCAATTTGATCTCTTGTAAGAATTGAAACACATTCTGCTCTGAGGAAATGCGTTGGTAATCTTCAGAGTACAGCCATTGATCATTTTTATAAAAACAAACCACGGGAATCATTTGTTGATCCAATCAATGAGAGCTATTAAATAGAGATCGGGATCCTCTGTTAAAAAAGACTCTGGGTGAAATTGAAAACCCATCCATCGTTTTGTTTTGTGTTCAACCCACATTGGAAAGTTATCTGTGGTTGCGATCGTTTTAAACTCAGTTTCAGAAATTTCGCAAATCATCGAATGATAACGAGCCACTTTTTTCCCATTGATAGAATTGACTGAAGATTTTAATGCAGATGTTTTTCCATGGAGTGGTGGCGAGTACGTTCTGACTTTGCCATGTTCTGCGATCGTCATCAGTTGCATCCCTAAACAAATTCCCAAAATAGGTTGATCCTTCGGGGCGTTTAAAAGTGTTTTAATACTATGGGGATAATCCGTTGGAGAATTTGGGCCGGGAGAAAAGACGATCAGATTATATTTTAGGGGTTCCGATAACTTATTGAAATCCATGTGTTGAACAACATCGACGTCAAAGCGCGCAGACAGCCATGCCTTTACGTTGTAGGTAAAGGAATCCTCGTGATCGATGATTAAGGCAGTTAACCGCGGAGCCGTTGTGAGTGACATCAGCTCCGAAGTCTAGCCTATTCTCTAGTTTTTGAAAACCTTCAAAATATTTATTGAAATGATTTAATTTACATATTAATTATATATGTAAGTAATGTGTAAGTCAAAGGTATGAATCAAGGGGGATTCAATGGCAAGGGTTAGGATTATGTATTCATCAGTTAATAAAAAAGTCAGCAGTTTTGAACACTTAAATGTATACATCTGGTTTATCCAGTTAATTTTAACCATCAGTTTTGCGTTAACGTAGGTCTAATTATGGCAAAAAAGCAAAAACCAAAGTCTGCTGTTTTTATTAATTATCAAAATTTGCCGCAGATTCTGCTCGAAGATGACGATTCGGGTGTTAAATATTCGGGGTTACGAATCGATCATATCATTGATCGGATGATTCAAATGCAAGACTCTTTTTGGAAAAAGAGTCTGAATAAATCCGCAGATGAGCTTAAAGAGTTTGAGACGAAAGTTGAATAGAATTGATGACTTGAAGAGAGCTAAGCATTTCCTTCAAGTTCAACGCCTTCATTTGTTGTGCGCAGTCCTTTTTTCTTCATTTTCTCAACCAGAGTTGTTCGGTTTAATCTCAATAAAATAGAAGCTTGATTTTTATTCCAGCCTGTTTTTTCTAGAGCTTTTAAAATCAAAGCATTTTCAAATTGATCAACGGCGGTATTAAAATCTAAACCCTGATCTGGAATATCAATAATTCCAGTTTCTGCAAAACATGCTGCAGCTGACTTGTACTTTGCAGGAAGATCTGCAGGAAGGACTTCGCCAAAGCCTTTTAAAATACTTAATCTCTCAACAAGATTTTCAAGTTCGCGAATATTTCCGGGCCAAGAGTAATTCATCAGTGAAACTAAACTTTCTTGCGAAAATCCACTAATTTTTTTGGTTTTATTTTTATTAAATTTTTCTAAGAAATGATTTAACAAAAGTGGAACGTCTGATTTTCTTTCACGCAAAGCAGGAATGTGTATTGGAATCACATTTAGTCTGTAATACAGATCTTCACGAAATTTGCCTTCAGCGACGGCTTTGTCCAGATCAACATTCGTTGCTGTGATGACTCGAACATTGACGGACATTGTTTTTGTAGATCCTACGGGTTCAAAACTTTTTTCTTGCAGCGCTCGTAATATTTTAACTTGTAAACTTGGATCAAGATCGCCGATTTCATCAAGGAACAATGTTCCTTCGTCGGCCAGTTCAAAACGGCCCGCCCGATTGGCAACAGCTCCGGTGAAAGCCCCTTTGACGTGACCAAATAATTCACTTTCTAAAAGCTCGCTTGGAATTGCGCCGCAGTTAATGGCGATAAAAGGGCCTTTTGCGCGAGGAGAATTGTAATGAATGGCTTTAGCAATCAATTCTTTCCCGGTTCCAGATTCTCCCGTCACTAAGATTGTCGAATCAGAATCAGCGACACGCTCTACCAAAGACAAACAGTTCTTGATTCCTTCGCTTTCACCGATGATTTGAGAAAAACCATATTTCATGGTTAATTCTTGACGAAGTTGAAGATTCTCTTTTTGTAAGTTTTTATGATCAAGAGCTTTTTCGGAAACGCTCATCAATTCTTCGATGCTAAAAGGCTTAGTTAAAAAATGGTAAGCACCCTTTTGCGTGGCAAGTACTGCAGACTCAATTGTTGCAAAACCAGTCAACACAATCACTTGGATTCCTGGATAGATGGATTTTAAGTACGTCATGAACTCAAGTCCATCGCCATCTGGTAAATTCACGTCAACGATCGCTAAGTCAAAAATTTTATCTGACGAACAGTAGGATTTTGCTTCTTCAATGGTTTGAGATGTGACAACACTGTAACCTTTGCGATCAAGTGTACGAAAAAGTGCTGTGCGCATTGTTGATTCGTCATCTAGAATTAAAACTCGCGTCGATTTCATGAACCTTCCTTCCATGGTGGGCTCTGGTCTATATAAATAGAGTAATTCAATTTTTGACGATAGTGTCAAAAAATCTTCACAGATTTGTGAAATTCAGGACCTTGTGAAGGTGATGTCGATCGCGACCCAAGTCTTGTCTGGTTCGGTTAATTCGACGTGAAACCCTTGATCTAGAAGGGTTTTGTGGATTGCGAGGAATTGAACATTTTTTAGTTTATAATCATTTTCCAGGGGGCCAAAATTGCCTACAAACCGCAGAGTGCTTTTGAGTGCGTCTTGAAAAAATTTAATCTCGACTAGACCTGTGAAATTATGTTTTTGTTTACGAATGTTGCTGGCGCGGTCGATAAAAAACTGAAAAATAAAATACAAAGAATCCTTGAATGCTGTCTTTGACATTTCAAGCTGCGCGAGGGGTGCGTCCTGATCCAGAACAATTTTAATATTTTCGGATTTGAGTGTCAGTTCGTTCTCGGATAAAAACTCAGTGACAACTTTCATCAAGGATTCTTGAGATTTATTTTGAATTTGAGGACGTCTAGAGAAAACTAAAAGATCTTCGATGATTTTTTTCATTTTAAACGACGTCTGAATCATGGCTTGTAAGTCTGTTTGTAACGGCGATTCTTTGTTGATTTCCATTTGTAAGATCTGCAAGTACGAAATAATGCCACCAAGAGGATTATTTAGCTCGTGTGCGATCGAACTGGAAATCAGTCCTAAATCTTTCATTTTTGCATTTTGAGTGATGCGTTGTTCAAGATACAGTTCTTCCGTTCGATCAATGTAAGTATGAACCCAGATATTTTTTTTTGCAGAGTCGCTGCTGTAAGCGTTTGAAGTCACTTCAAACGTTTTTTTATCGTAGGTTAGCGTGTTAAATTCGACATTAAATTTCTGGCCAAATTGACAGCCAAAGCAAGGTGAATCCAAATTAAAAAGCATTTCGTGGCATTTCGTTCGAGGATATTTTTGAAACATGGGATTTGCTTTGAGCACCGTAAAGTCTTCGTCGATAATAGCCAATGGGTGTGGGAATGATTTAAAGGCCTCGGTCAGAATTTCCTCAGCCAAGACAAGTTCAGACAAGTTTTGATTTCGTGTTAAATTTAAAACGAGGGCATCGCGAATTTTTTGAAATAATTCATAATCTGTTTTTTTAAAATTTTTTTGATCACCTTTAATAAAATAAATCAGGTACTCAGGCAAAGCGTATGACTGAAACGACAATCCCAGTTGTTTATCTAGGTCTGTTTCAAAGTGATCTTTTGCTGAGTTTTGAATCAGTTTAATCCATGTCGCATTTGAAGTTGTTGGTAAAAGTTCGTTCAATAGTGTCTCGATACGTGCGATGTCAGACTCTTGATGAAGAGCGTACAAAATTTTTCGAAGAGCTTCACTGCGGTTATTAGCATCAAGAATTTTTTGTCGACTTTCGATCAGATTTTTTTGATGGTCAGCTATTTTTGTTTCAAGTTCATTTTTCAGAATTTCGTACTCAGAATTTAATTCCGATGACAGACTCAAATAGACCAGATCTTGTTGTGACTGATTCAAATCTTCATCCATTTTTAAAAAAGTATTTAAATTCAGATTTTCTGCAGTGACCAATAAGTCAGGGCGTCTTACTGAAAATAGATCAACGGGGAGTTGTTGATGCTCTTCATGAATCAGAATTATTTTCTTTGCAGACAGAATTCGAGTGTCAGCGGTGATCGAAAGTGAATGGCTGAATTCGCTGGAAGGTCTTAGGTCCAAAGCTAAAATATCAATTCGACTATTTGGAGAAGTTGCAATTTGAATGTCAGAGCTTTTAAATTGATCAATCAGATCATTACGAGAGCTGATCAATCCAAATCGAAAATGGGATGGACTCAGATTCTCAGTTTGCATGTAGGTATAACATCAAAGTGGTGTTTGACGTGGTAATCAGGTTTTTCTGCAGGATTTAATGAGACAGGGCCACGATCTTCGCCGAATTCAAAATAACAAGCAACAGCGCCAAGTTTTTTAGCATCTTTAATTTCAGATGACAGCGAGTTCCCGATACAGAGTAGCTCGTGAGGTTTGATGTTTTCCAGGTCGAGAATTTTTTCGAAAGAGCCTAATTTGCGTTCTTTTTGTAAGCTGTTAACAACGAAGATTTTTTTAAAATCTTGATCGATTCCAAGAGCTTTAGCTTTTTGTTTTTGTGCAGATTCATATCCTGCGGTTACGACGTACAGACTGTATTTATTTTTGAGCTGATTAATGTTTTGTCGTGCGCCTTCTAAAAGTGGTAATTGGGGCGGAAGCTCAGGCTCATAAAAGGCTTTGTTAGCTAAATCTAAGGCGAGTAAGGTTTTTTCGGTGCCATGGTCTTTGGCAAGTGTAGAAAAAACATCTTTGTGAGATACGTTTTTGATCATTTGTGTGCGTTTTTCTTCACACTGTTCTAAGGACAGATTCAATCCCGCATCGATCAAGATTTGAAATGCGTTCTGAGCTGCACGAGGGACTAAAATCCCGGTGGTATCCATTAAAGTGTCGTCTAAATCAAACGCTATTGCACGAATCGGCATATATCTACGACTGTATTGAAAGTTTACATAAAAGCAAGTAGTGTTGAGTAAACAATGTTTACAGGATGTGAAACTCTACTATGCAAAAAATCACTGCAATAATCCTTGCCGGCGGGCAAGGGACACGAATGAAAAGTCCGCTTCCGAAAGTTCTGCATCCCGTCGCAGGACAACCGATGATATCTAAAATTATTTCAAATTGCCAACGCGCTGAGTTTGACGAAATTCGCTTGGTTGTAGGTCACGGACAAAACCTTGTTAAAAATGTTGTTGATCCCATGGGAGTACAAACTTTTGTACAAACAGAGCAGTTAGGTACGGCCGATGCTGTTAAATCTGCCCAAGTGGATTCGATCGAAGGTGATGTTGTCATTTTGAATGGTGACCATCCACTGATTACTGTTGAAGATTTAAAACATTTTATTTCTGACTTTCGCGAACAAAAATTAGATTTGGCTGTTGTTTCAGTCGAACTTGATCATCCCGGAGAATTCGGTCGCATCATCCGTCAATCGGGGCAGCTTCGTGCCATTGTCGAAGCCAAAGACGCAGGTCCTGATGCTTTAAAAATCAAAGAAGTGAATACAGGCATCTACGTTGTCAAATCCGACGTTCTGAAAAAATATTTACCTCTAATTAAAAATAATAATTCTAAAAAAGAATTTTATTTAACTGATTTGATTTCGCTGGCGATCGAAAGTCAGTTACGTGTTCAAGCTTTGTGTTCAAAAAATAAAAACGTGGCACATGGAGTGAACAATCAAATCGAACTGGCGGCAGCGACACGTATGGTTTATCAAATGAAAAATGCGCAGTTGTTGAATTCGGGTGTGATCATTATCGATCCGACGAACACATATATCGAAGACGCTGTTATTGTTGGCTCAGGCACTGTCATTTATCCAGGTGTATTTATTCGTGGAAAAACGGCAGTAGGTCCATTTTGTGTCATTGAGCCAAACGCATTTATTTCGGATTCGGTCATCGATGAAGCTGTGCAGATCCGCGCCGGCAGTTATTTAGAACAAGCGATTGTACATTCTCATGCGAAAATTGGTCCTTATGCAAGACTTCGCCCAGACACAGAAATTGGTGAGTCTGCACAAATCGGAAACTTTGTAGAATTGAAAAAAGTGAAATTTGGTAAAAAATCAAAAGCCGGGCATTTGACCTATTTAGGTGATGCTGAAATTGGCGAAGATGTGAATATCGGCTGTGGTACAATCACATGTAATTATTCTGCAGATAAGAAAAAATATAAAACAATCATTGGTGATCGCGTTTTTGTCGGCAGCGACAGTCAGTTTGTGGCTCCTGTGACGGTTGGATCAGATTCAATTATTGCATCTGGTTCAACAATCACAAAAGACGTTCCTGCGGATGCTTTAGCGATCGCAAGAGCTCGTCAAGAGAACAAGGCTGAAATGGCGAAAAAATTTAAGAAGAAAGACTCATAACTATGTGTGGAATCGTTGGTTACTTAGGGCCTCAAAATCCAAAAAAAATTATTATCGATGGTCTTAAAAAATTAGAATACCGTGGCTACGACAGCGCGGGAATTGCGATCATTCACGATGGAAAAACAAAACGTATTCGTGCCCAAGGTAAATTAAAGGCTCTTGAAGACAAAGTTGAAACTGAACAATTTAATGGCCATTTAGGTATCGGTCACACTCGTTGGGCCACTCACGGAGCTCCGAGCGAGCGAAATGCACATCCCCACCAAGTGGGCGAGATCAGTTTGGTTCACAACGGAATTATTGAAAACTATTTAGAAATCAAAGAAGAATTATTAGCCCGTGGTGCAGATATTAAGTCTGATACTGATTCTGAACTTGTGGCTCATTTAATTTGGGAAGAAGTTCAGAAAACTCAAGATTTATTAAAAGCCGTTCAAAATATTTTGAAAAAAATTGTCGGTGCTTTTTCCATTGTCGTCATGTGGGAAAAATCACCGAACGAAATGGTCGCTTTCAAAGACGGTCCGCCGTTGATTGCTGGTATTGGAGAAAAAGAATATTTTGTTGTCAGTGATGTTCATGCGGCTTTAGCCTACACAAAAAATTTCGTCTATCTGAATGACCGTGAGGTTGTGCACTTTAACCATAAAGATAATCAACATATCGTGACATACTACACGGCTCTTGGTGAAAAAGTTCACAAAGAAATTACACATTTGGACTGGTCAACAGATCAAGTTGAAAAAATGGGTTACAAACACTTCATGTTGAAAGAAATCTATGAGCAGCCACGCTCTGTGGCGGCAGCAATGGCCCCATATATCGATACAGACACTCATTCCGTGATCTTAAAAGATATTGGTTTTATGGCTGCAGCAAAAACAGCAGCTGAAAAACTGACAACAGAACAAGTTTTTCAAAAAATTGATCGTATTTTCTTTATTGCATGTGGAACTAGTTACTACGCTTCGATGGTTGGAAAATATTTGATCGAACAAATCTGCAGAGTACCTGTTGAAACAGATATCGCCAGCGAATTTCGATACCGCAAACCTGTTCTTCCGCCGAATACTTTGGTGATTACGATTTCACAAAGTGGTGAAACAGCGGATACTTTAGCAGCGATCCGTTTGGCTAAAGAACAAGGTGCAAAAACATTATCAATTACAAATGTCGCGCAATCGTCGAGTGATAGCGAAGCCCAAGCTCATATGTATATGAATTCGGGTGTTGAGGTTGGTGTGGCCAGTACAAAAGCTTTCACGAGTACTTTGACATTGTTGAATATTTTAGCTCTACAAATTGGAAAAGCGCGCGGTGTTTTATCACCTGCGAGTGAAAAGCAAATCGTCCAAAATTTGTTAGCCGTACCAAGTCAGCTCGAAGTGGTCCTGGCTTATGATAAATACTTTGCTGAAGCCGCCCAAAAATTAAAAGACTTTAAAGGATTTCTCTATTTAGGGCGCGGGGTTAGTTTCCCGATTGCTCTTGAAGGGGCCTTAAAACTGAAAGAGCTCGCTTATTTACACGCTGAAGGTTATGCCGCAGGCGAAATGAAGCACGGTCCGTTGGCGCTTATTGACGAGCGTATGGCGATCGTTGTTGTGGGTCCTTCTGACGATCTACTTGATAAAACAATTAGTAATCTGCAAGAGGCCAAAGCACGCGGTGGTAAAATTATCTCTATTGGAACAGGTGAAAATAAAGCCTTGAAATCAATGAGTGAGTTTTATTTATCTTTACCGACGGCAATTTGGACGACGAATCCTATTTTAGCAACCATACCGTTGCAATTGATGTCTTATCATTTGGCCGATAATTTAGGTTTTGATGTGGATCAGCCTCGAAATTTAGCTAAATCTGTGACTGTCGAATAATCAACGAATGTATAAAATGACTGAATTGGATTTAGTTTGTAACGAACTGAATCTGATTCAGTAAGTTTGCGGAATTTGCGTTTGCAATATTTCTTTGAATCACACGCTCAGGAAATTTTGCATTTAAAGTGTGATAGTAACCTAAAACGTTTTCGACAAAATCAACAGTTTCTTGCCCGCGAGCCAAGCCAAAATTAAAATGTCCTTTGTACTGTTCTTTACTTTTTAACGGAAGCAGCTTTTTGAGGTCTGACCACCTGTAAGCATTCATTTGTTTTGCGCGCGCTAAACGATGAATATCGCGCAAATGGGCCCATCCAATATTGTATCCTGCCAAAGCCTGAATCCATCGATCTGATGATGCTAAATGTTTTGGTGATTTTTCGTAAAGGTATTTTAAATAAAAAGATCCGCCTTGAATACTCTGTGTCGCATCTTCGCGGTCATCAATCCCTAAGTGTTCTGCAGTCAGAGTTGTTAATTGCATCAATCCACGAACACCGGTGTGGCTGACGGCTTCGTTATTCCATTTAGATTCTTGGTAGGCGACAGCGGCAATCAATGTCCAAGGAACACCGTACTTGCGACCGAATCTTTCGAATTGTTGACGCCATTGAGGTAAAGTTTTTTGAATATCAGTATTAATGCGTTTTGTTTCTAGAGCGGTCATTGGCATCAGCGGTATCGCCGTATGATCGCGACCAAAATCTTTTTTAAAGATTAAAATCGATGGGAATAGTAATAAAACTAAAAATACATTTAAATTCATATTTAAGGACTGTCTGGATAGTCCATAGGTATGATGAGGTCACTGATTAAAACAGTTAGGGAAATAAATTCAGATGTCAGAGCGAAAACCTGTATATCTGACTTCAGAACCCATTTATTGATTCTGAAATAAATCAGAAGTAAATTTAAGATGCGCTGTGCAAAAAAATATTAAAACCATGCAAAAATTTCTATTCGATCTCATCTCGAAAGACAGGACCAAAGCCTGATCTAGACGAGAATTTTCTGTTGTTACATAAAAATTTGCATAAACTAAAAGGGTCACAACTTAAAAGACAAAGGGGTTACTATTATGAGTATTCATCTGAATAAAAAGATTTTTGCTTTCACAGGTCTTGGACTTGCGTTAGCAGTAGGAGTTGTTTCTTGTGTTTCAACACAGAAAACAACTGATCGCGGTGTTGCAAGTATTCACGATAATATCGTGCAGATTTTCCGTGAAAATATGGAAAACAATTCAATGATTTTCGGCGCGCAAAATCCAGCGAAGCGTTTGTCATCTGAAGAAGTACGTCAGCTCTCTTCAAGTTCTAAGCTGAATATTACGAATGCAGAACTTATTATAGACAATGACGTCTCGTTTGATTCAAAGCTTGCGATGATCAAATCGGCACAAAAAGAAATCCGCATGGTTTACTTTATTTATGCGGATGATGATTCAGCATCAGTCATTTCTCGTGAGTTGATTAAAAAAGCCCAATCGGGTGTTAAAGTTAAATTGCTTGTGGATATTATTACGAACTACGGAAAAATGGATTTATTCTCGATGATGGTTAAAGAAGGTCGTGGGAATATCGATGTTCGTTTTTATAACTTTCCATCTGAGCGAATCGTTGCAGATGCAAAGTATATGACGTTACCTTGTCCTAAAGTAGCAGCTCCTGAGAAAGACACTTGTCAAAAATTTAAAGACGGTATCATGAAAGCTACTGCTGCCGAGAAAACAACTTTCTTCTCTAAGATGATGTTGTCAGGTCTTTATGGCAAAAGCGCCACAGCTTTAAAAGTGGCTTTGGGTGTTGGTGGTCAAATCAATCCAGCTGACTACAAGAAAAAAGATGGCGAAGAAGTCAATGTTGATCAACTCTTTGAATTCTTCAAATTGATGTATAAAGCAAAAATCAACAAAGATGTTTTAGCTTATATTAAGCTCAATATCGCAATGTCGATGTACGCAGATGATATCAATCCAGTGATGAACGAACTAACAGGTCGTTTGCCAATCATCAATAATACAGTGGTTGCTGGCAAGAAAACATCACATGCTCAAGAATGGGATCACTTTACAGATTATGTTCATCACAAGTTGATCGTTGTTGATGGCAGAGAATTTCAATTGGGTGGTCGTAATATCGAAGATTCATACCATATGAAATCTCGCTTAGGCACTAAAGGTAAATATATTTTCATGGATACAGATTTCCATGCCAGAACTGCTCCAGGCGGCGCTGCTGAGATCGAAAAAAGTTTCGATTCAATGTTTAACTTCCAAGAGATGGTTTCAGATTTAGCCGCAGTTCAAAAAGTAATGCCTTTTGATATCCCATCAAATCCAGAAGCTTTAGGTATGGCAGCTGGCGTTTGTATGCAAGATGCTCAAGCGGGCCAAGTAGCTCCTGAAAAATTAGGATCGTGTATTGAAGAGCGTTTTTCAAAAATGCCAAATTTCAAAGGCTCATCTGCACGTATGGCTGCAGTACAAGCTGAAATGAACACTTCAGCTGAAAATTATTTAACGAATTATCAAGCCTCTGGAAAAAAACAATTGCGTGATAACTGGAGAATGCAAGGTTCATACAGTCCTTCGGTTGACGATTTAAGTCCTGCTGATTTACAAACTTCAGAAGTTTATTACATTGAAAACACATCTTTTGATGTTGATGGAAAAGAAAAGATTCGTCGAGTTGGATCGCGTATCGGTGCAGAAGCTAAGTTTAATAAAAACATTCATGCTTTGTGGTACCGTGGTTTAGAAAATGTATGTAAGGCCAGTCGTGATGAGAAGCAAGACAAGCGCATTATTTTGCACTCAGCTTATTTATTCATGCCCTCAGGTATGATTCACCGAATTGCGAAAATGTTGAATGGTGATTACGGCGATTGTTCACGTGTTCGTCTTACTTTCTTAACGAATTCGTTCCAAACAACTGATTTGAACGTGATTAACGTCTTTGCTCGTTACCAAATGGCTCAGTTGTTTCAACATTACGGTTCGATGGTGGCTTATGAAAAGAAATTCAACGAAGGTTGGAATGGTGCTCCTTACAAGCGTTGGTTCCCAATTTTAGATTACTTTGAATACAATGCTTCGAGTGTTGGTACAGGAGTCTCATTACATACAAAATTATCGTTGTTAGGTGATGATATGATTGTTGGATCTGCAAATGCGGATGCCCGTTCATATTATATGGATACAAATAATGGTGTGTTCATTCGTAATGCGAAAGAGCTCAATCGTGATTACACGGCATTTATCGATGACATTATCACTGATAAAACAAAATCATCTGAGTGGACATACAAATATGCTGCTTACGATGAAAAAATGCTTAAAGGTGAAAATAAATTTATCTTGGCGCAGATGTTAAAGCGTTGGGATAAAAAAGGTCGAGTGGACGAAGCCAAGAAAACAGTCATCCTAGAAACAATTGATAAGCTTGGTAAGCGTATCAATGATGATACTAATAAATTACTCAATTTTCGTAGTGGTTTTTCAAATCAAGATCTTGAGTCAAACTCAAGCAATCTTGAAATGGAATTAAACAAAATCGCCAATGACTTTGATGATTTATTTAAAGTTTTATAATTTATTTTAATATAAATTATCGATTGAAAGGCTGTGTGAAAACACAGCCTTTTTTTATTTGTTGGCTATTTCAACCAATCTTCTAAAGCCGTTCTCGCTTTTTGAATTTGCAGAGATTTTTTTTCTTTTTTGTCCCATTTTCTTTGGCCATTGGGTGGTGGTTCCTCAATCGGTAACAACAGTCCAAAATTAATATTCGTCGGTTGAAAATGGTCTATTTTAAACTCATCTGTGATCGCCGTTAGTAAAGATCCCAACGCAGTTAATCGTGGTGGCGGATTAAATGTTTGATCAGTTAATTTTTGATGCAAAAACTTGGCTGCAAGTAAACCCATACACGTCGATTCAAAATAACCTTCTACTCCCGTGATTTGTCCCGCGAAAAACAGCCAAGGATCATTTTTACTGGAAAGATCTTTATTCAAGCGTTTCGGTGTGTTGATGTACATATTTCTGTGAATACTGCCGAGTTTTAAAAACTCTGCATTTTCAAGTCCTGGAATCATTCTGAAAATTCGTGTTTGTTCACCGTAGGCCATGCGCGTTTGAAATCCGACAATATTGAAAGCAGTCGCTTCTTTGTTGTCTTGACGAAGTTGTACGACAGCATAGGGATAGCGCCCTGTTTTTGGATCATCTAGTCCTACGGGCTTCATCGGGCCGAAGCGCGGTGTTTGAATACCTCGTTCAATCATAGCTTCGATGGGCATACAGCCTTCGAAAAATTCTGTGGTTTCAAAATGCTTGGGTTCAATTTTTTTTGCATTTTGTATTTCAGTAATAAAATTGAAATACTGTTCTTTGTTCATTGGACAGTTGAAATAGTCGCCATCAATAGATCCATCGCCTTCGATTTTATCATAGCGATTGGCTTTCCAAGCAATTTCGGTATTGATGGTATCGGCATCAATGATTGGCGCGATCGCATCAAAGAAATAAAGAAACTCATCGCCAAAGTGAGCTTGCAAGTCTTTCGCAAAATCTTCATCAGTCAGTGGGCCTGTTGCAATCACTGTCGGGCGTGGAATTTGATTCAAAGATTTAACGACTTCACGGTGAATTGTAATATTGGGATGGTTAGAAGCAAGTTCAGTCACTTTTTGAGCGAATAATTCACGATCAATTCCCAAGGCTTGACCTGCGGGCACAGCACACTCTTTGGCTGTTTTTAAAATATAGCTGTTTAAATGTTCAGCTTCCCATTTCAATTGTCCTGGAGCTGAAATATCGCCAAGACTGCCAAAAGAGTTTGAACACACAAGTTCTGCAAAATCGGTCGTTTTATGGGCAGGTGTTGGTTGCTTGCCACGCATTTCGTACAGAGAAACTTTATATCCCAGATCAGCCAGTTGTAGCGCGCATTCGCTGCCGGCTAGGCCTGCGCCGACGACAGAGATTGTTTTCATTGAGGTATTCGTTTTGTCTTGTGAAGTCATATGAGCGTATGCATAAGTGATTTTTTGATTGTAAGCAAGGCCTACAGAATGAGAAAGTTCACATATGCGGGAAAACGATTATAAAACGAAATTTAAATCCTCTGCCGAAGTGCTGAAAAGCCTTTTTGACGACAAAAAAAAGGGTGGCGTTGTTTCGGATCAGTTTCTGCGCTGGAAGTTGTGGATGACATGGTCTGAAGTTGTAGGACCCAGTATTGCTGAATACACAGAGCCCGTTTCCTACCGAGATGGTGTTTTGTGGTTGTGGGTTAAAAATTCGACATGGATGCAGCAAATGACTTTCATGTCGGATACAATTAAAAATGTCATCGATCAAAAATTTCGAAAAGGTTATGTGAAAGAAATTCGATTTACTTTGGATCGTCGCAGTTTGCCCGGGCGAGAAGATCAAGCATTTCAACAAAGTGTGAAGAAGTTTACAAGTGATCGCTAATCTATTTGTGGTTAGCTTGTCTTGACATCACTGATTGATCACTTTTAGTCTAAATCGGGCTCATTTTACCTGGAAATAAATGGAATTACTAAGACAATTGGGGCAGATCACACAGATTCAAACTGGGTCGACATTATCTGCTGAAGAAATTTATTTTAAAGTTGAAACACGGGCACAGAGCTTTGTGAAGCAAGGTCTTTTAAAAAACGAACGAGTTTTACTTCGCTTCGGAAACTCGATTTCATTTTTTATTGATTTATTTGCGCTATGGACCTTGGATACGTGTGCTGTTCCTTTGGATAAAACGACGCCAGATCATGAGGTTCAGGAATTAGCTCGTCATTGTTCAGCCTCATTTGAAATTCTAACTGAGGATGGGCCACTGCTTCGAATCGGAACTGCGGATTCGAGCGATCAGAAGATTCATTTAATTTTATACACTTCAGGTTCTTCGGGTCAGCCGAAAGGTGTGACATACAGTTTGACATCTTTGCAGGCGAAATTAAATGTTTTAACTGAAAATTTAGATTCGAAGGATTTTCAAAGAAGTCTTTGTTTGCTACCTACGCACTTTGGACATGGCTTAATCGGGAATTCATTATTCCCATTGTTGCGCGGGTGTCATTTATTTATCGCTCCTCCTTTTGACATGACTGTTGTTGAAAAGCTCAGTTTGATTATCGACCAGAATGAAATTACTTTTTTAAGTTCGGTTCCTAGTTTTTGGAATTTTATAAAAAATAATCCCGGCCCAAATCGAAAATCACTTCAAAGAATTCACTGCGCTTCCGCATTATTTTTAGAAAATACATATGAACAAATTCACCAATGGGCACCGTTTGCAAAAATATTTAATGTCTATGGCTTAACCGAGTTTGCAAGCTGGGTGAGTGGTTTTGAAATTCAGCAGGCAGCGGATTTTAAATATGTGGGATCTGGATGGGGGATTGAGTTTAAGATTGAAAATCCAGATCAGAACGGAATCGGAGTTGTCCTGATAAAGGGACCATCAGTAATCAGTGGATACCTCAATCAATCAGATTTGACTTTGAAATCTAGAAACGACAGCTGGTTTCGAACAGGTGATTTAGGTTTGATTGATAAAGATCGTGGTTTATCATTATTGGGTCGTCATGATGATTTAATGAATAAAGGTGGGTTGAAAATTCTGCCGTCAGAGGTCGAAGCAGTTTTACAAAAAAATTCGTCTTTAGAATCCGTCTGCGTATTTTCAGTTCCGCAAGCAATGACTGGAGAAGCCATTGTTGCCGCTTATGTGACACGTTCAAATGATGTGTCTTCGGCTCAACTTGAAAAATGGTGTCAAATCTATTTACCCAGTTATCGTATTCCTAATTATTGGTACGAAGTAAAGCATTTGCCACTGACATCTAGGGGTAAAGTCGATCGTCGGATTTTACGTGATAATTTTTTACAAAAAGATCAACCTCTAGTTAAAGCTGATGTCGAAATTAATTTTGAAAAGACTGTACGAACGGTATTTAATTTAACTGAAGATGTAAATCTTCAGACCTTGAAGCATGGTACTTTGTCAAATTGGGATTCGATTCGTCATATCGAGCTTTTTATAAAGCTACAACGAGAATTTAAAGTTTCTTTTTCGACAGATGAGATAGTTCGAATTGAAAATTATGAAATGTTAAGAAACATTTTTCTGCAGAAGGTATCAAAGACGTGAGTTTTGTATCTATCAGCTATTATCTATTTTTATTTTTGACGACAATTGTCTATTACGCAATAGCTCCTAAATATCGAACTTGGGTTTTGCTTATAGCCAGCTATATTTTTTATACTTCATACGACTATAGGTTTCTTTATTTTATTTTAACAACGACCATTGTTAGTTATCTCGTCAGTCTTTTTATGTCGAAGACTGAAAATCAAAGACATCGACGTTCGGCTTTGTATTTTGGGCTTGGAGTTGAGTTCGGTATCTTATTTTTTACTAAATATTTCAGCGTTATTTGGGAGTCCTTCGACTTTCGTAATCCGATACATATCTTAGTTCCATTAGGGATATCATTCTATACTTTTCAGACAGTTGGATATTTATTTGATGTCTATCGACGTCAAATAGAACCTGAAAAAAATTATATTCAGTATTCGCTATTTCTAAGTTTTTTTCCTCACTTGCTTGCTGGTCCTATTGAATCAGCACAAAGTTTTTTACCTCAGATTCAGAAGGCCTCTGCATTTCAGAGTAGAAATATATTTTTAGGAATTACTCTGATTTTGATTGGACTCTTTAAAAAACTTGTTATTGCAGATAGAATTAGTCATATCGTCAATTTGGTTTTTAACTCTCCGGAACAGTATCAGGGCTCGGCTGTAGGGTTGGCTGTATTTTTGGCCAGGTATCAAATTTATTGTGATTTTTCTGGTTACACGGATATCGCTCTTGGCTCGGCACAAATTTTAGGATTTAAAATGACCGAAAATTTCAAACGGCCATTTTTTTCAAGATCAATCACAGAATATTGGCAGCGCTGGCATATGTCTTTGGCTCAGTGGATTCGTCGATATATATTTTATCCCTTGGTTTCAACACCCGTTGCGCGTTTAGGTGTCCACGGATTAATTTTAATTACATTTTTAGTCTTGGGACTATGGCACGGTGGAACAGTTAATTTTCTGATTTATGGATTGTGGCAAGGTCTATTTGTTATTTTAGATTCATCGACTAAAAATTTACGCCAGCAGTTTTATTCAAGATTAGGTCTTGATCTTTATCCTAAAGCTTTAAATACAGTGGCAATACTTGGAACATTTTTCTTGATTGTTGTGCCTCCGACTTTATTTTTTAGAGCGACTGATTTCTCGATAGCCCAACTTTTGATTACAAAAGTCTTTCTAGGCTGGAGTTTATCTGATTTAAGTAGTATACTTCAAAGTGAGTTTATAGTTTATAGTTTAAAAGTTGGAATAGGCTTTATTGTCTTGTTGGAATTCGTTTCGTGGTTAGAAGAAAAGTACGATCTTCGAAAAAAACTTATCGAAAAGTCGGAATGGACAGTCGTCTTTTTTTGGTTTTTATTAGCGATTTGTATTTTGATGTTTGGTTATTTTGAAACTGATTCAAAGTTTATCTATATGAGGTTTTAATATGTCTAGGTTACACATTATACCTTTAAGTTTAAAAAATACTGAGCATGAGCTATTTACTTTACAGACTCCAAATTTAAGTTCTGAAGTCATGACTGAGTTTGAGCTCGAAGATCTTTTGCTGGATATTAAAATTCCACTTTCTGCTACGAAAGATATTTTCGTAATTCATAAGCAAGAGGATACGTTTTGGAGTGAAGAAAAAAAGCGATTTATTCGAATCATTTACTCTACTTCGGATTTACAGGGTTCTCGCGCTGAGATCGTTGAATTGTTGAATAAAAATTTTTGCCTAGATATTTTTATTGATCATGATGTTCATCCAAGCGCTTTAGATTTTTTAAATAACGTAGGCATTCATCCTGCAAATTTGCGATTTATAGTTATTGAAAACAGTTTGACGAGTCAATCTCGACGATCAATTTATGATATCATTCCATCGCAGTTTAAATCGCGTATTTTCTTTTTATACCTGCCGCCGAGGACTCATTCTAAGATCCTTCTGAAAGCAGAAGAGGTCTTGTTACGCATCGAAGATCGACGCCAAGAGTGTCTGAAAAATAGGGAAACTTTGAAGGTTCTATCAATAACTAATCTTCAGATTTTTAAAGATGAACCCATAAAGAAAATATTTTATTTAAATCCAAATCAAGAAAATTATTATAAATATTTACAGCAGTTAAGACTGACTTCCGAAACTAATAACCCAGATTATACGAGTAGTATTTATTTTTATTTTCTGAGATTCAAATTAGTCATTCAAAAAATGATCAGTTTTTTATTAACCCTATCTTTAGCCTTTGTATGGAAATTGCGTCATATCTACTGGAGTCTTGAATTTCTTCTGACTTTAGGTGTTCCGAAGATTTTTTCGATTATTGCAAAAGCTTATTGGTCCATTTTTTCATACATTGGGTTTATTCGTGTTAAACTTATAATGTTTTTTTGGGTGTTATACTCGCTCTGCGCCAAGAGTGTCATTTTTATTCAAAATTTACCGGGAAAATTGTATAAATTTTCTGTTGAATTCTATTGGTTAAATCGAAAATATTTAAGTTTTATACAAAATAAATTAATAGATATGCAAAATAAATTAATACAATCGTATTGGCAGACTAAAAATTCTAAATATTTGCGCCCCTTTTTCAAAATATACTGGTTTATCAGTTTTCAATTCAAAAAAAGAATTGTATCCTTGTTTAAAAATAAAAAATCTAATTTGTAGTTTAATAAAAGGAAAAAAATGTCTGAAGAAATTAACAATTTATTTCCTAAATCTAAAGCCTGTATTTTCCAATGGAACTACCCTGTAGTAAATCTTGGAAGAAATGAACTTCGCAACTGTTGTCGAACCAAAGCAAATCTACTGACGTCAAACGACTTGGAAAATTATAGGAAGGACATTATACTTAATTCGCCAATAGAACGTGAAAACAGAGCACGTATGCTGCTCGGGCAGGAAATTGAGGCCTGTTCATCTTGTTGTAATATAGAGAAAAAAAACGTCATTTCTCCACGAAAAAATATGGTTTTTGATACGAGGGTTCAAGTCGAATCATTATCTGCATTAAAACATACTTTAGATTCGATACCGTCGTTTGAAAATAGAGTCCAATTTTTATCTGAACACAATATGACTCGCTCGGTACAAGTAAATATGCTTGAGATCACATTAACTAATACGTGTGACATGCAGTGTATGTATTGTTCACATCATTACAGCTCTAAGTGGGCTGCTCATCGCCTAAAACATAATGATATCCAGCAGCATCAAATAGAAAGTGAACTGCCAAAGCCGAATCAGGATTTTAAAAAATATTTTTTAGAATGGTTTAGGAACGAAGGTGTACATACAGTTCAATATATTAATTTTATTGGTGGAGAGCCAACACTGATTAATGATTTTTACGAAATATCTGATGAAATTGTTCATATACTAACGGAAAATAATAGAACAGATGTGACTCTTTCAGTTGTGACAAATTTAAATTGTTCACCGGTTATATTTAATAAATTTATTACGCATATACGCAAGATTCAAAAACAACTTAATTTTATAGATATTAACGTGTCTATAGAAGCTTTTGGAAATCGAGCCGAATATATTCGTTATGGTCTATCCTGGGATCGATGGACACAAAATTTTGAAACGCTCATCGCTTTAAAGCTAGAAAAGGTCAAAATATCAGCTCAAATGGCGACAAATATATTAAGTATTACTTCATTGGTTGATGTAATTAAATATTTTTGGTCACTGTTTGAAAAATATCAAGTTGGAATCCGTTTACATGAAAATGTTGTTAACTTTCCTCAGGCGCATTCGCCAATGCTTTTAACGCCTGATTTTTCAGTTTATCTAGACCAAGCAATCCAATTTTTAAATGAAAAGGGTGATGCTGTTGAAGGCGTTGTAGGGTATGACTATGGATCTTGGAAAAGTTATGCACTTTTTTTAGGAACTATTAAAAATGCAATAGAAAAACATACGCTGATCCCGAGCGAGAAATTACTAGTTAGAGATTTTTTCAATCAATTTAATCAACGTATGAACTTGGATATTTATAAAATATTCCCAGAATATAGAAGTTTTTTAAAAAGCTGTGACGTTGAGGAAAAATAAAATCTGATGGTACTAGTGAGGTCAAATCTTTCCGTTTCCGAAAAGTTTGAAATCTTCTTCTGTGTATCCAGCCATGACTTCGTCGCCCATTTTTCCATCGCGAATGGGAACGAAAGCCCATGTGCAATAATCTTTAAATTTGGGAATATTTAAGATACCGGCTTGTAGCTGCAA
>JBPOIE010000101.1:0-18363 GCA_052034855.1 Bdellovibrionota bacterium | reverse complement strand
TTTAATGTTAAAAAAGGTGAGTTTCTCGTCGTTATTGGATTAAGTGGCTCTGGAAAGTCAACGTTACTTCGTTGTTTAAATAGATTACATGATCCCACAACAGGTGAAATTATCTTAAACGATAATGGCGTAGCGACAGATGTCGCACATGTTGAAAATAAAAATGAAATTCGTAATTTGCGCAAACGTGTGGGAATGATTTTTCAACACTTCAATTTAATTCCACGACATACCGTTCTTAGTAATGTTTTGATGGGTAAGCTTTCTTACGTTGGAACTTTGAAAAGTATTTTTGGCATATTTTCGGCTCAAGACGTTGCTGATGCGATGAAATATCTCACGCTTGTTGGTATCGCAGAGAAGGCCTATATTCGTGCGGATCAACTGTCTGGCGGTCAACAGCAACGTGTAGCGATTGCTCGTACTTTAACTCAAAATCCAAAAATTTTATTAGCAGATGAACCTGTCGCATCACTTGACCCCGCGACGTGCCATACGGTGATGGATTACTTACGTAAAGTGAATCAAGAATTAGGAATTACCATTATCTGTAATCTGCATTTTCTTTCTTTAGTTCGTCAGTATGCGACGCGAGTGATCGCGCTTAAGGGTGGAGAACTTGTCTATGAAGGTTCTCCATTAAATATTGATGAGGCATGGTTTGAAAAAATCTATGGTGCTGGCGCAAAAGAAGTTCACATTAATTAAGGTTTAAACTTTCTAGGAAATTTGAGATAGGGGAAATCAAAATGAGTAGTCAAAGCAGTCAAAGTCAGCCATCAACAGTTCGTCGCTCCATTTTAGATGGTTTCAGTTTTGCATTTTTAGTTATCGTTTTATTATTTGTCATTTTTAATCCCGATGAAGAAGCACAGCTGAATTTAAAATTAAATTCAGCTCTTTTCTTTGGGGCGTATATTTTAGGGATTGGGTTGAGTCATTTGATGAACGCTCAAGGAATCAAAACCTTAGGTGAGTATATTTTTGAACCATCATATAAAAAGGCTCAAGAAACAAAACCAATGATGAAATCTTTTTGGGGATGGCATTTGATCGGTTTGCTCGTTTTATTATTTGTGGTCGGCATTTTTAAGACAAAATTTTCGATCGTAGAACTCTTAAATGAAGACGGATTCAACGGAGCTAAACGTTTATTTGCGGGTATTTTTAATCCAAATTGGACAATTTTGCCACGAGCTGTGTTAAATATTATTGAAACTATTTTTATGGCGTTCATGGCAACAGTATTGGCGATACCCTTTGCGTTTTTCCTCAGTTTTGTTTCTGCCAGAAATATCATGAATGGAAAAGTCACTTTTTGGGTTTATTTGGCGATGAGAACCATTTTTAATGTGACTCGTTCGATTGAAGCCATCTTATGGGCCATCATATTTTCAGTTTGGGTCGGCATCGGTCCCTTTGCGGGAATGTTGGCTCTCATGATTCACTCAGTGGCTTCTTTGGCCAAACAATACTCTGAGATGGTAGAAACAGTGAATGAAGGACCCATTGAAGGCGTTCAGTCCTGCGGAGCGAATAAACTTCAAACTATCTGGTTTGCGATTGTTCCCCAAGTGGTTCTTCCATATATATCGTTCACTGTTTATCGTTGGGATATCAACGTTCGAATGGCGACGATTATTGGTCTCGTTGGTGGGGGCGGTATCGGAACTATGCTCGTTCAGTACCAAGGTCAAGCGATGTGGCCAGAAGTGGGCACTATCATCGTTGTGATCGCTGCAGTTGTTTGGATTATGGACCAAGCTTCAGCATATCTGCGCGAAGCCTTAAAGTAATTCATCATTCAAAATACATTTTATAAAGACTGTCTAAGACATAGTCAAAAATGCGAACATTACAGGTTGGCATTTTTTTTTCCGATGTATGACCTGGAAACAAATATTTTTCAGGAGTAATGATCATGTCCCTATACTATGTCGCACACCAAGGCCAACAACAAGGCCCGTATTCTATCGCTGAAATCGAGATCAAGTTGAGCTCAGAAAAATTATTGTGGCATGATTATGTCTATGATGACAAAGCTCAAGACTGGATTTTGTTGATGGAGTTTCCTGCATTGACACATCTTTTTAATAAGAGTTTTGAGAATCCAATTAAAACAAATTTAAAAAATACAAAAGTTGAAACGGATCCAATGAAAAAACGCATTTGGTATGTTTTAAAACAAAACAATAATTATGGTCCATTCTCGAAAACAGAATTGATTCAAATGCTCCAGGGTAAAACGTTACATGAGTATGATTTTATTTGGCATAATGGAATGAGCGCATGGAAAAGGCTTTCGGATGTGAATGAGTTTTCTGTCGTCGAAATTAAAGAGATTTTTAAATCTATGAATACAAACAAAGATGAAACCGGAAATCCGATTTTTTTCCGTCGAAAACACCCACGTGTTAAATTTAATTCTCATGCGATTATTCATGATCATAAAAAAGTGTACAAAACTGTGGGCGTGGAAATCAGCGTTGGCGGGGCAGGATTAGTTATCGAAGATGCCAAGTTTGAAAAAGATCAACAAATATACTTGCACTTTAAACCTGGTCAAAATGTTCCGGCCTTTAATGCGATTTGTAAAATTGTGAGTCAAAAAGGTAATGTTTATGGTGTGCAGTTTGTTAAAATATCTGGAGCAATAAAGAGCACTCTGACTGAGTTTACGAACGCAGTAGATAAAAAGAAAGCAGCTTAATTAATTTTAGAATTAAAAAATGAACAAAGGAAAATAAATGAAAACCACAAGTCGATTATTTATTTATGTCGGAGTTCTTGCAGCGATGGTGTCATGGACGAGTTGTTCGAATCGAGCAACAGGTTTTGATTTGCCCAGCGAGCAAGGTGGTTTTTCGGGTCAGGTTTTTTATAATAATAAAGTGGATATTTTATTTGTTGTCGATAACTCCAAATCAATGTTGCAGTATCAGCAAAGATTGGCCGCCAAAGTGGGTGAAATGGTGACAACACTCAATTCATTGAAAATGGATTATCGAGTCGCTGTCACCACGACAACAATGTCTCGGGATACAGTGGCTTATCCAATTTCTCGCAAGCTTGTGGGAAATCCTGCGTATTTAACTTCTGCAAATATGAATTTACTGACTGAGCGTATTATTGTCGGTGAGTCTGGTTCGGATTTAGAACGTGGATTAGATTCCATGACTTATGTAATTTCTGAAAATTATTTAAATTCAATCGGATCTGATTTTATTCGTTCGGATGCTCTTTTTGCTGTGGTTTTTATTTCGGACGAATTAGATCAAAGTAGCGAGTTCGGAAGTTCAAACTCAGCCGATTTTGTGAATTCTTTAAATGCTCGAAAACCTACTTTTGTAAATGGCGCGCGTGGCTGGATCGCGAACTATATCGGAATTTTAACAAATCAAAGTTGTGATAACTTGGGTGGATTCGTTGCCATTGGAACACAATTTATTCGATTGGTTGACGA
The DNA here is from genome assembly GCA_052034855.1 of Bdellovibrionota bacterium. Taxonomy (GTDB): domain Bacteria; phylum Bdellovibrionota; class Bdellovibrionia; order Bdellovibrionales; family Bdellovibrionaceae; genus Pseudobdellovibrio. The sequence goes on along the minus strand of JBPOIE010000101.1, from coordinate 14,900 downwards.
ATCAGGCGGAGCAAAATCATCAATTTGTAATGCTGATCTGAGTGCTGCAGTTTCTAATATTAAAGCGCGTATCGTGGATCAAATCACAGCTTATAGATTTAAAGATATTCCGAACAAAGCATCGATTCAGGTGACGATTGCAGGTCGTGCTATTTTTGAAGACGCTGTGAATGGCTGGACATTGGAAACTGAAGTTTTGCCGAGTGGAAAAAATTTATATAGTTTGAAATTTCATGGAACCGCGATACCTGCAGCAAATGAATTCGTGGATGTTAAATACACTCCTGCAGGCGCAACTTAGTTATTCAGTAACAAACTTACTCTAAATTCACATTTCTTTGCATAACCATAATTCCAGGTCCACCCGAGGCTGTCGGAATTGTGTAGCTCGCTGGTGACAGTGCGGTCAGTGCGCCTGTTGATTTATTCACAGAAAACCCACTCACTGATGGTGAGTTCATTGAATTACAGGTGTAAGCAAAGCTTCCTGTCGTATCAAGACGAACATCGTTTGGTCCACCGCCAGTATTAGCTTCGGAGACACGTGTGAGAGCACCTGTCGTTTGATCAATTGAGTACACGACAATTTTTTTTGCGTCGGCACCATTTGTGGAAAATGCAGTTCCATACAAAAAACGACCATCAGCAGAAACGGTGGATGCAGATCCGCCGTTATCAGTATATCCCGTTGTATCGTTATTGAGGATCGGCGCTTCAATCCCAGTCAAAACACCTGTAGACTGATCAATTGTCCACCCTGCGATTTTACGAATACCAACAAGACCCATATATAACCAATGGCCATTTGGGTGTATTGAAATTCCATCTCCAGGATTTGTTGTGTCTCCGCCTAATGTGTTTCTAAACGGGCTACCTGGAATCAGAGTCAGTGCACCTGTTGTTTGATCGATAGTGAATCCAGCGACACCACCGTTGCCGCCCATCGATGCTGCATACAAAAACAGTCCATCTGCAGAAACGACGACACCATTGATACTTGTAGCGCCTGTCGTTGCAAAAGGACTTCCTGCCATGACGGTCAATGTTCCATCACTTGCGACATTAAATCCAGTAACGCTATTTCCAGATTGATTTGTTGCATAGAGAAAATTTCCTGAGGGGTGAAAAAATAATCCATTTGTGCCCGTTGAGCCCGAACTCGTTGGTGATCCAACGGCGGTGAGTGCTCCAGTGATGGGGTTGATCGAGTAGACTGAAACTGTGTTGCTGGATACGTTTGCGGCATAAATAAAATTATTATTTGGGTGAATGGCGACACCATATGTTCCATTGTTGCTGGCGATTGAAAAAGGGCTGCCAACAATAGTAATCAGAGCGCCAGTCACCGGATTTTGTGCGTAACCGTAAACTTTGCCAGGTGATTCTTGCGATCCTAAATAAAGAAATGAGCCATAAGTAAATTCGACGGCTGAAGGTGCTAACGACGGATCAAGAGTGCTTGATTGGACTCCGCTATTTCTGACCTCGATCGAATACACACCATTTTGTGCGGGGCCCACCGCGCACGTGATTGTCGTTTTATCTGTTGATAGAACAACATTTTTACAAGCGTACGGACCGACATAAGGAACCGAAGTTTCAGTGAATCTTTCACCGGTCACCGTGAGACTGCAGCCACCAGAAATACTACAATATAAAGCTCCGCCGCCATTTGCAGAAACTGACTTAATGATTGGAGCCAATGAGGGAGCAAAGCTTTCGCTATCAAATTTTTTTTGACATTGGGTTGTGTAGGTCAGTAATGAAACAGCTGCAACCAGTGTTGAAATTTTTAGGCCTAAATTACTTTTAAAATTCATACAAACATCCTTTTTGCTGAATTAACGGATCATAAAATATATTGAACACTAGCGTCCTGCAAAATTAGAAAAAACGATTCCTGCTCCAACGCGGTTCCATTTGACGTTCCCAGTTGTTAAACTGTCGGTGAATTCTTCAGTCGTGTAATCAATAACAATACCAATTTTGTTTTTAATTTGTCTCATGTACTGTACTGAAAATCCGCCTGCGGCTTTGTAGTTATTCGCAGCGCTTCCTGCAAAAGTAACTTTATCTAATTTATATTCTGTTGAAAGGCGGTAGACTGCGCCAAAACTATTTTTACCATCGTAATATTCAAGTCGAATTCCAGGGGTCGTCGCAGTTCCTGAAACATTTGTTCCAGCGACTTCAGCAGGCTCTGTTGTCTGACCTGAGATCATATATTCATAATTTAAACCAAGGCGAAATTTTTTGATATTATATCCAAGAAATAAACCGACAGGAGTGTAGAGCATATCTCGGTCAGGAGCATCGGCGAGACCATTTCCCATTTTACCGGTCCCCATCAGAACCATGGTACCAATAGAAAACTTAGGGCTACCACTACTTCCGCCGCCACGACGTTGTGCGAACGATGTAGCTGTTGCTAGTATAATAAGTCCCGAAACGAGAAGTCTTTTATTTGTAAATAGTGTGAACATAATACTCCTTATTATAATTCGAATCTCAATTTAATTATACGGTAATTTGTAGAGGAAATGCAGATGCAACTGCATTGTCTTATTTTGAGCTAGACCATTGTCGTAAAAAACAAACAGTCTCGAATTGAATCAGTTGAGAATTTTTGAAGAAAAATAGATTTCAGATAAAAAAAGGGCAAAGATAAATCTTTGCCCTTTTGGAAATTCACTCTGAATTTTGGATTAGTTGATTTTCATTAATTCTTCAACAGACAACTTTGCTCCTGTTAAAGTTTTTCCAGTCAGAGATGGAATTGGTTTTGCTGAAGTCAAAATTGCAGTTTTAACTTCTTTCCATGTTTTTTCTGGATGAGCTGACCAGTAAAGAGCTGCGGCTCCGGCAACATGTGGACAAGCCATTGAAGTTCCGTCCCAGTTAGCACCGAAAAGTTCGATCACTGTGTCGCTATATTTATTTCCAACAGTTGTTGAAAATATTTTTACGCCCGGAGCGCCGATATCAACCGTTGTTGCACCGTAGTTTGAAAAGTCAGCTAATTTATTTGCTGAATCAATAGCGGCAACAGAGATAATATTGTCATGCGGGTAGCTGGCAGGGAAAGCAGCTTTTTTTGGATCTTTATCATTATCAACACCAGAGTTTGCAGCAGCAGCGATAAATAAAACGTTTTTATCCATAGCATACTGAATCGCTTCTTGAAGTGCTAAGTTGTCTGCAGCTTCTGCTGGATCTTCACCTTCAGAGCCCCAAGAGTTTGATAAAACTTTTGCTCCGTTATCAACAGCGTAGCGAATCGCACCGATAGCTCCAGTTGTTGAGCCACCTTCGTCACCGATAAAACGTAATGCCATGATCTGTGCGTTTGGATTCATACCAGAAATTCCTTTTCCGTTATTTCCGCGAGCACCGACGTTACCAGCACAGTGAGTTCCATGCCCTGGGTTTCCACCCTTCATCAGATCGCCAAGATCTGTTGAGGCTAAGTCATAAGGTTTGTTGTCGTTTGATAAAAAGTCCCAACCAACGATATCATCAATGTAGCCGTTGCCATCGTCATCGATCCCGTTGTTTGCGATTTCTTTTGTGTTACGCCACATATTTGGCAAAAGGTCTTCGTGAGTGTAGTCAACACCTGTGTCGATCACAGCAACGATAATTTTTTGACCCGCATTAATTTTAAGAGCATTTTCTAATCCGTTATCAACCATTCCCCATTGCTTTGAGAACAGCGGATCTGCGCCACTAGTGGCAACAGGTGCGGCAGGAACTTCTGGGTTGTCTTTGGGCTTAGCCTTAGGAGCTTTTCCTTTTTCAAGATTTTGTGCGTATTGAACAAGTGCTGCATTCAATTGTGCTTTGTTCAATGATGGACTTTTATAGATGTTCAATTTGTAATTTGATTGAACATGTAAAACAGTTCCGTTCTCTGTCATTTTTTTGAATTGAGCTGATTTCACGTTTCCTTGAACTGAAACCCACTGTGGCATTACTTGATGAGCATTTAAGCCGTTCAAGTTCATTGAATGGACTGCTTTCTCTGTTGAGATTGGCGCTGCTAGTTTGATTAGCAAATCCTCTGCTAAAGCGTTTGATCCGACTGCTAAGCAAAGACCCAAAGTCATTGCTGTGATTGATAAAAGTTTCGTCATTATCCCCTCCTTGAATGAAAAAAACTTAAATAATTAACTGTGACTAAAGTCTAGACAGGCGAAACAGCAGTTAACAAATGATTTTTAGAAAAAGATCAGACTTTTTTAAAACCAAAGCAAGTGCGTCGATAAATCAATCCAAGATTTGTCAATTGCTTACAGTGATTGTCTTCAGAAATGATTTTTGTCATGATCTGAAGTTGAAAACGAATTGATCATAAAACCTTTACGTAAAAAAGGAATACCTATGTCTGAAACAAATCAGAGTGCCACTGTTTCGTCTGCAGGAACTGACGCAGCAACAGAAGAACTTGCAAAGTCATTTGCATTCACAACAAAACTTGATGCTATTGCAGCTTGGGGGCAAAGAAATGCGTTGTGGCCTTTACCCTATGGAACAGCATGCTGTGGTATTGAATTGATGTCAGTGATGGGACCTAAATATGACTTGGCTCGTTTTGGTGCCGAAGTTGTTCGTTTCTCGCCACGACAAGCGGATTTACTTTTGGTGGCTGGAACGATCACTGAAAAGATGGCTCCGATTTTAGTTCGTATTTATCAACAGATGTTAGAACCCAAATATGTGATTTCAATGGGTGCTTGTGCAAGCTCAGGTGGGTTCTATCGTGCATATCATGTTCTGCAAGGTTGTGACAAAGTGATCCCTGTTGATGTTTATGTACCAGGATGTCCTCCAACACCAGAAGCAGTTCTTGACGGCGTGATGAGTTTGCAAAAAATGATTAAGGATCGCACTCCAAGACCATGGAGAGACAAATGGACATCTCCTTTTGAAATTAATGGAAATACAATTCCAAGTTCATTGACGTCTTCGAATACATACATTCCGAAAGGTCCTCGTATATGAGTCATTTCCTGAATTTACAAAATGATCTAAATGCAAAATTTGGATCGAATGTTTTTAAATTTTCTACGACACCAGTTGGGGATCATGTCATAGATACAAACAAGGAATCTGTTCCTGCATTGTTAACTTATTTAAAAGAATACGCGGGTTACAATTTTTTAATGGATGTTTGCGGCGCAGATTATCCAACGCGTGCGAAACGATTTGATGTGGTCTATCACTTATTCAGCACAACAGACAGTCGCCGTTTGCGTGTTAAAGCACAACTTGCAGAAGGCGAGTCAGTTGGAACCGCAACAACGATTTGGAAATCTGCTGACTGGTTCGAGCGTGAAGCTTTCGACATGTTTGGGATTCAATTCAAGGGTCATCCCAATTTACGTAAGATTTTAACTCATCATCAATTTGTTGGTCATCCGTTACGAAAAGATTATGAAGCTGACAAACAACAGCACTGCAACTCTGTGATTCCAATTCATTTTGACAATACACCAGAGCAAAGTGGTGAGCTCGACAGTCGATTTGTTGCAATCAACATTGGCCCATCTCATCCTGCGATGCATGGAACTTTACGTGTGATGGCTGAGCTTGATGGCGAAACAATCGTACGCGCCAATTGTGAAATTGGATATCTTCACCGTTGTTTTGAAAAAATGGCGGAAACGCATCCTTACAATCAAGTCATTCCATACACAGATCGTTTGAATTACTGTTCGGCTCCGATGAATAACGTTGGTTACTGTAAAACAGTTGAAAAACTTTTAGGTATCGAGATTCCACAGCGCGCGCAAGCCATGCGTGTGATTTTGTGTGAGCTTTCTCGTGTTATTGATCATGTCGTTTCAGTCGGAACGGGTGGCGTTGACTTAGGAGCTTTAACAGCATTCTTCCATTTATTTACGTACCGTGAAAAAGTGTACAATCTTTTTGAAAAACTATGTGGTGCCAGACTTACTGTATCAATGACTCGCGTTGGTGGTATGGCTCAAGACGCGCCAGATGGTTGGTTTAACGATGTATTAAAATTTTGTGATGAAATGAGCGATGGAATCGACGAGATTTCAAAACTGATGATTGGTAACAAAATTTTCATCAAACGGACACAAGGAGTTTGTCCCGTCAACGCAACAGATGCTGTTGATTGGGGATATACAGGTCCATTATTACGCGCTTCGGGAGTCAATTTAGATTTGCGCCGTGCTGATCCATATTATGGCTACGACAAATTAGATTTTGATATTCCAGTAGGTACGACAGGCGATATCTATGATCGTTATTTAGTCCGTATTGAGGAAATGCGCCAAAGTCTGCGTATCATTCGTCAAGTATGTAAAAACATGCCGACAGGTGATTATACAGTTCGAGATAAATCAATCGTATTACCTGCTAAAAAAGATGTTTACGGAAATATCGAAGGTTTAATGAATCACTTTATGTTGGTGATCAAAGGCCTACGTCCGCCGGTTGGCGAAATTTACGATGCGACAGAGGCTGCGAACGGCGAGCTTGGTTTTTACCTTGTCAGTGATGGCAGTGCTAATCCATACCGTTTAAAAGTTCGTCCACCATGCTTTGCGATTTATCAATCTTTCCCATCTGTGGTTAAGGGTGCAATGCTAGCGGATGCGATTGCGACAGTTGCAAGTATGAATGTCATCGCAGGTGAATTGGATAGATAGTCGCTGATAATGCGATTGGGTTGATCAGTTAAATTTATTTTTTATTGGAGTAACAATGTTTCAATTATCAAACGAAGCTAAACAACAAGTTCTGGGTGAACTGAAAAGATATGAATCAAAACAATCAGCAGTTTTACCTGCATTGTACATTGGTCAAAAAGATAACAAAGGACATATTACTCCTGAAGTGATCCGTGAGCTCTCTCTTGTGATGGAGATTCCTGAATCTCAGATCAATGAAGTTTTCACTTTTTATACAATGTACAATAAAAAAGCGATTGGTAAAAACCACGTTCAAATTTGCAGAACATTGTCGTGCATGTTGAACGGGGCCAGTGAATTGACTGAGCACATTTGTAATGAATTACACGTCAAGCTTGGTGAAGTAACTGCCGACGGAAATTTCACAGTCACAGAAGCAGAATGTTTAGGTTCGTGTGGAACTGCTCCGATGATGCAAATTTCAAAACAAGATGGAACTGCAAGGTACCATGAAAACTTAACAAAAGAATCAGCAATGAATATTTTGCGAGGATTAAAATAATGAGCACAACTGGTGAAGTAAAATATCTTTCTGAATTCTATCATCTTCCTGAATTTAAAACTCTTGAAGGTTATAAAAAAAATGGTGGTTACGTTGAGTTGCCTAAGGCTTTAAAAATGCAACCGCAAGAAATTATCGATCTTGTTAAGGCTTCAGGCCTTCGTGGTCGTGGTGGAGCTGGTTTTTCGACCGGAATGAAGTGGGGATTTTTACCTAAAAATAATGAACCTCGTTATTTGTTATGTAATGCTGACGAGGGCGAGCCAGGAACATTCAAAGATCGTATGATGATGGAAAAAGCGCCTCATCAATTGATCGAGGGTATGATTATCTCTGGTTTTGCGATCGGTTCAAAAAAATCTTATATTTATGTTCGTGGTGAGTACGACGATTCAATCAATGCTCTGGAAGCCGCAATTCAAGAGGCTTACAAGGCCGGTTATTTAGGGAAAAATATTTTAGGTTCAGGTTTTGATCATGATATGGATGTGTATCGTGGTGCAGGCGCTTATATTTGTGGTGAAGAAACAGGAATGATTTCTTCTTTGGAAGGTCTGAAAGGACAACCGAAATTAAAACCACCGTTCCCAGCGGTGCAAGGTTATTTAAAAAAGCCTACGATCGTGAATAACGTAGAAACATTAGCTGCAGTGAAATATATCATTCGTGATGGAGCTGCTGGATATAAAAAATACGGAACTGAAAAATCAGCGGGAACAAAATTATTTTCTTTATCGGGAAATATCGTAAAACCTGGAAACTACGAAGTGCCTTTGGCATTCCCATTGAAAGACATGATTTATGGTCTTGGTGGCGGAATGAAACCAGGGCGCAAATTAAAAGCGGTGATTCCGGGTGGTTCATCGGCTCCGGTGTTAACAGCTGAAGAAGCCGAGCGTGCGACACTTGATTACGAATGTCTTGCTCAGATGGGGACAATGCTTGGATCTGGTGCGATTATCGTGATCGATGATTCAAATTGCATGGTCGAGTGCTTAGCGAACTTGATGCATTTTTATCATCATGAATCTTGTGGTCAGTGCACGCCGTGCCGTGAAGGTACGGGTTGGTTAGATAAGATCACAACTTCAATCTTAGCAGGTCGTGGTCGTTTATCAGATATCGAATTGTTATTAAAAGTGGCTGATAACATGAAGGGTAAAACAATTTGCGCATTATCAGATGCAGCAGCTTTACCGGTTCTTAGTTTTGTTCCAAAATTTAGAGATGAATTTGAATTTTATGTTCGCGAAGGTAAATCTAAAGTTAAAGGCGTAACTTACAAAACTCCGTCTTATATGTCGTTAGGAGCTCACTAATGTCGACAACAGAAACTACTCCTCTTGTTAAATGTACAATTAACGGAACTGAACTTGCTGTTAAAGCAGGGACAACGATCATTCAGGCGATGTACGAAAACCAACAGAAAATCGCGCATTACTGCTGGCATCCAGGTTTAAGTATTGCCGGAGTCTGCCGTCTTTGTATGGTCGAGATTGAAGGAAATCCACGTTTACAAATCGCGTGTAACACAACTGTCATGGAAGGGATGAAAATCAACAACACATCTCCGAAAGTGATCGAAGCGACAAAGTGGGGATTGGACTTCCATTTGATCAACCATCCTTTGGATTGTCCGATCTGTGACCAAGCCGGTGAGTGCGGTTTACAAGATCAATACATGGAATTCGGACAGTATAATTCTGAAATGGCTGAACCTAAAACGAAAAAACACAAAGTGGTGGATCTTGGACCAACTGTGGTTTTAGATTCTGAACGTTGTATTTTATGTTCTCGTTGTGTTCGTTTTACTGATGAAGTTTCTAAAACGAATGAGCTGGGAATTTTCAGTCGTGGAGATCACGCTGAAATCGGAACTCATGATGGTAAAAAATTAGATAACAAATATTCTTTAAATACGGTTGATATTTGTCCTGTGGGCGCTTTGACATCAAAAGACTTCCGTTTCCGTCAACGTGCTTGGTATTTGAAAGACGCTGAAACAATTTGTAATGGATGCTCGACGGGTTGTAATACAAAAGTTTACTTCAACAAAGAGGGTCTTTTCCGCGTTAAACCAAAACACAATGCAGAGGTGAATGGCTACTGGATGTGTGATGAGGGACGTAACACATATAAATTTGTGAACAAAGAAGCTCGTCTTTTAAAATCATATCAGTATGCAAACGGGGCTTGGGGAACTGAGCTTTCTGCAGGAGCTGCGGCCAAGAACTTATCAAAAGTTCTAAAAAATGCAAAAACTGAAGAGCTTGCATTGGTCTTAACAGGTCAACACACGGTCGAAGAATATACGGCGATTGTTGAAATGTTTACGGCACAATTGAAATCAAAAAATATTTTTCACTGGAATAATAATGAATCAACGGCCAATGATTTCGACGGATTACTGATTCGTGGTGATAAAAATCCAAACACAAAAGGTTTGGTACAAGTTTTATCTCAGCACGGCGTTTCTGCAAAATGGTCTGAGCTGGAATCACAGTTATCTTCTGGAAAAATCAAACAATTGATCGTTGTGGGACCAGAGAATATTGCAGCCTACACAGATATTGAATCAAAATTGAATTTGTTCGCAAAAGCCGATCATTTGATTTATTTAACGTCTGCAAGTCTGCCACAATGGGAAAAATGCACGTCTTTAAAAACTGTGACAGTAGTTCCATTAAAAACTTACATTGAAAAAGATGGAACTTTCGTGAATCACGCAGGGCTAGCACAAAAGTTTAAAAAAGTAACAACAGTTGTCAGTGAAGCTTTAACTGTGACTGAAGCGGCTCAATTAATGTCGGGTGCTGAAATTAAAATTGAAACGGTAGATTCAAAAAATTTATTTGTTTCAACAAATCAAAGACCTGATCAGGTTGTTATAGAACACCGTAAGAAAAACGAATTTGTTTTTGTCAGAGACAATAACGCTAGCAACAATAGAGGGCGGATATAATTATGTCAGTTGTAAAAAATGATTCAAAATCAAGTCAGTGGTATTTACCGGGAATTTTAACGGGTCTTGGTATTACTGCAAAACACATGGTGAAAAATCTTTTTAATAAAAAAGAAATGATCACAATTAATTACCCTGAACAAAAGCACGAGTATTCTCCGCGTTTTAAAGGAAATCATGTTTTAACAGTTAAAAAAGACGGATCACTTCGTTGTACGGCATGTATGTTGTGTGCGACAAATTGCCCTGCGGAATGTATTACAATTCATGCGTCAGAACATCCAGATGCATCTGTTGAAAAATTTCCGATCAGTTATGAAATTGATATGCTTCGTTGTGTATTCTGTGGTTTCTGCGAAGAGGCGTGTCCTGTGGATGCGATCCGTTTGGGACCTGAATGGCAGACACCTGGTGTAAATGGTGCCAATTTTCAATATGATATTAAACAATTGGCTTATCGTGCGAACCTCAAAGGTGGCGTACAGTCTGTTGTTGATGATCTAGATCGTCATAAATCAGGAATATAATAAACTAGACTAGGTCTTAGACCTATGTCTGTTTAAGATTCTGTAAAATTCAACTATACTGTTTTTATAACGATAAACCAGAACGGAGAATTTTATGGTCAAGAGTCTTATTCTATTTTTATGTCTTCAAAGTTTTGTTTGTTTTGCGCAAGCACAAATGACTTCTGAAGAGATAGCATTAATTAAAAAGCAAAAACAGGCCCAAGAAAATGCAGAAAAAGCATATGCTTCTGCAAATGCGGGTGTATCTGTGTTTTCTGATTCCGTTTCAAACTATACCGCGAGAGTGACTTCTGCCGTTGGTTCAGGTTGGACGAGTTTATCTTCATATGTTCAAAATAAAGCTTCAAAATTAACTGAAGCTTTTGACGATGACAGTGTAGATAATTCAGCAGCACGAAAAGAACGTGCTGAAAGAGTTCAAGCGGCTCATCGAGAAAAATTAAAAGCTAGTGAAGCTATGGAAAAAGCATCTGGCGGAATTACTAAAGCAACAGATGCAGCTGCAGCAGCCTTTGCTTCAGCAAAAACAGGAGTCTCTGAGAAAGCTTCAGCGGCCTATTCTTCAGCCATGACATCTGCTGGCGATGCGGCGATGGCAGCTTGGATAAAATCATTCGGCCTAACAGGTAATTATGAAACGATTAGAAATAGATATTCTTCTACCAATGATGCTATGGTAATCCTTGAAAGAACTTTAGATCGTTCAGTGATGGCTGCTTACATGCAGGAAAAAATGCGTAAAATGCTTTCTTCAGATGTCATGTGTAAAGCAACTAGTTCTTGTAAACAAAATGGAAATAATTCTGCAACAATTAATTCTTCTGACATGAAATCGATTTTTCCTACAGCGACAGAATCAGCTGCAGGATCTTCAGCGCCTTCACCGGCAGCTCCTCCAGTAAAAACTTCAAGATAGTAAAAAATAAGATTCAAATTCAAAAAACTAAAAGGGCCGTGGTGTTTATTCCCACAGCCCTTTTTTTTGACCCAATATTCATCCCTGAACAACAGATACTAGAAATTTATTCTCGTTTCTCTGTCTTTTCCCTGTTCTACGACTATAAATCAAGTCCCAGAAAGACTTTGAAATAGTTTCCGCTTAAATCAATGTCTTTCGGAGCACTTCCGAAAGAGTCTTGTGCATTTTTAAATTTAAACTGACTGATGCCGGCTTCTGCTCCGATTTTCAAAGGAATAATAATTAAAGGTTTAATACCTACTTCAAGACCTAATGAATAAGATTCTCCAGAGCTTGATGAGTAATCTAAAATTTTTGTTCCGTTCTGACTCATCTCAATACTGCCACTGTGAGATAGGCCATAAGAAAAGATCGGTCCGACATGCAAAATAGTATCTATGAGTCTATAGTTCACCAGTAATGCAGTTCTGTTGAAGCTTGCCGTTGCATCCATATTAGAACTTGATCCTGACGCTGTCAGTTTTTCATAGCGCATACCAAAACCAAAGGGGATTAAGGGCAGCTTGACGAGGACATCTGCACCCATAAACGGAAGCGGCAATTTACCAGGAACAGTTCCTGTACACGCTGCATTTCCGCTACAAATGTCACTGACTGGGTCGCCTGAGGTTAAATAGGGACCATATGTCAGACGGCCTTCAAAAAGTGCAAACGAGCTTATCGGAATTAAGAGTGTTGAAATTAATGTTGAAACTAAATACTTTTTCATTTTGATCCTCCAGATCGTCATTTTTTCATTCTGCCAGTTAACATCACTGTAGCCTTAACTCTATTTCATATGAAGTGATTCAATTGCGCAATTTATTACATTTTCAGTCTGGTCTTCAGACAAAAGTCGTGACCATAAAGTCACTCTTGTGAAACAATTTGGAATAGATTTCTATCAGATAAAATTTAAGGGGTTTAAATGAATCATTTTGAAACATCTGAATATTATTTTAAAGTGAACCAGAAGCTTTCCACTGAGTTATACAAATCGAGATTGTACGAGTCTCTTAGTCTTGCTGTTTATGATATCACCAGTTCACTCTTGCAGTTTTTATCCCACAGACCTAAAGTCGCAGTCGTTCGCCAAGGAACCTCTGCCTACGAAGCACAGATCGCGATTTTTTTGCGTCAACAAACTCCACTTCAATTCAAGCAACAAAATCAAAGTATCCAACAGTTTATTCAGGAGATCGATAAAGAGACAAACTTTGTTTTGTGGTCAGCTGAAAATGAGGTCACTGGAGAAATTCTTTATAGTGATGAAACATGTTTAGAGATTCACAAATTACTTACAGAAAAAAAAATATTTTCAATTCAAGTTGTACAAGCGAATCGGAACCTCAATAAAAATGAATTTTTAAAAAATAGTTTTTGTGTACTGATCGAGACATCCGATTTGTTTTCGGATCTCAGAGCACAAGCATTTTTTACAGATAAACTGAAAGCGCCTTCATTAATAGGTCCTTTTCAAAGCATGAATAATATTGAAAAGGTTGTAGAATCAGTAAAAATAGAATCTGTAGAAGTATCGCTCACACTGTTGTCAGACTATTTGTATCAGAAACAATTTTCTCCGGCTGTTCAATTTTTGAGTGATCGCAAAGTCTTTGTTTTTAAAAACTGTTCTGGTGAATTTATAAAGCAAAGTCTCCTTCAGCAGAAGGCGATACAGTCGGAACTCATTTTTACACCCAGCGCTTTACCTACTTGGACCTTAGAGTCTTTTAAAAACTGGTGGTCCGAGACCGATAAACCATTTTTTCTTCTGAGTTTAGTGGTCATCTCGAATCAAGCTTTTCAAAATAATCCTGATCTTGAAAAAGTGATATTTGAGATTTATCAAAAAAACCAGAATGAATCCTCATGGACAGTGGTCTAAAATTTGTCAGAGTTAAAAGAACGATTTATAATCCTTAAGAAAATGAAGTACGGCGAAGCCGATCTCATTATTCATGCTCTCTCAACTCAAGGTGCAAAAAAATCATTTATAGCCAGGTCTGCGTTAAAAAGTAAAAAACGATTCGGCGGTGGAATTTTAGAGCCCACGCATTTTGTTTTGCTCACGTACAAAGAGGCCAAAAGTGAAGGTGGACTCAGTGTTTTGAATGAGGCTACGCTCATTGATGATTTTAAACTGATTCGACAAGATTATGATCGACTCGAGATGGCCTTATTCTTTTTGAAATGTGCAGGTCATGTAGCTCTTGAAGGGGATCATGATTCTCAGTTTTTATTTAATTTGATTGGGCACTCGTTACGAGCACTAGGGACAACGAAAAATATCCAGCGCTTTAAATTGCACTTTTGTTTAAAGTTTTTATACCAGCAAGGTGTGATATCTATGGATGAGTGGATGGGTGTTTTTTTGAAAGAAAACTTATCGGACTCCGATCGCTTAGATGAAATTCCTCAGATGAAAAATATGGTTGAAGACTTTTTAGACTCGATGGAATCTCAAGTTCTACAGTATTTGAAAACGGCAGATAACGCTGGAAGCGTTTATTAATCTAATTTTAATTTCGACAGCGGATGCTTTGCTTCAACCATACGACCTAAAGCATCGATATTCAGATGCGTGTATTTCTCTGTCGCGGTGAGGGATTCATGCCCCAACAGAGATTGAAGTGTTCTGAGATTAGCTCCGCTAGCCAACAGATGTGTGGCAAAACTATGACGAAGCGAGTGAGGATGAATCTTATTCATGAGTCCGGCTTTTGCTCCCGCATCCCTGATCATTTGAAATCCTGTACGAGGATTTAAAACTTTAACGCCAAAGACAAAATCTGTTTTTATTTTATAGTGAGATTCACTTTCAGTTTTCAATGTTTGCAAAGTAGAAATGCAAAAGTGGGGGAGTATAAGAATTCGTTCCTTTTGTCCTTTTCCGAGGATTAAAACTTTTCGATATTTAAAATCGATATCTTTCCACTTCAATTGACAAGCTTCACTGATCCTAAGGCCGCCGCCGTAGAGTAAAATAAATAAGGACTTTTCGAGCGTTTCCTTATGGTTCAGGGGGCGATCTGAATACGTTTTGATGACACTTGTGACTTCGTCGACGGAGAGGAAATCAGGAATTTTCTTGGGAACTTTTGGGCAAACGAGCTGGTCGGCGAAGTTTTTCTCAATGATATTCTCTTGGTAAAGCCAGTTAAAAAAGCTCTTTAATGTCGCAATTTTTCGGTTTCTTGAGGCCAGAGAAAGCTTACCCCATTGA
>JBPOIE010000119.1:0-11533 GCA_052034855.1 Bdellovibrionota bacterium | reverse complement strand
GGGGATAAGGATTTTAATAAAAATAGACAAAACAAGGGTGAAAGCAGTTGAAAAATTTGAATTAATATCCAGTAAATAACGATTGTTAAGGTCGAGTTTGTCGTTGAATTAAAAAGTTCTTTTCCAAAGAGTCCGATCAAGTTCCAAACCACGGGCCACAAGCTAATTGAAATGATCGTCGTAAAATAAAAGACCAAACCTTTTTCAAAGCCTAATATCGTGGTCATAAATATAAAAATCGGCGCAATCGACAAGAGCAATGCCGTAAAAATCGAATAAAATCCTTCAGCAATTATCAGGATTAAAAATTCATTAATTTTTGCTATAATCTTAATAAATGCAAAATTGTAAAAAAGCGTACTAAAGAACTCGTCTAATTTCGTCTGTGTAATCGAAACAGGTACAAATGAAATCTTTGTCGCTAAACTTCCGCAAGTCGAATAAATCAACCGAATGATCAGCGGAAACAGGCTAATCATTGAAAAATACAAAATTAAATCCTTAAAAACATCACCGTAGTCCGAGGCCCCTGCTATTCGGACTTGCAAGGCCACAACGCGCATTAAAAACACAATGCCAACCAGACCCATCATCATCATTGAAACTTTTGAAAATAATGAAAATCCACTTTGCAGAATTAATTCGGTAGCTGGATTAAAAGGATGCATTTGAAGATCTCCTTCTAAATTTATTCTTTTCAGTTTCTTCGTTCAGTAATTTATTTAAGTATAGGTCTTGATTGATGATTCGCTCTTTGTCTTCAAGGTAGGCCAAGAGCTGCATTTTTCGAATCGACTGAAGTTCATCTAGCATAGACGAACTGATTTTAACCTGCTGAAGGGCTGCGACCTTTTCGGAGCCCTTTGTTTTTAATCCAAAAATTCCAGCTAGTTTTTTTGAAACTGAAATGATTTTACGCATTTGTTTAATTTTTTGAGTGAGGGACTTTGCCTGATTAATATCCGAATCCAAAGCGTATTTCATTTCGTCTTTGGACCATTTAAGGTCTTTTATTTTTGAATTTAATTCTTCGAGTTTTTCGACCTTGTGATCAATAGTACTTGTATCTGTTTCATAACCTAGGTCATCAGCAAGTCCTACAGATTCATCCATGGTTTCATTAGCAATCCCTAAAAGATCAGAAAAATTCGATAAGTCCTCAAAATTCTCACTAAGCCCTTTCATCGAACTTAAAACACCAGATGCAGTTTGAACCATTGTCATTGAAGTGTAAGGGTCAAACGCAAACGATTTCTTTGAACTGAATACTAGCAATATCAAAATAGACACATAATTAGAAAACTTCATATTTAACTTTAAGTAATTTAAATCAGGCTTAAACATTTTAAAGCCTCCGATAATTTAAGTTCAGGAACTGCCTGACGCAGTTTTTGAATCTTTTGCTGGTCCGGCTGTGACGTCGTTAATTTCCAGTATTCATCAGCAGTAATTTGAATTCTTAACTTTTTACCGCTACTGCCCGTTTGTAAAAATACTTCAGACAAAACTTTGGGAACACTCATTAATTCACCAATAGTTTTCATATGTTGATCTGATAAATTAAATCGCTCATGATATTCTTTAAGTGATCCGTCAGTTGAGAATAGAAACCTTTGTGGAGAGTTTTCAATAATCCCTGAATCTCCACCCACGATCATATCTGTCGATAATTGACTGATAAGAACGACCGCATGACCGTATTTTCGAACATTGGCTGTGGAAAACTTAAAAAAATCAAAACAAGATTTAATAAAAAATGGGGTCTCATCACAAATTAGAACCAACCTTTTCCCATTGGCCGAAATACAATCCATATTAAACTGCGCTAAAACTGCTGCAATTCCAGCTTGAGCAAATTCTGGATCTGCAGCTTCAAAAACTTGAGAAAAATTAAAATAGCGAAGCTGTTTTGATGCTGTTATATCAGAAGCGGTTCGTTTAAATGCAGATTCATAAACTCCGCCTTTTACCCACCTTTTTAAAAGATTTCTGCGAGGAAAGTTCTTTGATTGATCATAGAAATCTTGCAGGTCTGGGTTTTCTGGCAAAAGCCCGATATAATTTTGAATCGATTCTTCGATCTGAGACTTCAGATCTTTAGAGAATTGAATTTCGCCGTTCTCTAAAATAAGAACTGACAGAAATTTGGATAAAATCCCTATTTTTTCAGAATCTGAGGCTTTAATATGAATCACATCAAATGGATTAATCCCTGATGGCTCATTCAGTTTCATTTGATACTCAACTCCTCCAAAAAGTTCGCACTCTTTAGAATGAGACCCACCGACATCGACCTTTATGATTTGAATGTTATTATCCGTCAGTAACGATTGAGTTAATATCCCAGTAAGAACGCTTTTGCCCTTTCCGCTGCTACCGATGATTAAAGTATTAAAACAATTATAATTTGGATTAAATAAATCAAAGTGACTTAAAGTTTGATCTTCTCTAAATAAGGTCAATGCCCTTGAGTTTAATATTTGATCTGTATCATTTTTTACAAATAATGGCAGATGCAGACTCATGGCCTGATCTGATTCAAGTAAAGTCACATGTTGAAGGCTTCCAGGGTGACTCGCTATATAGCTTTCAGCTAGACCGTAGGATTCTATTTTAAAATCTGCAAATCGATTAAGTTCAGTGAGTGCGGATGACATATCTTTTAAAAGCTCATTCTGTGTGACTCGCTTAAATAAGACTAAGAATTCAAATTCGACAAATCGCAGGCCTTGACTAAATTGATTCTGAATTGAATCCGCAGTATGTGTAGCTTGAGTCATTGAAGAAATATCATTTTGACTTTGAAGCTGCATTAATTTTTTCTCTAAGATAATTTTAGTTTTTGCTTCAGATTGAGTCCGAAATGAAACTGTAACCTGAAAATTCTGAATTTTTGATAAAGCATTATTTAATGATAAATGATCGATCTCGACATTGGATTGTTTTAACAGCCGAATCACTCCGATTGATTCTGTGTCTGATTCAATCGATTTTGTGGTCTTAATCAAATCAAGCTTGTATTCAAATAGCTTTGAAATGACATCCTTTGATAAAGGACTGATTTTAAAACCAAAATTCTGAATCGTGTCTTTAAGCTTTAATAAGCTTTGCAGCTCCATTGAAAATTCTGTTTTTTGTATAAACAAAGACTTTAAAGAATCAAAATTAAAATCTCCGCCAACATGATTGATATAAAAATAGAATTTGTTTGAATTATATCCTAATTGATTGATGGCATCTGAACGAGAGAGTCCTTCAACACGTTTTGGACTATAAGTACTTTCAAAATGAACTCTGGCAATTATATTGGGGTCCAGTTGTTTTATAAAAGCCGAAAGCCTTTGGGAAAATTCATTAAAATCTTCGGATTCTAAATCACATGGGATTAATTCAAATCCAGTCCCTATTTTTCCGCAGGTTGTTTGCCAAATCGATAAATCTTCGATTTCATGAATCGTTTTAAGCTTTGGTAACATAGAATATTCCATTTTTTGAATTGAGCGATTTTGGCAGAAAATAATATTTCAGAAAATCTCTGATAAATTTTTGTCTTTGAGTGAGCCTGATCTGAATCAAAATCACAGTTAAAATACCTGTGAGCAAAAACGATAATATTTCTAGATCTATTTTTTCAAAAATTGTATGGATAACAATCAGAAAATATCCAAGACCTGCTAGGTCTAAAACACCTAGACCAATAAACCCAGATTTTTCATTTAAAATTCGAGACGTCTTCATACAGAGACTCCAAAAAATTTAGCTAACATATTCACTAATGTCGGAGCCCCTAAAACAACTGCGGCTCCTATTCCTCCGCTGATTAAAAGCATCCGTCCAACCTGAGCTGCTCCCATGGCAAAAAGAATTCCGCCCAGAGTGATGCCTATACTAATCGCAGCTACACCAATTCGGTTAAACATGGTCTGTGCAGATTGAGCCGCTTCAATAAGATCACGAGCATTCGCATAGTCTTGGGCTAAAAAGTAGGTCACTCCAAATATCGCCAAAATAATTAAAAATTGCTTCATGTTTAAATTCTGCTGTTCCTTGTAGACGAGTTTCATAATTATTTTTCTTTCTTTTCATTAGTAAGTGGTAATTGAACTGGAACCAGTGACGGCGGAATCAGTTCCATCATTTTATCTTGATGAATTAATTGATTCTCACCAGCTTCGATCCATTGATCTAAGGCATAGATTTTCCATTCTCCAGGGTTAATCATGGAATTATATTTTTCTGGAACTTTGGAATTCATCATTCCCGTTGTTTCAAATTTCAAAGAAGGTTGAAATATACGTTCCATTTCAGTTTTTAATTTATGATTATCTTTGATGAGTCTCTCTGAATCCTCATTAAGGTCAGAATACCAAACACTGCCAGCACCCACGACACTTGAAATTGCGCCGGCGTACAAAAGACTATAACCAGTTTTATTCTCGGATTTCATTTGGCCGATAGCGATTCCTGTTGCTGCACCGATTAACATGTTTTTTAATATTTTTTCTCGTGCTGTGTTCGTCGCACATGAAAAACTAATAAAAGGTAAAATCAGAAAACAAGATTTATATACACTCATATTGATCTTCTTTTTTTAATTTATAACAAATTTGCCCTTTTCCGTTTTCCCCAGCACGACCGCTTGTTGTACCCCGACCGTAGCCGCCACAATTACTATTATAATCCCATATCATATACGGCTCGACGATTCCGCTTTCTGTCGAATAAGCACAGGCAATTCCAGCTTTTCCACCAAGACCATTTTCTAACTTTCTGTTCAGGGTAAAATGATTATTTTCAATAAGAGTTAAAGAAAAGTAGCCGCCATCTCCACCGCGGCCTCCGCTTGAACCGTTACAATTCATATGAAAACTAGAAACACATATTGATCCTCGACCATCACCACCATGAGTTCCTCGCATCGAAACCGATAGCTGACCTGAAGCTGTTCGTGCTTTTAAATTGATATTTCCTGCGGAAATTCCATTTTTTTCATAGGGCTCTTTAACTCCACTAGGATATGTTTCAATACTTGCGTCTTCAGATATTATTTGATCCACTTCGATATTTAATCCATAACCCAGCGTCTGAATGACCGCAGAACTTATTAGAAATAATCTGCCGCCAGCAAAAATAAAGTTATCAGATAAAACCGTTTTCCCAGTAAAGACATAGTCTTTGGGAACTTCGATTTTTTTCTTTTCTTGAGTCATTGCCTTATTCGATGAATCCACTTGTTGGATTTCGTAATTGGCGATTTGGCCACCTTCAACGTAATCATCAAAACTTGTGATGGCCCCTGAGGTTTTAAATATAATTTCATTATTTACTAAAATTTGAATTGCACCGAGATTTTTTGACCAACTTATATGAGTGATATATTTGTTAGGCTCATCAGTGGCGATGAGCTGAAACTGAACTGATTCAGCTTTTAAACTTTCAATTTTTACATCTACCGACTCAGTAGGCGTTGTGTTCTTGTTAAAAATTTCCTTATCATCACAGGCTGATAGACCAAGACCTACAATTGACAATAAGATACCCTTTGAAAGCAAATTTGCTTTTTTCATACTAGTCCTCCGTTTTTTGCTAGTTTTTTTAAAATTTCTGAGATTCAGACAAAGCAGTGGCCTGATACTTATTTAAAAGTATTTTTCATGGTCAGCTGCAATTTCTGAATTTATTTTAACCGTTCTTTAACAGCTATTTTGTAGTCCTTAACTTGATCATTTCCCCTCACTCATTTCATAGCTCAAATTCAATCCGAAGAACCCAATGTGATCCGAAATCCGGATCACATTACAGTTTCATATAAACGAGCTGATTCATTCGTAAAATCGTCCTCGTGAACTTGATTGTTTTGCTGTTAAAAGCAGGAGTAGCCTGCGTTATTTTTATTGTAAAGAAGAATTTGTCAGTAATATCAATCTATTGCGCGGCAAGTACTTGCCGTCGGCGGCAATTTCTTGCCGATCTCGGCAATTTATTGTTGAAGTCGGCAAGTTTTTATTTTAACCCATAATCTATAAATGAGGAAATTTCGATCACTATGAAGAAGTCTATCGGTGAAAAATTAGCAAAGCTTGCAAAGTCACAAGGAAAAAGTCAGGCCGACATCGCCGACAACATCGGTATGTCGACAACTCAACTGAATCGATTTTTTCGCGGCAACAGTGATTGCACCATGAATAATTTAATTTCGGTCATGACTGAGCTTGGTATCGATCTTGATACATTGATTTCTCGCAAGACTCGAAAGTTTGCAGAAATTGATGATTCAAAAGTTGAAAATGTTTATGACTGTCTGACATATATGTTTCGAAGTATTGATCCACTAGGACAGCAAACATATTTGAAGCAACTTGCGTGGGTAACAACAACAACGACAAAAAAACCGTTACCACAAAAAGTTCAAGAAATTATAAAACAAGAAACGAATTTAATTTAATAAACAAAGGAGGCTGAGTGGAATTACAAAACTTGAATAACACAAAACAGCCAGACAATGCGATTCAAATTAACCAGTGGCTCGGAAATTGGATCTGGAGATCCGTTCAATGTTTAGTTGAATGTCCTGACTTTAATGCCTCTCCGAAATGGGCCGCACAAAAGTTGAATGTTTCAGTCGATAAAATCGTTGAAGCTTTTGAAGGTCTTGAGTCTTTGGGTCTTATAAAAAAAGAAAACAATACTTATAAGCCTGTTTCAAATTGGATGCAGATTACTCCAATTCAAACAACGAAGTCAGATTTATTAGATTCTCATACAAAACTTGCTCCACAAATTCTGTCAAATTTGACGACAAATGATAAATTTACAGTTCAGTTTTTCCGTGGAAATGATGAATTGTTGGCAAAATATGCACCTAAGTTTATAGAGCTCTATAAACAGATGAATCTAGAGGCAGAAACGCTTGGTTTAACTGAAGTTATTGCAAGTGAAATCTCTTTTGCTAAGCTTACAAATAAGGCCGTTCCAAACGGAGGTATCCAATGAAATTTTTAATTCCAATATTTTTATTATTTTCGATGAATGCATTTGCAGGTAATGGTTCTGGCACGATGGAAAGAATCATCAACGGTAAATTCAATTTAGGTACTCCTGAAATAATTTTTAATTATGGACAAACACAAAATCAAATTCTTTTGGGTTACGGATCATTGGTTAATAACCAATGGCAGATTGAAAAAATTAAATTACCTTTGAATTTAGTTCAAATCGATCCAGCTATTTCAAAAGCATTGAATGAGTCTGCTGTTACACAAACTTGGGCACAGATTAAATAGTTATTGGTGATTTAGTTGGAAGTAGCAAATTACAAAGACGAAACTTTAAATTCAATTTTGTCGGTTTTAAAGCCCGCCTTTAATCCGACAAAGGTTTATTTGTTTGGCTCGCGTGCCAATGGAACAGCTACAACAGGTAGCGATTACGATTTATTTATGGTCGTCAAAGATTCTGATCTTGAGCCACGCGACCGCGTATTAAAAGCACGTGAGTTGCTTTGGAATACACCAGGCGCTGTTGATTTATTTATCTATACTGAGGCCGAGTTCGAAGACTGGAAAGATGAGTTTAGCTCAATCCCGCACACGGCGTACACAGAAGGCCTAGAACTTGATTTCATCTAAGCCCCCAAAGATTGTCTATTCTTGGTTTAAATACGCAAAAGAAGACCTTTCTGTCGCAACTACCCTGCATACGTTTAACCATTTAGACATGTACCGTGGAATCACATTTTACTGTCAGCAGGTTGTTGAAAAATGTATTAAGGGATTACTCACATATAATAAGATAAAATTTGATAAGACCCATGATATTAAAGTCCTTAGTCACTTGATTTTACCTGTTTATCCAGAACTTGAAGACTTACTAAAGCGGTCTGACAAATTAACAAAATATGCTGTTGAATATCGTTATCCTGACGCTATTGATAAACCGATCCGAACCGATGAAGTTAAAGATTGTATTGAGATTGCACAGTTGGTTTTTAAAGAGTCTTGTGAGAAAATTCCGTTTGAGTCGACTTTGTTTTAAAAAACTAGAATTACCTATTAATTGGGAATAGATTCTTTTCTAAAATTAACAAATGCACATAATTTAGACTTTGTTCGTATTCTAAAGTTCTGAACGATTACCTTAAAATCTCCATTCTATTGGCTTGTCATAAATATACTCAAATGCTCTAATTTTATCTTAATGTCTCTTGATGTTTTTAAGTCGAATACAGCGAGGATCATCATGTTTATTTTAAAAAATGTAAATAAGTGTTTTCGGCGATTAACAATGAACACAGGAATGATTAATGAGTGAATCTGTACTAGTGAGAAAATCATCCCTTCTAGGTCCACTTTCTCCTGGAGCCAGAGTCGAAGTTCGTGGCGAAGAATGGATCGTCAAGCAGTGCTATTTTGATAACGAAGCTAATGCAAATGTTTTAAAAGTTTCCGGAATTTCGGGCCTCGTAAGAGGACTGAATATGGTCTTCTTGGATTCTTTAGATAAAATCAAAGTCGTCGACCCTTTGAAAATTTCTTTTGATGTTGATTTATCTCCAAACTATCGACGGACTAAACTTTTTATTGATACATGGTTGAGAAAAACAATACCTGATGCAAACAGATTAGTTATTGGTCATCGCGGTATTTTCAAAGAAGCGCGATACCAGTTTAAACCAGCGGTTCAAGCTCTAGATACTTCAAAAAGCATTCGCCCACGCATTTTAATGGCTGACGCCGTTGGAATGGGAAAAACAATTCAGGTTGGTATTCTGCTTTCAGAATTAATTCGCCGAGGAAAAGCGAACCGAATACTTGTCGTCGGACTAAAATCAATGCTTACCCAGCTTCAGAAAGAATTTTGGTCACGCTTTTCAATTCCACTCAAAATGATGGATTCACAAAAAATTGAACAAGTTTACCGTGATATTCCAAGCGGCATGAACCCATTCAACTATTACGATAAAATTATCATTTCAATGGATACATTGAAAACACGCGAAAACATGAAATATCTCGAAGGTTCTCACTGGGATGTTATTGTGATCGACGAGTGTCACAATGTTGCGAATAAAGGTAAAACTTCTTCCATTCGTTCTAAATTAGCAAAAAAATTAGCAGTTGCTTCAGATTCACTTATTTTAACAAGCGCAACTCCACATGATGGAACTCGTGAAAGCTATGCTAGTTTAATGGATTTGCTTGACCCAACACTTGTTGTGGACCCAAACGACATCACTAAAGAATCGTTGAATGAATCTGGCGCAATTATTAGAAGATTTCGATCAAGCGCTGAAGTGAAGTCAGAAATCGACGCCCCAGCCAGAAAAGAAGATCCAGTCTGGTTAACTCTTGACCAAGAATCTGAAAAATCCCTGCTCTTGTTGAAAGATAAAACATTCCGAATTTTAGATGCCAATAAAAATAGAAAAAAAGACATTTTTTTTAGATCAACTCTATCAAAAGCCCTTTTCTCATCACCCGAAGCATTTCTTTCAAGTATCGACGAGCGACTTAAAAAACTTGATAAAATCAGTGATGTTCATTTTGAAGAAGATCGCGCATTTTTAAACTCTCTAAAGAAAATATTTTCTAAATACGATCTTAGGAAGAGCCCTAAGTACATCGAACTTTTAAAAACACTTAAAGATAAGATGAAATCTAAAGAAAGAGTTGTCATATTCTCCGAATACAGAAAAACACAAGAAGCACTTCTGCAATACCTCGCAGAAGATTTAAAACTGAAACCGCAAGAAGATATAAATAAATTTGATCCTGAAAAATCGAAGGCCGAAATTGTCGGCTTCAATGCTTCTGTTCCTGAGGCCGATCAGCAATCAATTATCGAGGCTTTTGCGGCTGAAAATGGAAAGATTAAAGTTCTAGTCACTACAGATATTGCTTCAGAAGGGGTCAACCTTCACTACGCCTGTCACAATCTAGTCCATTTCGATGTGCCTTGGTCATTCATAACGCTTGAACAACGAAATGGCCGTATTGACCGTTTTGGACAGAAGCATCAACCACATATTTACTATTTAGTTTACGATACAAAGAATACTGAGCTTGAAAAACTTAAAGAGCGATGGGTTGTTGAAAAGCTATTGGCGCGAGCTAAACAAGCACTACAAGATCAAGGCGACGAAAGACTTGCGCTAAAAGTATTTGACCCGGAACTGGAGAATCAAAAAGTAATAGCTGCTTACCAGCAGCCTGAAGAAGATTTTATGAGTCTTCTTTTTAAAGACGACTTTGATGAAACCTTTGGAGCTATCAAGGGAACAAGTGACTTGAACCTGGCTCCAGAAGAAATGCCATATCTCTATTCTGATCTAGAATTTTTTGAAAAAAGCTGCAAAGAGCTAAAGATTCGAATTACAGAAGAAGATGGAGTAAATAAAGTTGAGACCGATGACGAAAAGCTAGAGATTTTGACTCAACAAATTTCTAATCTAGAAAAAGAGTTAGATCTTAAAAATCTAAAGTCTTTCGATTTTACTCATGACCAAACTAAACTTCTTGATGCCATTGATCAGGCAAGAAAAGAAGCTGGAGCATGGGTTGAACAACATTATTTATGGGAAAACCATCCTTCAATCAAGATTTTAACCGAGTTGACCGAAAGTGTTTTCGAAAAGGATCACCTGCCTTGTGTATTTATCGACAAAGATGAGGGTTTAATCGGCCCTACGTTCATTTTTCACGGTTCAATTGCGAATAAATTTGGACAACCTATCAAATCTGAATTAACTGCTGTTGCAAAAGAAAATTCAAAATTTACTTTTCAGCCAGCTATGTCCTTATTTGAAGAAATCGGATTCAAACGACTAAACGTAAAAAATGGATCTGATAAAGAAAAGACAATTAAAAAAATCAAAAGCTATGAAAAGAACTTTAAAGAACTACTGACTAGTTCACTGAAGACATACAGAGAAAAACTGATAGCCGAGGCCATTTCTGAGGAAAAAATCAGAAAGCCAAAGTTATTAGAATATTCAAACAAGGTCGACCTTTGGTTTACAAAAAAATCAGAATATTTAAAGAAGAAATACAGCAGCAAGAACCATACAAAGCGCCTCGAAGAAGAATTAGCTTCGGCAGATAAAGTGAAAAATAACTTGCATACATATTTAAAACAGCAATTCGATGTAGAGCTTACAAACCCTTACGTTCGCCCGATCGCACTTATGGTTCCAGACGATGGGAGCTGGTCATGATAAAAGGTATTTATAACGAAAATGAGTTCTATACTAATCATTACTGGGCAACTAAATATTTTGACGAACTTAAATCAAAAATTCAGAATGTCCCAAATCTTAAAGAAAAAATTGAACAATTAAAGTCTATCAGTACGGTGTATTGGGATCTTGCTGATACAAAAGATATTTCAAGTTCTGACAAAAATGAACTGTTTGAATCATTTTATCAAAAATTGTTCGAAATTCTTGGTCATGCTTGGGTGCCAACAAAACGACAGACACTTGATGGTCGATATTACTCTTCTGTGAGTGAAACAAAAAAAGACTCTAAAAGCCATG
>JBPOIE010000106.1:0-25377 GCA_052034855.1 Bdellovibrionota bacterium | reverse complement strand
AGAATTTAGAAAATGCCACAGTCAAAGTGGCCGGTGTACAACGATCTGTGATCAGTCAGACGGCAACGACGCTTAATTTTGATTTGCAATTACCGCTGTTTTTGCACGATCTAGAAGTGATCACTGTTCAAAACAATCAAATTAAAAATACGATTTTAAAAAATGCTTTTTTTGTAACTACAGAAATTTCAGCAAATCCTTACACTCCGCCAACGGCTGTTGCTAGCACGTCGCAAAATCAAATTGGTTTAGGTTTTGCAGCTACAGTCAGTGCTGTGAATTCTTTTGATTCGAGCGAACACACTTTGCATTGTGAATGGCGATTTATCACGGTTCCTGCGGGATCAAATCAAACAGTGGCGCCACAACCTATCAGTTTAAACCAAAGTTTTAATTTTACACCGAACATACCGGGGTTTTATGTTTTGGAATTAAAAGTCATACAAAACGAATTACCATTTTTGGCATCTGCTCCGGCCTATGTGACGATCGAAGTTTTAGCTCCGGCCAATCGTGCGCCAACAGCATCAGCTTCAGTTTCTAATATTAATGTCCTGATCAATCAAACAGTGCAGTTTCCGATCAATGTCTCTGATTTAGATACGTGGCAAAAACATTCATTTTTTATCAAGAAACAAAGTGGATTTGGAACAGCTTCTGTGAATAACACAGGTAGTGTTTCGTTCACAGCGGGCGGTGCCGCTGGAAATGATCCACTTGAAATTTTAGTGATCGACAATGGCGATCCTGCATTATCGGCTGTTGTGACGATTCCAGTGACGGTTGTGGGATCGAATTTGCCACCGACAGTGACATCTATTTTTACCCAAAATCGCACCCAAGGTTTACCAATTCAAACATTAGTTTTTCCTTTGGGTTTAGGTGATCCGGATGGATTTATCACTGAAATCAAAGTGGTGATGGGTGATGGAACAATAGAATATGCACCAACGACGGGTGTTAACACGGGCGTGATTTTACATAATTACCATGCGTTCGGCAGTTACAATGCTACGATGTATGTGAAAGATAATTTAGGTGCAGTAACAACGATTCCATTTGTGATGAATGTTGTTGATACAGATTCACCTGCCGCAAAATTTTCTGTGAATCAATATTCATGTGCAGTGCCGTGTACAGTTACAGCTGATGCATCGGCATCAACTGACTCAAATGGAATTTCTCAGTACCGTTGGTTTTGGGGTGATAATACGGCCGAAGAAGCCGGTGGTAATTCATTCATGATCAGAAATCACACTTATAATAATGCGGGAACGTATCGCATCAGATTACGCGCACGTGATCAGTACGCTTCACAGGGTGAAGGTTACGCGTTTGTTTATGTCGGTGTGACGGCACCTGCGACAGGATCACCAAGTTCCATTGCGTACATTCCAACAACGTCGCGCGAAGTTTTAGTGAACAGCCCAATTACACTGGATGCATCCAGATCGTTTGATCCCAATCCAAGTGGATTTTTATCAAACTTTAATTGGAATTTTAACTGTGAATCAGGTTCTTGCACAGGAGCTGGCGTCACAACAAGTGTGACTTATACAAGCGCTACAAATTTCAATCCGGTACTGACGGTCACGAACGCCTTAGGTGGAACAACATTCGGTTATGGGCTATCTGAACTATATGTGGTGAACTACGGTCACGCACCAAAAGCCTTATTAAAAGCCAATAACCAAGTGATCTTGGCTACGGATATCGTTGGAACTGCGCCGCTAACAATAAATTTTGATTCTAGTTTATCGTATGATTACGACGGATCACTTCAGCATCGTGATTGGTATTTCGGTGATAATACATTTAACAGTGATAACGTTCAGACAATCCAGAAAACATATTCTGCTGCGGGTGTTTATTTTATGCAGTTGAAAGTCATGGATAACGACGGCAATTACAATCGCTTTTTCCAAAAAGTGATTGTGAATCCGGCGAAAAGTATTTCTAAAAAACGTTTTTATAAAGCAAAAGATTTATCTGATTCCCCAGGGGATAGTGGTAATGACTATGAGCAAGGATTATCAAACATCTGCGGGGCTGGAAATGGTCAAGCGTGTTTTGAATTAGCGAAAATTTATGAAGGTCGGGGCGATACTTTCGTCAGTGATCAGTTAAAACAACGCAGTTGTCAGTTGGGTTATGTAGCAGCTTGTGGTTCAATGAAAGTGTGGAAGTAGTTTTGTGAAGAAGATTATATTTTTAGTATTAATTTCAGTTGGATTTAAAGTCAGTGCGGATCAATTTTGGATTGATCCGAGAAGTTCTATTTTTAGTGACGCCGAAGTGGGGCCACATATTCCTGCGGCTTCGTTTGTGATCAGAGATTTAAATCCAGGTTTTAGAAATGGAATGACTCTATATTTTGCAGATGCGACGGCGACATCAGCAGCTAGATCATTTAAATTAGCTTTCTTTAATTCACTTGGCCAAAGGGTTTGCACAAACGGTCAATTAAGCCCAGCAGCACCGAATGAATGTTTTTACTCAGCCAGTTTGTTTACCCAAGTTCTATTAACATTAAGCAGTAATATTTATTCAGTGAAAATCGGCAGTGGTTGTAATCAGAACTGTATGTCGCAAGTCGATGAGCAAAATTTATTTCAAGTCTATACATCGCCAAGCCTAGTGAATAACGGTCAGGTAAAAAAGATTTGTCCAAATGGCCAAGAAGTATCAGGCCCATTTTTTGCGGGTGATCATGTTGTTGTCAGTGCTCAGATTGAGCCGGGTTTAACTTGTGAAGGTTCAGAGTTATGGATTAATAACGGTGACACAAAAATTGGTCCAACAGCAACTTCAGCAGATGCTGGCGGATTTGTGAAATTCGATATCAGCTCATTGTCTGCAAATACATCAAATATGTATGCTTATATTTCTGGTCGAAACTCAGTCGGGCAGATCAAAGAAATTGGCTCTGTCGGAATTAATTTTCCGGGATTTTTCAATCCCACGGTTTATACGACAGATATTTTTCAGGTGATAAAAAATCCTATTTTATTTACACCATCAAATGTTGTTGATTTAGTGGCTGGAAAAAACGCGGACATTATTTTAGAAACAAATTTAATTCAGTCAGATATTACGGGTACAGTTTTAGAATGGAAAAATAAATCGGGTGTTGTTGAAAAAGTGTTTCCTGTGAAATCGAATCAGACAGATGCTACGGGAAAAATTATATTTGAAATTGATCCGGTACCTAAGGAATCTGAATTTGTAGGTGGCGAGACTCAGTTTTCGATAAAGTTAATGTTGAATAATGGGTGTGGTTCAACTTCGTTAGCACAGACGATTGCAAAGACAGTTCATATTCGGAAAACGAAGCCGATTAGGTTAGAGTTTACAAAAATAATTAGACCTTCATTGTATGCCTCACCAACGGAAACACTAATGAATATTACAAAAACCAAGGGTGTTGATCTGACAAGGATAACATTTCCTGTGGCAGATACAGATTTTTCTGTGAAAGATGCGCCGCTTCCAGTTATTGGGCTGGCCAACGGTCAGCCAGAGATTGGTTCTTTTAATGACTGGTGGGCATTGAACACATCACGTAATATCTTTAATATATTTTCGTTTGGAAATAATTCTACACATTTAATTGGTTTTGTATCGAATGCTTATTTGCAATATAATAAAAAAACTTGGCTAGGTGTTACGAAACGCAAAAGACCCTATGTTTTCATAAAAGAAGGTGAAATCTCTACTTTGCCTCATGAATTGACTCATACATATTGTGTTCGTTTTGATAATAAAAAATCTTGTATTGAAAATGGTTCTGCAGGCTATCTTCACTCACCAACTGTAGATATTGCTAATCAAATATATTCCAATTATAGCCTGACAAATTTGCAAACAAACAGAGAGGAATTAACTGGTCGAAAAAATTTAATGTTTTTTCAAGCAATTCAAGGCGTTCCTGAGGAAAATGGCTGGTGGTTCGATGAGATTGGATATCTACAATTATTTTATAACAATCTTGAAAATAGAAATGTAAAAATCTTACAAAATGAAATGTTAAATCTAGTAGGTGCCATTGATAGTAATGGGAGAGTCAATCTTTCGAATATTTTTTTATCTAAGAATGTGCCAATGGTTAGAGAAAATAAACTAATTTCAGGCGAATATAGAATTAGTTTTTTTGATAGGGCCAAAAAATTGATATTCACAGAATTTGTGAATAGTGATAATATTATTGTTGAGTCTGTAGGTATTGATTCTGGTGACAATACAGTGTTTGATGCTGAAGTACAAATGCCGCATGCTGCTACTACGATTGAAATTAGTAGAAATCAAGGTACAAAAAATGAATCGCCAGTTGTTGTTGTATTGCCTATCGATATTATTTTGGATAGCTTAAAATATATCCCCGACTTCGCTTATAAGATTGATAAAAATGAATCACTCAGTCAGATGACAAAATACTTATACGAGGTCAGGGGTTTAATTTTAAAAGGTCAAACGGATGCAGCGAGTAATATTTTGAAAAAAAATTTTCTAGATTATATTCAGACGAATATAAAATCCGATTTTCAAAAAATATCTTTGCTTGATGTAGGTTTGTTGGAACTTCAGAATATGCTTACTTATTCGATTGTAAAACTCGATGCTATTCGTCCTCCATCAAGTAGTCCATTTTTTGAAATCGTTGAGTTGAGTAAGCCTGCGATTTCTGAGAAGTCTAAAATACAAATCAATTTATTTAACCAGCCAACAAATCCAGAAAATTTGATGGTTTTAGATGTGTATTTTAATAATAATCCTGTAAGTACTATTTTGAATAAAACATATTTAACAGCCGAATCGGGTTCATTAAGTATGGGTGTACATAATTGGCAAATTAGAACTTATATAGTAAGTAAAAAAATGTGGAATTCGTATGAAAATAATATTAGAAATTGGCAAAATGAAAAGGCAAAGTTACATGCGAGTTTAGATGTTGAAGTTGACTTAAATAAAATAGAGAGTATGCGGATTAAAATTTTAGATTTGATAAATAAGATCTCTTTTTTTCAATCTGAAAAAAATAAACTGAAGTCAGAACTAGGTCAACCTGTAAATTTTAACATTGAGGTACAGTAATGAAACGTATTTTTATATTTTTAATAATAGTTAACTCTTTCGCTGCGAATGCTAGATGTCGATCTGGATTCTCGCGACCTATAGTTATTTGTAATTATAAACAGAAACCAAAAATCGTTAAACTCAAAGAATATTTGGAATGGAGCGAGATCGAATTTGAAGGTATAAAAAAGACAATATTCCAGCGAACTGTTGAAAAGCAAGACCAAATCACTGGCGAAATTAAATTTTCTTTTTTAACTAAAACATCATTGCCTACTACAAATTATAAGATTGAGAGAATTTGTAACGATGCTGGCGAAGAAATACCAGAAGTATATGTTTTAATAACTGTACCAAACTTGAAAGATTGTAAAAATCAACCAACATCAAGTCTGATATATCAATAGTCAAAACTGAAAATATATTGCTATTGTAAAGTGTTTTGATTTTAAAGAAGATTTGTGACCCAGCATTTGCACTTTCATTTGGTGGTACAAAAAATTCCGACTGGTCAATCAACCCCGAAAATAGCAAAGGGTCTTAATCTCCAGACCCTTTTTTATTTGAATGAAGACTATTTGATTAAGTCCAATAATTTTTCAGTATAAAATTTTTGATAGCCTTTGTAGCCATTCGAAAAATCATCTGTGGTGATTTCATACTTATAATCAGGAGCTGCTCCGTTGTTTTCAACTGGTACGCCGTCCGGTCTAAAAAACAAAGAACGTGTCATACTGACTTCAATTTGAGAATAATTCAGTGGCGCATTTTCAGTCACGTGACCACCGGCACCCATCGTTCGAGTTCCTAAAAGTTTCACACGTCCGTAGCCTTGAAGTAACGATGGAAAAGCATCTCCACCGGACGCTGACATTTCATCGATCAACATGATGACTGGCTTTGAATATCGAACTAAATTCGGAGCAACCCACTCATCGCCATTGAGTGATGTGAAATCAGTCATGCGAATGCCTTTTTGCCATGTCGTTTTCAAAAGTTCAAAAACTTTCATCGTCATATCATACCAAGATGATAAAGAATCTATACTGTCTGCGTACTTTTTATAATCAAGAACATTTTCTTTATTCGCCACAAATCGAAAAGACATTGGGCGATATGGTTTATCCATAAATAGACCAACCATTTTATTCACCAGATCAATATAGCCTCCGCAGTTATGATCCTGATCGATGATCAAACCCACTGTGTTTTTTTCCATAATGCCAATGACTTTTTCGTACTGAGAAAAATTCAATGCAATGGCTTTATCGGCATCTTCACCTTCTGGTGAGTAGTGCGGAATACGCACGTAGCCAATATTTCCCTTAGCTGATGGCCAGTAATAAGAAACGAACGGAGTTTCAGAAATTTTCACAGCGTCTGCCGGAATTTCAAATCGTGTTTTACCAGAGCAGATAAAACTGCGTTCGATTTTATGACCATCGCCAAAATCGCGAGCCACTTTTGATTTGATCGATAAACTTTTTAAGTAAGAGGGTTGCAGGCTTTCTGGTTTAAATGATTCAGTTTCAGGAAGATCTTCGCCAATTTGAATCCATTCAAAATTATCAATGCGCGAATCAGTTTTACCTAAAGGCTTGATCGTCAGAGAGACAGCACCTGTCATCAACGGCAAGCGAGCTGCTCGACGTGATGTCAGCATCCACGTCGCATAACGTTTGCGAGTTTGCTCGAAACCTTCGCCCACGTAGGGCAATAATGATTGAATAACGTCTTGAACGGGAACTCCATTGAAGTGAGTAATTTCATCGCCTTTTTGTAAGTTGTAAGCCCCAGTGTAGGGCACGGATTCATTTTTTTCATCGACAAGGACTTTTCCCTGAATCAGATCAACATTAAAGGGTAGAGCTGATCTGCGGTTCGAAGGCGTCATCGCCGCGAAGTGAGAATCTTTGAATTCAGCAACAAATTGATTGATGACATAGTAAAACTCGTCATTTGTTTTTGAGTCTTGAACTTTACGTAAGTATTGGGTTTGTAATTGATCGATATCAATATTTAGAGATTCTTTTTTATAATCGAGGGGACCATATGCTGATTTAATGCGACCAAGAAGCTGTTGGAAATCCAAGGTTTTTTCTTCGACAGTTAAGTGCCCTGCAATTGCAAATTGTGAAAAGATAGCAATAGCTACGAATAAAGACAGTATTCTCATACATGACCCCTTGTAAGATGTTTTACAGGGTATTAAAATACCGTGATGAGTGAGTCAAAAAAAATATCGTGGCACAGTTGATTAAAAGGTGATTAAAATCGAAATAAGCTCGATATTTAGGCTGTTGTTAACTTAAATAGGCTTCTTGAACACGAGGATCATTTAACAGTTCTTGACCGCTGCCGCTCATTTTAATTTCTCCGGTTTCAAGAACATAGGCCTTTTGAGAGATTTCTAAGGCCAAAATCGCATTTTGTTCGACCAAAAGAAGTCCTAAACCTGATTTTGTCAGTAATAAAAACTTTTCAAAAATTTGTTCAATAATCACAGGCGCCAATCCCAACGAAGGTTCATCCAGACACAGGAATTTTGGTTCGATCATCAAGGCTCTGGCAATCGCAAGCATTTGTTGTTCGCCGCCCGATAAAGTTCCGGCCATTTGTTTTTGGCGTTCGGCCAGTTTAGGAAAAAATGTAAATTGTTGTTCGATGAGATTTAAAATCTGTTTATGATTTTTATTTTGATAGGCGCCAATCATCAGATTATCTAAAACGGTCAAGTTCGGAAATATTCCGCGACCTTCAGGACACAAAGTAATTTTTTCTTTCAGTCGGTCACTGACAGATAAAGTATTTAAATTTTTGTCACCCAATAAAATTTCACCCGTCGAAGGCAGTAATCCCATGACCGCTTTGAGTGTCGACGTTTTTCCTGCGCCATTACTGCCAATCAAAGTTGTGATTTCGCCTGATTTAAACTCGAAGTTTATATTTTTAACGGCTTTAATATTTCCATATTGAACCGAAAGGTTTTTAATTTGTATCAGTGATCCTGTCATACAGTGGACCTTGCTTTTTTACCTAAGTAGGCTTCGATAACATCATTATTTTTTTTAATATTTTCAGGAATGTCATCGGCGATTTTATGTCCGCGATTCAGAACTACAATTCGTTCGCAGCAGGACATCACAAATTTCATATCGTGTTCAATCAATAAAACAGTTAATTGAAAAGTCTTTTTAATAAACAGGATCAATTCTTTCAGCTCATCTGTTTCTGTTTGATTCATTCCTGCGGCAGGTTCATCTAAGATCAGAAGCTTTGGTCGAGTGGCTAAAGCGCGGACAATTTCAAGTTTTCGTTGCGATCCATAGGACAAGCTATTCGCTAGTTCATTGGCGCAGATATCTAAATTAAATATTTTTAAAAGTTCTAAAGATTCTTTTTTAAGTGCTTCTTCGTAGGCAAGATATTTTTTTGTTCGAAAAATGCAAGCTAGCCACGCAATTTTTGTTTTTTGTTGCAAAGCCAATTGCACATTATCAAGAACACTGAGTTGTCCGAACAGACGAATATTTTGAAAAGTTCGAGCTATACCGACCTTATTCACAGCATCAGGTTTAAGATCGTTGATACGTTGACCAGAAAAAATAATGTCACCACTATCGGCTTGGTAAAATCCAGAGATCATATTAAAGACAGTTGTTTTACCAGCGCCGTTGGGTCCAATTAAGCCTAACAGTTCGTTCTCTTTCACGTCGAAAGTGACATCGCGAACAGCTTTAATTCCGCCGAATGAAAGATTCAAATCTTTAATTTCAAGAATATTCTGAGGGGTACTCATTTTGCTTTGAGCTCCCAAACTTCTTTGCGGCCGAAGAGGCCTTGCGGCCGAAAGATCATCATTAAGATTAATAAAATCGGAAATACGATCATTCGAATATCAATATCGCCTGTTGGTAAACTGCGAAGTACTTCAGGCAGTGCCGTTAAGATAGCAGCTGCGATCAAAGATCCTGTCATTGATCCTAAACCACCAAGGACTGCGATAATCAGAACATTTACCGTCATCAGAAAACCAAACGAACCGGGGCTGATGTAACCCAAATTGTGCGCGTACATCGCACCTGCAAGGCCTGAAAAAAAACTCGAGATCATAAATGCCATTCGTTTATTTTTCGAAACGGGAGTTCCCATGACTTCGGCAGCAATTTCATCTTCATTTAAAGCCCACAGATTTCTGCCAAAAGCTGATATTTTTAAATGATATAAAATGAAAAAAGTCAGAACTAAAAACAAACCAGTTATTCCATAGGCCAAAGAAAAATCAGGCCATTTGGTGATGGCATTGTAGCCCCTAGCTGCACCTACATAATTATTATTTAAAAAAATCACGCGGACAATTTCGGCAAAACCCATGGTGACGATCGCCAAATAGTCGCCTTTTAAGCGAAATGAAGGAATTGATACGAGATAACCAGCAATTCCCGCAACTGTTGCACCGATGAGGGCTGCTATGGGAATAAAAACCCAACTTTGAAAAACTTCTTTTATGAGCACTGCCGAAGTATACGCACCGAGCGCGATAAATCCTGCTGAGCCTAAAGAAAATTGATTAGCAACGCCCGTGATAAAGTTCAAACCAAGAGCCATCATGGCATTGATCATAAATGAAATAACCAAAGCTTGAATATAGGAATTTAAAAAATACTGGCACACAAGACCAACACCAATAAAATTCAGCGCTAAAATAAAAATTAAATTTTTTCTTTTAATGTGACACCCATAATTCCAGTCGGTTTAATAATTAAAATCAAAATGAGGATTCCAAAGGAAAGGGCTTCGCGATATGTCGATCCGCCGTAACCGATCAAATAAAATTCACTCAAACCTAAGATATAACCGCCAATCACAGCACCGGTCAGACTTCCGATGCCGCCAAGAACCGCAGCGACAAATGCGCTAGTTCCAATTTTAATTCCCATCATCGGATCAATTTTTGGATACTTTGTGGCCACAAGAACAGCGGCTACACCGGCCAGCATCGAACCAATCATGAATGTGCTCGAAATTATTTTATTATTATTGATTCCCATCAACGGAGCCATATCGGGTCGACTGCTGACGGCACGCATGGCTCGACCTGTTTGAGTTTTATAAATGACAAATGTTAAAACCAATAAAGAAATAAAAGTCACAAGGTAAATAATTAAATCAACAATGCGAAAAGGAATACCTTGGTAATTGGCAATTTCAAAATTTTCAATCAATTCAGGAAATGGTTTAGGATTTGCGCCAAATACAATTTGTCCACCAAATTGAAATAAAATACTGACGCCGATGGCGGTAATGAGAACGTTCAGCTTGTCCGATTTGCGAAGTGGTTTATAGGCGAATTTTTCAACAGCGTAGCCCACAAGGGCACAAAACAAAATCGCTGCGAAGAGTCCAATAGAAAAATTCAAAATTGACGGAGTTTCAAGACCTAAAAATTTGGCCGCATAATAGGCGCCAAACGCGCCCATCATATAGATTTCAGAGTGGGCGAAGTTAATCATCTGCAAGATTCCATACACCATCGTGTAGCCTAAAGCGATCAAAGCATAAATACTTCCCACGCTCAGGCCATTTAATGTGTGTTGCAGGAATTCTTGCAGCATGAATTAAAAATTACGGATTCACTGATGTTACGAATTTATATTCAGGTCCTTCGATACGAACAACAACAGCGCTTTTAACAGCATCGCGGTTTTCATTCATCGACATTTTTCCAGTCACACCATGGAAATCTTTGATTTTAGAAAGTTCTTCACGAATTGTTTCGCGATTCAATTCTTTGGTGTTTTTGATTGCTTCAGCCATCATGTAAGTTGCATCGTAGGCAAGTGCTGCCATCACATCGGCATCTTCGTTAAACTTAGCTTTGAATTTTTTTACGAAATCAACAGTTTTTGGATCAGTTGATTCAGTTGTGTAGTGATTAGAAAAGTAGTGACCTGTGATCGCATCTTTGGCAATTTTATAAAGATCTGGAGAAGACCAACCATCGCCACCGAGCATCGGTTGTTTCATGCCTAAATCTTTTAATTGACGAGCTAATAAAGCTACTTCGTTGTAATATCCAGGAACAAATATCGCATCTGGATTTTTAGCTTTGATCGCAGTCAATTGAGATTTAAAATCGATATCACCTTCTTGGTAAGAAATATCAGTAACGATCTCTCCGCCCATTTTTTTAAACTCAGTGATGAAAACATCTGATAAGCCCATCGAGTAATCGCTTTTCACGTCACGCAAAATCGCCGCTTTTTTCATTTTCAAATTTTCAGTCATGAACTTAGCCATCACGTAGCCTTGAAACGGATCGATGAAGCAAGCTCTGAAAATGTAGTTTCCGATTTTAGTGACTTCTGGATTAGTTGCAGAAGATGTTAACATGACCACTTTATTTTGTTGCGCCACTTGGCCACCAATTTTTGATTTTCCTGAAGTTGCTTCTCCGATGATTGCTAGTACATTATCTTGGCTGATCAAACGATTCACAACAGCTAGTGTTTCATCATTATCAGATTTATTGTCGTAATTGATGTGTTTAATTTTTTTTCCGTTAATTCCGCCGGCAGCGTTGATTTCCTCAACAGCCATATCAATACCGCGTTTTTGAAATACGCCGAAAGTGGCCGTAGCCCCTGTGTTTGAACTGTAAGAACCTAGTACGATTTCATTCTCAACGGCTTTTTTTGTGCACGATAGAGCTGAAACTAATAACATCGCCAGTAATAAAAATTTATTTTTCATTCGAAAGTCTCCTCTGAGACTATCAAACTAAACAGATAAAGATTTGGCAAGATGAATTAGTGAATTGTCTCCGGGTTTTTCGTGTTTGGTCACAAGATCAAGACTGACTTCGATAAGATCTGCGCCTTTATTTCCGATCATCAAATTTGATTTTCCAGAGAGTAAACTCTGTGTTGCTGCAGAACCCAAACGTGATGCTAATATTCGGTCATGAGCCGTTGGACTTCCGCCGCGTTGCTGATGTCCTAAAATACAAACTTTAGCATCGAGACCAGATTTTTTTCGAATCGCATCTGCTAAATCATAAGATCTTCCAGGTTTTTGTCCTTCG
Source organism: Bdellovibrionota bacterium (assembly GCA_052034855.1). GTDB lineage: Bacteria > Bdellovibrionota > Bdellovibrionia > Bdellovibrionales > Bdellovibrionaceae > Pseudobdellovibrio. The sequence goes on along the minus strand of JBPOIE010000106.1, from coordinate 13,220 downwards.
GCGGTGACAATAATACTGCTGGTTTTTCCGCGAGCTCTGGATTCTTTGAGTCGCTCAATCAATTTTTCAACGGGAATAATATTGTCTGCTGTTAAAATTTCCTCAGCACCGCCAGCGACGCCAACATAAGAGGCAATGTACCCTGAATTTCGCCCCATCACTTCAACGATAAATACTCGGTCATGACTGTCAGCTGTATCTCGAATTTTATCAATGGCATCGAGTGCTGTATTTACGGCTGTATCAAAACCAATCGTATCATCAGTTCCGTAAACATCATTATCTATTGTTCCACAAATACCAATCACAGGAATATGGTGTTCTGAAAACAAAGCTTGAGCTCCGCGGAATGAGCCATCGCCGCCAATGCAAACCAAACCTTCGATGCCCGCAGCTTTTAAATTTGCAGCAGCTTTTGTTCTGTATTCGGGCTTTAAAAATTCGGCAGATCGCCCTGTCTTGAGGATTGTACCACCACGTTGAATGATATTGGCCATGTCTCGCATGAGTAAAGGACTCATTTGGTTTTCAATCATTCCGACATAGCCATGCTTAATACCGACGACCTCGACATTTTGAGTGACGGCGGTTCGAACGACAGCGCGAATTGCGGCATTCATTCCCGGCGCATCACCACCACTTGTATAGACTGCAATTTTTTTCATATTCATATGATAGATGTTTTTAAAAATAAAAAAAGCCTTTTGTTTTGAAGCAAAAGGCTTTTTAGATTTTAAGTTTGAGTGAGTTAATTACTTAACTAAAGCTTTGAACTCAGAACCAGCGCGGAACTTTGGAGTCCATGCAGCTGGAATTTTGATCGCTTTACCAGTTTGTGGGTTACGACCAGTGCGAGCTTTACGTTTAGCTTTTAAAAATGTACCGAAGCCAACTAATTTAACATCGTCGCCTTTTTTTACAGTTTTTTTAACGTTAGTCATAAAGCAATCAACGATATTTTCGCATTGAGCTTTTGGCATTTTAGTTTCAGCAGCGATCTTTTCGATCAATTGTGCTTTGTTCATGATGTCTCCTGTTTCTGAGCTGGTCTTCGATGAGCAGCTGTGGTTGTTGTGACGTCCTGTTGTTGTATATCTTCCTGATGGTGATTATCAGAAAACAAAAATCTATTTTCGTCAAGAGTGTCATAACGCAAAGGCTTTGAAAGCCTTTGCAGGAGATGTTTTTGTAGATTGGATCAGAAAACTAAGTTGTTTCTAAGTGATACTTAACGCTGGTAACAACAACATTTTTTTTGTAGATCAACGCCAATTTTATAAGCCATGCCGTTTGGTTGTGTAACAGCTGATGATGCCATTTGGCTGTGACGAATTCAGGAAAGATGACTGTGATGAACTCTGTGGGTCTTTCACGGGAAGCCAGCTTAATAAAATCGATGATAGGCTCTGAAATCGAACGATACGGAGATTCTAGGACATGCAAATGCATATTTGGAAACTTCTCATCCCAAGATTTTTGCATTCGAACATACGATTCCTCGTCTGTTTTCACAAAGCAAATTCGAAGATCCTGACCAATCCCTTTTCCGTAACGTATGGCATTCATAACGCCTTTGTGAAGGCCTGATATGGGAATGATAACGACGTGATCGATCGCCTTTTCGCAATTTTCAAACTCATAATGAGATTGTGAAATTTCACGAGCAAACATAATATAATGAACATGAATTCGATGAAACATATAAATAATTGCAGGGATGACGACGATCACTACCCAAGCGCCATGCTCAAATTTAAATGTCGCAACGACGCATAAAACGATGGCGGTGCAACACATCCCAAAGCCATTGATGGCAAGGCCTAATTTCCAGCCGGCTTGTTTGAGTTTTAAATGCCGAACGACCATTCCTGCTTGTGATAAAGTGAATGATAAAAATACACCCACTGAATAAAGCGGAATCAGATAATGTGTTCGACCTTTAAAAAAGATAATCAGTAATATTGCAATCAGAGATAATCCAATAATACCATTCGAAAAAACAAGTCGATCTCCTAGACTTGCAAGTTGTCTTGGTGCAAACCGATCTTTTGCTAAGAGAGAAGCGACTCTGGGAAAATCGGCATAAGCTGTCGATGCTGCTAAAAACAAAATCAAAACAACAGCAACTTGTGTGGTATAGTATAAAATACTGTCCCCAAATACTAGAGCATTGATTTGTGAAATGAGTGTCACTCCTGGTTTGATCGTAATGTTGTGTGCGAAAACCAAATAACTGATTCCAAAAAAAAGTGTCGCAAGGATTAAAACCATTAACATTAATGTGGTTTGCGCGTTTTTAGATTGTGGTTTGCGAAAAAGAGGAACTCCGTCTGAAACAGCTTCGATTCCAGTCAAAGCAGCGCAGCCGGAGGAGAAAGCTTTGAGTAATAAAACCATTCCAATTTCAGGGTAGTTCGATTCAACAACATCCATGATTGGATTGACATTACCGTGCGGGTTGTGCATGAGACCGTTAATCACGAGTGCTATAATTGACAAAATAAAAAAGTAAGTGGGTATTGCAAAAATGGTTGATGATTCGCCCATACCCCGCAAGCTCAGAGTCATTAATATTAGAATAAACCAAATACACGTGAAAATTTGTATTCCTGCTAAAGATGGAAATGCAGAAATTAAATTTTCTACACCGGCGGACACGGAAACTGCTACAGTCAGAATATAATCAATTAACAAGGCCGCTCCAGCAACAAGGCCTGCATTTTGACCTAAGTTTTCTTTGACGACGATATATGCGCCACCACCTTGAGGGTATGCTGCAATCGTTTGTCGGTAGGACATCGCGACGATAAACATCAGAACAACAATGGCGCCGGCAATGGGGAGTAAATAATGTGTGGCAAATGGAATTGTTGCTGCCGCTAAAGCCAAAGGAATTACAATTTCTTCAGTGGCATAAGCGACAGATGACAAAGCATCTGAAGCTAAAACAGGTAGTGCTTTCCATTTAGGAATCAATTCGTGAGAGTGATGAGCTGAGTTTAATGGGTTTCCGATCAGTAAGCGGCGTAATTTTGAGAAAATCATTTCACGTGGTCCTTCATTAACTCAATTGTCTAAAAATACAAACTTTAAGCTTACTCTTCTTCCGACTGTTGTAAATCAGTATTTGCATCATCGGCACCTTCAACGTCTGCATCTTGATATCCATCTTGAGGTTTCAAAGGGACACGGTAAGTTCCGTCCGCCCATTGACCTAAATCAATCAAGCGACAACGTTCAGAACAGAACGGACGATAGATATTGTCTGAGCTATAAAACGTCAAAAGCCCGCACTGCGGGCATTTGATTTCTCTTTTTGATGTCATTTAAGAACTATAAATTACAGTTTTGTGTGCGACAACGAGTAAATGTACCTTGTGCTGCAGTTTGTCCTTGGATTTGGAAGTTAAAGTTAAATGAATTGTCTTGAACTTTGCCTTGTGGAACTTGGATGGCTAATAAAGTGCGGTTATAGCCTGTCCAGTAATCACCGTAGCCACGAGCTTCGAAACCTTGGCTGTTATTGATGGCAGAAACAGCCATTTCTAATTGAAGTGGGTTTCTATAGGCGCCATTATACTGTTTTGGATCTGGTAAATAAATTCCTGTCGTCGCACCTAAAGCGATTCCTAACAAACCCCAGCCCGATGGAAGAGTGGCTTGGTAGTTGTAATATGGATTATATTTAGGTTGCGCGATCAGAGTAGCAAGTAAAGAACTATTTTGTGCATTTGGAAATTGAATTATAATATCCATTTGTCCACCAACGTAGGCATCACATGAAGCTTGACCATAATTGTAGGCCGCGCGATCACACACGCCCATGGCCATTTTAAAGAACTCTTTCATCTGAGCGCCGTTGACGACTCGGAGAGCTGAAGTTCCAGAGTAGTTATCAGCATAAAAACCATTTCCATAAGTAAAACCTGGAGTTGTTGGAACACCACCGCCACCGATAGGGTAACAAGCATTATTCGTATAGTAGTATCCAGCTGCACACGCCTGTGTGACGGTTGTATTGTCGGTGTTACTGTTGTTGCTTTTTCCACAACCAGTTAAAGCAATCGTTGCTGCAGTTAAACCTAAAATAAACTTTTTCATAAATACTCCTATTGATATAACTGAAGTATTTCAATGATCGCGCCAAGTTTTGAGCCTTTATATGAGATTTCACCTGTTAGAATTCTAACAGGGGTATCTACAGTAACGAATTTGGGCTGTCTCAAAATGAGATTTTCATTTACAAGAACAGTTTTTTACAGCTATTCATGATTTGATTTTTAGTTAAAGTAAATAAGGCTAAATCAACAGCGGCTTGGCGGGCTTTATTTTTAAGTTTGGGGTCCCGGTGATCCAGAGAGTGCAGCCCTTTTTCTTTATTTAAAATACCAATGGGTTTGTCTGTAATCACATTGATTGCACCAAATTGAACAGTTGATTGAAACACTGAATTATAGTTTTTAATAGTAGCTGCAATCAATGATTGTTCAACATCGACAGTTCCTACTCCAATCCCTTGTAATGTTTGAAGATAAGGTTTGGTTTGCTGAATCGGAGAATACGTGTTTCCGTGTCGGGAGTCTAAATGCAATTCAACTGTTGAAGAAATCCCAGTATCAGGTCCAATCAGATTCGAAATTGTTATTCTTTGTCCTGCAACTAGAAATTTTTCTGGAGCAGAAATAGAATAAGGATTGATATTATTGTCCGTTGATCCTGCAGATCCTAAAAAGAAAACACTACTCAGTTTTGGATGCAGGAATGCCTCAACTTTGAAACTCGCAAGCTCTCCCCAGACAGTTTGATTTGAAGATAAAACTCCTACTTGAACATATTTACTTACGGGATCATTTTTCGATTTCAAAGAGTAATTTGTATAACTAATTCCGAATGGCATATCCTTGACTGTTGTTTCAGAGATCACTTCCCAGTCTGAGCCTTTTTGGATTCTTTCCTTCCATAAATAGGAATATCCAAACACCAAATAGTCGGGGCGCTGAACTTTTGTATAAACGGCCTCTGCATTTTGTTTCATTTGGCGACGATAGTTTTCTTGTGCTTTTGGATCTACCCAAAATCGACTTTTTTTATTTTGTGCAAATGAAAACAGTTGAGCATAATGACGGACATACTGTGTTGAGGGTGGAACAATCCAAACAATCATTTTTTTTGTTGGATCATTGTTTGAGGTCACTTCGTACTTATAAAGTCCCCACTGACTATAAAGAGATGGAATAGGAGTCAGCGTATGCTGCCCACGTCCCGAAATCATTTGGCAGTATCGTACGATCTGCTCATGATCTCCACCTATAATGTAAGCTGAAGTCATTTCTTGATTCAGAACTTCGAAAGTGCCTTCGCCAATTCTATTTTTCACATAGGCCGATAAATCTTCGATCGAATGAGTCGTTGATTTTGGAAATTCAGTTGAAATCATCGGAGATTCAATTTTTTGATCTGGACTTTGAAAGTTTATTTTTTTGAGTGATTTTAAAAAATTAAAATCAGTGCCCAAGGACTCAGACAAAAGTTGAATTAATTCATTGTAAGTCATTTTTTTTGTGCTGATTTTTTCATACAATGACTTTTGAGCTTCAGCTGAAATATTTAAAAAATCAGATTCTTGAACTTCATGCGCTAAATCGGCCATGATGTACGAAGCCACGGGCAACTCTGATGCTCGTGCAACATAAGAAAAGCATAAACTCATAATGACAAGCTTAAGCCATGTTCTCATTCAAAAAGTCTCCCGCATTTCAAAGTAGGTCTCTTCGAGTTTAATTTTTGCGCCCACGATGAAAAAGAAAGGCCATCGATATTAGCAATTTCAAAAATGCGGATACGATTTGCTTTTTGGATCAGTTGTTCAGTTTTTTCTTTGGGATCTCCGGTCATGATAGAATCAACAATTTCTTTTTCTAATTTCACAGTTTCAATGCGCTCTAAAATTTGCTTTGATTGCGTTTCAAAATCAGCGGGACGCTGGTCTTTCAATCTTGCAAGTGTGGCTTCGAGGACTTGGATGCGGTCTTTGGCTAAATCCGACATTGTGACAGGACCAGAATAATAATTAACCATCTCGTCGGCACCAGATCGGTTGGAACGTAATTCAAATTCTAAGCCCACAGAGCCAATTCCTAGAAAAGGAAATGATCCATACAAATGATCGCCAAAAAATCGAGACCGATCAAAAATATTGTGAGCATTTTTAGTCAGTTCTGTTCCCAATGTCAGTCTTGGCCAAGAACGTAAAACCATTTGTTTAAATTCAGCCACAGGAATTTCGAATTTAAAAAGCGGAGTTTCGCCTTTGATCATCAGATCCAAAAATTCCTTATTTTTTCGAGCATAGCGCCACGCATAGTTCGCCGTGGGTGTCCAATAACGTGCGCCTTTTGGAGTTTGTTTGTTTTTCCAACTTTGGATTTCATTTTCTCGCTCTGCGCCTCTAAATAAAGTCACTTTTCCATTCACCGTGAATTGTTTGATATAGATATCAAACAAATGCTCTTGCAGAGGTTTTCGGGAAACTGTTTTGTTTTTTGAAATGATAATCACGTCAGGATTCGTGGTTAATTTCATTTCTTCTAGCCATGCAGCGACTTCGTTCATATCTTGTTTTGGCATCGGACGGCCTTCGCGTTTTGCTGCATCCATTTCAGCTTTGTGTGCATCCCACCATTCATCGGTTTGATAATAGGTTGGCGTGTAGCGACTGGTCGACATCGGAATTAACACGATTTCTGAGTTGGCATTACTCGCTTCACTGACGTGAACATAGTAAGTAAATTTTGCTTTTTTATTCACAACGACTCGGCCTTCGTAAGCGCCAAGTTCGATATCGGACAGCTCTAAAGGCTCGATTAGATTTTCAGGCTTTGCATTGAATGCCTTTAAGATCATTTCTTTTCTTTGTTGAATCAAATCCGATGCAAATAGCTGTAACGAGGCAAGAAGTGTTAGAAAGAATATTTTTATCATTTTGATTCTTCTCCGTTATATTTTTTTGCTGGCCAGGTACGTTCGTCCCAAACTTCGATCCCTTTTGAAACTAGATACTTATAAAATTCTTTGTCGGGTGGATTTCTTTTAAAAATGAAAGCTTGAATATCATCAATGGTTGAAGGTCCCCAAACTTGGACTTCAAAATAGTGACTCCCATATCTTGACCAGCGGCTTGGAGAATTTATTTCTAATTTAAATTCACTATTAATGGGATCTGGTCTAAAAGTAGATATGGCCCAATAAGGTGTCATTAAGGCTTTATATTTCCAAGGAATAAAATGGTTACTCCAGGTATTTGCACCTTGTTGCCAACCAGGGCCAAGAGAATCTACCGGTGACCATGTAGATCTTGATTCAATCGATTTTTCTTTAAAGACCCAAATGTCAGACCCGTAATGACTAGCACTGGTTTGAGGATTATCTATTGTGTTTGTCATGTGCGGCCGAGCTTCAGCATAATTGGGTTTTAATCTTGAACTCAACGGAGCAAACTTTTCGTGAGTTTGTTCAATCAGATTAGCTTCTGCTCGATCGCGACCATCAGGAGTCAAAGAGCCGTTACTAGTGCCTGTGATACGCTGATTTTGAAATCCTGCAACCGGGATCCAGAAACGCGCACTTTCAGGTCTGTGCATTCCAACAATAAGACCTTTCTCGATGACATCCATTTTTCGATTCATGTCTGGGCTAAATGCACGAGTGTATTTTCTAAATTCTTCGAAATTCTTATGGCCTGAGGATTCAAACGTTTCATTAAAATTGTCTTCGAGGTCTTTAATAATTTTTTCGGCATCTTGAGTTAATTTTTCATTAGAACGAAGAACTGATAAGTCTACGTTTGGAATCAGTTCAATACCGGCATCTTTGTTGATGGATTCAATCAGTTTAAACCACGCATAGTGATCGTCTAAAAATTTTTTAAACTGTGTTTTTGGTATCGATTTTTCAGTCAAAGCCTTGGTGACTTCGATAAGTCCCTTGAGTCTCGCATTCAAAAGAATTCGTTCGTTAGTACTTAGATATTTGATTCGTCGAACTTTGTCTGTGCCATGGATTAATTTTTGAATTTCTAAAAGTGAATTATATTCATTCCATGATGGTTTTTTCTTGCCAGAAAGTGCTTGTGTAAATCCGGCAGACTCTAAAAGTAAGCTCAGGCGCTCATGTATTTTGATGAGTTTTTCAGAGTCTTCAATTCTTTCCAAATGTGGAGTTTTACTTTTTCGAAATAAATCCACGCATTGTTGAGAAAATGCGAACTGCGACGTCGTCAGCATGAATAATGATATTGTAAGTGGAGTCAATTTATTCTTCATTTTGAATCTTTCCCATTATATTTTTTGGCCGGCCAAGTGCGTTCATCCCAAACTTCGATTCCTTTTGAAGCTAGCAAGTCATAAAATTCTTTATCAGGCGGATTATTTTTAAAATGAAAAGCTTGAATATCATCAATTGTTAATGGTCCCCAAAATTGGACCTCAAAATAAGAGCTGCCATAGCGAGTTCCATTTAGAACAAAATCATCTGGTACAAAGCTGGGTGAAAATGGCTTGAATTTTGGTTTTGCTGCATCACCATAGAAGTACTGATGTTCTGAATTTAACGCGTACGGGACCATGAACTCTCGATATTTCCAAGGGACAAACATTTGATCCCAATAAGAGGCCTGCGAGCGGCTTGTCACACGAAATTGACCAAAAGAATCTCGAGGTGTCCATGTTGCACGAGAATCGTAGAGTTCTTTTTTAACAATCCAGAGATCTGTTCCATAATTATTAGCCCCTGTATTGGGAGAAAATCCTTTGTAACCTTGTTCTGGTCTTGCTTCGCCGTAATTGGGCATATAGCGAACACTGTTTTCGGAATACTTTTCTTTATCCTGAAAAGTCAGTTGAGACTCAACTTGATTTCGAAAATCAGGATTCAGCGAGCCATTAGAGCTTCCCGTTGTTCTTTGGTTTTGAAATCCAGAAAGTGGAATCCAAAAGCGAGCGTTTTCAGGGCGATGAATAGCTACCACAAGATGGTTTTGTGTGAGGTCCAAAAGTTTTTTTGCCTTCGCGGAATGAGCTTTGACATATCTGAGGTATGAACTTTTTGATTTATGCCCGGTGGATTCAAATAACTCAGACAGTGCTTTTTCATTCGAAGCAATCGTTTTTTCGGCGTCCTTTATTAAATCTTGAGTTGGTCGAACCATTTCTAGAAATCGAACTGGAAATATGTTGAGTCCAACTTCTGAATTAATCCGTTCATACATTTTAAAGTATCCATAATTTGCATCAATAAAACTGATGAGTTCTTTTGTGGCTTCAATTTGGAGTGCTTTCTGGTGTAGACCTAAGGCCCAGCTTTGAAGTTCAGATTTCAACATCAGAATTTGATCTTCGCTGAAATTGTAGTCGCGGTTTTGACTTTTAATTTGTGCAGCTTTTTTAAGTAGACTTTTTAATTGATTGTACTGATCCCATTTTGGTTTTTGTGATCCCCAATAAATAGCAACGTCTGCAAGATTTAAAATATCATTTTTAAATTCTATAAATTCCGGTGTCATCGGTTTGGAAGTCAAAGTCTCAGTTTGAAACATATTTTTGCAATTCATCTGTGCGAATGCGAATGAGCAATAAAATGAAAACAGAAATAGAAATGAAAATGATCTTAAAGTCATAAAAGCTTGTTTTTCAATTTAGATGCCGATTTAAATCTTTTAAGACAGTTTTTTAGGTCCCTAGATTATAAAATGATATACAAGTGAAAAAAAAATGATCATGCTTCATAATGAGACATGAATTAAAAATAGGGGTTTAGGGATGAGAGCTGTAGATAATTATGATCAACATTGGATCGAAATCGCAAAACGAATTGACTGGATTTCTCCTTACAAAAAATTGAAAGATATTAGTTTTCACAAACCTGTCTCGATCAAATGGTATTTAGATGGAAAGTTAAATGCTTCAGTCAATTGTATCGATCGTCATTTGCCGACGAAAGCCAATCAAGTAGCTTATATTTTTGAACCGGATTCCATTCATGAAGAATCAAAAAAAATAACGTATCAACAATTGCACGACTCTGTTTGTCGAATGGCGAATATCCTCAAAAAGTACAATGTCAAAAAAGGTGATCGAGTCACAATATATATGCCAATGATTCCTGAAGCTGTTTATGCGATGCTTGCGTGTGCGCGGATTGGCGCAATTCATTCGGTTATTTTTGGTGGATTTTCGCCGGAATCAATTGCAGATCGCATCAATGATTGCCAATCAGAATTTCTGATCACAGCAAATGAAGGACTTCGAGCAGGCAAAATAGTGCCTTTGAAAAAAAATGTGGATGAAGCCCTTCAAATGACAACTCATGTGAAAAAAGTTTTAGTTATTCAGAGAACTCAAAATAAATGGGTCCGTCAACCGCAAGATCTCATTTATGAAGATGAAATTAAAACAGTTCCGTCAACGTGTGAACCTGAAATTATGGATTCTGAAGATCCTCTATTTATTTTGTACACATCGGGTTCGACCGGAAAACCTAAAGGTGTTCTGCACACTACGGCAGGCTATTTAGTTTATGCCAGTTGGACACATGAATTTGTTTTTAACTATCAACCCAGTCAAATCTATTGGTGTACGGCCGATGTCGGGTGGGTCACCGGGCACAGTTATATTGTGTACGGACCTTTAGCGAATGCAGCAACAACAGTTCTATTTGAAGGTGTCCCCAATTATCCAACGCCTGCAAGATTTTGGAATGTGATTGATAAACATCAAGTCAATATTTTTTATACGGCACCCACAGCGATTCGTGCGTTGATGCGCGAAGGTCTTGAATTTGTTCAATCCACGTCGCGAAAATCTTTAGTGGTTCTTGGTAGTGTGGGTGAACCTATTAATCCCGAAGCTTGGAATTGGTATTCGGTCAATGTTGGTGATTCTCGATGCGTCATTGTCGATACCTATTGGCAAACAGAGACTGGAGCCACTTTAATTTCTGATAGCGCCAAAGACAGACATCCTTCGCAGCAAAAACCAGGAAGTGCGTCTAGGCCACTCCCGGGAATTCAGGCCGCCGTCTTGTCTTTAGAGGGTCAAGTTCTTGAAGGCGAAACGACTGGATTGTTAGTCATGTTCGATTCTTGGCCGGGTCAAATGCGAACTGTTTATCAAGATCACAAGCGTTTTGAAGAAACATATTTTTCAACTTATCCAGGATATTATTTCACTGGTGATGGTTGCAGACGAGATGCTGACGGGGATTATTGGATCACTGGGCGTGTTGACGATGTGATGAATATCTCCGGACATCGCATAGGTACAGCAGAAGTTGAATCTGCACTCATTCACCACAAATCAGTGGCTGAAAGTGCTGTGGTCGGTTTTCCGCACGATATTAAAGGTCATGGTATTTATGCGTTTGTGACATTGAAAAATGGTGTTGAACCTACGGATACTTTGAAAAATGAACTCATTCAAACTGTTCGAAAAGTGATTGGTCCGATTGCTACTCCTGATAAAATTCAATGGGCGCCTGCTTTGCCAAAAACAAGGTCTGGTAAAATTATGCGTCGAATTTTGCGTAAGATTGCTGAGAATGAATTGGGAAGTCTTGGTGATACGAGTACTCTGGCAGATCCTTCTGTCGTCGAGAACTTAATTGCAAATCGAATCTAGATTTTTTGAAAAGTATTTTTCTAAAATATTTTTAGCATTGCTGAATAAGATATTTTCAGTTTCTAGTTCAGTCAGATGATTTTTATTCATCAATTCAAGGATTTGATTTTTTCGAATCTCAATATTATTTCCTAAAAGTGGCCAATCCGATGAAAAGATCACGCGTTCAGAACCTAATTTTTTTGTAGCTACTGTAATCAGTTCCTCGGATTGCCAACTTGTGCTGACACTGGTGTTTTCATATTTTGTACAAAATTCAAGAGCCTCGAAGGGCTTAAAAATATTCATGTGTAATAGAATAAAGTGAATTTTAGGGTATCTCGAAACTAAAGTAGATAAGCTGTTAATATTTCCTGCTTCGGGATGTTTAAAGAACGACGAGTAGAGCGCTCCTGTGTGGACAAGGAGTGGCCATGCATTTTTGTTCCAGAGATCTAAAATATTTTTTGTCGACATGTTGTCTAAATCAAAATCTTGAGCCATTGGATTTATTTTTAATAAATATTGGGGGTGGCTGAGAGCTTCTGTTTGAAAGAAGACTTGGTCGCTCTCGATTTGAGTTAAAGTCAGACAAGGGATTGTATTTTTAAATAAAGCAGTTTGTTCTAAAATAAACTGATTAGGTATTTGCGTGGGATGAGAGGCTACGACGGTGCACGTCAAGTTATTTTGGCTGATTTCGGATTGAAGATCTTCAATTGTCGAATTCACAGCTAATGTTGGTAAGGTGAAAGAAAGTAGAACTGGGTCAATCGATTTTCTGAGGCTTTCGGGAACTAAGTGCATTTTTTGTTGAACAGCATGACTGATTGAGCTGTAATATTTAGAAGCGCCTTTAATCTTTTGTAGAGTTGATTCTGGAAGTGAGCTCCGTAATTGATTTTGAGGGTATATGTGAGTGTGAAAATCGATACACTTCGGTATTTTATTTTTTTCAGACATAGGATTATTTAACATGAAAAAGAACTATTTAAATAGAATAATGTTATGGAGTCTGGAAAGATTTCCACCAGTTCAAATTTTGACAGCTTTTTTGACATTTTCTTTAGTCTGTATTCCTTTAGTAAATACCTCATCATTGACGTTCACTTTTGTTTGCGGAACATGGATTGTTTTCAGTGTATTGCTGACATTACGCGTACTTGACGAGCACAAAGATTATGAATCTGATTTAGTTGCTCATCCCGAGCGACGGCTTCAAAAAAAAGAAGTATCGCTCAATGATCTCAGAATCCTTGCTTTGTTTTTTGTTTTAACGAGTTTAGTCTTAATTATTTTGTTTTTTTACTCTGTTGCTTCTGTAGTTGCATTGTGGATCCTCATTTTTTGGGGTTTTTTAATGACAAAAGAATTCTTTGTCAAAGAATGGTTATCTAAAAAATTATGGCTTTATTCAATTTCACATTTGTTGATCAGTCCACTTTTAATTTATTTTTGTGCGACACTTGTTCAAACTGAAAATAACTCGAATTTGATTTGGATGATGCTGGTCTCATTTTTTAGTGCGTTCAGTTATGAAGTCGCTCGTAAAATTAAAGGTGATAATGA
>JBPOIE010000116.1:0-33868 GCA_052034855.1 Bdellovibrionota bacterium | reverse complement strand
TGATTAATATCGCTCGCACTAAGAATACTGCCCAATAATTTTATAAGTTTTCTTTTTTGAACCAAATCATTTGAATAAGAATTTAAAAATTGTGATAATTTTGCTATCGTATATTGTCCCGCACTGTTACAGGATTTTGCTATAATTTGATTTGCTGATAGAATTGCTAAATTGATAGATCCTGCATTACTAGCACCTGGCACCGATATACCGCCGGTTGTGCTGATCGATCCAACTTTTGTTTTGTAGTTGTCTAAGTGACTGCACCTGAATCGACAAAAGTTTTCATTGTCATTGCTGCTAATCCAATCTTGATATCCAGCATGAGTTGAACAAAAAAATGGGAAGTGGGTATTCATCAAACCTTCTGCTGCAGCCACAGGGCAATCACTATTAGGTAATTCAAAACGTGAGCTTGACGTAGTCGAAATTCTAATTGGAAACTGCATTAATGGAGTACTTCCATCAGCCTGCGATCCAAACGTACCCAAAATCCGATATCTCCAGGTCAATAATTTCCAAGCTTGGCGAATTTGAAAATTCACATGCCCGATTACATTCAACATTTCGGCTTGTTTCATCGCCCCGTAGTACGCGGCAAGATCCGTGGACTGTTGTAAATTAATTTTGTGATGAACTAATAAACCAACATTGATCAGTAACGCAAAAAAAACAAAGATCACTTGAAAGATTAAAGCCACAAAAATGGCGACTTGGCCTTTTTGATTTTTGCGTGACAAAGCGAACCATCTTTTTTTCGATTTATTTTCAGAATCAATAGTGTTCGATTCGCATACAGAAATAGATGTTGTAGTTTGGTTTTTCACTCTGAGTATTAGTATATGTGCTTTTTGAGAAGGCTCAAAGGTTCTGACGCAATTGTCTTATTTTGGTCCAGTCGAATAAGTTGAATTTTTCGAGTCATCAACCAAGACCTTAGTCATAACCCCGCATTTCATAAAAATAACTTCTACATGGCAAATAGATGCAATTCGAGTAGGCTTAATAAAGCTCTCTCCACAACACGAATTACGCACAAGGAACACTATGAAAAAATTATTTACACTCGGTTTAATTTCAATTTTATTTTCAGTCACTGCACATGCTGAAATTCTATTTGAGGGCTACTACAAAGTGACTCAATCCAAAAAACATATTGGTTTCATCATTCAACGCAACGAAATCGATGCAAAAACGAAAAACTTTAAAACAACCAGCTTTCTGAAGTTAGCCAAAAACGGATTTGATATGAGCGAATCTTTACAAGCTGTCTCTGATCCAGACTTAAAACCGATCAGTTACACGTACCTTTCAACGGATGGCATGAAAGCAAAAACAATCGATGCTAGTTTTAATTTCAAAGGCAAAGAACCAAAAATGTCGGCTCTGATTACTGAAAACGGTGAAAAGAAAAAGAAAGATAAAAAAATCACTAAAGACACTTTCTTATCCAGCGCACTTTATTATTTCATGCTAAAAAGCAAGACTGGCGTCAAAGCCGATACAAAATATGAATTTTCTGCCATCGCTGAAGAAAGTTTTGATGTTTCCAAAGGCACGGCTCAGATCGAGAAAAAATTAATCACACAGGGCCCTCTGCAGCTGATGCGTGCACAAAATAAATTTGCTGGCAGCGAGTATTCGAATTTACTGAACGATCGCGGCGAAGTGATTTCTGCCAGCACTCCTGCAACAGGAATCGAAATTACTTTAGTCCAAAACACGGAAGAAGCCATTGAAGGGATCAAAGTTTCCTCTGGAACTTTAGAGAAAATATTTGGTGACGTTCCCGCAGGTAAAGTTAATATTTACGGACGATAATTGTTAAAAATAATTTCGACAGAAAAATATGAATAGACACAAAAAGGATTTTGTAAAATGAAATTGAACGAACTTGTGGGTCAGCTGACCCTAATCGGTATTTCTGGACTGACTCTCACAAACGATGAAAAAAAGTTTATCGTTGAAAATAATATTTCCGGCGTCGTTCTTTTTGGACGCAACGTTAAAGAACCCAAACAAATACGCGATCTGTGTGCCGAGATTCAATCCCTCAGACACAAAATGGCTGATCGTGCGCCACTCTTTATCGGTATTGATATGGAGGGCGGTCGTGTTCATCGCCTAAAACCTCCATTTACTCAATGGCCACCCTTAAAAAACATTGGTGATCTTGATGCTCCGACCGTCGCCTTTAATTTTTCACACCGCATGGGAGTAGAATTAATGTCTGTCGGAATCAATTTAGATTTCGCACCGTGCGTGGATATTTTTACGAATCCAAAAAATACAGTGATTGGCGATCGCGCCGTCAGTTCTGATCCACACCAAGTCGAAAAAATGGCTTCTGCCCTTGTTCGTGGATACATTAAATCTGGAATTTTATCATGCGCGAAACATTTCCCCGGACACGGTCATACAGTCATCGATTCCCACGAAGAACTTCCGATCGAAGAACACACTCTCGAGCGACTCCACGAAGTCGAGCTACTTCCGTTTAAAAAAGCACTCCGCAGTCGCGTCGATATGGTGATGACAGGACATATTTTATTTAAAAACATCGATCCGAAATGGCCAGTAACATTGTCCCCGTTATTTTTAAAACAAATCATTCGCGACGAATTTAAATATCGCGGTCTGATCATTACGGATGATCTGGATATGAAAGCCATGGCGAAACATTACGACAAAGCGGAAATTCCAATTCGCGCCATGGAAGCCGGCGCAGATTTACTACTTTATTGTAATGAGCCCGAATCTCCTCCAGTGGCCATCGAAGGTGTTGCGAATGCCATCGGTATGGGACGCCTTTCAAAATCTGAAATTGAAAGTATTCATCAGAAAGTTCTCGATTTGAAAAAAATCAAACTCTTAACCCCAGATCCACGCCCTATCGAAGAGGCCATGACTGTTATCGGTTGCGAAGAACACAAATATTTAGCTGATTGTGTTCGTAGTCTTCAGATGCCTGAAGGGCTGATTGAGGGCGAAGCTTAATTTTTGAGTTGTCTCATTGGCGACTTATTATTAGTCGCCAATGAACATTTTTCATACTTTCCATTCTCAAGAACAATACCCTCTATTTATACCCGGCGCGGAACTTGAATAGCATTTAGAGTGCATATTCCATTTAATTGTTTCGGGGGTTCTTATGTCGCAAGCCTATGATCTTTATTTTTCAGATGGTTCTTATAACCAAACTGATTCTTCTAAGTATTTTGGTTTATCCATATTTATCCATGTGGCTCTGGCGATAGGCGCTGCTTTTGTGACCGTACCGATGATGCAAAAAATCAACGAACCGATCACAATTGAAATGATTGAAACCACACCAATTGAGCCCATCAAAATTAAACCTATCGTGACCGAAGTTTCTAAAGGTGAAGTCGTCAAAGCCACTCGCGGAGCCAAAATGGTGCGCGCACCGAAGGCTTCTTCGACATTAGATGCCCTTGATTCTGACATCATTTCTGCTCCTGTTCAAAAATCAAAAACGTCTCGTGCAAAAATGGCCACATTAAAAACAAAAACTTCTGGCGGTAAAGCTCTTGTCGCAAAATCAGCGCCTTCTCGTGCTGGTATTCCAGAAACCATCGAAGACATTGCCGCACCCGATTTAGATCTGGACACTGTTGAAGTGGCGCAGCTCGGCGCTATGGGTGAAGACGAACTTGAGTCCGAATTTAAAAATGTAGACAAAAAATCTGACGCTGCTTTACGTGCTCAAAAATCTGCTATGGATGCCGAAGCAAAAATGATTTCCGACGAACAAGATCAAGCCTTAGCTGCATTAGAAAATGAAAACAAAGCGCACGCGCGTGCGATGAATGATTCACTCAATGCAACTCGTACAAAAAACGCAGCGGCTTTAGCACAAGTGAAAGCCAGTGAACAAGCTGCTGCCGAAAGAGCTGCTCGAGAAGAAGCTGACCGACAAAAATCTTTAGCCGCAGCCCGTGGGCAAGGAACAGGTCAAAATGGACGAGGTCGTGGCGAATCAGGTGTTGATGAAAAAGCTTCTGCCACGGCAGGATCGCCAAATGCCGTTCGCTCTGTCGATAGCCTTAGACAAGTTCCAGGAAATCCAAAACCACAATATTCTATGGACGAACGATTACGACGCGAACAAGGCATGGTTGTGTTTCATGCTTTCGTAACACCGCAAGGAACTTTGGAAAAATTTAAACTCTTACAATCAACGGGATATAAAAATTTAGATGGGAAAACTTTAGCGGCATTAAAAAAATGGAAGTTCTATCCCGGACAACAAGGTTGGGTTGAGATTCCGCAAGTTTGGAATTTAAAAGGTGATGCTGAAAAGTTGCCAACATTGCTCAGACGACAAGTCAGCCAAAGATAGAAATTTGATGTTATCGTTATCAAAACAAAAAAAGCGTACAAAATGTTGTACGCTTTTTTATTTAATCAAATAAAATTTGAGAAACTAAAAATCAGTCGCCAAATAATTTTTTAGCTGATTTTGTTGAACCTTTAGTACGTAAAGCGGCTTTTCTTTTAGTACCTTGTGCAGCTTTTTTGTGTTTACGACGCATTTCTGTTCTACTTGTTTTTGATGCCATAGTTTCCTCGCTTCTAAAATATTATGTTAAAAATTAAGCAAATTTATTTAAAATGAAGGTCTGTGATATCAAAACGGAATATTTAAGTCAATCGTATGAAGTGGATCTCTGATATTTCTAGCCTCAGATTGATAAGCGTAGTGCAAACCAAACTGCGGACCTACAAATCCAACACCAGCCGTGAAAAAGTTCAAAGAATGAGCATTGTCGTTTTGATAGCCAAATCGTGTGACAATCCAATCATTTACGAAGGTTTCCAGCCCAAATTTATAGATCATTTTGTTCGTTTTTTCATTTTCTGCAGTTTCCACATCAAAACGAACCTTAGCAAACTTTTCGTAAATATACGCAAAACCCACGGCTACCGTAGACGTTTTGTCGAGCACATCTGTTAAATCTGTATCTGAAAGCTCTTTGTTTTTCCAGACAAGCCCCATCGAAACTGAATCCAATATTTGGTAAAAAACGGCTGGTGAGATCAAAGTTTGGCGATATTTTTCGTCGATAACATCAACTTTGAGTTCTCGTAAACTGATCTCTGAGCCTAGCGCAAAAGAAGCGCTGAGCGGATATGCGATCACCAAATTATAGGACTGATTTTGCAAACCATTTTCATCTGATTTCGTATATGACAAACTGGCTGGAAATAAAGCGTCACGTCCGTTATCTGTCATGTGAATATTCGTATGAACTTTTGAAAATGAAGCTGCAAAACTTTTTTTGGGAAACAAAGCGATTGAAGCAGGATTTAAATAGACTCCATCGACATCCTCCATCGAACCCACACCTGCACCGCCCGTCGAGCCGGATACTGCTCCGGTGTTTTCGATAGCAAAGATTTTAAATATAACTGTAAAAAATAAAATTATAAAAATAAAATATTTCATCATTGGAAAATAATAACACGGATGATTTAAAAAACTAGAATTTAGGATTTAAAAGCCAGATCTAACGCAGACACTTGCATATTGAGCACAGCGACCGAGCTCACGTTTTGTGTCTCCGCCACCATCTTTCGTTAAATAGCATTCTTGTGTTTTGTCGTACTGAATTCCAACATCTTCTGATTTTCGTGCTGTATCATCCATGATGCCCAAAGTTGGTAAGTAACAATCTGAAGATTTAGGGACTAAGCAGATCGGCATTGTCGAGCGCGAAGGCAAGCTATAGGTTGATCTTGCCTTTTGGGGCAAATACAAACCAATATTCCAATTCTCAGCCGAATAATGTCTGCGTAGTCTTTTAATTTGAGATTGTCGAAAAGCTCCGTTCGTCCCTGTTAAGTCCGTTCCGATAATCGGTGAGCATGATGGCTCAACAGTAGAAGTTTTTTGCGTCCAGTTCGAACTGTAGATTCGATTATTATCCCAATGTATTGGGTGCATAATCAGAAAATTTTCGCAAGACCAAGCCGCACTGCTGACAGGAGCTCCGTTATCAAGACTGATTTCTGTCACTTTTGTGAGTCGGGTTTTTAACCATGATGGTATCGCGATATTCGGAGATTCAAATGTTAATTGATATCCTCGACCGAAAGCTTTTGTATTGTCAGTAGATTGGCTGTTTGCCATCTTTGGTCTTTTTAATAAATTAATATGATTTACAATTTCGCCAGGGGTTGTTGGTGCTACATCTGGAATATTTTGATCACCACCGAAAGTGATAGCCAGCATATTTTTCTTGGACGTAAAATCTGCACGAACCGTATCAGCATATATTTCTGCGTATCCATAATTCTCTGTCGATCCTGCAACTGGGGTTGGTTTTACATAGGAGTCATCAGAAGTTGAATTTAAATGAAACGTAGCTTCAAGAACAAAAGGATCTGGATTATCAGAGAGATTATAAACACGAGGGCCTTCTGCTAAAACAGCACCCGCTGCTGTAAACTGAACACTTTTTGTTAAATTGTAACCCAACAAACCTGAATACAAATCTTTTGTAATGACAGTCAAGTCCCTTGGAACTTGTGCATAAGATTTTGTGTTGTTACTTCCGGGGCTGATCAAATCTGGGACCGCCACAAAATCAGTTCTGCGCCGAACAGCGAATTGAATGTAAGCATCTTTGTTATAATCAGATTGCGAAAGAATTTTTTGCAGCTGCGATGGCTTGATCACAGTGTTTGGATATTCAGGTTTAAAATTTTTACCGATATATTGTAAGAAATCTGTTCGAAGCTTGAGTCCCGCGGTCACGGCACCGGTTAAAGGATCTGTGAAGCCTTCTGAAGCACCAATTTTTAATCCGTGGATCACACTTGATGCTTTGACATTTTCAGAAATACACGAATTATAAGAAATTGTATCCACAGCAAGATCATAAGCAAACGGAGCTTGTTTGGTTTGCTGATCGACAAGTTCTTGTAATTTCGTTGGATTACCCAAAATACCAGACCCCTGAGGCGCGCATGAAAACAGAAAAACTGCGCATAAAGATATTGACCAAAAGACAATTTGAAAATTGAATTTCTCTTGATATTGGCGTTTGTATTTCTTTTTGAAATACTTTGCTAAAAACATATTCTTTATACTAACACGTTCCGTTACTTTTCTCATATAAACTGCGCTTCCTGTATCAATATGATATAGATAAATTATGAAATTTTTGATTTATTTGACCCTTATCTTGACCAAAGTCCAACTGGCGCAGGCCTATATCCCTAATCTTGATTTTATTTTGAACAAATCAACATCAACGACTGGCCGACAAATTATTTCGATTGACCAAGATGTCATTTTT
Source organism: Bdellovibrionota bacterium (assembly GCA_052034855.1). Lineage (GTDB taxonomy): Bacteria > Bdellovibrionota > Bdellovibrionia > Bdellovibrionales > Bdellovibrionaceae > Pseudobdellovibrio. The sequence goes on along the minus strand of JBPOIE010000116.1, from coordinate 26,546 downwards.
AAAATTGGAACAGAGGAAGCGATCATCCAAGAAAACTGGCTGATCGAAGGCGATAAGAATTTGAAGCTGACTGCCAAAGGAACTGGATTTTTCAAATCTGGTATCGATTTACAATACCTTTATAATAATAAAACAAAGACGAGTATGGTTGGAAAAAATAAAATCACGACTCCGCTGACAACTGATTTTTTTCAAAAATATTTGTTTATTCGCTCAACTGAAGCCTTCAAGAACCACCTCAAAGAACTTGGCATCATGTACCAAGCTCGCCTTTCAAGAGCTGATGGCCGCGTTTGCTTTGCAATCGGAGAAGCTTCGCGGGAAAAACTCACGCCTCAGATTTGGATAGATCAAGACGAATTTATTCTGCGAAAAATAAGACTTCCATCGGAAGTTGAGATTGAATTGTCAGATGTATATCCTGCCGGCAAAGATCTTTTTGTTGCAAAAACTCAAATGATCAGTTGGGCTGGGATCCAAGTTTTTATCAAAGTTAAAACTGTGACTGTTAAAAACGGAATAACGCTTTCAAGCTTTTATCCTCAAAATTTAGAACATCCTAGTGAAATGAGTTTTACAAACAAAAGCACACTGACCGAAGCGATTGATCAGTTCTACAAGAGGTTTCGATGACTGATGGCCGGCAATCGGCCACCGTAAAAGTTGCTGTAGACGCCCCTCTTTTAGAAAATTTGACTTACTTACAAAACTCAGATTTTCCTGTTGACCGTGGTGATATCGTCAATGTTTCTTTGGGTAAGCGGAACGTCAAAGGTTTCGTCGTTCATAAATCTATAGAAAACAACTCTGTTCAAGTAGAATCTAAATTCAAGCTGAAAGAAATTATTTCGATCGATCCTGAATGGCCAAGACTTCATGATCCGTTTTTAAAATGGCTCGAGTGGGTTGCTGAATATTATATTCACCCTCTTGGACAAGTGATTCAGCTCAGCTTTCCGCCCCTTAGAAAAACAACACAAAAACGCAAATCAAACCGCGCACCCGTCATTCCAATATTAGAAAAAACCAAAAGACCCGAATTAACAGCAGAACAAAAAAAATGTGTTGATGCCATTTTAAAGAGTTCAGAGTTTGCTGTTCACTTAGTACATGGAGTTACAGGATCTGGAAAAACTGAAATTTATTTGCAACTCTTTGAAAAGTGTATTCAGCAAAATAAAAAAGGACTGTTTTTAGTTCCTGAGATCTCGTTAACTCCACAGCTCGTCAATCGCTTTGTCGAACGCTTTGGAGATCAAGTTGCTGTTTTACATTCGCAACTGACCGACCGCGAACGAACAAATCAATGGTGGGAAATCATTGAAGGAGAAAAAAAGATTTTGATTGGTGCTCGTTCCGCTTTGTTTTGTCCTGTTCAAAATTTAGGACTCGTTGTTGTTGATGAAGAGCACGAATCCAGCTTCAAACAAGATGAGAAATTAAAATACCATGGTCGTGATTGCGCTGTGATGCTAGGAAAATTTTCAAACTGCCCTGTTATTTTGGGATCTGCCACTCCCAGCTTAGAGTCCTGGAAAAACGCTCAAGAGAAAAAATACTTTTTACATTCTTTGCTCTCGCGCGTGGCAGATCGCCCTTTGCCAGAAATTGATATTATTGATTTGCGTGCCGAGAAAGATAACCAAAAGCGTCCACAGAACTTACCATTTTGGTTGTCAGAATCACTTTATAAAAAAATGCTCCTTGCCATAGAAAACAAAGAACAAGTGGCCTTATTGCTGAATCGTCGCGGCATGGCCAATTTAGTTTTTTGCCAGAGCTGCGGCTACTCTGCGGATTGTCCCAATTGCGATATCAGTTTAACTCTCCATGCGAAAAGTCATCTCGTTTGTCACTACTGCGATTATCACCAAAACTTCACACTGAAGTGTCCACAATGTTCAAGCGGAGAGCTCACGGCATTGGGTTTGGGAACAGAACTCATTGAAACAGATTTAAAAAAACTCTTTCCTGATTTAGAAATTGCTCGCGCAGATCGTGATGAAATTCAAAGTCGCCTCGATATGGAAAATTTAATTGCTGACATGGAAAACGAAAAAATTAATATTCTTGTCGGAACACAAATGATCGCTAAAGGTCTAGATTTTCCAAAACTGAATCTCGTCGGTTTAGTCTTGGCAGATGTCGGATTTAATCTACCTGATTTTCGTGCGACAGAAAAAAGTTTTCAATTAATTACACAGATGAGTGGACGATCTGGACGTCACGTCAGCGCACTCGGCGCCTCTGGACAAGTTGTTGTTCAGACCTATAATCCTGAACACGAATCGCTGACATTTGCTAAAAACCATGATTATTTAGGATTTGTTACTCAAGAACTTCAGGCCAGATCTCCACTGAGTTATCCACCTTTTCAAAAAATGATTTCATTTCGCATCCAATCCATGTCACAAGAGCTTGCTCAACAAACGGTTCAGTTGATCAAATCAAGAGCTTTATCATTACAACAAAAGTTTTCTGAACACTTTAGCGATATTCAAATTTTAGGTCCAGCAGCAGCCCCTTTAGCTAAAATTAAAAATATTTATCGGTTTCACATGATTATTAAAGGCGAAAAAAGTCTGGTCCTGAATAACTTCTCTCGACGACTTCTGGCCGACCAGAAATGGGTTCCTTCCAAGGTCAAGGTCATTGTAGATGTTGACCCCATCAGCCTGTTGTAAAATAATAAGACTGTGAGCGACGCCGGAAACAATAACTCCTCTTCATCAAATACACCCTCAACCTCAACGGGTAAAGGTAGTTATTTAGTTTCATTAGAAAAAGCAAAAGAAGATCGCAAGGTTAAATTATGGCATAGTCGGTTGGCTTTCACAAAAAAGGGCCATACATTCATGCAAAGTAAGCTGTTTTCAGAAGCTGCGGTCGTCTACGAAAAATATTTGAAAATTTTAGAAATGATTTTTGAATGCCCACCGGGTCAATTGAACCCAGACCATTTCAAAGAATCTGCGCGTACAGCTGAGTTATCTGTGGTCACATCTGTCTATTGGGATTTACTCAGGATCTATGACACAAGCGATGCGTACGGAGATCGTCAAAAAAGAGCAGCGGCTCAGTTAGCGAAATTTGCTCCGCTGACACCTATATTTCCCGATTTACTTCGTAAAGCTCAAATTTATCAAAAGCAGTGTCGACATCCCGAAGTGATTAAATTATTTATTGCTTCGGCCACAAACGAGCGACCGCGATGTTTTATAGCAACAAGCGCTTTTGAATCTCCACGTGCGATCGAGGTTCAAGTTCTACGTCATTTTCGCGATCAATACTTAAAAAAATCTTTCTTCGGGCGTAAATTTGTTCTTCTTTATTACAAATTTTCTCCCCTGATTGCCTGCGCTCTAGATAAGCATGTTCAGCTCAAAAGACCCGTCAGACTTGCATTGCGGCTTCTGATTAAATGCGTTAGTTAATTTTTTCCAATAGTTTTTGTTGCAACTCGGTCAGATTTTTTTATCGTTGAAGGTAATCATTCTCAACACTGTTAGATCTCAAGGAATACGAGGACTTCATCATGCATATTTACGATTATATTGTTATTGGTTCTGGATTAACTGGCCTTAACATCGCCGCGAACCTTTCTAAAGAAACTCAAAATATTTTAATTTTAGAATCTGAAAACCATATCGGCGGCGCGAACAGATCAGCCACTTTACATTCCGAAACGATCGAAAATGGTTTACGCTTTTTTCCCAACACTGAACTTGCCTCACAGGTTCTGTTTCAGCTTGAAAACTTTTTAGGATTAAAACTGATAGGACCTACAAAAGAAAACCACCCTGAAACTTATGATGCGAGTGGATTTAAATCTTTTGTTGGTTTTGGTGATAAATCTCCAGAGTTTTACGACCAACTGGCTTATTTTCTAAATAAAAGCGAAATTCAACTCACGCTGCCAATTCACCAAATTATCAATTTAATCAAAGATCAGTACCAAGGTGAAATTTTAACTCGAAGTTATGTCACAAGATTCAATTTCACTGAAGATAAACTGACTCATGTGACTGTGAACGGAAATAAACAATTTCATGCAAATAACTTTATTTTCACAGGCAATGTTCGTGATTTAAATTTATTAATGCCCGATGAATTTATGAGTGCTCGTGCCAAAGCGAAATTGAAAAAAGACACAGCATGGATGGGTTTGTGTTTAGATTTGTTTCATGAAGTGCCAGAGGGAACTGCAATCGTTGAAAAAGATAATTTGTTTATTCTGAACGGCACGACCGACGATGATATCGGGCCGTGTGTTGGACGCTTTAATCCGGCATTAACCCCACAAAAACAAATTTCACAATGGATGTCATTTGTCGACGTGGATACTGCGGAAGAAACTGAGAATATCGCCGAAGTTCTTAAAAAAATGAAACGCCAAATTAAACGCGCCTTTCCGGAAATGGCAGAACATATTCAAGGCGAACGTTTATTTATGTCTTCGCCACTGTCTTGCGGTGAGATCAAAATGAATGCGAATGGCACTCTTCATAAAGTGGATAACCTATGGATAGCATCTACTCAAATCAGCAAATATCCAAACTTGTTGGGGTCGTTGTTACAATCACAAATGACGTTAGCAGCTTTAGGATTTGGAACAGCACCCCTCTCGTTGAATAATATCGAGACTGCTGCAGACACAGAAATGGTCTAATAATGCTTCACTTTTTTTGTTAGGACGAAGCCCTTGTCAGCGAGTGTAGAGATGAAAAAACGAACGTACTCATCCACATTTTATCTGAGATCGCTGCAACTGATTGCACTTTTTCTTTCTGTGTATTTCACCGTATTTTATTATCAAAAAATAAATATCTATTTACTGATCGCTTCATTTTATTGGTATATCCATGTCGGCATAAGCACAGCGATGCACCGGTATTTTTCTCATCGTTCATTTAAGGCCTCAGATTGGGGCTCTTACTTTTTGGCTTTTTGGTCGGTCTTGTCAATGGTCGGTAGCCCTATTTTCTGGGCCGTAATCCATCGCCAGCATCATCAAAAATCTGATACTGAGCAAGACCCCCACGGATACACGTCCAAAGGTGTTTTTAAAATACTGCTTGGGCTTTGGTATAATGATGTGACGATATCTCGCAATGAATTGAATGACTTACTTAAAGAAAAAAGTTTGAACTGGGCGCATAGAAATTATTTTAAAATTATTTTTTGCTGGATTTTATTTCTATTTTTAATAGATAAATGGGCACCTGTGTTCTACTATTTTTTACCTGTCATATTCGGTATTTTTATCGTTAATTTAAATCTGATTTTACACCACAAGTTGGGCTACACGAATTTCGACAATCATGACTATTCACACAATAACTGGATTATGTTTCCAATTTCATGGGGCGAATGTTGGCACAACAACCATCATCAAAACCCAAGCCATGAGTCAACAAAAGTAAAATGGTGGGAGCTTGATCCAGGAATTATCTTTGTTCGAATTTTTGAAAAAAGACAGACCACATTTAATAAACCCAGCTAACAGACAACTGATTGATTTTAAATCTTTGAGAGCCTAGAATTTAAGCATTAAAAATGCCATAACCACCCAACACCAAGGCCCCGCCCACCCCGCAAAACCCCGCTCTAACTAAATCCTGTACTTGCCTATGACAGGCACACGTGATAACTCTGTCCTCCACTATAACACACGTTGGGTAACAACTGGTCCTGCAATATTGGTTTTGCGGGAAAACTTTGGCTTAAATCTTTTTTGCCAAGGCTCTGCCCTACGGAGGATTAACCAGAAAAAAGGAATATCTATGGCACAAGTTACTATGAAAGAAATGTTAGATGCTGGCGTTCACTTCGGACACCAAACTCAACGTTGGAACCCAAAAATGAAACCGTATGTTTACACAGCACGCGGCGGAATCCATATCATCGACTTACAAAAAACTGTTGTTCGCGCAAATTTAGCTGCTGAATTCGTTAAAGAAATCGCTGCTGAAGGCGGATCAATGATCATGGTTGGTACTAAGAAACAAGCTATCGAACCTATCCAAGAAGCAGCTAAACGTTGTGGTCAATACTTTGTGACTAAACGTTGGTTAGGTGGAATGTTAACAAACTTCCAAACAATCAAAGCTTCGATCGACCGTTTACACAAAATTGATAAAATGAAAGAAAACGGCGATTTCAATTTATTAACTAAAAAAGAGCGCGCTGGTCTTGATAACGAATACATTCGTTTGACTGAGTACTTAGAAGGTATCCGCTCAATGAAGAACTTGCCAAAAGTCATGTTCGTTGTTGATTTACCTAAAGAGCATATCGCGGTTCTTGAAGCGATCAAATTAGGTATCAAAGTTGTTGCTATCGCTGATACAAACTGTGATCCAGAAATCGTTGATTTCCCAATCCCAGGTAATGACGATGCAATTCGTTCAATCAAATTATTCACAAACTTAATCGCTGATTCTTACATGGAAGGCGCGAAAGTTTGGGAGCAAAAAGCTCGCACTATGACTGACAAAGCATCTGATAATGTTAAAGAAAAATCAGAAGCTGCTGACGAAAAACGTCCAGCTCGTGCTCCTAAAGCAGAAGACAAAAAAGCTGCTGCAGGTCCTTCAGTTGTTAAAGCTAATAAAACAAGAAAACTTGTTGCGGCTGGAACTGCTGACCTTGTAGAAATCGAAGCTGAATTAAATGAAACTAAACCTGAGACAGCAGAATAATTTCTGCTGCTTCCCTAGTTTATTTTTTTGCTTTATTGATCTAAATATTAACTATTAATTTATATTTTAAGGAGTTCCTATGTCTATTTCTGCGACTATGGTTAAAGAATTGCGCGAAAAAACAAGCGCTGGAATGATGGATTGCAAAAAAGCTTTAGAAGAAGCTAAAGGCGATTTCGAAGCTGCGGTTGAATGGTTGCGAGTTAAAGGATTGTCAGCTGCTGCAAAGAAAGCTGATCGTATTGCTGCTGAAGGTTTAGTTTCTGCGGGAACATCTGGCAAAACAGCTGCTGTAGTTGAAATCAACTCTGAAACAGATTTCGTTTCTCGTAACGATGGTTTCAAAACTTTCGTCAGCGATATTTTAACTCATGTTTTAAATTCAACTTCAACTTCACCAATTCTTGAACAAGCTTACACAAAAACTCCGTCAAAAAACGTTGGCGAGGCATTAAAAGAAGCGATTGCAACGATCGGTGAAAACCTAGTTATCCGCCGTACTGAGAAGTACACGGTGGCTGGCGAAGGCTTAGTTCACACGTATATTCACGGTGAAGGTAAAATTGGCGTTATGATCGAAGTTGGCGCTGCAAATTCAGCCGCTGCAAACTCTGCAGAAGCTAAAACTTTTGCATCTGACGTTTGTCTTCATATTGCTGCGATGAACCCATTGGCATTGTCACAAGCTGATATGAGCCCTGAAGTTGTTGCCAAAGAAAAAGAAATTTTAAAATTAAAAAATCTTGAGTCTGGTAAAAAAGCTGACATGGTTGATAAAATCGTTGATGGCCAAATCAGAAAATTCTTAGCTGAAAATTGTTTAATGGATCAGAACTTTGTTAAAAATCCAGAATTAACAATTACTGCGTTAATGAAAGAATGTTCTAAAAAAGCTGGCGGCGATCTTACAATCAAGCGTTTTACGCGTTTTGAATTAGGTGCTGGAATCGAAAAGAAAGTTGTCGATTTCGCAGCTGAAGTTGCAGCCCAAACACAAGGGTTAAACTAAAATATATTCTCTGAAAAGAGAGCCCTTCGAGGCTCTCTTTTTTTATAGAACTTCGTAGGCTTCGAAATACAAGAAGTACTTAATCAAACACAGTCCTGAAAACTTTTGAAAGGGTCAGCATGAGCAAATCTGTTTACAAACGAATTCTTTTAAAACTCAGCGGTGAAGCATTAGCTGGAGCTCAGGGAACTGGAATAAATACGACTGTATTAAATCAGATTGCTCAAGATATTAAAGTCGCTCACGAAACAGGAGTTCAAATTGGGCTTGTGATTGGTGGTGGAAATATCTTTCGCGGTGTTGCCGCCTCTGCTCAAGGAATGGATCGCGCAAGCTCTGATTACATGGGAATGCTTGCAACATGTATCAATGCATTAGCCTTACAAGACGCACTTGAAAAAGCTAAAGTTCCGACTCGAGTCCAATCTGCCATTGAAATGGCTGAAATTGCTGAACCCTACATTCGTCGTAAAGCAATTCGTCACTTAGAAAAAGGGCGTATCGTCATTTTTGCTGCAGGTACTGGGAATCCGTTTTTTACAACTGATACAGCCGCTTCATTGCGTGCGATGGAAATCAATGCCGAAGTCTTAATGAAAGCCACAAAAGTTGATGGCATTTACGACAAGGACCCGACAAAGCATGCTGATGCAAAAAAATACGATAAAATCAGCTATATCGACGTTCTTAAACAAGGACTCCAAGTGATGGATTCAACGGCCATCAGCCTTTGTATGGACAACAAACTACCAATTATGACTTTTGATCTTGCAAAACCAGGAAATATTTTAAAAGCTGTTGTTGGCGAGACGATTGGAACTTTGGTTCACTAACTTTAACTCAACTATTCTCTACTTTTAAAAAGGAATTCATATGATCGAGCAAACTAAATCCTCTACAAAAGCTAAAATGGAAAAAGCAGTTGTCGGCTTAACAGAAGAGCTTAAAAAAGTACGCACTGGCAAAGCACAAGTTTCAATGCTTGATGCAATCCGTGTGAATTATTACGGACAACTTTCACCGCTATCGCAAGTGGCTTCTGTGTCTACACCAGATGCAAAAACATTTTTAATTGCACCTTGGGAAAGCTCAATTTTAAAAGAGATCGAGATGGCTATCGTTAAATCTGATATCGGCATGGCTCCGATTAATGACGGCAAAGTCATTCGCTTAAAAGTTCCTGATTTAACTGAAGAGCGTCGTAAAGATTTAGCTAAACAAGTGAAAAAAATCACTGAAGATGCTCGTGTCGCTGTTCGTTTAGTTCGTCGCGACGGCAACGAAGAAGTGAAAAAAGCCCTTAAGGACAAATTAGTCAGTGAAGACGAAGCTAAAAAAGGCGAGGCTGATATTCAAAAATTGACAGATGATTGTATCAAAAAAATTGATGCAATTGCTGATGAAAAAGAAAAATCAATCTTAACAATTTGATATAAGTACTTTTTAATGGCGAATCAATTGCAACACATAGCACTCATTATGGATGGAAACGGTCGCTGGGCTCAGCTTAAAAACAAGCCCCGCACGTTTGGTCATATTAAAGGTGCTCGTGTCGCAAAGAAAATAATTACACATGCGGCGGATCAAGGAGTTAAGTACTTAACTCTTTATGCATTTAGTACTGAAAATTGGCTTCGCCCGCAGGATGAGGTCGGATTTCTGATGCGCCTTCTTGAGCGCTATTTAGTTAAAGAAACTAACAATCTCGTTCAAAAAAACATTCGATTTACAATTATTGGCGATCAGAACCGCCTACCAGCAGGTGTTCAGAAACAAGTTCAAAACTCTATCGAAAAAACTTCACACTGTACCGGTTTACAAGTTTGTTTTGCGATCAGCTATAGCTCGCGCCAAGAGATAACAAGTTCAGTTAAAAAAATTGCCCAACTTGTTGCTGACGGAAAATTAAATCCTAATGATATTAACGAAGATTTAATTCAAAAAAACCTCATGACAAATGCGATTCCAGATCCCGATCTGATTATTCGCACGAGTGGCGAATCTCGTTTATCAAATTTTTTAATGTGGCAATCTGCATATAGCGAATTGTATTTCACAAACACTCTGTGGCCTGACTTTACGACAACTGATTTTGACCTTGCTTGTAAAAATTATTTTACTCGCAACAGACGTTTTGGAAAAATCGATGCAGAACTTAACTTCTAGAATACTCTCTGCAGCTGTTGCTTTAATTATATTATTTTGCGCAATTTATTTTTGGCAATCCACAGGTGTCTATGTTTTGGCACTTCTTGTTGTTTTTCGAGGTTCCTTTGAAATGGCTCGAATGTTTTTCTCAACATCATATCCCAAATATTCAAAAACTTTTTTTGTTTTGCTCAGCCTCATCTCATTTCTAATTATAACAAACCAACTTTTTAAGTTTTTGTCTGGCATAATCATCGTCTTCATCTTTTTACTGACCGTGTGCTATGGCGTTTTACTGCATAAAAAGTTTAGTTCTACAGATAAGGTTATGACTTTCGTCACTAAGTGCATGACGGGACTCATTTATTGCTGCTATTTACCCGCAACAATCGTTTGGATCACCCAAACAAATAACGGCATGGAGTGGTTCTTCTGTTTATTAGCTGTCGTGTTCTCAGGAGACATCGGAGCGTATATTTTTGGAGTCCTTTTTGGAAAAACAAAAATAGCGCCGTTGCTTTCGCCCAAGAAAAGTCTTGAGGGCTCTTTGGGTGGGTTGACGTTTTCACTCATCACGGCCTTTTCATTTTCTTATTTGCTGCCAAATACTCCACTTTGGGTGTTTTTAGTCTGCGGTCTGTTCGGCGGAGCTTTGGGACAAATCGGAGATTTTTTTGAATCCCTTGTAAAGCGCACGGCAGGAGTCAAAGACTCCGGTTCAATTATGCCCGGCCACGGCGGAGTTCTGGATCGACTCGATGGTGTCTTGTTAGCAGCCCCGTTATTTTATATCGCTTCTACTTACTTCTCTCTTTAAATTTCACCACTAAACAAACCTTCATGATTCGGCCTTTTGTCGAGTCTGATTTTAAATAGTCTGCTGCGCAAATGAGTGAATTTTCTAATTATTCACATAGAATAAAGTTTATGAGTATAACAAATTTATTTTCAGCAGCTTTTGATAATGTCGTTCCCTTTGTCGTCCTTTTGGGAATTTTAGTTTTTGTTCATGAACTCGGACATTTTTTAGTTGCTCGGTTTTGTGGTGTGCGCGTTGAAGTTTTTTCTCTTGGATTTGGGAAAAAACTCATCAGTCATAAACATGGCGATACGACATATTGTATTTCGCTGATACCGCTTGGTGGATATGTTAAAATGTTCGGCGAGCAGGGTTCGACGGTTGAGATGAACGACGAGGAAAAGAAAGTCTCATTCACTCATAAAACAGTTTGGCAGCGTATTGCGATTGTTTTAGCTGGGCCCTTGATGAATTTCTTTTTTGCCGTTCTTGTTTTTGGATTTGTCTCCTTTAATGGTGAAGACACTCGCTCTGCAAGAATTGCAGAGATAACACCTGGTTCAAAAGCGGATGTCGCTGGGCTTAAAACTCAAGATAAAGTCTTAGAGGTCGCAGGACATGCTGTTCGATCTTACGAGGAATTTCAAAAATCTTTAAATCAGTATCAAGGATCAAGTGTAGAACTGACTGTTCAACAAGACGGTGAAGCCATCAGAAAAGCCACTGTTCAAGTCCTTTCAACACCAAATCCAAATTTATTCACATTGGCAAAAACAATTGGAACAATCGAAGGTATTTTGCCCTATGCCAAGGGTACTTTGATTGCAGTTAAATACGACTCTCTCGCTTATCGAATAGGTCTTCGCACAGGTGACGAGATCATTAAAATTAATAATCAAAAAGTGATAGGCTGGACAGGTTTAAGTCGTTTAATTTCAACTGAGACCTTACAGCTTGAAGTTGAACGAAGCTCAAGTCTTGAAAAAACTTCTGACAAAAAAGAAAAAGTTACCTTAACTTCAAAAATTGAAGATTCTGTGAAAATCACAAATTTGGCTGAATTTGGGGTCGAACATCCTGATGTTTATTTAGACCAAGTGGTTCCGGGTTCACCAGCAGATCAAGCGGGTCTTTTAAAATATGATAAAATTTTAAATATCGATGGTGTTAAAATTTCAAGCTGGGACGATGTTCTACAAAAAGTTAAATCATACTCTGGCACAGACGCTTTGACGATGACTGTTCTTCGCGAAGGCACAGAGGTTACAAAGAAGTTAACCCCTAAGATGACATCACAAATGACTCTTCAAGGACAAGAAGACCGCAGATATACTGTCGGAATTATGTCGATGATGAATATTGCAACTCCGGAAATTATTAAGATTTCTGAGTCAAATCCTTTTGTTGCGCTTGGAAAAGGTGTTGAGCGCTCATGGGATGTTTCAGTAATGACGGTGATGTCTTTTGTTCGTTTATTCCAAGGGGAAGTCTCACATAAAAATATTGGTGGAATGATCTCTATCGGAAAAGCTGCAAAGGATTCTTACCAAATGGGTCTGCAAGCGTTTCTGATGACGATGGGTATTTTATCGATCAGTTTATTTATATTAAACTTATTACCCGTTCCGGTTTTAGATGGCGGACATCTTGTATTTTATATTGTAGAAATTGTTAAAGGCTCTCCGCTCAGCATTAAAAAAATGGAAATGGCCCATCAAGTGGGTTTTGCATTACTGATGGGATTAATGGTTTTGGCATTATTTAACGATTTTACAAAGTTTTTATTTTAAGATGATCACATTGGCCTGTGAAACAAGTACTCTGTTAGGCAGTGTGGCTATCGTTCAAGACGAAAAAATCCTTGTTGAAAAACAACTGCTTCGACAAGGTTCGCATTCAGAAATTTTAAATCAACTCATTCAAGACTGTTTATCTGAATCTCAGTTAAAACTAGAGAACATCGATTGCTTTGCTTCAGGTATCGGCCCGGGAAGTTTCACAGGTTTGCGAATCAGTTTAAACACAATCAAAACTTTCGGATACATTCACAAAAAACCAGTTTGCGGTTTTAATTCATTGTTGAATTTAGCTTTCTCCAATCAAAAACAAATCCAATTGCTGAACCCAAACCTTCGAATCACACCAATGATTAACGCTTATAAAAATATGGTCTATATTGCAGAATATAAGTTAGAAAATAACGTTCTGATAGAAGCTAAGGAACCCCAAGTGGTTCGCGTTCAAGAACTGAATCAATTTATCACGGAAAACAGTTGGGCCATTGGCGATGGTTACGCAAACTACGAAAAATATTTACCTGATGATGTTCGTTCAAAATGTCTACGTAATGAGTTGTTGATCGAACATCCAACGGCTGGAAATTTAGCTCTTTTGACAAACTTGCCAAGCAACAAAGAGTGCCGAAAATCTTGGCATGAACTTGTACCTTTATATTTAAGATCCTCGGAAGCTGAAGAGGTTTTAGCAGGTATAAAATACCAACCTCTTTCATAGTTTTGCCTACTTATTGGGATGATGCAAAAATTTTTAACAATATATTGATTCAGATTGCAGATAAGGCCTATCATCATAACAGATGAGTACAGAATTTAAAAATAACTATTACGAAGTTCTTGAAGTTAACACAAATGCGACTCAGCATGACATCGTTGTTGCCTATGAAAAAGCAAAGCGTACGTACTCTTCTGCAAATCCAGCACTATATAATATTTTTTCTGAACAAGAGGCGACGGCTCTTCGCTCATTAATTGATGAAGCCTTTGCTGTTTTAGGCAACCAGACCTATCGCAACATTTACGAAAAAAGAATGCAGGCGAAAACATACACAGATCACGAGCTTAGTTTTGATGCGATTCAAAAAGCCAGTGAAAATCTCTATGCTTCACGTATTTCTTTAAGTGAGCCTGAAGTCAAAGCAACTGAAGAAGAAAAATATGATTTTAATTCTGACTTTGAAAATGAAATCCAACAGCAAGCCGAATGGAATGGTTCATTTTTACAAAAGGTTCGTGAATATAAAAAAGTTTCTTTGGATGCTCTCCATGAGAAAACGAAAGTGAATCCGTGGTACTTAAAAGCCCTTGAAAACATGGATCCCGCAAACCTGCCAGCTCCCGTTTTTGTTCGTGGTTATGTCACTCAAATGGCTAAAACTCTGGGATTAGACGATAAAACTGTTGCTGATTCATATATGAAGCTTTACAAACAAAGGCTTGAAAAAAATAAATAATTTTAATTTTAATATTTCGGAAACAGAAGCTGGTCAGCGTATAGATAAGTGGCTCAGCGAGAATTCTGATTTAAAAGAGTTCATTTCTACCCGTAGTTTTGCTCAAAATTTAATTGAAAATAGTCACGTTCTTTTGAATCAGAAAAAAACGAAATGCTCCTATTTGCTCAAGCTCAATGATAAAATTGAAGTGATCATTCCTGATAAAAAATCTATTGGCCTTGAGCCCTATAATTTCCCTCTTGATATTGTTTTTGAAGACGAGGATTTACTTGTCGTGAATAAACCTTCCGGACTTGTTGTTCACCCAGCCGCGGGACACGAACAAGACACTTTAGTAAACGCACTCCTTTTTCATACAAAAAACTTGTCTATGAAAAATGAGGAGCGACCTGGCATCGTTCATCGAATAGACAAAGAAACAAGTGGATTATTGGTGATCGCTAAAAATGATTTTTCACATGAAAATTTATCTGAACAATTTAAAAATAAAACAACACACAGATTGTATTATGCTTTTACCGAAGGCCCCGTTATTCGACAAAATGGCACATACCAATCTTATCTTGCAAGACACTCTACAGATCGTAAAAAGTATGCTTCGCGACGTGAAAATCAAAAAGTAATTAAAACATTTATCGGTGAACTTGAATCAGCAAAATGGGCCGTTACTCACTATAAATTTATCGAATCATCTCAAGGAAAAAATCTTTTTCAGCTCGAACTTGAAACTGGCAGAACTCATCAAATACGCGTTCATATGTCTGAAAATGGACAGACTCTCATTGGTGATACAATGTATGGTTATTCGTCGAAAAAAATGAATGAACTTGGCGTACAACGTTTTTTCCTACATGCATCTGAGCTCGGATTTACTCATCCGAAAACAAATGAAAATTTAATTTTTAAATGCCCGTGGCCTGCGGCCGATGTTGAAAAAATAAAATCTTGGGGCTTTACAAAATATGTTTAAAGAAACTGATCTTGGTTTTTGCCTTCAGGGAAAGAATCATTTCGTTTTTTTTGGTAAAAAGAATTGCGCTGTTGAAGATTTAAAAAAAGCTTATCCCTCATTTGAATTCCGACAAACGAAACAAACTCATTCAGATATTTTAATTCAATCCTATCCTGACTCTGAATCCATAGAAGCCGATGCACATTATACAACTGATACTCATATTGCTCTTGTTGTGCGAACTGCCGATTGTATCCCCGCGCTAGTCTATAATGCTGAATTGGGGCTGGTTCTTGCTGTTCATGCGGGCTGGCGTGGAGTTGAAAACAAAATATTATTAAAGTCTTTAGAACATTTAAACTTAAACAAAGATTTAAATATTTATGTCGGCCCACACATTTTGCAAAATAGTTTTCAAGTTGATCTCGATGTTAAAAATAAACTTCAACCAATACCAGATCAGTTCTATGAAAAAGACAATAAATTTTATATTGATCTAAAAAGTATTTTAACCCAACAAATACAATCATTTGCAGAATTCAAAATGAGTGTCTTAGAAATTGATACGCACTCAGACATAAGATTTAATTCATTCCGTCGCGACAAAGAAAAGAGCGGCAGAAATCTTAGTTTTATTGTAAAAACAAAAGCATGAGTTCCATTTTTTTAAAAACCGATCTCCTCAGAAGAAATAAGAACTATCGAAAACTTTATACAGCTCAGATGATTTCATATCTGGGAAGTATGATGACCTATATGGCCGTTCCTTATCAAATTTATGAACTGACAAAATCTTCATTTTGGGTAGGAATCCTAGGCACTCTTCAACTTTTACCTCTTCTCATTTTCGGGCTTATTGGCGGTGTTTACGCAGATAAATTTGAACGAAAGAAAATTCTGATTACTGCAGAAGTGTATTTGGCCGTCGCCGCCTCGGGCTTATTTGTAAATGCTTTTTCATCTCAACCCAGTATTTTTCTTTTATTTTTTCTGAGCATTACAATGAGTGCGGTGAATGGCTTTCACAGGCCTGCGATGGAAGCTATGACACAACAGTTGGTAGATCGAGATGATTTACTTCAAGTCGGAACTTTAAATTCTTTTAAATTTGGTTTTTGTGCGATAGCAGGGCCAGCCTTATCCGGATTACTCATTGCAATTTACGGCGTGAAAATCAGCTATTTCATCGACTTCATCACTTTTGCTGTTTCTATTGTTTTACTTAAACAAGTTGTGACTCATAAGCACGTCGCACTCGAAAAAACGGTCTCGACAATTTCATCCATCAAAGATGGCTTTAAGTATGCAACATCACGACCGGAACTTGTTGGAACATATGTCGTTGATATTTTAGCAATGATTTTTGCAATGCCGATGGCATTGTATCCCGCAATGGCCGCCAGCTGGGGCGGAGCCAAAGCCGCTGGATGGCTGTATTCAGCAATTCCGGCTGGAAGTTTGTTTATTTCCTTATTCAGTGGATGGACTCATCACATCACGCGCAAAGGAAAAGCCGTTATTATCTCGGCGACAATTTGGGGCTTTGCAATTATCGCATTAGCATTTGCAGATAATTTATATTTAGCATTTTTATGTTTATTTGCGGCGGGCGTTGCAGATATGTCGAGCGGAATTTTCCGCGGAGCCATTTGGAACGAAACGATTCCTCAAGATCGCCGCGGCAGATTAGCTTCGATTGAAATGCTCAGTTATATGAGTGGACCTATGCTGGGAAATGCTCGCGCGGGTTTTGTTGCAACGCAGACTTCGAATTATTTTTCTATTTTATCTGGCGGAATTATATGTGTGCTCGCGTGTGTGCTTTGTATTTTTATGCTTCCGAAGTTTTGGTTTTATAAAAAAGAAAAAATCGAAATTTAAGAAATTTGATTTTAATTATTTGAAAAAAGAAATGGTGGCCGAAGGCGGAATTGAACCGCCGACACAAGGATTTTCAGTCCTCTGCTCTACCAACTGAGCTACCCGGCCACTTCTAATAAATGGAAACTAAACGTGAATCAGCAAATTAGCTATTTGATGAATTTATGTCAACTAATCACAACAAATTCACGTCAAAATAAAGACTTTATTTTTATTTTGCCTTTTCAAAGGCCTGTTTTAAATCTGCTAATAAATCGTCACAATCCTCTACGCCAACTGATAATCTGATTAAAGAATCATCAATGCCAAGAGCCTTCCTCTGTTCTATTGGAACTGAGGCATGAGTCATAATCGCTGGATGCTCGATCAATGATTCAACGCCACCCAATGACTCGGCTAAAGCAAAAACTTGAACGGACTCTAAAAACTTTTGTGCTGCTGGCAAACCACCTTTAATGAAAAAAGTAATCATTCCACCAAAGCCGTGCATTTGTTTTTTTGCCAATTCATATTGAGGATGACTGGCAAGCCCCGGATACACTGTTTTTTCAACCATTGGATGAGTCTCTAGAAATTGCGCCACTTTCATCGCATTTTCAGCATGAGCTTTCATACGCAGAGGTAAAGTTTTTAAACTTCTTAAGGCCAAGAAAGAATCAAATGGACCTTGAATTCCACCCATTGAGTTACTTAAAAAGGCCAAAGTTTCTGCGATTTGGGGATTTGAAGTTACTGCGACTCCGCCAACCATATCACTGTGACCGCCGATATATTTTGTTGCTGAATGAACAACAATATCCGCACCCAATTCTAACGGTCTTTGGAACATTGGTGACATGAAAGTATTATCAACAACGACGATGATGTTTTTCTTTTTTGCGATCTCACAAATCGTGCGAATATCCGCAAGTTTTAATGTCGGATTTGTTGGTGTCTCGAGCCAAATCATTTTTGTATTTGGTTTTAATGCTTTTTCTAAATTTTTAGAATCTGTTAAATCAACATAACTAAATTCAAATCCGTTGTTTTTTAATACACGATTGAATAAACGAAAAGTGCCACCGTACATATCGTCCATTGCCACAACATGATCACCCGACTTTAACATATGTAAAATAGTTGTTGTTGCGGCACATCCGCTAGCGAAGGCAAAACCGAATTTCCCAGATTCAAGATTGGCCATACAATTTTCGTAGGCTTTTCGAGTTGGATTATGAGTTCTTGAGTACTCCCAACCTTTGTGAACACCTGGTGATTCTTGGACGTAGGTTGATGTTAAATAGACAGGCGTCATGATTGCGCCAGTTGTTGGATCTGGGTTTTGACCTGCGTGAATTGCTCGTGTTGCAAATTTCATTTTATCTTTAATCTCAGACATAATTTTTTAATTCCTGTTCTGCTAAAATTTCTACGTTAAAAGCGGACTTCATGGCTTCAGACTGTAAAAATCCATTATCCACCATCCATTGATCATTAAATGCTTTACTCAAGTACGCTTTTCCTGAATCTGGCATCATGACAATAAATTTAGAAGGCTTTGTAATTTTCTCTGCAAACTTCATGGCTCCAGCCAATATTAAAGCGCTTGAAGGACCAACACACAATCCTTCGTCAGTCACAAGTTGACGAGTTGTCGAAAAGGCTTCTTGGTCATTCACTTTGATAAAATCATCATAAAGTTTCAGTTTACAATTATCTGGAAGCATATCTTCGCCAACACCCTCAACTTTATAGGCTCCTGGCGGATCAATCACTTTTCCGTGATAAAACAGATCATACAAAATACTTCCAACAGGATCTGTACAAAGTATTTTTACATTTGGATTCTTTTCTTTAAGATATTTTGCTACGCCAGATAGAGTTCCGCCCGTACCCACCCCTGCCACGAAATAATCAATTTCACCATTCGTTTGATTCCACAACTCTGGCCCAGTCATCTGATAATGGGCCTGCATATTGTCTAAATTATGATATTGATTTGCGTAAAAGCAGTTGTTTGTTTTTGCCTTGAGTGATGTTGCAATTTTTTTCGCTACAGAATAGTGACTCATAGGATCCTCGGGCTCGACTCCTGTCGGAGTAATAACAACTTTTGCACCATAAGCTCGAAGCATTGCGCGTTTTTCTTCTGACATTTTAGCAGGTAAAACAAAAATACACTTATAGCCTTTAACAGCTGCAACTAATGCCAATCCCATTCCTGTATTTCCAGCTGTGGCTTCTACAATTGTGCCGCCGGGCTTAAGCTCACCACGCTTTTCAGCAGCTTCAATCAATGCCAAAGCTATGCGATCCTTTGTAGAACCTCCAGGATTAAAATACTCCATTTTTGCAAAAAACTGATGTTGAGCGATTTTTGGGTTCTTATTTGTGATTTTATTCAGACGCACAAGTGGTGTTGAGCCAATCGCCGATAAAATACTGTCAGAAATTTTAAGCTGCATATTATGCTCCAACTTGTTGTTGAGTTTTATTCTTTTTATTTTTTTGAATCAATTTGAGATGGTTTTCACTCATCAAAATATCAGACATCAACTGAATAAGATCGGCAGAGTAAACATATCCTGTTTTTTCACACATAAGTTTGATAACTTGCTGGTCAGGTTTTGATTTAGTTAACTCCGTCACTAGAGCTGATAAATGATCGTTTACACTCATGATGTCCTCTTTCAATAGTTTTAATCTCACCATTTTAATTATTATCTGAGGATTCTCAATATTTAAATGTCGCTGACTCTTTATTTTTCAAAACTGGAGCATGCCTAACGCAGGAACAATCAACAATGACATCATTGCTGGAAAAATGAGACCCAACATTGGAATTTGCAATAACAGCGGCAACTTTTGAACGTGTCTGTGAATTTCATCTTCACAATATTCAATATACTCAGCCTCGAGCTGCTTTAAATTCTCATAAATCGGTTGACCCGAAAGACCTTTGATCACAACAAACAGCAAAGCACGTTGAGCCGAATTAAAGCTTAAATGGTTCAGCATCACATCTATCGTTTGAACTGGACCAAGTTGATACTGTCGCCAGAACTCACCAAATTTGATCGCAAATTTACATTTTAATCCACGCGAAATGAAAAATTTGATACCTAATTGAATGGATTGGTTTTTTTCGATAGCTCTTTTAAGATCCCATACTAGAATTAGTGATGATGGTAGGTTTAAATCTTCCATTTAATTCGTGCCCCTATCTTGAAAACAAAAAATATTCCTGTCAAAAAGACAACACTTGAACAAAAAATGAGTGCTGGAAACTGGTTTAATGACAAATTGAAGTAAGAAACAGTGAATAAGAGCGCATAAATCAGCGCTGCAACAACAGCCTGTGCCTTAATTTGTTGAGTCACTTGCTTTGTTTTACATTTGAACTGGTGTTGTATTTTTAAACCATCGCGAAAGCTCTGCATTTGTTCTAAAATTCTTGAATTCGAAAGCAAAATCGCCCTCAGCTCTAATATATAGTGTTTCGTGAGCTTAATTTGTATTTGTTGTTCAGAAAAGTTCGATACAAAAATATACTTCAAAGGATCAAAAACTTTCTTTTCGAGTTCTGTACAGCTAATTAATGCTTCTCCGAGGGCCTTTTGTGGAGATGAGCCCACCCTCATTTGCAGAACAATGCTATCGAGCAACTGTATTTTTGATTTTTCGAATACGAAGAGCATTATTTTTTCAAATAAAATGTAAAAAAGTATTAAGCTCAGCAAAAATATGCCGATATAAACTGTAACT
Source organism: Bdellovibrionota bacterium (assembly GCA_052034855.1). Taxonomy (GTDB): domain Bacteria; phylum Bdellovibrionota; class Bdellovibrionia; order Bdellovibrionales; family Bdellovibrionaceae; genus Pseudobdellovibrio. The sequence goes on along the minus strand of JBPOIE010000116.1, from coordinate 6,059 downwards.
AAGATAGTTGGATCTTTGAAAAAGCGAGCACTCAGTATAGGAAGTAGAGAAATCCAAAAAAATACTTTTGATTTTTCTCTAGAAACAAAGTTTGCAGTTCGAAGTCGGAATAAAAAACGATGCACGACAAGCAAACCGAAAACCGAAACTAAAATGAAATTCATATCAACACCACCAACTCTTGAATTGAATCACTGCTAAATCCATGCAAGAAAAAAAAGAGTTGACGGATCAAATCATTTTGTTAACATTTTATTAAGGGAGACTGAAAAGTCACAACAACAACAACGTGATTTTAGAAATAGAATCACCCGAGAGGAGCAACCATGGCTAAGAAAAAAGCGAAAAAAGTAACTAAGAAAGCTGTTAAAAAAACTGCAAAAAAAGCTACTAAAAAGAAAAAGAAGTAGTTCTTTTTGTAAAGCGATAAGCTTTCGAAAAGGGTCGGTAGTAATACCGGCCCTTTTTTTATGCCCGAAGCACACCCTCATAAGTTATTGATATAGCTTAAGAATGTGCCCTAGAAAAGCGAACTAGTAAAAATAAGTGACGCCAACAGAACCCACTGGCAAATAAACAGACCGTTTAATTTCAGTCATCAATAACAACTCTCCGAAAAAATTAACTCCCGCCAATTCTCCCTCAAGTTGGTTGTATTCAATACCCGCGCCGCCGGCTAAAAAATCTGTCGCAAATTTATTTTCGCGAATTTCGGATTCAGTTAAAACGTTATTTAAAACATCGTTTGAACGGGCAGAACCACTTGGTGCTGAGCTGTTAAACCATTTACCGTACCCGACTTTGGTGTAGAGCGACAAATATTCTGATTCAAAATTATACTTCCATCCAAAATCGAAAGAATTGTAAGCTTCTCCGCGGCCAAGACCTAAAAACAAGACATTCTGTGGTTCTAAATTAAACTCACCATGAACTCCGAATCCGCCAATCAATCCGCCTGTCGAAATACCAACTCCTAGTTTTTTGTGAGCCTTCATTTCTAAATTCGTCGAATAGATTTCGATACCTTGATGATCAATTTTTTGATTTTTAGAAAAAATTGAAGTCGTTGTCTCGGTTTGAGAAAATGCGAAACTTGCAAAACAAAATAGCGTAGACACCAATAAAACCTTCATAAAACCTCCAAGTAACCCTATCAAATCAAACTTCATTCAAGAATCCAACTAAAATTCAAAAGTATCAAAACTGTGATCATCAACTCACTCTGCGTATGAATTAAGCTCAGCTCGGCCACACATAGAAGTTAAATTCTTCGAATGACACGCTCAACAACCAAGACGGAACTTGAGGTTTTATTCTGCATCATTTACAACAAATACATTCATAAAAAATAAATAAACAAACACTTATTATAAGGAGAAGTTATGGCTCACAAACGTAAAAAAATTGCAGTGATTGGCGCGGGCTTTGTTGGTTCGACGACAGCACACTGGGCTGCTCAAAAAGAACTAGGCGATGTCGTATTACTTGATGTCAACGAAGGAACTGCGATCGGTAAATCAATGGATTTATTTCAGTCTGCTCCAATCGAAATGTTTGATTCAAAAGTTAAAGGGACTTCAAACTACGCTGACATTAAAGACGCAGATGTTGTTATCATTACAGCGGGAATGCCTCGCAAACCTGGCATGAGCCGCGATGAACTTGTTGGTATCAATGCTAAAATCGTTAAAGATGTATGTGCTGGAGTTAAAGCCAACGCTCCAAACTCAGTTGTTATCGTTGTTTGTAATCCAATGGATGTTATGGCGGTCTACGCAAAACAACAACTTGGCTTCCCTCGCGAGCGCGTGATCGGAATGGGTGGATCTTTAGATTCGGCTCGTTTCAGAGCATTTATCGCAGAAGAATTGAACGTTTCAGTTAAAGACGTCACTGGCGTTGTTTTAGGAAATCATGGCGATGCGATGATGCCTGTTGTACGAACTGCTGCCGTTGGCTCTGTTCCTTTGGTTGATTTATTGCCTATGGAAAAAATCAATGCAATCGTTGCTCGCACAAAACAAGCAGGCGCTGAAATCGGTGGCCACTTAAAAACTGGATCTGCGTATTATGCTCCATCTCGTGGTGCGATTGAAATGGCTGAAGCAATTATTAAAGATCAAAAACGCATTATCCCGTGTGCCGTTGAACTCAACGGTGAATTTGGCGTCAAAGACAACCTTATGGTTGGCGTCATGTGCCAGCTTGGCGGTAACGGCATGGAAAAAATTATTGATTTCAAAATGAATGCTGACGAAAAAGCTGAGTTTGACAAATCAGTTGAAGCTGTACGTAACCTTGTTGCAATTTTAAAAACTGTTTAAAGATATCGTTTCTTTAAATACTTAAATTATAGGATTTTAAATAATGAATATTCACGAATATCAGGCCAAAGAAGTTCTAAGAAAATTCGGAGTTGCTACGCTGAAAGGCCAAATCGCATCAACTCCTGAAGAAGCTGTCGCTGCAGCTAAACAAATCGGTGGAAGCGTTTGGGTTGTTAAAGCCCAAATCCACGCCGGTGGTCGCGGAAAAGGTGGCGGCGTTAAAGTTGCTAAATCTTTGGATGAAGTTCGTGATCTGGCCGCAAAAATTATCGGAATGACTTTAGTGACTCACCAAACTGGGCCTGAAGGTAAAAAAGTTCAAAAAGTTTTTATCGAGCAAGGTTGTAACATCGCAAAAGAGTACTACGTTGCATGTCTTATCGATCGCGCCACAAGCCACGTCACAATGATGGCCTCATCTGAGGGCGGAATGGATATCGAAGAAGTTGCAGAACATAATCCAGATGCTATTAAAAAAGTAGACATCGATCCTGTAACAGGACTTGGCGCATGGCAAGCTCGCGAACTTGCTTTCGCGATTGGCATGTCACCTGAGGTTGTAAACAAAGCAGTTAAATTCATGATGGGCCTGTATGAAGCTTTCGTTAAGTGCGATTGCTCGATTGCAGAAATCAATCCCCTTGTTGTGACTAAAGAAAATGAAGTTCTTTGTTTAGATGCAAAAATGAATTTCGATTCAAACGCTCTTTATCGCCAACCACAAATTTTGGAATTGCGCGATTTGAACGAGGAAGAGCCAACTGAAATCGAAGCTTCTAAATATGACCTTGCGTTCATCAAACTTGATGGAACAATTGGTTGTCTTGTGAATGGCGCGGGCCTTGCGATGGCGACTTTGGACATTATTAAGCTTCACGGTGCAACTCCAGCAAACTTCTTGGATGTTGGCGGCGGTGCGAATAAGGAAAAAGTCACAAATGCTTTCAAAATTATTTTAAAAGATCCCAACGTAAAGGGAATTCTTGTCAATATTTTCGGCGGCATCATGAAATGTGATGTGATCGCTGAAGGTGTTATTGCGGCTTCGAAAGAAGTTGGATTAAAAGTTCCTTTAGTTGTTCGACTTGAAGGAACAAACGTTGAACTTGGTAAAAAAATCTTGGCTGATAGTGGATTAAACATCATTCCAGCAAATGATTTAACAGATGCAGCTCAAAAAATTACAGCTGCAATTAAGAAATAGGAATTTAAGATGGCTATTTTAATCGATAAAAATACAAAAGTAATTTGCCAAGGTTTAACGGGCGCACAAGGTTCTTTTCACTCAGAACAATGTAAAGCTTACGGAACTCAAATGGTTGGCGGCGTAACACCAGGAAAAGGTGGCACAACTCATTTAGGTATTCCGGTCTACAACACAGTTAAAGAAGCAAAAGCAGCTACAGGCTGTAACGTTTCTATGGTTTTTGTTCCGCCTCCATTCGCTGCGGATTCAATCATGGAAGCTGTTGATGCAGATTTAGATTTAGTGATTTGTATCACTGAAGGAATTCCTGTTTTAGATATGGTTAAAGTGAAGAAATACATGCAGGGAAAACGTACTCGCCTGATCGGTCCAAATTGTCCAGGTGTTATCACACCAGGAGAATGTAAAATCGGAATCATGCCTGGTCACATTCACAAACAAGGGCGCATTGGCGTTCTATCACGCTCTGGAACATTAACTTACGAAGCTGTTGGCCAATTGTCTGCTTTAGGACTTGGTCAATCAACTTGCGTTGGTATCGGTGGCGATCCAGTGAACGGTACTAACTTTATTGATGTTTTAAAGCTCTTTAATGCGGATCCAAATACAGACGCTGTGATCATGATTGGTGAAATCGGTGGAACTGCAGAAGAAGAAGCTGCTGAATACATCAAAAAAGAATTTAAAAAACCAGTTGCTGTTTTCATCGCTGGAGCTTCGGCACCTGCTGGAAAACGCATGGGACATGCTGGTGCGATTATCAGTGGCGGCAAAGGTACAGCAGAGGCTAAATTTGCTGCTTTAGAAGCTGCTGGTTGCAAAATTTCACGCAGTCCTGCCGACATGGGCACGACGCTGAAATCAATGTTAAAATAAATACGTCGGATCTCAATGACAGCTATGGATTCGAGATCCGATTTGATTTTAATGGCTCTCTAATTTTATTTTGTATGTGGAGTATTTTGCAATTTTGCAAGTACTCCGCTTATGAAAACAAATTTATCCCTCAGAATTGATTATATTGACCTGTGTACAATTTTAAACAAATCAAATAAGCACAAAAACCAAAAGACCGAAGTTTCGTTTTACATCGACCACTCAAAACTCGATAAAAATCTCTATATTTCTATAACAAAAGATCAGAAAATTCTCATTGCAACAAAAAAAGAGCTGACCTGGATGGGTTCATCAATCTTGGAGTCAGATCGTTTAGAAAAATTTTTTGTTTATCACTTAAACTCAGGAGCTCTAGAAAATTTAGGGTCACAAAAAATGACTGAGTATTTTAAATATCACCTATTCAAAAACTCCGAATAAATCAATATAGCCGTCGCTATTAACTACTGTTAAATCATAAAAATAATAACTCATAACTTGCTGTCGATCGATACAATAACTGATCGAAGCATTTTCATCTGAATAAGTAAGCCTTTGAAAACCCTTCCGGTCATTTTTTAATCTTGCGCAAGGAAGATTTGTGTCTTTATACCAAGCTAAGATTTCTTCAATTTTGTTCATATCTGCCGCTTGGTCTGTATCCTCATCGCAAACAAAAAATAGCTCAATTTGATTATCTTCATCAAGAAACATGCAAATATTTTCACAATTGTAGATAGAAATAAAATTTTGGAAAAAATTAAAGTTTTTAAGTGTTGATTTGTAATCCATATATCTCGCTTCGGCGAATAGCACCGTGGTCTCTAATATACAGACTTTGATCGTGCATAATTCATCAACTAGGCACTGTAAAAATCCAAGATTACATTGACCCGCCCGCTGCCATTGTATTAAACATAGGTTTCAGATTTTTAAACACAAGGAGACCTCAATGGCTATCGAAAGAACATTCTCAATCATTAAACCAAACGCAGTTAAAAAAAATGTTATTGGTGACATTATCCACACTTTTGAATCAAAAGGTTTAAAAGTTGCTGCAGCTAAATTAACTATGATTTCTAAAGAAAAGTGTGAATTATTTTATGCTGAACACAGCGCTCGTCCATTTTTTGGCGAACTTGTAACATTTATGACTTCTGGTCCAGTTGTTATGATGTGCCTCACTGGCGAAAACGCAGTTTTAAAAAATCGTGAAATCATGGGCGCAACTGATCCTAAAAAAGCTGATGCTGGCACTATCCGCGCTAAGCACGGTGATTCTATGGGTGAAAATGCAGTTCACGGTTCTGATTCAGTAGCTTCTGCTGAGCGCGAATTGGCTATCTTTTTTGATCGCCACGAATTAGTTAACTTCTAATTGTGACTGATAAGAATTCTCCTGCTGGAAACAGCAAGAAATCTTTAGAAAGGGGCTCTAATTTAGAGTCCCTTTTGCATTCTGAACAGATCGTCAGCGTTGAAAAAATGGCTGTTGGCGGATCTGGAGTTTCCCGTTTGTTGGTCGGTGACAAGTCAGTTGTCGTTTTTATTACCTATGCCGCACCACATGATCAAATAAAAATAAAAATTAATCGTGTTGAAAAAAAATTACTTCTGGGTGAGTTCATCGAGATTTTGACAACGAATAC
>JBPOIE010000137.1:0-35719 GCA_052034855.1 Bdellovibrionota bacterium | reverse complement strand
AGCTTTTTGGCCCTCTTGTTGAAGCTTGTTTTTAGCTTGGTTTTCAAGATCTTTTTTGGCTTGTGCTATGCGATCATCAGCTAATTTTTTCTGAGCGTCGAGTTGAGATTGGGCTTTATTAATTTCACCATTGAATTTTGTTTTTAAACCATTCACTTGGTCATCGATATCTTTTTTAATTTTACCAATTTCTCCATCAATTTTAGTTTTGATTTCTGCATTGACCTCATCAATTTTTTTCTGAAGTAAAGAGCTAAAGGCAGCTTGAAGTTTTTCTCCAAGACTAGATGATATGGCCATGTCTAAATTCGTAAGCTCTCCGGAAGCTTTTGCTTTAAGATCGAAATCGTTAATCGTAGAGAACGTTTGCTTTAAAATATCATCAACAATCTTTTCTTTCGCAGTAGTTTCAAAATTTACATTTTTGAACGTATTTAAAAGGCTAAGATCATATGTTTTAAAGCCGACAGTTTTGCCTTCGATATTTAAAGTACTTGTGGCTTTTGGGATTTGAATTGTGCCGTCTGCTGAATTGAGTAAATCAATTTGACCGAGGGGATAACTTTGAATACCGACATCAAAGCTGACTTCGGGTTGTTCTTTCATATTGCTAAAGAGTGCGTTGGCTTTAATGCCCGAGATATTTTGTGATTTGAAATCACCGCTCACGTTGAGAGTCGTCGCTTTGCCAATTTGGCGTTGATTTGAGGTGATGTTTTTAATCGTACCTTGGATATCACCATAATCAGCTTGAGTATTTGATTTTGAGCTGAGCTTAATCGTTTGAATCCAAAAGAGCGGATAACCTTTAACGACTGGAAATTCGTAAGTAACACCTTTTTCGCGTGGGTGAGGTTGAATTGTGTCGTCGTCATTTTTGTCAGTCTTGGCCTTTTTTCCATCGAGCATTTGAGAGTACTTCGGTGGTAAATATTTTTGAGCCATGGCCTTATAGCGGTCTAACTTCTGCATATATGGGGTTAAGTATTGCATAAATAACGATTTTGCAAACTGACCAGCATCAAGCTTGGGAATTTTGAATCGTGTTTTAATTTGATCAATATCCGTTTTAATTTGTTTTTCGAGATTCTGAGAATCCGTTTGAACTGCTTTCAAGTCCTCTGTCAGAGCTGATTTTGTTGAATCAACGATTTTAACTTTTGTGTCGACATCGGCTTTCAGAGTATTAAATTGATTTACCGCAGCTTCAAGCTCTTGTGGTGTTTTAAAATCTTTGTATTTGATCGCTTCAAAACGAGTTTTAAATCCAGCAAGATCTTTTTCAGTAGGGAGAGTTTTGATTTTCTGATCCCACTCTGTTTGTTTTGCAGTCCATTTTGACTTCATATCTTCAGCTAATTTTTTTGAAGCGAGAGTCCCTTCAATATTTTTAAGTTGAGCATTGATATCTCCGGATTTTAAAAATCCGGCAACATCGCCAAGAACATTGTTGTCGTAATCTTTCGCCAATTTATCGACGGCTTTGCCTTGAAGTTGATCGGTGAAGCTAGGTTCATTCGAAGGTGGAGGAGGGGGGGCAACTTTACCTGGGCGAGCGCGGCGAGATGAGAATTGAATGCCTTCTGTGGCCATTTCTTCGATCACAATTTTCATGCGAAGAAGTGCATCCCAATTCACATCAAATTTGAGAGACGCAATTTCGATGCTATTGAATTCAGGTTTTTCAGCATTTGTCAGTTCAATTTTTGAAATTTCAACGCGTCCTTTTGTGAAGGAAGATTCAAATTTTCCAATATTGATTTCTGAGCCAAGTGCTTTAAAGCCACCCCATTCAATCAGTGACTTCATGTGGCCATCAAAGAAGAAGTGAAAATAAGAAAAAATAATTACAAATAAAATTGTAATTGGTAAAATAGCGCTCCAGCGAATGATTCCGGATTTTTTATTGTCAGTCATAATTATCTCGCTCCGTAAAGGTCGTCGTATTTAATGTACCAGTCATAAATTTTAGTCGCTTTGAAAGCTTTCCATGCTTTGGACTGTTCAAAAGCATGGACGATATGAGTTCGATATTTTTGAATCAAGACTTTGAAGCCAAAATACAAAATCGGAGAAATCAGGAGGGCAAAAACAAAACTTCCCATGACGATTGAATTATTGAATCGAGTGTAAGGGATGATGGGCATATTATAGAGAGTCGTCCAAAGTGGTCGAAGCGCGGCGGTCTCAAGAACGGCGCGGCCTAGAACATCTGCAGCAGGGTCAATGATATAGGCCACCAGTTTGAAAAAGAAGGCCGATAAGAATGCAGCTCCAAATTGAACCTTGAAAATCAACAGGATGAATAAAATCAAAAATGTTTGCAGTGAAAAAAATGGAGAAAAACCCAGGAAGGCTCCGAAAGTGAGTCCCCAAGCAATCTGCTTTGTTCCACCCTCAGAGTGGAGTAGGCGAATGAAGTTAATGAGTTGTTTAATAAGAAGAGTCATTGCTGTGACCTTTCGGTTGAGTGTTGGTGAAAATTAAAAAAAAATCTGTTGTGCGATGATGTATCTTAGGTTTTGAATATTTTAACGTGCATGTTACAAAATGCCGTATTCAAAGTGCCGTTTACATTTTCAGTGACAACTTTGGAAAGTAACATTTTGGAAAAGGCCAAAATCTTATGTCAAAAGTGCTCAACAGATAATTAATTAGTTTTCTTAGGTATTTTTGTAAAAAAATAGGCTCCAGGCAAGCTGAATAATAATATATATAACTGCATTAGGCTGACTCCAATAGCAGCAGCATTTGCAGTATCTTTGTTGAAAATAGCAAAAATAAAATAAAAGGCGGCTTGCCCGAAACCAATGCCACCGGGTGTTATTGGAATTGCAGAGGCCATGAAGGCAAAACAAGCGAGTGGGAAGAAAACTAAGAAAGAAGGTGTTTCCGGGATCGTAGCTGCCACAACAAGGTGAAGATAGTAGATAGCCAATAATTGCGCAATAAAGCTGATAAATATCATTTGAAGCATGGTTTTCATTTTACGAACTGTCTTAAAGCCCTCGTTCAGTGTTTCAAGACCTTCGATGACTTTTTTAACAAGCCTGAAGTTTAAGTTTAGAGTGATCGATTTGCACAGTTTGACAATTTGTCCTAAAAAAATAAGTCCAATTGTAGAAACGACCAACATGATCAAACTGAAATAAAAAAACTTTTTTATTTCTGGAAGTTGATTCATCTCAAGAGACAAAAACAATGTCGAAAAGAGAATCATGCAGTACAGGCCAATGACTCGGTCGATGACAATTGTAGATATTGTTTTTTGCTTAGGAATATTTTCAGATTTTGAGAGTTCGATGGCTTTAACCAGATCTCCACCGACTCCACCTGGAATAAAAAGATTAAAAAATTGACTGATCAGATTCAATTTTAAAACTTTTTGAAATGAAACTGTGTGATAGATGTCGACAATGATTTTCCAACGATAAGCAAAAAATAAGAACTGAGTTCCAATCAGAAAAAATCCTGCAAGTAGCAGCTGTGTATTTTGAAGAGACGATTTTAATTGGTCGACTTTGATCAGGCCAGACCGAAACAGTAGGACTAAAAGTATTAATGCTATAAGTGGACGAACGATCTTTTTCAAAAAAATCCCATGTTTATAAATTTTATGCTCTTGTTATACCAAGAAGGTTTAACAAGAGCGATAAATTCAAGCAAGTTCAAAAATATTTTGTTTTAGACCTTGCTTTACTTAGCTTTCATTTAGATTTGAGTGTGTGTATTAAAAATATTTTTGAGATTCTTCAAAACAGTTTCTAAATTTTTAAGTGGTAAAGACGTCGGACCATCGCATAAGGCGACAGCAGGATTTGGATGAGTCTCAACAAAAATACCGTCTACGCCTACGCCCATCGCCGCTCGTGCTAATGGCCAAACCATTTCGCCGCGGCCGCCGCTGGATTCGCCAGTGGCTCCAGGTAACTGTGTAGAATGAGTGCAATCCATAATCACGGGAAAACCTAAATTGCGCATTTCGATGAGACCGGTCATATCATTGATCAATCGATTGTAGCCAAATGTCGTTCCGCGTTCACAAAGTAAGATTTTATCATTTCCAGATTGCACTGCTTTTTGTGCAATCGCCTTCATGTCCCAAGGGGCTAAAAATTGACCTTTTTTAATATGGATCACACGGTTAGTTTTAGCCACTTCGACCATCAGATCAGTTTGGCGTGAAAGGAATGCTGGGATCTGAAGAACTTCAGCGTATACAGCAGTTTCTTTGACTTGAGTTGTTTCGTGAACGTCAGTTAAAAAATTACAACCGACTTCAACCTTAATTTTTTCTAAAGATTTAAGTGCGTTTGACATGCCAGGTCCACGAAAGCTTTTTAAGCTTTGGCGATTGGCTTTATCAAACGAGCATTTAAGAATCCAAGGAATACCTAAGTTTGTTGTGACACGTTTAATTTCTTTAGCCGTTTCAATTACCATGGCATCGTCCTCGATGATGTCAGGACCTGCAAAAAGGACGAAGGATTTTCCGTCGCCCCATGTGATATTTCCAAATTTAGATTCAAGAGTAACTGTTTTTGCAAGTGGTTTGAATTCAGTAATCATAGTCTATTAAGCCCTTTTTTGTAACGTACTTCCAATGAGTTATTTGTTTAACTTCAGAGCAAGTTTAGATCGGTTTCATTGAAAACTCGACTGCTGTTTTTACGGCGTCGATCACTGTTTGGCAAGTTTGATCATCCATATCTGGAAACATCGGTAGACTGATGACATGTTGAGCTGCCCAGCGCGATTGAGTGATGTCGTGCTTTAAAACTGTGTTTTTCTTATACCATGGCTGATCTGGCATCGTCATAGGGTAGTGAACTGTTGTGGGTACGCCGAGCTCTTGCATTTTTTTCTGGAAAATTTCACGATGAGTTAATGTGAGCGTGTACTGTGCCCAGACGCTGACATTTCCGTCTTTAATCAGAGGCGTTGAAAATTGCGGGTCAAATTTTTCAAGTCCAACAAATGCTTTTGTGTATTTATCAGCAATTTTATTGCGAGCTTCGACTTCCCAATCATAGCGCTCAAGTTTTGAAAGTAAAATGGCACATTGAATTGTGTCTAAACGAGCATTAACGCCAAGTCGAGTGTGATAATATCGTTTTTCTGAGCCGTGCTCACGAATTTCTTTCATGGCTAAGTGCAATTGATCATCGTTTGTAAAAACGGCTCCGCCATCTCCGTAGCAACCGAGTGGCTTTGCAGGATAGAAAGACGTTCCGGCTGCCGTTGTGCATGCGCCACTTTTTTTAGTTTTATATTTTGCGCCATAAGATTGCGCTGTGTCTTCGATGACGAATAAATTATGTTTTTTAGCGATCGCATTAATTTCTTCAAGATCCGCAGCTTGGCCATAAAGCGAAACGGGCATGATGGCTTTTGTTTTTGGAGTGATCGCAGCTTCGATTTTTGAGACATCAATGTTAAAAGTTTTTTTGTCGATATCGACATAAACAGGAGTGGCTCCTGCCAATACGATTGTCTCCGCAGTTGCGATAAATGAAAATGCTGTTGTAATGACTTCATCGCCAGCTCCGATCCCAAGAGCCATCATTGGTAATAAAAGTGCATCTGTTCCACTTGCGACAGCAAGGCAGTGTTTAGATCCTGTGTGAGCAGCCAGTTTTTGTTCAAGTTCAGCGATTTCTGGGCCGCCGATATAGGCTCCGCTATCAAGAACTTTTTGAATGCGTGCATCAATTGAAGTTTTTAATGCTTTGTATTGCGATTTGAGATCGATAAATGGAACAGACATATTTCCTCCGATTTAAAAGTTGTAAATTCAAAGTTATAGATTCTTTGTTAATATCTTAGATTATGCTGAGAAAAACCGAACCTGTCATTCATTCTAGAATTCATTGCTGCGCTATAGACTAGTCTGTGGAAAAAAAGCTTCAAAGTTGGTGTCTTTGCTGACAGAATTTATCACATCATAATAAAAAATGTACTTTCACTGTACTTTTTAAGAGGAGAAACAAATGCAATTGAACTTTATATTGAATTTTAAACAGGTTTTAGGTCTAAAGTTAACTCAAAAAGCCAGCTTAAGAGCGAGAGTCTTTTTAGCATCATTCGTTTGTTTAGCAACTGTTCTAGGTGTGCAAGCGGCGAACGCGGTGGAAATTCCAGCGCCATCAACAAAGGCCTCTGAAATTCCAGAAAAACGTGATTTTAAATTAAGTAGTGAGGTCAGCCCATGTGATGACTTTCATCAGTATGTTTGTGGTGATGCAGAAAAGAATTTTACACTCCGAGAAGATCGTAGCGCGCACACGTTCGCATTTGATGATTCAGACGAAAGAATCTTAGAAAAAAAGAAATCATTTTTTAAAAATATCGATCAAGAAAAAAAATTACCACCGCGCGCGTTTCAAATGAAAGCGTATTACAAAGCGTGTATGAATGCAAAATCGGCAGCAAGTGAAGAACGTGCTCTTGTTCAACAACTTGTTCGAGATATTAAAAAAATAAAAACGATCAAAGATTACATTGCGTTGAACAAAACGAACATGACAAATGAAAAATGGTCTTTCATTGGTTATGATTTGTCGCCAAACATTGATGATCCGAAAATTTACGACGTGACATTTGATTTGGGTTTTATGTTTTTACCTGAGCATAGCTATTACGATAACGAAGAATTGATCGCAGCTTTTCGTGATCTCATGGCTGAGTTCTTTAACACCGTTTATCCCAATGAAAATGCGGATGATCACAAAAAACGAGCTCAAGCGATAATCGATTTTGAAAAAAAATTCAAAGCAACTTATCCAATGCCTGCCGATTTTCGCAAACGTTACACGGAGCCACGCTATGTGACACGTGAAGAGTTTTTTAAAAAAACGAGTGCAATCGGACTTGAACAGTTTTTTCAGAAACACGTACCTTCTTCGACTTTAGTACGCGATTTTATTCCAGAGAGTTTTGAGTTTGTACAAAAAGAATTAACCGAAGAAAATTTACAAGTTTTAAAAGACATGTATGTTTACCGAAGTGCACGCGGCTTTATGGACGATGCTTATCCTGAACTGTTTAAAAAGAGATTGGCGTTCAGTCATAAGTTTTTAGGAGGGGCACCAACACGCCCAGACCGTCAAGAACGCTGCACAATGTCAGTGATGGGAGCTTTCAGTCGTGAATTAGATCAAGAAATGTTACCGCGTTTATTTCCGAATTTTCCGAAACAAAAAATGATTGATGTGACGACTAAAATTCGTGCGTCGATTTTAGATGGAATTCAAAAGAATACATGGTTGTCAGCTGAGAGTAAAAAAGGTGCTTTAGAAAAAATTGAAAAAGCCAAATTGCAAATCATTCAGCCGACGACAGATAAAGAGTGGGATTTTAAACCCATTCAATCTTACAGTGCTGAAAAGCCTTATGCGAATGGTAAAAAATTAGCTATGTTAGGACATGAGCGGGCTTTAAAAAAATTAAAAGAAGGTGTTAATCAAGAAGCTTGGGGCATGGGCCCATTGACTGTGAATGCGTACTATTCGCCGGATAAAAATAAATTTGTGATGCCGATCGGAATTTTACAATATCCATTTTTTGTACCTGAAGGCGACGTTGTTGAAAACTTAGGTGCCGTGGGTGCAGTTGTAGGTCACGAATTAGGTCACTCGATTGACGATGAGGGATCTAAATTTAATTCTGACGGTAAGTTAAAACAATGGATGAGTGATGCTGATATTCAGAAATTCAAATCTCGCGGCGAAAAAATGATCACTCAGTTTAACAAAATTGGTCACAATGGTGAATTAACTCTCGGAGAAAACGTCGCAGATCTTGTGGGTTTGAGTTTTGGGTACAATGCGGCTTTTCCTGAGAACAAAGGCTCTGTTGAAGATAAAAAGAAATTCTTTGTTGCGTACGCTCGTTTGTGGTGCGGAGTGGCTCGTGAAAAAACAAAAGAGATGTGGCTCAAAACAGATCCGCACAGTCTTGGATTTGCGCGTATCAATGAACAAGTCAAACATCAACCAGGTTTTTATGAAGCATTTCAGTGCACGAGCAAAAATAAGTTGTTTTTGAATCCTAAAGAACGCATTCAAATTTGGTAGAATAAAAAAGCATGAATGCGCAACTGGATTTGAAAATTTCACAGCTTGAGCCCTTTTTCAAATTTGAAACAGGGCACTCACAAACTTTGATCGGGCACTTTGTTCCGACGCCAGATTTTGTAGAAGACTTTGAAGTGAAGTATGTGACGTTTTCAGATGGTGATCAGAGCGCATTAAAAATCTATAGAAATAAAAATGCAAATCATAAAAATATTGTTCTGAGTGTCTATCATGGGTTGGCGGGTGATCATCGGTCTGATTATATGCAACGAGCTGCCCGAGTGGCCTATGATTTGGGCTGGTCTGTTGTTTTGGTGGATCATCGTGGTGCAGGACTTGCTGAGGGACGCGCAAAACTTCCTTATCACTCTGGGCGAGGCGATGATGCTTCAGATATACTTCAATTCTTAAAGTTCGAATTTCCGAAGTGTATTCAAGTGGCTAATGGCTATTCGATGAGTGGAAGTATTTTATTAAATTTGCTCACTGGACGTAAAGGAACTTGCCAACCAGATTACGCAATTGTTGTAAATGCTCCGATTGATTTGCATCAAGCCTCGATGGGCTTAGCGCGGGGGATGTCTCGATTATACGACATTCGTTTTTATCAAAAATTGAGACAAGATCTAAAGAAAAATCACCAAGTTGATATTCCCTTGAACGGGTATACTTATAATGTTGACGACATTTTTACGTCTGTGAAATCAGGATATAAAAATAAAGAGGACTACTACGATCAGTGCAGTACATACAAATATGTTGAATCCATTCGGACTCCGACTTTCATCTTGACAGCTCAAGATGACCCATTTGTATTCTTTGAAAGATATCAAAATTTGAAATGGCCATCCTGCGTTCACGTGACGTATTCGAAATTTGGCGGACACATGGGGTATTTTTCTAAAAAGAATTTAGTCCTGAACGGTATTGATTTTAAAAAAAGATGGATGGATCTGTACCTTTATCAAGTCTTTCAAAAAATAGAAGAAAATATTTCCTATTAGAACAGCCAGTTTCAGTCTGGAACCATAATCCTAGTCTGCTTATTTCGAACAAACCCAATCAATCTGGTAGTGCACATTAAACAACTACCGGAGGAAGCATGGTTCTTTTAAAAACCGCTATGGTCTCTTTTTTCTTATTTTTCGCAAGCAGTGCTGCAATAGCAGCAACAACTGAAAAAGAATGGACTTTTTTAGTCTTTATTAATGGACATAACAATTTAAGTCCGTTTGCTGATCAAAATATTATAGATATGGAAAAAGTCGGATCTACGAAAGATCTGAATGTGGTGGTTGAGTGGGGGAGTCAACCCACAACAAAAAAAACACGACTTTATATTCAAAAATCAACAAATCCTAAAAAAGTCATGAGTCCATCTGTGATGGAAATGGAAAATCATGATATGGGAGACTACAAAAACTTTATTCAATTTGTGAACTGGGGAGTAAAAAAATATCCAGCGAAACATTATTTTGTAGCGATATGGAATCATGGGAGTGGTTGGCATAGAAATGCAAATTTAGTGAAGCCTATGGATATTTCATTTGATGATAACTCAGGAAATCACATCACGACGGAACAGTTAGGTGTGGCAATGGCCGAAATCAAAAAAACCATTGGACGCAATGTTGATATTTACGGAAGTGCTGCTTGCCTGATGCAAATGGTGGAAGTTGCTGGAGAAATGAAAGGTGATGTGAATTACTTTGTTGGTTCTCAAGAGACTGAACCAGGAGAGGGTTGGCCATACCTGACTTTCCTCAAAAAATGGGCTGCAAAACCAACAATGTCGGCCGCTGATATTTCTATTTTATTAAGTAAAGAGTATTTAGCATCATACACGGGCGGTATTTATGGAACTCGCTCAGTCACTTTTTCTGCTTGGGATATGAGTCAATTAGACGGTGTTTATAAAGCGGTCACTGAATTAGGACAAAGCTTAATGAATGTCAATAACACTCAATTGGCGGAAGTGAAACAAACTGTGCAATCAACACAGAGTTTTACTTACTCAGACTATGTAGATTTGGGTGATTTTACGAAGCGTTTAAAAACTGCGAATGTAGGAAAAAGTGTTTCTGGATTAGCTGAGACTGAATCAGCGATTAAAAAATTAGTATTAACTACTGACAATTCGAATTCATTTAAAGATTCGACGGGAATTTCGATTTGGCTACCGACATATACAAGCTCAGATCAAGAACGTTATGATGGGTTAAAATTTAGTCAAGCAACGCGATGGAATGAAGTGACAAGATTGATTTCTAAATAGTGATATTATTCATTTAAAATGTGAAAGGGAAACTTAGATGAGTTTCCCTTTTTTGTTTAAATGTTACCAGTATTAATTAGCGATGACTGTAACGGCGGTCTCTTTCATCATCATCGTGATGACCATGGTGTTTTTTCTTTTTCACTTCTCCGCAGATAAATTTTAATACTTTTTTAGTTTCTTTTTTCTTATGACATTGGCCGTGGTGCTCACGTTCATCTTCCATTTCGACAAAGCGACAGACTTTGCAATCAGGAATTTTCTTCACATCAAGAATCACGTAACCTTTGTTCTTAGACGCTAAGTAATTCACATTTGGACGACCGCAAGAATTTTTTCCATTTTGTTTAAGCATGTAATTCCAGATTTCTTTAAGATCGTCTGGAAGATCATTTTTCTGAACAGTCAGCCATTTTTTACCGCCGTCACGACTGATACGTGATTTAAAATAACCATTGCCTTTTCCGCACTGGCCACGACACTCTGATGGAAATTCCCAGATAATTGAACTTTGTTGGCAAGATCCGCCAGTTCCAGGGTCCACAGGCGGAGGAGGAGGCGGTGGAGTTTGCACAACACAAGACTCAGCAACTGCAGAGCCAGATAAAACTCCATTTGCACAAGATCGAACTTCTGTTTTACAAGTTTGACCTGCTGGAACACTTGAACTTGTGAAAACAGTAACAGATCCGCCATGGGCAATTGTCTTTCCGTTCAGTGTACAACTTGCTGCAGGATCTACAGAGCAAGCTGAGAATTGAAACGAACCTGTCATTGCACCTTCAAGACATTGACGTTGTTCTGAAACACAAGTTTGTCCGAAGGGAACTGTTGCTGACTGATAAGCTTTAACTATGACATCAGAAGGAATTGTTTTTCCGTTAAAGACACATGACTTGGGCGGGTTGATAATAACAATAGGATCCGCGACACAAGATTCATAGACTGCTGAACCAGAAAGAATTCCATTTGAACATGTTCTTGTTTCAGATTGGCATTGTGATCCAGCTACGACTCGACTTGAAGTGTAAGTCGTGACGCTTGTGCCATGAGTAACAGTTTTTCCATTCAATGTGCAATCACTTGCGGCCTGTACAGAGCAATTTGCGTTTGTATAAGTTCCAGATAAAACACCATTCGAACAAGAGCGAGCTTGCGAAGTGCATGATTGCCCGAATGCGACTGTTGCGTTGGCAAAAGCAAGAACGGATTCTCCGTGAACGACAGTTTTGTTATCAAAACTGCACGAAGCAGGTTGACCGACGGAGCACGAACCAAAATTGTAAGACCCAGATAAAGATCCATTGTCACAAGTTCTTGATTGTTGAGTGCAAGAAGAGCCGAATTGAGCTGTTGAAGCTAGAAAGGCAGCGACAGATTCTCCGTGTGCAATGGTGCGTCCGTCGAAAAGACAACTTGCTGGTTGATCTATTGTACATGATCCATAAGCAAATGATCCAGATAAGGTACCATCCGCACAAGTTCTTGATTCTTGCGCGCATGTATTTCCAAATTGTGAAGATGAGTTTTGATAAGCTAAAATGCTTTCGCCATTCAAGATTGTTTTACCATCAAACAAACATGAGCGTGGTGTGTTTGTTTCGCAATTTGCATATTGTGCTGAACCTGAGAGGACGCCATTATTACAAGTCCGTGTTTCAGCCGCAATTGAGCAGACTTGTCCAAAAGGGACAGTAGAAGACATGTAACCTGTGACGGAATCTCCATGAGTGATCGTGCGTCCATCAAAAAGACAGCTTGCAGCAGATCCGACGGCGCAACTGCCGAACTGATAACTTCCGGAAAGTTCGCCGACTTTACATATTCTGGATTCAGAAACACAACTTTGTCCAAAGGGTACACTTGAGTTCTGATATGCTGTCACTGCCGTATTTTCCGCAATCGTTGCGCCGTTGAAATTGCAATCGAATGAATCACTAGGAATCGTGAAAAGGGCATGAGCTGTCTGCGACAAGCTAACCAGTGTTACGATTCCGATGATCTGTTTAATTTTAATGTTCATAAGCAATCCTCGCTTTGTTGTATTCAGATTAGTGGAAACATTAAGAATACAGAATTAAAAATTATTAAATTTCAAGATCAGACAATCATTTTTGGAATGCTCCATTTAGTGGTTAAAACTTTGACAGTTTTTAAGAACTTCTATAGATTAGCACATACACAAAGCGAGGTTTTATGTCTTCATCTACATTGCCACAATGGAATAACTCAGACGAATACAAAGGTTTTTTGACAACCGACTTTCAAGGTGATTTTAAAAAAATTGAAACAAATATTATAAAATTGAACTCAATGACCCATGAGTATTCTAAAAACTTAACAGAAACTTTAGTTCCTGTGTCCGACTCTTTTTTGCTGGCACTTCAACAGGTTGTTGCTTTGCAAACTGAATCAAAAACGTTGTTGTATAACTTATCAACATTTACTTCATGTGAGCAGTCTTTAGATGCACAAAATAAAGAAGCGGAGAAAATGGATTCGCAATTGAGTGCTTTAAGCTCAAAACTCGAAATTGCTTTAAATCCCTGGAATTTATTTATCACTAAAACAACTGAAGAAAACTTTAAAAAAGTGATCAATTCCGAAAAAACAAAAGATTATACATTTTATTACGGTCACCAACGTAAATTAAATCAAACTCTACTTTCCAATGCAGAAGAGAATGTCCTGACAAAAATGAAAGCTACGGGTCACACGGCGTGGGGAAATCTTTATGATGCTATTTCTGGAACGGCTCGCGTTGAAATTTTAAAAAATGGAGAGCTCCAAAAAGTCAGTATCGCAGAAGCTGCGAGTCTAACAAAAGTCAACGACAGTGAAATTCGAAAGAATTCTTGGCAGGGTTTGCAAATAACATGGACAGACCATAAACAATCTGCAGCTCAAATTTTAAATGCACTGGCTGGTTGGAGACATGATGTGAATCAATTGCGATCTGAAAAACAGAAAGTTGATTTTTTAGATCAACCTCTTCATGGTAATCGCATTTCAAAAGAAACGCTTGAAGCTATGATGGCGGCGATTGCTGAATTTAAACCACAAATTCAGCTCGGCGCTAAAACAATGGCGAAGCATTTAGGAAAACCCCAATTAGAACCTTGGGACTTGTTAGCTCCGGCTCCCATAAAAGGTGGCGCGCTTTCTTTCGACGAATCTTTTCAACAAGTGAAGAAGAGTTTTTCAGCGATGGATCCTGTGATGGGAGAATTTGCCCAAATGATGCTGGATAAAAGTTGGATCGATGCTAGTATTCGTCCGAATAAACGTAATGGTGCGTTTTGTACGGGGTTTGCGAAGAGTGGAAACCCTAGAGTGTTTCAAACATTCATGGGATCACCACACGACACATCGACATTAGCGCACGAATTAGGTCATGCTTATCATTCATGGGTGATGCGTGATATGAATCTGATTGCTTCTGATTATCCAATGACTTTAGCAGAGACAGCCAGTATTTTTGCTGAGAATGTTTTATTTGACTATCAAATTGCAAATGCCAAAACGAAAGAAGATTTACTGGATGTTTATTGGTCTATCGCGGAAGGAGCTGTGGGGCTCCTCATTAACATTCCAACTCGATTTGAATTTGAAAAGAATTTTTATGAAAAACGTAAAGAAGGATTTGTCAGCGCTGATGATTTATCGACAATGATGAAATCAGCGTTTAAAAATTGGTATGGTGATTCCCTGACTGAAGGTGATCCGATGTTCTGGGCGACGAAACTTCATTTCTCAATCGCGGATGTCAGTTTTTATAACTTCCCCTATGCCTTTGGATATTTATTTAGTTTAAGTCTGTACGCTCGTAAAAATGAATGGGGTAAGGATTTTAGTCAAAAGTATGTTGCCATTTTGCGGGATACTGGAATTATGACGGCAGAGGATCTGATTCAAAAACATCTTGGCGAAGATATTACAAAAATCGAATTTTGGAGAAAAAGTTTAGAAGTGATTTCGCATAAAATTCAAGAGTTTAGCAAAATCGATAAACTTTCTTAAGAAAAGCGTTCGATGTACTGACAACGTTGGCAAAGGTTTTCAACAAGCTTATTTTGTTGAAAACCTTTCAGGATAGCCATCGTTTTTTCACTGTTTAATATATCGATTAGAGGTTGCTCTTGGATTTTCCCCAGAGGAATACTGGCTTCTTTATCAAGGCAACAGGGAACCACGGTGCCATCAGCATGGATGCCAATGTGAGACGACAGCCCGTAGCAAGTTCCCTTAGCTCCTAAAATAGGAAGTTTCAGATCTGGCCAAATAAACTCAGTATCAAAATGCAGATAGAGTTTGTCTTTAATTTTTAGGCTTTTGTTTTTTTGCACATTGATCTGATCCTGTGTGAAGGAAAATTGAAATCGATCTTGAATTCGTTTGAGCATTTCCATGTTTTCAGTCAATTCGCCGCGAACATCTTGCAGATTCCAAAGTCTGAAGTTAATATACAGGTCGGGACGTTCAAGAAGTGCGTTTTCTGTCCAAGAAAAAATTTTTTCTAAATAAACAGAAGGATCTTTTCCCGGATGATTGTCGAAAAAACTATGCAAAGAAAAATTCACTTGATACATCGCAGGACTTAAGAGCATTTTTTGATGCTCTGGTTTGACCAGAACTCCGTTGGTGACAAAAAATATTTTAGCGTCGTAACGTTCACATATTTGAATCATTTCAGAGAGCTTTGGATGAACTAACGGGTCACCCATCAAATGAAAACAGACCAATTCTGTCAGCGGAGCAATTTGTCTGATCACGTTTTCAAAAAGGTCGAGTGGCATCATCTTTTTTTCGCGAATGACTTCAGGGCAGAAACTGCACTGCAGGTTGCAAATGTTGCTGATCTCGACATTGACTTTGTGGAAGCGCTTTTTAGGTGTTTTCAATAGTTTTTTATCCCATAGATACTCTAAATTGTCACGGGCAGTAATTGTAGGGCCTCATGGGGCAGGTCCAGTTGTCAAATGCTTGATTTCGTATAAATCTAAGTGAATGGATATGACGCAAAACTTTTGGAAAAAATGCAGCAGCTGTAAAAAACCAATTTCACTGAATTCAAAATACTACGAGTGTAGTGTTTCAACTTGTACTGGAGAGCGAACAGGTTATGTTTTTTGCTCGATACCTTGTTTTGAAGTCCATTTACCTGGGGCCAGACATCGAAGTGCAGGAGCTGTTGAGAAAAAATCTCCAATGACAGTGAGTCCTGTCAATGAAGCTCCAAAAAGAATAATTGTTCAGAATTCTGCTACGTCGACGACAGCGCCAAATACACAACTTAAAAAATCATCCATGGAAAATGAAGTCTTAGTCGTAGTTTCAAAAATGAAACAATACATCAAAGATGTTTCTGATATGAATACTTCCGAAGATGTGAATCAAGTGATTTCGCATATGATCAGGATTCAATTAGATCGAGCGATAGAACAGGCGCGCCGCGAAGGTCGAAAAACTGTGATGGCGCGCGATTTTAAATCGTAAACAATTCATTATTTTTCTGAAATCGAATTTTCATCAAATGGTAAGAATGGTTGAGGTTTGTAATTATCAATCATGGATTTACCGCCATTATTTTTAATCAGAGAATGCACAAAATTTTTAATTTGGGCGTAGTCACCTGTTGTTGCAGTGATGTGGAAGTAAACGAGATCATCTTGTGTTAAGACAGCTCCGGCAAGTGAAACTGATTGATTGATGGTTCCTGTTTTTGCCACTAAAGATCCTTCTGTCAGATTGCTCGAATAGATATTTGTGACAGTGCTATCACCGTCGGCATCGGCATCCATCCCAGCGACAGGTAGAATGTAGCGTAAACCTAAATTCTGAGCTGCTGCGATTTGAAAAAGTTTTTTATTCACTTTAAGAACAATGTCACAGGTCGCAGAGTTGTATATTTTTTTCCCTTGAATGATTTCAGGGTAGCCAGATCCATTCACAAAATTAAATTCTTTTTCATCGACATTCAAAGATTGTGTTAAATAGTCTTTAAAGTTTTGAATTCGAGAGAGTCGTTCATATAATTTATCGGCTGCGAAGTTATTCGAATTGCGATTCATTTCTTTTAAGATTCTGTGAAGCTCGACAGATTTCAGCATAAATGACGAAGTGACTTGGTCTCGATCAAAAGACTTCATCGACATGGCATGGATATCTTTGACGCTGAGTTCAACAGAACTTGGTAAGATTACTTTTGTTAAAGATTTTGTACGTTGATAAAATGATTTATAGTTTGCCTTTAAGTTTTTAACGTCATTTCTGAGCTCTCGCATGATCTCGGTTTCAGATTGTTCACCGTTGGAATGGGCTAAATCCTGATTGGTCCTGATAATCGACCCGTATTCAAAATTTTCGTCATAAGTCAGGTTGTTTATTTTTTTAACCCCACGTTTATTGAGTTCTGTAATGAGGTAATAAAACATCGTGCGATCAAAGTAAGGAAAAACAGAGCCTCTTAGGTGAACGTCGTAGAGCCCATTATTTAGATCTGTCAAATACACTTGTGTTTTGAATCGGTAATCCGCACTGTATTTTTCAAGAGCCCATAACGAAGTAAAAACCTTTGAGACTGAGGCGATAGGGTATGGTGTATTTAGATTGCTAGAGCCACTGACAGATCCGTCTGTGCCTTCGCTGGAGCAATGAGTGATGATTTTTGCAAAGGCAGTAGAGCCTAAAACCGTAACCAGTGCCGTGCTGAGTATTAAACTAAAAAGTTGAGTTTTTTTAAACATCCGAGCACTATAATCTATTTAAAACAGTCATTTCAACTGTAGTGTTTTAGTCAAAGTGACGGATTTTGTTATCGAATCATTGTCGAAGTCTTAGACGATCGAGGATTTAAACCAAGATATTCAGGCCAAGGATGATCCATAGGCCTAATGCCGCTGCGACACTTGTTAAATAGAGCTGAAATCTTCGTATCACATGATTTGAGCTATTATGGATATAAGCATGTCCCACTCTGCTAAGAACAAATAGCCATGATAATATTGTATAAGCCGTCGAGTTCAGTTGAGTCATGATTGCGATAAGGCACGCAACATAAAATAAAACAGGGATTTCAAATTGATTTTGAAAGCTGTTACTTGCTTTAAGTGCTTCTTCTGGCCAGTTTTTCTGTCCTAGGGCAATATCTTTGATTTTTGTAGTGCCACTTTTCAAGCTTCGAATTCGTAAGAATCCAAGCCTAAAGAGTAAAAAAAATGTGAGGATAATTTGAACTATCATTGGATAAAATATATTGCTGTTTATCATAGTCCTAAATTATTCTATAGATAACTCGGAAATTGCAAATGATTATTGAGTTCTTGAGAAGATATAAACGATCTCTTCTTCCCCCAAGGGTAAATGAAGATAGAGTTGATCATTAGTAATTTCATATTTGACAAGAGAATGTGAATTCATAAGCATATCTGAATCATTTGAACAACTATCCATATTCGTAGGGTCGACTTCGACGACAGTTTGTTCAATTGAATGCTCATTGGCACTGTAATCAGCCCAACGTTTACAAAAGCCCTTTTCATCGTCACGATAATAGTAAATTTCGTTTCGTGTTTCACTCATGAAGGTATAGTATAAATGCAAGTTCGGATTTGGTGGATCCATCAAATGACCTTGATATATTACAGCTGTAAAAATCCAAATTCCTAAAAGACTACTCATAAATAAACCCACGGCTTTTTAAAATCAATGAAACTGTTTGTCGGTCATCCGTATTTAGATTTTTCTGTATAACACTGATAAATGCTTTATTAAAATCAGAAAAAGTGCTGTAGGGATTGAGCATGGAAAGAGTTTCTGTTGCGATAGAGAGAGCTTTCTCGGTGTTCAACTTTTCTTTTGTTTCCCACAAAAGACCACTGATGATTGCCGAGTCATGGTAAAGGCCCCCAGTTTTTTCATCAAGTCGAACAAGTGTTGTCACAGATCTTTTATAAGGACCTTTGACAAATGAGACTTCACCAAGATAGGGCCTATTTAAAACAACGCAGGTAAAAAAATCTGCAAAGCCTTCGTTCATAGATCCGCCTTCATTTTCGTAAGGCAAGTGCGCAAGTCCATCGATCAATGCATGAAATGATTCGTGATACACAATAGAAGGATCAGACGCAATCATCGTGAAAGTCACATCATCACCGCGGCCAAGACGAATTTTATTTTGAAAATAGAAAGCTGTATTGGTTTTATTTGGAAAACCCACATTCACGACAGCGAGAAGTTTTTCAGGAAATCGAACGGATAGATTTGTTCTCATCCAATTTTGAATGGAATCAAGATAATAAAATACTTGGAGTTGATCAAAACGCTCGTCTTTAGGGTCAAATTTAAGTTGAGATTCAATTGTTGTAATTTTTTTTGTCGATTCACTGTCGACAAAAATATTCGAGTTCGAAATTGTCGGAGCTGTATCGAGTTCTTTCAGAGTGATATCAGTGAGAGAGCTGAGCTTAGGGCCCTTCAGAAAAACATTAGCTTGTGTTGTTGTAAAGTTTGAACCCAGTTTTTTGTTGTTAAGTAATATGTGATCATTATTAAATTGTGCCAGCCATAAAGTTCCATCATTGAGTTCGTATTGGAGTGAGTTTACAGACTCGAGACCGTTATTCAAATGGACATAGATTTTATTTAATTCGTAGTTTTTAAGTTCTAAAGGTGTAGCGATGTTATTGATCTTTTGAATGAGTTTAAATACGTTAATATTTTTTTCTGTTTTTTTTCTGATGTTGATATTTGTAGGATCATAAAACACAGCTTCAGCAGAATGGATATCGTCGTTAGCAGAGATGCTTTTTTTGATAAACGTCTCTTCAACAGCAGAATTGTCAATTGACTGAACACTGAATTCAATTTTTTGATCTTTATAAAAGAGACCTGCCGCTTTTTGAGTTGAGGGGATAGAATTTATTTTATTCAATGATTCTTTAGAGTCACCGGTCTTCCAAGTAAGAGAACTCAATTGGTTTTGTTTTTGACAGCTGAACAGGACAGTCAAAGAAAAAATTAAAATTAAAATCGGATTCATGTTTACCTCAAATAAAAGGGCCCCAGTCATTTGACTAAGGCCACATTTGCGAATCAGTGACTCAAATTATTCAACAGTCATAGTTTTTTCTAAGAAAGTACCATCGCTGTTAACAAATTTTAAACTGTGTTTTCCAGTATCTAATTTTCCTAAAGCAATGTCTTTTTGGAAAGGAACTAAAACCATGATGCACATACCTTGTGTTACTGTCGCCATCGTTTTGATTTCATGATTAAATGAATCAACGTTGCTGACTTCAGCACGGTTCCAACGGTAGCAACCGTTTTGGAATACACCACTCACTACAACATAAGCGTCAGATGAAGAATCAAAGCCACCTGGAACGAATGCGCTACTCACGCCAATTTGAACTTCTTTTTCGTTTGCTTTTTGTGTTGCATTGACTGTAGCGCCTAACAACATTGTCATTAAAATTGCGATAACTGTTTTCATAGAGCCTTCCTTCTGGTTATTGAGAGACTTCATTTTTGAAGATCTCTTTGTTTACTTCAACATAGGCTTGCTGTGAAAAATGTGTATGATACGCATCATAAATGCGATGTGTCTTTTGAATATTCTTAGAATATAAATGAATGATTTTTTGAAGGTATAAAAACGTAAAAAAGCGCCAAAGTGGCTGTGAGTGAGCCTTTGACGCTGAAAATCAGCTGTTGATTATAAAAAGCGCAGAATATTGATTATTGGCAGAGTACGGATGTGCCTGTTGTCGCTTGGATCAGAGTATATCCGCGACAGTTTGAACCATTACATTGAACATAGCTCCCATTCCAAATGTAAACGCCAACACACTGTCCGCCAGGAGTTGTATTTGTTGAACAAAAACTATTGTCTACCTGTTGTCCTGTCGAAGACATATAACAAAAGCCGTTATTTGAATAATATCCAGAATTTGTAGATGTGCAGAAGCCAGAAGCGACTTGTTGACCTGTTGAAGTTGAGTAGCAAATGCCGTTACTCAGTTGATACCCTGTGACTGCCGTTGTGGTGGTCGGTGCTGGTTCGTTTTTTTGAGCGCAACTTACAACGAATACCGATAAAATAATTGCAATAAAAGCCTTCATGAAATTCTCCTTAGGAACTTTGTTTTACTTTTAAAAGAGCAAGCCTTGGGCCGTAAAATCAGCTTCATCTAAGCGCTTGATATAACAATGTTAAACTCAAGCATGATTCACATTGAGATGGTAGATTTTGTAGAAACATGAAAATTGGTGAACAATAATTGTCCGAAATTGAAGTCGTTGTTCCATTTTGAGATATTCTCAAACCACTCAAGTGACTTTATGTTTACAGGGTGGTGTTGGTCGTCAAGAGTCATTTGTTGGAAAAGAACTTGTTAAGCCGAAGAAATTTGTTCGACGTTAAATGCGCAAGTGGATTTGTATTTTTGTGTGAAATAGTTTTAACTGAAGTACTTGAGAATAACTGGTAACGCGGATTCTATGCTGAAGATCAAAGCGCTAAAATACAACAGACACGCAATGGTTTGTATGTAAGCCAGTAAAATAAATAAGCCATCATCTTCAAGCTCTGCCAGAGCATAAAAAAAGATCGTCCATGCAGGGAATGCATTTGAAAAAGGGATCGGTAATGGCAGAGCTAATAATAATCCATTCGAAATGACGACGATTGCTGTGACTGATCGGAAGGGCTCCTTAAACAGGATAGGCCATCTGGGGTGGATGAACCTTGATACTTTTTGAAATATTTTTTCTGAACCCTCATTAATTTTTGAAACAGTATTTGTCGGTAATTTATGATTCATCCAACGTGCTGGGAGCCACGGGGGTTTTCGTAAATAAGAAAAACCAGCAACCAGCGCCATGAGAATTCCTAACGGTGTTGAAAGTCCTGGAAGAGGTACTGGTTGCAAAAAAGGCAAGATCAAAAAAAAGATTAAAACAGAATGTCCATCAGTCCCAAATATTTCAAAAATTTCTTTCATTGAAATATGGCCTTTACGACAATGAGCATCGATTTTTTCAAAGTGATCGAGGAGCGGACTTTTTTGCGATGAAGCTTGTGCCATCCTCTTAGCCTAGATGAAATTTTGTCTGTTGGCCACAAGACTTGCTTCGCAAGGTCAATTGAGATATCCATACATTGATTTACAAAGGATTTTTATGAAAAAGCGTATATTTATTAGCCTAATTTCAGTGCTTTTCCCTCTGTTTGCAAATTCGACAGAAGTTCAAGTCTTGCAAAAAATTGAACTTAAAGATCAATTTGATGCAACAGTGCAAATAGATGAAAAAACAAAATGGATTGTTTTTAGCACAGATAAATATATTTCTGATTTAATCAATAAGGCACTTGAAGATTTAAAGTTAACTGATTTGGCAAAATCAAATGGTACTTATGTTGCGGATATTTCGGCGATGCCGGGAATGGTGACAACAATGTTCGCTTTACCAAAAATGAAAAAATACCCCTTTAAAGTCGTCCTTGATCGCGAGGGAGATCTGACGAGTAAGTGGCCTCAGAAAAAAGAAAAGGCCAGTCTGATCAAATTAGATCAGTTAAAAATAGCGTCTGTCCAGCAGACCGGAAGCTTTGAAGAAATTAAAAAATTCATTTCAGAAAATACAAAATAATTTAATGACAATAGCTCTCAGAATTTGGACTTCGCATGACCTGAAGTGTGACGTGTTCAATTTTAAAATGATGATGAAGTTCGTGGCTGACTTCGTTTAAAAACGAATCAGAAGGATTACCATCGGGCATATGTAAATGGGCAGTTAATGCCACTTCAGTTGTGCTCATCGCCCAGATGTGCAGATCAAAAACATTTTTCACGCCATTTCGTTCAGATAAATATTTTTTTACAGCTTGATAGTCGATACCATCGGGTACGCCATCAAATAAGAGATGCAGAGATTGTTTGAACAAACGCCACGTGCCTATAACAATAATGAAGGCAATAACTAAACTTGTAACTGGGTCTATCCATGTGTAATTCCATTTAAGCGTGATTGCACCGGCGATGACGACACCTGCTGATATCAATGCGTCCGCCAGCATATGTAAAAAAGCCCCGCGAATGTTGATATCTTTATCGCGTCCCGATGCAAACAACAGTGCCGTGGCTCCATTAATCAAGATACCTATTCCTGCAACAATCATTATTGTGATGCCTTCGGTTTGCACTGGAGAATTAAATCTGTGAACGGCTTCCCAAGCCAGTGAACCCATGGCGATCAATAAAAAAATCGCATTGATGAATGCTGCAAAGACAGAGGCTTTTTTCCAACCGTAGCTGTGTTTCGAATTTGTTTTTTTATTCGCGGCGATCATTCCTGCCCAGGCTAAGATGAGGCCTGCAACATCACTGAGGTTGTGGCCTGCATCAGCGATCAGAGCTAAAGAGTTGATTTTAAATCCGTAGCTACCTTCGATCAGGACAAAGATGATATTCAGCAATATACCGATCGTAAAAGCTTTGCCGTAGGTTTTTACCTGGTGTGAATGGTCATGACTGTGTCCATGCGTGTTTCCGTGTGAATGATTATGATCACAATCTGAGTGATGAATTCCCATATTTATTTTTCCAATCTTTGGATTGTCCCAGTTAAAATGGTATTGGGTGCAATCGTGTTGTACACGGTTCCATATTTTTTAATATTCTCATGCAGAAGTTCGAGACGATGATCAGTCTCAGTTGTTTCTATCAAGATCGTGTAGTTGATGGCTTCCATTTTAGGAGGAACATCTTGTCGGATTCCATGAACATGAACTTCAAATTTTGTGAGAGAAAAACTTAGGATTGGAGTGACGCGTTCGATGCTTTTAACAATACATGCAGAAAGTGCAGCTAGTAAAAGTTCAGCAGGATTGAAGGCTTCGGGATTGCCTTGCAGATTTGTGTCTAAAGTAATTTGGGCATTTTTGCAAAAGGCCACACTCGATTTGGAATCTATTCGTTTGGTTTTAACATCAAAAGTTAATTTTTGTTTTATTTGATCAGTCATACGTCTCTATCTAACAAGCGTGAAGTTTAACTTTGTCAGCAACGCGCTCTCCGAACAGCTGAAAAGTTTTTGTGAATTTCTCAAAATTTTTCTGATGAATACAATATTTAGATCGAGGTCCGTCAATTTCACCTTGAATGAGGCCTGCAGTTTTCAAGGCTTTTAAATGTTGGCTAACGGTGGATTGCGAAAGTGGTAAGTCAACAACGAGCTCACCACAAATACATTCCTTTTTTTGAGATAGAGTTTTTAAAATCGAAATTCTGGCGGGATGTGCCAAAGCCTTACACCATTCTGCCAATTGTAAATCCTGAATTTTAAAATCTTCTTTTCTTGCTAAAGCCATAACCTATCGTATATCGTGTTAATACGATAAGCAAAATATAAATGATGTTAGGTTTGTATGACTCAAAAAACTCACATTCTTTTTCTCTGTGTCGCTAATTCTGCGCGAAGTCAAATCGCAGAAGCGTTAGCAAAAAACATATTCGGCTCTAATGCCGTTGTGGCGAGCGCCGGTTCGAAACCATCCGGGAAAATTCATAAGGGAGCGATTCAAATATTGAAAGAAAACAAGATGTCTATATTGGGTCAGTCTTCTAAATCCATTGAAGAGTTGCCAACGGAATTCTTAAGCAAACTGGATTTTGTTATTACTTTATGCGCCGAGGAAATTTGTCCCCATTTGCCAACTCATGCAAAGCGTTTACATTGGCCAATGCCTGATCCTGTTTCATCAACAGAGCAGTTCAATGAGCAGGCTTTTCGTCAGGTGTTTGGCTTGTTGAATGAAAAAATATTAAATTTAAAGGTTGAGGTCCAATGAAAACAAAATCACATTCAAATTACAAAAAGTCATTCAAACCTGAATTCAGTCTGGTGATTGGGGACAAAACATTGTCTTCCTGGTCAATGCGAGCTTGGCTTTGCGCTGTGCAAACCGGGGCGCCTTTTAAAGAACTTTGTATTGCTTTAGATACTCCAAAAACATCTGCACAAATTAAAAAACACTCTCCGTCAGGCAAAGTTCCAGTATTGATTCATGGGCAAAATACGGTGTGGGATACATTAGCTATCGCTGAATATCTTTATGAGTGCTATCCCGAATCTGGTTTATGGCCTAAAGACACAAAAAAGCGTGCAATGGCTCGCAGTTACGCCGCTGAAATGCATTCGGGATTTATGAGTTTACGTGCGCAGTGTTCGATGGATTTGTCATTAAGGATACAAATCAAGCATCTGACATCAGGCACGGTAGCTGATATTCAAAGAATTTTAAGTATGTGGTCAGCAGCTTTGAAAAAATCTAAGGGACCCTATTTGTTTGGTGATTTTTGTATTGCGGATGCCTTTTTTGCGCCGATTGTATTTCGTTTTTTGAGCTATGGTATTCAAATCAGTGATCGCAGGATTATACAGTATATGCAAAATATTCAAGAGCATCATGGCGTTCAGTTTTGGGTGCAAGAAGCGAAAAAAGAAAAATTGTACAGGCAGAAATTTTAAGATCTAATGAAACAACAAGGAGTTTTCTATGAATGAAGCAAATCAGTCCGATTTAGGTAAGTTTATTTTAAGAGTTTCTGTCGGGGGCATGATGCTTTTGCATGGAATCAGTAAATTACAAAACGGAACAAGCGGGATTGGTGATATGCTGAGTGGCGCTGGATTGCCTTCGTTTATACAATATGGCGCAATTGTCGGAGAAGTCGTAGCTCCGGTTCTCTTAATATTAGGTATCTTAACAATCCCAAGTGCATTGTTAATTGCTTTTACAATGGTCGTGGCTGTTGGTTTGGCTCATAGTGCGGATATCTTTGCCTTAGGACGTGGTGGCGGTTGGGCTGTTGAATTGCAAGCGCTGTATTTCTTTGCTTCAATCGCTATTGCTTTAATGGGTTCAGGTCGATATTCATTAGGAAAAGGTCGATTTAAATAAATATGGAATCTGAAAATGAAAACGCATTTAAACATTGGATCAATGCAAAAGTTGTAGAGAAGTATTTATCTGATTGCTGTAAAGACAAAAAAACGATTAATAAAGTCATTTTAAAATTAAATGATTTAGAAATGCGCGCCCGGGTGCAGCTGATTGCCAACGAATTAAAGAATCATTTAGACAGCGATTATTTAAAGTCCCTGAAGCAACTTGTTCAAATCACAAGAGCTCAAAAGATGAGTTCCTTCGAGTTATGGCCTGCCACTGAGTATATTCAGCTTTATGGTTTAGATCATATTGAGGAATCGCTGGAAGTGATGCAAGAACTAACTCCGAAATTCACTGCTGAATTCTGCATCCGTCCATTTATAAATAAACACGGCATTGTAATTTATAAAAAACTTCACAAACTAAAATCTCATCCGAATGAACATATTCGTCGTTGGGTTTCTGAAGGGACCAGGCCAAGACTTCCATGGGGCGAGAAATTAAAAAATGCAGTGAGCGATCCAAGTCATGGACTTGAACTCTTAGAAAGTTTAAAATTTGATCCTTCTTTATATGTCCGAAAAAGTGTTGCGAACCATTTAAATGATATCACCAAAGATCATCCAAAAATGGTCACAAAAACATTAAAACGTTGGATGAAAGAAGCCCCTGCAGATTATGAAAATGAATTTCGATTTATTGTTCACAGAGCTCTCAGAACGTTGATTAAAAATGGAGATCCCGAGGCTTTAAGTCTTGTTGGTGTCAAATCCCAAGATAAAGTTCTGGACTGCTCTGAAATAAAATTACAAAACAAAAAAGTTAGAATCGGACAGAGTCTAGAGTTTTCATTTTCAGTTAAAAACAAATCACCAAAAAAAGTAAAGTTCCTTATAGATTTTGTCGTCTATTACAAAAAATCGAATGGTGAGTTGAGTCCGAAAGTATTTAAATTGAAATCGGGAATGATCGAGGCCAATGAAAATTTAGGTGTGACAAAAAAAATTTCCTTTCGACCGATCACAACGCGAAAATTTTATACCGGTGAGCATCGCCTGGCTTTAAAAGTGAATGGAACTGAAAAAACTGCGGTTTCGTTTCATCTTGGAAAATAGCCAATGACCGATTTTGACGATGGCGTTCGTTTTTTTGAAAATTCAGAACCAGTTCTATTAAGTGAAGCACTTCAGGATCAATTGAATTTAAATTTTGAAAAATTTAAAGAGCTTCTGCAATTGGGTGCCATTTATGTGAATAGCGAACGTCAAATCAAAGACCGTTGGATTTTACAAACTAGTTTATTTCGCGTTCATACGAAACCGCGCAGGTATAAGTGTGATTATCCTTGGCGATCTTTAATTATTTTTCAAAATGAGTCTTTTTTGGTTTTGAATAAGCCCTCAGGAGTTCCCAGTCATCCCATGGCAGATAACAGTTTTGAAGATGCGCTGACACAGACAAGTCTGGCTTTGAAAATGCCACTGTTTGTCACCCATCGATTGGACCGCCTGACTTCAGGATTGATTGTGTATGGAAAAAAACGTCAATTCGTCAAAGATTTTAATCAGCAATTAATTCAACGACGAATTCAAAAAAAATATGTGGCACTGATAGAGGGGGCAAAAACACTACCTCTTCGGTTGACCCATTCAATGAATCCAGATCCTGGAACCCCTAAAAAATTATCTGAGGAAATGATTGAGGGCTGGGATTTATGTCAGTTAGAAATTCTTGAACAAAAGAAAAAATCTGAACTGACCAGTTGGGTTAAAATCAATTTATTGACGGGTCGAACTCATCAAATTCGAGCGCAAATGGCCGCCATGAATTCACCGATACTAGGTGATGTCTTGTATGGTTCAAAAATACCTTATTTAGAAAATGCAATCGCCCTGAGATCATGTGAAGTTGCTTTTGATTTTCAAGGTGAAAAAGTCAAATTCGAACTGGGTCAAGATTTTGAAATAGGTTAAATTAAGGACTTGTCTCGAGGAAATTTGGGACAAGTTTGATGCTTCAAAACAGAATTGAATAGCCTTAGTAGAGTTCAACAGTGGCCGCAGGCTTGCTGTATGAGTTTGAAGAGGTTCATATGCAAACACAGAATCAAGACTCCATATCTGAAAAAAACTTATCAGCATTTGGTCTTTACACAAATACACGAGATGCTAAAATAGCCATAGATCAATTTGAAAGAAATGGATTTGAATCAGATGATATTTCAATGCTGGCACCGGAGCGTTCTGGTCGACATGATTTTGTCTATGAACAAAAAACATCTCTTAAAGATGGAGCAGTCATCGGAGCAATTGGTGGATTAATGATTTTCGGTTTCGCAGGATTCTTGTGGGGTATGAGTGGCCGAACTTTGGCGACGAATAGTGGATTTCCCCTATTGTTAGTTTCTACAGGTATCGGTTGTTTGATGGGAGTATTATTTGGAACCGCAGCCGGCGCCTTGGTCGGAATTGGTACACCACACACCGTAGCAAAACGGTATGGTTTTTATTTAAATGAAGGTGGTACGGTTTTAACTGTGCATTTAAAAAACAGCGCAGACCGAAAACATGCCAGTCAAATTTTACAAACGACAAATGCTCAAGATATTTCTGAACTGAAGGAGTCTGTCATTTGGAAAACGATTATACCGGAAAAGAAAAGTTTGAAAAACAAAGGTGATCATAATCTGAACCTTATTCAATAGTAAGAACAGCAATTAGAGTTCATTGAATTCAAATAGTCGAGAGCACTTTTTTTGAGAAAATCGCGCTTTGAGATGATCATAAAAACTTGAAATCAGTTGCTTTTTGATTTCTAAAAGGATTCCTTTTCCGCGAATTCCTGCCACAACACTGCCTCCTGGTGGTAACACAATACCTCCGCCAGTGACAACTCCAAAACTGCGTTCAGAATTCATTGTACCTAGAGACGAAAATTTAACAAACTCAGTTTTTTCAAGATCAAAAATTTGGTCAATATCAGAAGACCACAGTTGTTGAATATTTATTCCGGCAGAGGTGTAGGCAAAAGGCGAAAAATATTTTTCGCCACGCCGAAATTCAAGAACAGGACCTATTGAAAAGCTTTTTTTATTGTTTATCGTTGAGTATCGAATGCCGAGGCCAGCTCCAAACATCCAATAAAATCCAATTTGACTTGGCCATTTGATGCGAGGGAAATTTGATTTTAAATGGTTTAATATTTTATCTGGAAATCCTACCCCTAAGGATACTGCAAAAGTGATTTGTGTTCGGCCCAGATTAGAGTTGATAAATTTTTTATGGTTTGTATAAAACTGCTCATTGAGCGAGTTGAATATTCTTTGCATCAAAGCTCGAGGAATTTTTAAAAAATTGAGAACTTTGTATGTTTTTGCAAAGAAATTATTCTTTTTATCTAGAAACAAGTTAATTTCATCGTTCGATAAATTCGAGAGAAGATTTAGAGTTTCTAATTTTTGAGGTAAAATTGGTATTCTTAGTAATTTACTGTCTTGAGTCACATCTTGAGAGGCGAATAATTTTTCGAGTTCAGGATAAGTGAAATTGAATTTAGATTCGCCAGCTAAAAGTTCCTCCGTTACTTGAAACTCTAGTGTCTCTGAAGATCGATTCACTTCATTTTGATTTTTTTCGATCAAAAGAACCGATTGTTCTTCGTGAATATTTGAATTATCAGCAAAAGAGACTGATGTGACTCCAAAGATTAAATATAAAAAAAAGAGAAAATTCTTTACATGCATATTTCATTACAGTGCAATTTTCAGACCTCTTGTGTCATGTTATAAGGATGGGATTGAGTAATTGGATGACTAGAGTTTGGTCGGCTGTCACCATTCCTTGCGAAATACGAAAAGAAGAATTCTTAAATGGCATAAAATACTATCAATAGCGGTCCATGTTTTGCTTTTAAGTTAATTATGAAAACAAAAAATAAACGACTCAATTTGATACATCTTATTTTATTCCTAATTTTATCTTCAGGATTAGAACTTAAAGCGAATGTTCAATGTTCATCATATTTTGATGAACATTATGCACAGCACGTTGAAAAACCTATTTTTGATTCTGCGATCCAAACTGAAACTGTTGTTGATATCAAGCCAGACGTTGAGATTTTAGATCAAGAAATACCATCTCATTTAAGAGAACTTAAAAAACAGACGACGTGGTCCAAATCGACATACCCTATGAAAGTGGTGTGGAATTGGATCCATTCAACGACACATAATTTCAGAGGAGTTTTTGCTGTTATAGACATTATGGCATTGAGAAAAATGAAAGACAAATTAGTTCCCGAAGATCACCCTTGGGTCACAGGAATTAATCCGTCAACAGGTAAAAAAATATGGCCTGAGAACTTAGTTTTTGCCTCGCCTAGAAATGAAAAAACAAAAAATGAAATCAGCGACGATCAGATCGTTTCAAAAATTGGAAATTTCTTAGCTTCAATGACTAAGCGATCGACTCCGGAAACGGAGATTCCTCAAGGGCCTAAAAGAAGAATGCCTCATGCTGTGAATTATATCCATGGAACTGTTCATTATAATGGGGCCTATATGCTTTTTAATAATTTCAAAGATGCAATGTTTTATTTTACAGATCCATTATTTGTTAGAGAGTTCAAAAGATTATCAAAAGAAGAAAAAAGAGAAATTACCATCATATTTCGTGAACGCGATTATGAAGAGTACGAATACGCTTTTTTTATGGGATTTGTTCGAAGTACGATTCCTTGGTATGCCAATGGAAATGGTCCTAAGAAAAAAGTATTTTACGGAGCAATGGCGAGCTATCCAACAGTGAATACGATCAATGGGTCGTGGATTACGGATATGTATAAATTAAAAAACGACGGGCCAGATAATTTAGCGCGTCCACCTATTGAAAAAAATAAATACTTTCAAATGAGTTATCAAGGCGATCGTCAGAGATACACAATTTACGAAAAAGCATTGGCGTACTTGAATTATCTGATTGTTAAGGCCAGAGGAAAACAAGGCGGAATGGTTTTTACAAAACGTGAAGTGATTGAAGCCGATAAAGTGGAAGAGTATAAACAAACCGGAAAAATTGATGCGGGTGTCGATTGGAAAATACCAGATTTTTTTGAAGAATTAAGAAAATCTTTATCAGAAAAAGAACAGCGATAGGCCATAGTCGATGAAAAAGAATTTCTTATTTTTTATTTTAATTCTGTTTTCAGTCATGGCTAGATCCAACGAAATTGTTTGGTCAAATTACCTGAATATCTTAAAAGAAAATGGTGGATTGGATAAAAACCAAGAAATCCGCTTTGAATTCCCCTGGCGCAAAGACAAAGAATTATTGCAAAAACTTGATCAATGGACTCAAACGTTACTATCATCAAAGCAAATATCTAAAATTATACATATTACAACAACGGCAACGTCACGAATTTCTGTAGAAATTTATGCTGTCAAAGATACACAATTAAATCAGTTGAGTGGTTTTATAATTAAAAAGAATTGGAAGGGTGTCTTTGGTGATGAATTTAGTTATAAAATAATTCCTAAAAATTACCTATTAACGCCAAAACCACTTGGAAAAATTGAGCAATACGAAATAGGATTTATTGAGAGTTTAGATTTGACAAAATATTTTAAATTGCAGATCCCTGTTCAGCTCGGAGGCTCAAAGTTGGAGTCCATTCAATTTTTGCCTGAGGACTTCAACTTGAGCCAGTGCGTGCACTTAAATTTAGTCGTTGAGAATTCAAAGTTAATAAAAATAGAAAGCCGTTTACAGGCACACTAGGATATAAAAAACTTCTTACTTCAATTCATAAATATTACAAACCGAGTTCCTTTTTAATTCGTTGTGCACGAACAATGACTTCGTTCAGTTCATGGTCCGCCATCTCTTGACCTTCTTTTGTGAAAAGGCGATTTTCAAGAGCCAGAGCAGCGATTTGATATGGATGTACGACGAGGGAGCGACCCTTGTAGCAGGTTTTTGGTGCGACAATGAGACCTTTGCCCTCGTGCAGCTGAGAATCAATCTCTGCGTATTTCATGTTTAAAATATTTGAATCCAAATTTTTCAATTGATTAAATTGATCAACACACTCGGTATACTTGACTTGATACAGATCCATAATTTGATATCCCAATGTCGTTAGTTCTTTCGTTTTTTGTACATAGAGATCGTTCGGAGTTTCTGCTTTTTTGGCTAATGCCAAAGTTTCAGAACCTACAGAATTATAATCGTCAAAAACATCTGCATTCGCTGATAAGTTAACAAGTGTGATCATAAGAGCCATTATTTTTTTCATATATTCTCCTTTGAATAGTTATTTTCTGGCTTGATCTGAATAGATCGATTTGAAAATAATTTCTATTTATAATGATTCAAAGGGCTTAAAAGAAAACGGAATGAAAGTGTAATGAAAACGAATTGAGAAGTGGTGATTTAATCTGCTTCATCTCGCGGTTTTGGACCCACCCAATCCGCAGGTCGACCACCAAAACGCCAGTAATATAAATCTTCAACAGTCAGTCTTGCCCATTCGGTTTTTTTCAAAAAAATCATGCTTGATTTTAAACTTGGATTTTCATTAAAACAGCGGATGTAAATCTTTTGCCCCAGATCAGCCCAGCCATACTCTTCAACAAGAGCGCGAACCATCATTTCTAAAGTGATACCTTTAGGTGGATATTTATTGTTCCGAGGTTTTGGTAAATTATTGTCTTTCATGATTGAATCCGTAGGTAGTGATATTATTTAATTTAGAACACAGGGGCCACTTTAGAGCAAGGATTTCCTTCTCGAGTGATTCTGCTGTTATAGCTACGTTGTCCATATATTTATTACAGTCTAAATTATTATTGGTGAAAATCTGCAGTAATTTTTCTATTGTGGTCATTATGAAACCAATTCTATTTATTGTTCTAACGATTTGTTTAAATCAGGTCTTTGCTGGCGCTATTCCCGGCGTACCAAATGACCTAAGAAGACAGTTTAAAAGTGTTCATAAATTTAAAGAAATTAAGATCCCGTTTAAAGGTGGTCAAGTTTCTGCTCGTTTAGATTTAAATGAAAAACATCCAATTTTATTTTATAATATTCCTAAAAACTTCGAAGCCGAAGCGATCAAAGAATTGGTAGAGCCACTCATTCCAGAGAACATTACTTTTGCTTTCGCCAAAAAGCTTAATCAAGAAGGTCGGGAATACCATCTTAAACTAAATAATCAACAGATATTGAATTCTTGGATTCAAGTTTATGATGTGCCAGAGATGGGTACAATTGCAATTGGAGTGAATCTTCCAACTTCAAATAAAGTCATATCGTTTAATGATAATCAACCCATGAGTTATTATTTAAATAATGGTAAAATCATCGAAAAAAGGGAAACTCAACAAGGCAATGGAGTTTTAGTAGAAACGCCTCAAAGTTCTCAATTACCAAACCGAATCAAAAATGAAATGGTAGCCGTACTTGATCCAGCGGCGACTGTCGAGAGAATCCAACTTGAGAAAGGTGGATTTCCAGATCAAATCGTTATTGATAAGGATGGTCATATTTGGTTTACACAGCCCGATAATGATTTGTTAACAAGTTACGACCCCGTCAATAAACAGTGGCTGAACGTAAATGTTGGAAATTCGCCTGATGGTCTTTTTATTGATAAGGCAGGTCAACTTTGGTTCGGCGAATATGGGGAAGGTCATCTTGGAGTTTATAATCCCAAAACCAAAGAGTATAAACATTATGAAATGCCTTACAAAAAATCAGTGCCAGCTATTCCCTATGAAGACCATAATGGTCTCATTTGGATTTCTGATCATGAAAATAATAAAGTTTCTGTTTTTGATCCTAACACACAAACTTGGCTTGCAAATTATGAGTCTCCAACAACAAATTCATGGATTGTGCAGCTCATTCAAGGCGAAAATGGTAAACCAGATATTTACGCAACACACTGTTCCTCAAATAGTATTGGACACATAAATTATGACACTCGTGTTTACCAAGAAATTCAACTGGGAGTTTCAAACTGTCCTGCTTTTTTTGCTGCGGTAGGTGATTTACTTTTTATCTCACAATGGACATCGAGCAGTTATCTGACTATGAATATAGAAACAAAAGAAATACGAGAGTATGAAATTAAAAATTCTGCATGGGTAGAAACAGGTCTTGGGCCAA
Organism: Bdellovibrionota bacterium; assembly: GCA_052034855.1. Taxonomy (GTDB): domain Bacteria; phylum Bdellovibrionota; class Bdellovibrionia; order Bdellovibrionales; family Bdellovibrionaceae; genus Pseudobdellovibrio. The sequence continues at coordinate 2,248 of JBPOIE010000137.1, read as the reverse complement.
CAACTCGCGATCAACATGGTAACATTTATTTTGCAAGTTTAAGAGAGGGTCGATTATATAAATTTAATCAGAAATCCCAAACGATGACCTATGCAAATGGCTTACGAACGACAAAAGATGGAATTAGTGTTGATAATTCTGGAAATGTTTGGGTCACTGAATCTAATGGAACAATTATAAAAGTTAACTTTTCGAATTAGAAATTGGATGGGCAACTCGACTATCAAGTAACCCATCGTAATTAGTAGTAAATTTAGACCCATGTTACCAAAATGTTACCACAGCTGTCCATCATCTTCGCTTTAACTGCACAACGTTTCCTAGGTTTTCTTCGATCTGAGGCACTTGGATGTTTAATCCTTCAGTGGCTCCCTCAATATCCTTACCGGACAATCGCAAGTAGCCTTGCGTGGTCTTTAAGGAAGAGTGGCCAACGATGGCCATGACCTTAGAAAGTGGAACCCCGTTGTTAAGCATCTGCGTTAAGAAAGTTGCACGAAGGTCGTGGAACTTTACTGGGGTAATGCCGATCTCTTCACAGAAACTTTTAAGCACCTTTGCTTGGTCTCCTTGGTTCCACTCCCACAATCTGGGAAGCACGAACTCAGAATCCTTAGTGTAGTTTGCTCGAAGTTCCTCAAGAAATTTTCGGCCTTCATTTGATATTGGATAAATCCGGTTTTTAGCAGTCTTAGTTGGCCCTTCACCGTTGTATCGTGACCAGGCTTTGCTGATGCTGATCTTTCCAGTGACCATATCAACATCGGTCCACCTTAAGCTATACAGCTCACCCGAGCGCATTCCAGTCAGAAGTGCCAAGGTCCAGTGAGGGAAAAATCGGTGCTCTGTGCGCCGCGCTTCCGTCAATAAGACTTCGATTTCACTCTTGTTCAAAACAGCTTGGTTTGCATCGGCACACCGAACTCGAATTCCTACGGCAGGGTTTCTAACGATGATCCCTTCTTCGATCGCAACGTTAAAGACACGTTTTACGATTTTTAGAAGTCCTCTTTGAGTGTAGCTAGAAGTTCCTTTGCAGTTTTCAAAAATCACCTTGTGAACATCGCTGGGCTTAATGTCGTCGAGGAACATTTCATTCCAGACAGGATCAAACCACTTATTCAAACAGTGCTTATAGTTGAAGTAAGTTGATGTACGATACTCAACTCTGTACTTTTCAAGCACATGATCAATCCATTGTTTCCAAGTGATTTTTGTTTTGTGACCTTCTAGGTTCATCAAGATTTCAAGTTCAGCTTTTTTAGCTTCACGTTCATTCTGAAATCTTTTTCGTTTCGCAACTTGCTTGCCGGACTTATCTCTTATTTTTACAAAGACTTCATACATTGGTTTGCCATCAATCATCAATTTCGTAATCGCCATGAGTTACTCCTTTCGTTCTTCTCGCGTTTCGCGAAGAAGTGAGTGGATGTAATTCACGTTGAATCGAAGTTGATTTCCAAAATACCGACATTCTATTTGCCCACGAAATTTTCTAATTCGTAGAGCGTTGGGACTAATCCCTAGAAGGGCGGCGGCAACCTTTGTTGAAGCCCACATGGGTTCTATTTTATTTTCAAAGAGCTGTTGTTCGTTAGAGCTTTGGATTTGTGATCCAGACATGAGTGTACTCCTGAATCTTAATCTCAGCAAGGCTGAGAAAGATGGCGAGTGACGTCAGGAAGTCGCGCAACTGGTCTATATTCTTTTTGATTCAAGCCATCAGTTATCCACAGATTTTTCTGTGGATAAGTCGAGTGTTCCTTTTGAAATACGGCGTTTGGAACTGTCAGAAATACCTAAGTGTTCTCTAAGAACTTTTTTAATTTCACTTGGTAAATCTCCGTCGTCACCAGCTTTGCGTAGCAGGGCTCTTAGAACTTTCTTTTCATCAAAATGTAGGAGGCGAAGGCTTTTGATGTCTGAATCTGAAAATGATTTTGCATGATTTGAAATAAGCAAATTAACAACATCTGATTTTGTCACTTCGCCACCTTCAAATCCATCGTTAGTCCTGCGAACCAATTCCTCTAGAGCATCGTTAGATTCTTTCTGACTCACGACTCGATACTGATCATCTTCAGCAGACTTCATTTTCTTTGTTTTCGTTTCTTGTTTTCCTGTCTTCTTTCCTTCTTCTCTCTCTTCTTCTTTATTAAATTCATTCATAATAATTATTCCTATTCCTACATATTACCCCCGCCGTTACTGTCTAGTCCTAGTTACTGACCACCTTCAATCGTAGAGT
>JBPOIE010000038.1:0-5892 GCA_052034855.1 Bdellovibrionota bacterium | reverse complement strand
GATTTCTCATCATAAACAAAACCCGCGGAAGACAAACGAAGTCACTCAAACCATCCACAAAAAAGTCTTCAGAGATCTGACCCGCCCTTTGTTTCTGCTTTCTTTCGCACTCGCTGCCATTTTTTTATTTGCCACAGAAACTGAATTTGTGTCTGTGTTTTGGAAATTTCTGCGACCTCTCGGAATCGCGGTTCTGGCTTTTTATTTTATGAGAAGTACTTTGAGCCGAATTCTGATTGAAAAACTAATTTCCAAATCTGAATACTTAAAAAAGATTTATCAAAAATCTCAAACTGTTTTCAACGAACTGAATTAAAACTATTCGTCTATACTTTTCATTCTCAACCATGTTTGGCTACGACCAAACAACGAAATTCCGATGTAACCTCGTACTTCAAGTTTTTGACCGTTGTCTGTCAGCTCCAATTTAGATCTGTAAATAGATCCGCTCGCAGGGTCCAAAATTTTTCCACCGTCGTACTTTGTTGAATTTTGGTTGGTCGACTTCAAATCCCACATAAATTGTAAACCTAAAATCGGCAGATTTTTAAATTCATCAGGACATTTTTCACAAAGATCTTTATTGCCTTCGTGAGGAAAAATTTTAATAATCTTACCGAAAATTTTGCCGTCTTTTTCGAAAATTTCAACGATACTACGTGGTTTGTGAGTTTCATCATCGATCGTTTTCCAATAGCCTTGCACTGGAAGTTCCGCCGCAAAAATAGGCATATATGTGAAAATAGAAAATAGAATTGAAATAGATAATAATTTATTCATGCTTTAAGGTTTCTATACTTGAAACAAAAAGACAACTCCTAAAATGTTTGCATAACCAGGCTAAGTGTATGTATATGAGGCAATAAATTAACCAAAGGATTTTTATGCTTAAGTTTTTAATTGGAGCATCTTTCGTACTGGGATCAATGGCTCAAGCCAAAATGACGAATGACATGAAAGAGTATTTTGGTGCTAAAAACCAAGAGGCTCAATTCAGCTTCGAAACACAAATATTTATTCCAACCTCAAAAGGAACACCCACAAGCGATATCCTCAAAACAGAATTTAAATCTTATGCGAAGTACATGCTTGGACAAATGCGCAGAACTCCGGGCAACGCCGCGGCAGTTTATCCTAAGTACACAGTTGCAATTAACAAAGTCGAAAAAGCGTCTGAGTCTTTTAATCGCGTATTTGTGCAATTCACTGGAAAAGGTGTCTTTAGCCCTAAACAAAAGGAATACACATTTTTAATCCCGCTTTACACCGCTGATTTTTTCAAAAAATCAAATGGACAATGCATGGAAGCCACAAATGTGGATTCGGGGAATTTTTGGTACCATTGGGAACCTAAAAAAGAAGGTTGTCCATTAGTTGCCGGACAGGATTATTCGGCAATTACAGCACCATTAAATTACATTCCAAATACCAATGAAACTTACCCAGAGTATGAAAAACTAGTTCGCATTAATGGTTTACGTATGACAGTATTTTTCGGACTCGAAAACTACGACGAAACTGATTGGAATCCCGAAACAAACCAGCACGACTGGGGCGGAATCGGATTCAGACAACAAAAATCAGCTCTGCTCAATATGGGTTTTCAATCTTACGTCTGGACAGAAGACGAAGTTCGTAAATGGTATAATCCTGAGACTGGAAAACCAATCCCGCACTTAGAAACGTTAACGAAAGAGACTCCTCGCGGCACGATGACCATTCGATTATTTTTAGGTAATACGGGTCTTGAGCATGACTCAAAAGCGTTTCATATTTTCCTTAAAGATGCGATCTGGAATGATGCATCGGTGGTTTACAACGGACACTCTGGAATCGGTAAAAATTTAGATATTCCTAAAATCGCTGCTGCACGTGGTTTTAAATTACCTATCAGCAATGATTATCAAGTGTTCTTTCTCGGAAGCTGTGTTCCTTATTCATATTACACGGATTTATTTTTTCAAAAAAAATCGTCATCAACTGACCCAACTGGAACTAAGGGGTTAGATATTATTGCTTACGGAAATGAAAGCGTTTTTGCAAATAACGACGATGTCCGTTTAACAGCGGCTTTATTGAAATTCATGGAAACAGGAAAAAGAACTTCCTACCAAGATATCGTTGGCGCTGATGCCGATTACTTTTTAGGTGTCAGTGGCGACGAAGACAACCCAACAAAGTAATCAGCTATGCTCAAACAAATACTCGTATTTACTATATTTATCACTCCACATCTGGTTTTGGCCAAAACGCCAGGACCAGCCAAGCCTGCGACATTGAAATATTCACCTCAAGTTGTCTTCGATTTTGTTTTAGCTCAAAAAAAACAAACTTTAAATACACGGATCGATTTCCCACAAATTTACTATAAAAGCACAACTCCACTGAAGCAATTTCAAGACGCCATTGAAAAACAATGGAACCTTCGTCCTACTGAAATTACCAATGCCTATGCTTTTGATAACAATGAAATTTATTTGATGGATGATTCTGAATACTATCTTAAAACAGAACGCTGCATGGACGATTCACTGGCACATGAATTAGTTCATTATGTTCAAGCCAAATATCAAAAATTTGATATGAATGACGAGTCTTTAGAGTGGGATGCTGTTGATATTCAAACAGCCTTCAGAGATCAGTTTTGTCCGAAAAAGCCTCATTAAATTGAGGCTTTTTTATGTTCGAATCAAATAACTAAAAATCTTGAATTTGATCTGCGAGCTCAGGGTAGTCGATAAACGGATTTCGATTCCCTTGTAACTTATAAATTTCGTTATTTCGTAGAATTTCCTGATCATCAACAGGGCTTTCCCTGTTCCATTTTTTTAAGATAACTTCTTCAGCGGGTGAAATTGGTAATTCGTAGCGAATTGAGAAATAAAATAAGGCGCGAGCCACATGTCCTTTATGGGCTTGAGGTGGTTCAAACACATCTCGAGATGCACCTTGGCCTAGACCGTATTTAGAAGCATTACACTTGGTTTTATTTGAATCTTTGATGACTTCGCCAAAGATGGTATTGCCACGCAATGAATTCATTTGCGAATCCGTTGGGAATAAATGGTGCATATCAGCTTTTTGAAGATCTTTAGGATACTTCCCCGTAAATCGAGATTGTGGCCAAGTGTGTTCTGTATTGATCACGGTACCTTCAGGAACGATTCCCGGCGCTGGACCACCGATGCCATTTTTAAAATCAGATTCGGTATAAATACGATCACAGTACATTTCTTTAACACCGTAACTTGACCCCGCCTGAACTAAATAAAATGTACCAAACAAGTATTGTCTTGCTCTGTCATAGCCTAACGATGTTTGCTCTTTGCAGTTTTTAAGAGAGTCACATGATTTAACAAGTTGATCGTCTTTTTGAACTTCGGAAGGGGTCGCAGGAACGACATGCCCCGAAGTTAACACTTCTCTCAGTTTCGTCTTCAGTTCTTCATTTTTAAGTTGGTTTTTTGATTGATTGAATTCATGACCGTAGTAGGGAACTGAGTTCGACGCTATTGCAATAGATGTTAAAGTAAATGCAATCAGCGGCAGAAAAACGAACTTCATAAAATCCCCTTTTTTATAAAACTGTTATTTAATTTTTATTTGAATACCGGACGTTGTGTCAATATTTTAACGACTCGAACCCACATGCGACTGCGTCAATCCATCAGAAAACTAACACGTTCCTAACAAGGGGGAATAGACTGCATTGGATTGAGCCTTTGAGTTCATTCGTGTCTTACAAACAAGATTGGATAAATTATGGATTTAAAAAATCTGATGGAACAAGAAGATCTTCATCTGAAACGACTGGCTGATTTAGTTCAAGACTCGATTAAAGAAGAACAACTGCTTTCATCCCGTCTGATTGAGCTTGAACAAGATCAAGAAATCACTCTTGGACAAAGATCTGCAGACCGAGTCGCTGAATTTGGCGGAAGTTGGAAATTTATTATCCTCTTCTTTTCGATTCTGATGATCTGGATTATTTCAAATATCTGGTTCCTCGGAAATAGGCCCTTTGACCCATATCCATTTATTCTTTTGAACTTAGTGCTTTCCTGTGTCGCCGCAACTCAAGCTCCGATTATTATGATGAGCCAAAATCGCCGCGAAGATAAAGATCGCAGACGTGCTCGAAGTGATTATTTAATCAATTTAAAAGCTGAGATCGAGGTGCGTAGTCTCAACAGTAAAATTGATTTACTGATCACAGAGCAAATGCAGTCTCTGTTTAAAGTCCAACAATCCCAACTTGATTTGCTCACAAAGATAGAAAAATCAATTCAAAAATAATTAGCCTCTGAAAGCTTGCATTCGGGCCGTGAAGACTGGTTTTTGAGTGCCAAGAATGACGCCTTGGAATTGCACGAACTCCGTATCACCGAATTGTGTATTTGTCTTCGATTGCTGGAGTGATATCATGTCACCAATTTTACTTTCGGCTAAAAAATTAACTTCATAGCCTTTTAAATGAACTCCCGCCTTTAAAGTTTCAATCGGCAAAGAATCCAAAATCCATTGAGCATATTTAGTATTATTCACATGTTGATTTAAATCGATGTCACTGTTTCGGACTTGAAACTGAGCGATTTCATCAACATCTGAAATCCAAAGAATTTTTTCAGGATGATGTCGCAATAGACATTCTGTACGGCAAAAATCTTTAAACGGACTCCAATCCTGTTCGACGAGACGACGTGATTGCGTATCAAATACCGCAAAAGTACTTGTACACTCGCCAATTTTTTCATTTTCGACAAAAAATTCGTAATCACGGTAAATAAAAGATCCCGCCGGTTCACGGAGCCATGTCTTGATGATGAGGATTTGATTCCATGTCGGCCATTTTTCCATCAATAGTTTTTGTCTGGTAAAAACCCAGCCATGGTTTTGAGGTAATTTGAAATTGATAGATTTGGCATGCATCCAACCAACATCTTGAACAAAATTCAACATCGAATACAAACCGGCTTGGCCGCGCAAATTGACCATGTATGAAGTGACTTTATATGATTCAGAAAAGATAGACAATGACGCCTCCATAACGGCTCAGCGACAATCCATCGCGTTTCTATAATCTAAATCTATAAAGGTTGAATAACCAGGTTTAATTTGCGCTTGAACCAAATGAGCTTTCGGCTTTAAGTCTATATACTGCGGTAAATGAATTTCAAAAGGAAATACGGCGCCTGACTTTATGATCTGACTATAAATTTGCGATTGTTCGACTGTGAGATCTGACGTTCGTAGCTTTAATAAACCTGTCATTTGAACTCTGAGATGTGTGGCGTCGACTTTTCGAAAGGTCATCGATTTCCATTGCACCAGTGAAGAATACAATTCATTTTCGCGTGCGCTTTTGATTTCAAAAATTGAGGCTTGATTTTGAGGTATCAAATCATATCTGGGTCTGATGAGTTTTCTAAAAATTTCTTTTTGCTTGAGAATCCAAGTTTGATTATTTGCATAATCATCTGCTGTCATACGACTGTAATAATACTGGACTGGAAAATCATAATTCGCCGGCACTTTTAAATTCAATTCAACGCTAAAACCTTGCAAATCTGTACCATTGGTTAAAAACATATTATAGTTTTCGTCACTTCGATTTAATTCAAATTGTTTCTGAACAATATTTTGGTAGGCTTCAGAATCACAATTGTATTTATCGCAATGAGCTAAACTTTTAAGGAGTATACGGTATGAGGGATGCTGACATTTTTCTGCATCCGCACAGAGACTTGGAATACTGGCAATTCCAATACTGCTTTCAGAAACGATCGGAGAATGAATAGCTTCTGTTAAATAGTATTGTGTGTCTTTAAATACTGAAGCCTTATTAAAGGATTCAAAGAGAGTGGGTTTACTTTGACACGTTAAACTTTGATT
>JBPOIE010000030.1:0-29206 GCA_052034855.1 Bdellovibrionota bacterium | reverse complement strand
ATCATAGTGCCATGCTTAAACAGTGTAACAAGTCGATCGAATGCAAACGACAATTGGCGAGAGGAAATCCGACGACTTTGCACCTGGCTGACCCTAAGTATGAAAAAGATTTGGCCAAATACACAGCTGTTTATTTGTGGTCAAAGAATAAAGAGTACGAGCCTCGTCGAGTTCAATTGATGATTCACGGTGGGATGAGTAAAGAGCAATACTATCGAGAGATCGGACTCACCCCGAAGGAATTTAATCAGGTTAAAAGTTTGTCCGTGGAACAAGGTATCAACATGCTTGCGGCATGGGAATCTGTAAAACAGTTTGTTGAGGATGAATATCAAGATGTGATGTGTTTTAGTCCACTAGAAAAAACACGACTCAGTTGTTCAGTATTTGCTGATGTTCTTTCTGGAGTAGGTATAGAGAAAGCTCTCGCGCAAAGAACCGCAAAATTAGCTCAAAGTGGCAGTCGACTGATTGAACGTCAAGCCGCAGAAACTTTATCAAAACGTCTCGCTGAGACCAGTCTGAATAAATTTGATATTGTTAAATTATACGCACAAAAAAATTCAACTTCGACATTTGAAAATCAAGAGTGGATTAATTTTATTGGAGCACCACGACCGACCTTAAAAAATGTGACCATCGAGAATTCAGCTTTAAAGACAATGAATGATAAAATTTTTAAAGATGAAGAATTTGTGACGGCACTGACGAATATGTACAAAGAGATTCAGCTAGATAAGTTTAAAACATTAGAGCTTGAAATTCAAAAAAAATATCCACAGTTTAAATTTCAATATTTTTCGGATTATAAAGGTGTGCGTGTGGCTTATGATGAGATTCCAGGTCTCAAATTAGATGCGGACATTCAAAAGCTAGTCACGTCGTCAAATTTGGAATATTCACAAATGCTTTTAGACAAAGGAATCGTCCGCGCCAGTGATAATCCCGGAGGCTGGTTTAAGGCCTCACTGGCTAAATCAGATGACTGGGCTAATTTAGCCGCACGTTATGCTCGAAATAACGAGTCATCTATGTTTGTGAATGCTGCAGATAATCCTCAATTTGAAAAATGGGTTCAGAAGGAATTTGCAGCGGGTCAACAATTACGTTCTGAAATTTTACAATCTTTCAAAGGGACCTCCGTACTTATTGAAGAAGGTGGTATTCAAAATTTACACCGTGATGCAATTGAGATCTTGCGAAAAAATAAAGACAACTTAGTTGAAGCAAAAGCATTGATTGAACAAAAATTTGGTTTGCAGAAAATGTCAGATCAAAATTTTCAAAACTTATCAGGCTATTTTGAAAAAGTAGATCAATTCTCTCCAGGTCTTCGCGGGGTTAAGCGTGATTTTGCAACTTTGTCAGATTCGTCACACGGTGGAATTTCAATTGATATGATAGGCCTTGGTGCCGATCATATACAGCAGACTTCATCAAGGGCCTTTGGTACCGCCAAAAATATGGATGAGTTTTTAGCGATTGCCCGTCAAGGCGAAGAATCTTTAACTGGTGATGTATTGCAAAGAAAACGTGCGATAGAGAATCATTTTAAAAAAATCACTGGCGATCCTGATGCGGTCGTGACCTGTTCTGGTGATGGATGTAAAGCTTACTTAAAAAACCGAGAAGTCACATCCAATGAAGCTCAGAAATTATCCGACGTTTTAACTTCAGCAGGAGGTGAGTCCGGACGTCTGCGTTTTAGCCAGGTTTCAAGGTTAGAAAAACAAGCCGATGCAGATTTTATTGCAAAAAAAGGCGAAGACATTGAAAAAGCAATTCGTAAAATGGCTGGTGCAAAAATTGATTTGCGTAAGTTGGAAGGTGTGAATTTTACAGTTCAGATATCAGCTAAAAATGCATCTGAAGGCGCTGCACGAGTACATATCTCGACAGCCAATGGAGTAGTGCTATCACCTGCAGAAAAAAAACAACTTGAAGCATTGATTCGAACTGCAGTTAAAGACAGTGGATATCAGCCTAAATAATTGAATCAAAATTAATTTCTGAAAATAAAAAAAACGGCTCCGAGTAAACAAAAACTCGCCCACAGATAATCAAGTTTAAGTGGTTGGTTCATGACCCAAACACTAAAGCCGCCAAAGACGACCATGGTAATGACTTCTTGAATAATTTTTAATTGGGGTAAGGAATAATAATTTGATCCAATTCTATTTGCAGGCACTTGAAAACAATACTCTAAAAAAGCAATCCCCCAGCTGATCAGTATGACCATCCAAAGTGGGGAGTCTTTAAAATTTTTAAGATGACCGTACCATGCATAAGTCATGAAAAGGTTAGAAATTGTCAGTAGGAAGATCGTTTGAATCAAGTTTGATCCTCATGTGCGGGCTCGGTTTTAACTTCGATCCCTTTTGTTTTCGAATACGCATGATTACATAATAAACTTGCGATTCGGCGATACTCACTTAAAAGATCTAAGTGAATAGAACTTGTATTGATCGATTCGCGAAGGCCTCTGTTGAGTCTTGAAATGTGATTTTCACGATATGAAATTTCAATTTTAGTTAGTTCGCGTTTCAGTTGAATTGCCAGCGCGCACATTTCTGAATTGTCGTAGGCATTAATTCCCATCGAAGCCACTTTGACGACTTGGGAATGCATTGCTTTGATTTCAGCCCAGCCTTCTTCTGAGAACTCTAATTTAAGAGCATGTTTTTTAATCGCTAAGGCGCGAATATTAATATCTATTGAGTCAGCGGCTCTTTCGAGATCTGAAATAAACATAATCATATTCATTATATTTTGATGAACGCTACTTGTTGATTGGTTGGCATGGTCGAGCAAAAACATCTTTGTTTCGCGGTACAAGAAATCAACTTGATTATCCCGATCTTTAATCGATTGAACAAGTCCTGGATCTTCGGCTTCAAATAACAGAACACTATCTTTCACCATACCAATAACAATGTCTGCGGTACGCATGATTTCACGTTGAGCATATGAAACTGCCAAGGAAGAGTTTTGATAATTGTTAAGAGCTAAATATTCTGCGCCAAATTCATCACTGACAGATTTGGGAAAAAGTTTTTCAATGAGGACTGCGCCTTTATTAATAAAGGGAAAAAACACGATGGCAGAAACGATATTTAAAACCAGGTGTCCATTTGCAATTAGTCGTGAAGATGTGGCTTGCATGTCGGCTGAAAAATTTAAAAAATACTGGGTCAACGGATAAAAAATCATCACACTCATAATTTTGTAAAAGAAATGAGCCCAAGCGACTTGCTTTCCAATGTAGTTACTGCCTGCCGCTGCAAACAAAGCAGTTGATGTCGTTCCGATATTAGCACCGTAGACCCAAAGCATAGCATCATGAGTTGATATGACTCCAGCAGAGCAAAGACTCATGGCTAAACCAATTGTCACAGCGCTGCTGTGAACAAAAGCGCAGAAGATCATTGCGGCCAAAAAAGAATACATCGAGTTATCACGAAACATTTTAAAAAAGTCAGATAAAATTTCTTGGCTCGCAAAATAATGTGAGCTGACAGAGATCATTTTGAGACCTAAAAAAATCATGGAAAAACCCATGACCACTGTTGCAAGGTTTCTGATGGAATTTTTCTGGCTCACAAAAAAAGTCGTAAATCCTAAAATAAATAGCGGCAGAGCAATTCCAGAAAGATCGAAAGAGATTAATTGAACCGTCAGCGTGGAGCCAATTGCAGTCCCAATGATGACACCCATCACTTGCGGCAGTTGAATAACTTTTGCTGTCCCAAGACCGACCAACATGGATGTTACGGCACCAGAGCTTTGTAAAATCGTTGTCAGGCCAACGCCTACACCAATCGACAAAAAACTAGACTTTGAAAGGCGATTCATCAGCGAAGTTATTCTTGAGGCCATCAGTTTTTCGAGAGCACTTGAAGCCATCGAACTGCCATACAAAAAGAAAGAAACCCCAGCTAATAAAATAATGATGTACGAATTTTGAAAATCAATCATACTTTAAATTATAACAAGGGAAATTCATGACAGACAAGATCCGAGTCGTAGCTATAGCCTTTTTTCGTACAACAGATCAAAAATATTTGCTCTGTCGCCGTGGCCCACAGGAGTCCGGAGCAGGCGCATGGGAGTTTCCCGGCGGTAAAATTGACCAGGGTGAATCAGAAAAACAAGCTTTGGTTCGTGAAATTCAAGAGGAACTCAGTGTTCAAATTCTCGAGGATGATTTAGTCTATGTATCTGACCATCTTCATCAGTATGAGACAAAAATGATTCATATTTATTTGTTCAAATATGATATTTCAGAACTTGAATATCAATTGATTGATCATGATCAGGCAGAATGGGTATCTTATGATGACTTGCTGAGTTTTCCTTTGGCATTGGCAGACATTCCGTTTGTGGAAGCCTTGAAGCTAGTCCAAAAATAATTTTCGTTCTTCAGGTGTAGGTAGACGACAGCTCTCTTTTTTTCCAAAAAAAAGATACCTATTCTGGGCAACAAAATCATAGAAAAAATTGAGAATTGGAACTGGAAGAGCAGACGCAATTGTTGAAAAAAATCGATAACCAGCGCCAAGCTCGCGGGCAATTTTAAGGACGGCGCTTGATTTTTTATAAACTTGTCCATGATCGTAATAAACAACGGTATCGAGACCAAGGTCCTGATGACTTAGTTTTTCCAGTGCTGATTTTCCTTGAATTGGAGCAAAGTAAAACAAATGTTCCTTGTCGCGTTGAATTACAAAATCAACAAAGCCATTACACAAATTACAAACTCCATCGAAATAAATGATGCGCATCTTTGAAATTGTATCCTATAATTATGACAAATGGAATGTTTTGTTTTTCCGCTCACTCATACGAATTTATTTCCCTTAACGACGAAACCGTTAAACATTTTCGAAGCTAAATATTTGAAAATGGTCGAAGACTCAATTGAAAAACAAATTCCAATTGCACTTGGTTATGTTCCCGAAAATGGAGATACTTACAGATCAATTGCAGGTTACGGAGTCCCTCAGATTATTGATCGTCGTCCGAATGGTTCACTCTTGGTTTTTTTGGTCGGAGTAGGAAAAGTTAAAATAGGAAAAGAAATCCAATCTTCCGAGAATCCCTATATTATTTGTCAGACGGAAAAAGTATCCGAAGATCTGAGCTTAGATGATGAACTCAAAAGTAAATACATCATATTGAGTCAGGTGCTTGTGAAGTGGGTTCAAAAACATATTCCAGATCCATCACAACGAGAAATTTTTATTCGCAATCTAAAAGGCCCTCAAGAAATCATCGGCTCGTTCGCATCGTATCTCATTCGAGATTATGACCTTCAGTATGAAATGATGGAGATTTTATCTCTCAATGAACAAATTAAGTATTTATTCAGGCTCTTTGAATCGAACGAATTGACGAACGACTAAGGTAAGTCCATTTTTTGCAATTCAATGAGGCATGGATTTTCAATCATTTTTCAAAATTTTAAGCTCAGCTGTAATCGTTTTTAATCTGTTGCCAAGTGCACGAGCTGATGAAAACCCCTTTTTGAGATTCAATGCACAGACCGTGAACGGCACACTGTCAAAAAATCAGACACTGAGTCCATTGGGACAAATCACCCAAGCTCCACAGGGAAATGGTGCCGTCGGTGCAATTCCAGATTTTCCGACGTTTACAAAGATTCGAATGGGCTTATCACTCCATGGTTTTGCGATGAGCGCCTCCGACAGAAACCAAATTGCGACAAAGCTTGCCACTGAGAAGATTCCAGAAATTATGCAGGCACTGGATAAAGAAGGTCTACTTGAAGAGGCGGTCAAATTATCAAAAGTATTTCAAATTGATCCGCTTCATATTTTAGGTCCCATCGTTGGTGAAAATTCATTTAATGGTTTCATTGATCGCACTATTCAGGATAGTTATCATCAAATGTTTCAAAAATCAGATATTGAGAAAATGTCTGAGCGCATGGCTGTTTTAGTCAATCAGCCAGAGACAGAGAAATGCCTTTCCGCAGATATTTCAAACTACTGGAAATGGCGCTGTGTGATTTTCTATTCCTCATTAGCAAATAATTCAAATGGTGATTTGATCCGAGGTTTTTATAGCATTTCGAAATCTGGCTCGTTCGGCCTTGGCCAGATTCAGCCCTTTTTATTATGGAGTCTAAATGATATCGTCGCTGAAAAAACGAATTATCAACGCTTTGATATTCGTAATATGGAAAAACCAATGAGAATCATTTTTAACAACAAAGAAATGCTGGCGTATGTAGCGGCCAATGCTGTGATGTCAATCCAAGTGTATAAGCTTATTGCCGGCGTAGACATATCAAATAATCCAGGACTTACAACAACGCTTTACAACGTCGGTGATGAGTACAAGAGAGCGTACATGATGAATCAAATGCGATTACATCAACCCGAGGCAATGCCGCAAGTGAATTATATGGGATGGTATGTAAATACGAACGAGGCTAAACTTCGCTCGTATTTACGGAAGTACCAGAAGTAAATTCAGTCAGTGTTTCGGTTTTTAAAATACGTGACCATAAATAATGAGCGATGAGCAAATGAGATAATTTGAGCCATGTCGGTGACAGCGTCAGCAGGGTGATTGCGCCTATGATAATTCCAATATAGATTTCTGCAACCAGACGAGTTTGTTTTTTATTTAAAAAGTAATAAGTCATGGAAATCATAATTATTAGAGCAAATATGGGATGTAAAATTCTCAGCTTGATAAATAAGTGTGAATCACCACTGATGTCTTGGAGGATTCCTTCCCAAAGGGAAATTGAAGGGAATAATGTTGTCGACAAAGAGGCGAATGCGCCAACGATACAGACGATTAAAAAAAACAGATAAACTTTTTTAAATTTAATTTCAAATTCATGAATCAATGACAGACCTAGAAGATAGGTGACGGCGGTCAGTAAAAAAGAATTCAGTTGATGCAGACTCATGACAACAAGTCTTGTGAGTGAATCATTCACAGTGACAAGATTCCCTTTAACTAAAAGCGCGCCGACACCGGCTTCGATCAACATAAAAACCAACATACTGGTATTCAGTGTTCGTGTCGTTTTTGAATACTTCGGATTTCTAAAAACATAATAACAATAAAAGACAATCAGACCATATATTCCACTCATCATGCGGTGAGAGTACTCGACCCAGGTTTTGCCGCTCGCGCCTGCAGTAGGAATAAATTCGCCGCCACAGAGCGGCCAGTGGTCTCCGCAGCCATTCCCTGAATGGGAAATTCGGACCCAGGCCCCCCACAAAATAACGATGATTGTGTACACCCAAAAAGCGAACAGCAGATTTGAAATATTTTTTTTAGTCATTGGCATTCACCTGAGAAAATTTCTCAGCTCAATTTAGAGGTCTTTAAAATAAGGATCAATCACTTTTCGCGCGTTAATATGTGCATTTAAAACAGACAAAAATATGAAAACTCCACCAGTTTTTCGATCTAAGAATAAAATTTCCTTCGGAGGAGAGCGTAAATCAAAGTTTTTAAACTGAATGGCTTTTTTAACAACACGCCCAGGCAGATCATTTTGCTTCCAATGATACAGCCCTTGCTCATCAACTTTTTTAAGCGTATTTCGTGGGTCATTGTAATTCCAAAAAGGTTCAACTGTGGAAAAGCAAAACTCAGTGAAAACTTTGATATAATCTGCTGAATCCCCATCTTGAATAAAGCCAAGTTCTCGGCACGCTTGATGTAAAATTGAAGTGTCGCCAGTCACTGAACCTTTGATCATCCGGCGATAGGATGAAATAAATGATTCACTCATTGTACTCGTTGCGCCAAAGTCCAATAAAACAATGCGATCATTTCCTAAAGCATCGATTTGAATTTTATAATTACCAAGGTGTGGATCTGTTTGGATCAGATTCCAATGAAAGATTTCTTTTTGATACAGATCTAAAAAATGAATCGCTAATTGATCACGTCGTTTTTGGGATAAGGATTGAACTAAAGGATGATCCGCTTTGAAGCCTTCAATATATTCAGTAGCTAAAATTTTTCCATTTGAATAGCGGCTATAAACACGAGGGACGACATATTTTTTGGCAAATTCAGGATCTTCGTGAAGTTTCGAATAATACGTCTCCGTCAGTCGCGCCTCAGTCAGATAGTCAAGTTCTTGATGGAGCATGGTTTTTACTTCTTCCATCACGGGATCCAGATTGATTCCTGAAGGCAAAATTTTTGACATATTCAAAAGTGTCTTCAATGATTTGACATCAGAATCAATGGCCAGATCGACATCGGGGTATTGAATTTTGAGTGCGATTTTTTCACCGGTTGCTTTGATAATGGCACGGTGAACTTGTCCCATCGAAGCACTACCAATACATTCTTTTTCGATTTCGAGTTCTGAGAGCAGTTCTTCGGGGAGGTACTTTTGTAAAGAGGCATATATCACTTCGTAATCTAAAGCCGGCGAGTTCGTTTGCAGCATTTTTAAAAACTGATTTGCTTCTGGTGGGAAAAAATACTCTCCATACATTGAAAGCATTTGTCCTGCTTTCATCAAAGAGCCTTTCAGCTGTCCTAATTCGCCTGTGATGTACTTTGCCTGAGAAGTCATGAATTGGTCGTACTTGTCTCCACTCATTTGTCCTGTGGCTTTATGGGCTGCATATTTAATACCTGCGTTGAGGCCAATCTTTGCGACAGATAAAGTTCTTTCAAATATGGAGCTTTTGATTTTCGAAAGAGGTTTAAATGAATTGTTGCTGTTGTCTGACATAATATAGTTTACACTCTATTAAACTAAATAGAAATAGGATAGTCTATATTTCAAAATACATAGTTTTACAAAGACAGCTAAGTGGGTGCGCGCGTAATGACAGTACTAAAGACAACACAAATGCCGGATAAGAAGACAACGACTCAAAAAGTCACTCTTTTTTGGTTTCGTCGTGATTTGAGACTTTATGATAACGCCGGGTTATTTGAAGCGCTTAAAGACAACGAAAATGTGCTCCCTGTTTTTATTTTTGATCCACAAATTCTATCTCTGCTAGATTCGTCGGATCTTCGTGTTCCTTTTATTCATCAAACAGTCGTGGCTTTAAAACAAAAACTGCAATCCCAAAAATCAGACCTGTGGACCGAATATGGTGCTCCGCTTGAAGTTTTTCAGAAGCTCGCAAAAAAGTTTCAAGTACAAGCGATCTACTTGAATCATGATTATGAACCATCTGCGATTATACGTGATCAAAAAGTTCAAGCTTGGTCTAAAACTCAAAATATTGAATTTAAAACATTTAAAGATCATGTCATTTTTGAAAAAAATGAAATTTTGAGCGATGCAGGAAAACCTTATACTGTGTACACACCGTACAAAAAGAAATGGCTAGCGAGTCTTTCTCCGTTTTATTTGAAATCATATCCCCTTGATCTGTATGAACACAATTTGATTCGAATTCAAATCTCTGAATCTGTGCCGTCGCTTGAAAGTATGAAATTCACAGCGACGAATCATAAGTATCCAGATACAGAAGTATCTGTGAAAATTTTAAAAAATTACGCTGAAAAGCGAGATTTTCCTGCTTTGGATCAGACATCGAAGCTGGGACTTCATTTGCGTTTTGGGACAGTGAGCCCGCGTGAATTAGCACGAGAAGGAAAAAAATATTCGGATGTGTGGCTGAGTGAATTAATTTGGCGTGACTTTTTTACTCAAATTTTGTTCCATTTTCCTCATGTTGTGAAAGGGAGTTTTCGAACAGAGTATGACAATATTCAATGGATCAATGATGCGGCGACTTTTTCAAAGTGGAAGAATGGTGAAACGGGTTATCCGCTGGTAGATGCGGGAATGCGCGAGTTGAACGCAACAGGACATATGCATAATCGTGTGCGTATGGTGGTTGCTTCGTTTTTAACAAAACATCTTTTAACTCATTGGCTGAAAGGTGAGCGTTACTTTGCAGAGAAACTGTTGGATTATGATTTGTCTGCAAATAATGGAAACTGGCAATGGGCAGCAGGGACGGGTTGTGATGCGGCTCCCTATTTTCGAGTTTTTAATCCAACGACGCAGCTTGAAAAATTCGATCCAGATTTGGTGTATGTGAAAAAATGGGTTCCCGAGTACGGAACATCGAAATACAGTCCGGAAATAGTAGAACATGTGTTTGCTAGAAATAGAGCTCTTGCTGAATATAAAAAAGGCCTGAAAAAATAAGGACGTGAAAATGAAAATTTTAATCACTGGTGCGACTGGAAATTTGGGGAACAAGGTAGGATATGAATTAGCCAAAGCAGGTCATCAGATTGTTGTTGTTTCAAGAACAGCAAAATCTGCACACGAAAAACTGATATTTCCTGCAGCTGTTATTACGAAAAATTTATCCACTGATATTTTAACTTTTGCTGATTTTTCGGGTGTTGATGCAGTTATTCATTTGATGGGTGAAACGATTGATGGACGCTGGACAGAATCCAAAAAGAAAGAAATTTTGAATTCTCGCATCGCGAGTTCAAAAAACCTTCTTCAAAACTTACCAGATACAGTTAAGGTTGTCATTTCTGCTTCGGCTCAAGGATTCTATGGAAACTGTGACGATCAGGAATTGAATGAATCTCAAACGAAAGGGGAAGGTTTTTTAGCAGATGTGTGTGATGAATGGGAAAGGCCATTTCGTGGTTTAAAGCAGCGCTGTGTGCAATTACGTACGGGAATTATTTTAGATCCGCACAGTGGAGCTCTCAAAAAAATGATACCTTTGTTTCAAAAAAACCTAGGTGCTGGACTCGGAAATGCAAAACAATACATGAGTTGGATTTCGATGGATGATATGGTTCAGATTGTCCTACATGCTTTGACTGCAGAGACGCTTTCAGGGCCAGTGAATTGTTCCGTCCCCAATGCTGTTCAGAATTCAGACTTTACTCAAAAATTATGTGAAGCATTAGGTGTTTTGCAATTACCAAATGTGCCGAATCTGGTGTTAAAGATAGTTTTTGGTGAAATGAGTTCTATTTTAACAGACTCATGCCGAATGGTGCCTCAGAAGTTGATGGATTCAGGGTTTCAATTTTCGCAAGCTGATCTTGAGATTTATTTTCAAAAAGAGTTACTTGATTTTAAGAATGGCCAAAGCGTATTGGAAGCGAAACAGTTTTTGCCGTATTCACAAGAGCATGTTTTTCAGTTTTTTTCTGAAGCAAAAAACTTAGAAGTCATTACGCCCGAGATTTTAAATTTTAAAATCGAAAATGTTTCTACGGCAGAAATTCAAAAAGGGACATTAATTGATTACAAACTCAAAATTCATGGAGTCCCAGCAAAATGGAAAACATTAATTTCTGATTGGCAACCACCATTTCAATTTGTGGATCAACAACTGAAAGGTCCCTATTCAGTCTGGCATCATACGCATGAGTTTCATCCGTTTTTGAACGGGACATTGATGACTGATCGAGTGAAATTTAAACTCCCGTTCGGTTTTTTAGGGCGAGTCACGGCGGGGTCTTTTGTCCAGTCTGATGTCGAGAATATATTTAACTATCGACGTTCTGTGATTGCCGAAAAAAAGTTTTAGTTTTAACATAAATTGTGATTAAAGCAGAAATTCCGAATAAAGCGATATTGAGTTTTGTTGATCAGAGGACGAACTTCGTAGGTCCTCATCAATTATGGCTCAAAGTGTTGGAACAAAAAAAATGCCATGGGGACAATCCCAAGAACTGGAGTGTTGTTCCAGTTGTCGATGGTTACGATGTGCTGTTGAATGAATTCATATTAAAATGCCAGAATATCTACAAATTGCCTTATTCTCACGAGGAACTTTGTCATTGCCGGATGGTGGCTACTGAAAAAGTCATCACAGTCATTAAACAGGGTGTTTTTACGACACCTGAAGTGGGTCGAGTCACAATGGCAGGTACAGGATGCGGAAGTTGCAAAAAAGATATTGAAGAACTGACCAAATACCTTATAAAATAACAATCACAGAAATTACACGCCAGCTCAGCTGGAAGATATATTGCAGAATGAAGAGGATTTTATGGCTCAAGACTCGTTACCTATAACGCTACGCGGAAAACAGATTTTAGAAGCTGAGCTTAAAACTCTTATTTTTGAAGAACGTCCTAGTATTATTAAAGCCATCGAAGAAGCACGGGCTCATGGAGATATCAGCGAAAATGCTGAGTATGATGCTGCAAAAGAGCGACAAGGTATGATTGAAGGTCGCATTGGTGAAATTCAAGGTAAGCTTGCTGGTGCAGAAGTTGTGGATCCATCGACAATTAAATCAGATCGAATTGTATTTGGAGCCACCGTCGAGATTTTAGATACCGAAACAGATGAACAGTCTACATATCAAATCGTTGGTGTGGATGAAGCTGATGTTAAAAAAGGGATGATTTCAATTCTATCGCCACTTGCGAGAGCTATGATTGGTAAAAAAACGGGCGATGCATTTACAGTTCAAAGTCCTAAAGGCGATAAAGATTACGAAGTTGTTTCTTTCAAATTTGTATAGGTCATTGAAACAGCTTTGCATGGGCTTGTTTGCTAACTTAAGATTTTGAGGCTAATTTTGAAGCGCGCTGTTGTTGATCAACCAGGATTTAAAGTGATCGTTTTGGGATTAGTCCTGTCGATCATTCTAGGCCTGTCGATCAAATCGCAAATTTCTCCACGCAAAATCAAGGCTCGACTTGATAAAGCAATTTCACGTTTACAGCCAGATTTAAAAATTGATTTTAACTCTGTTCAAATTAAGCTTTCGGATTGGGGTTGGCCGCAGCCTTATTTGGAAATTCATGAGGTCCGAGTTTCGCCGGTAAAGGCTATTTGCGAGGAATCTCAAATTTTTGTTGAGACATTATCGTTTCCTTTGTCGTGGAATTTGTTTTTTGATTCAAAAAAAGTGATCAAATCTTTACGAATATCTCAGCTTGAAATCAGATTATCAGAATTTAAAAATTGTTTTACGTCTTCAGCAGCTGAGTCTGTTGCTGAATCAGTTTTGCAGAATGAGTTGATCCAGGTTTTTACAGCACCAAATGCAGAGCAGTTGCAAGAGCTTAAAATTGATCGAATCAAGATTTTGAGTAAAGACAATTATCAAATGCCGCTGTATCTTCAAGCGGCGGTTTTTGATTTTACGTACGCAAATCATATGTTATCTAAAATTGCTTTAAAGGCGCAAACAGTTTTTTACAATGATAATCAAAAGCAACTTTTTAAAATAAAATCTGATTTGAATCTGATTTTCGAGAAACAAAATTCTCATGAAGTCAGTATTCAAGGCCAATTCAATGGTAAATTGATTGATCGTGATTATAAAGTTCAGTTTAATTACCAGCCTGATATTAATAGTTTTTATTTGATGTTTGCAGCACAAAAAATATCTGTAAAATCTTTGTACAAGGTTTTTCATTTTGATCATTTGTTGAATGATCCATTCAAAACAGAACTCATGAATTACTATGTCTCTTTTCAAGGCACGGGCTTTTACAATTTAAATAAAAACAGGTCAGAAAATATTCAATTTTCAGATTTTAGAATGGAATCTGATTCCAGCTCTGTTCTTTCCACTCAGCTTGAGATGAATACCTTAAATCCTTTGGATATTAAAAAAAGTCTCTTTCAGATCAAGAATGTAGATATGACAATTTTTCTGAATACTTTGTTCGTCGATCAGTTGACTAAGGATCGAATCATCGCTGGTGGCAAATTGAATGGTGAGCTTCAATTTACAAACCTCAACCAGTTTAAGGTGACAGGTCAGATTCAGGGACTCAATCTCAGAATTTCTTCAGTGAAAGAAAATATACAACAAAGTTTTGATAAACTGACTTTAGATTTTATATTGAACGATAAATCTAAATTGTTAAATCTGGATCATTTTGAAATGAGTCAAAAGAATATCAAAGGATTTTTTAAGTATCAGGTTTTAGAAAATCAAAGCCCTCAAGTTTCTTTCGAGGTCAGTGGTGATTTTTTATCAGCTGAAACTCTTTCGCAGTTGTGGGAATCAGAGGATCCACTCGATCTGACTTTTAAAGGTAAATTTGAAAATGATCATTTTCAATATGATTTTATGACAAAAAAAATGAATTTGAGCGGGCTTAAAGGAACGGATGTTGTCTATTCATTCAAATCTCAAGACATGAGTAAGAGTCCTCGCGTCACGCTCAAAGTTTCCAGCGTCAGTTGGGATGAGATTGATGAAGTGGACCGCACCGATTTTATGAAGTTCTATTTAAAAAATATAAATTTAAAAAAAATCGATGCTGAAGGTGTTTATTTAGATCCTCAGTATCAAGTAGCCATTCCTATAAAGGGAAGTAAACTCAAGTTCAGTTTAGATTTTTTGAATCATAAATTTCAAGTCTTAGATTGATGATATAATGAAGTTATCTCAAAAGTTGCTCCATAAAATTTCAGACCACTTTGAAGTTCGCACGGATGCTGTGCACTTTTTGCCTAAACTTCAAAGTCATCGTGGATTTAGGAATACACCTAATGCGCTTCGCGAAGGACAAGATATTTCGCTTCGCGAAGGCCTAGATATTTCGCTTCGCGAAGGACAAGATATTTCGCTTCGCGAAAATACTCTGGCCTCCATTCAGAAGGCTCATGAGCTGGGTTATTTGATGGTGGAATTTGATGTGAGATTAACTAAAGATCACCACGTCATTTTGTACCATGATGACAATATTGAAGGAAAACTGATTTCACACCTGACGTTATCTGAGGTTCAGTTGCGACAAGAGGTGGATTTGCTCGACGATGTGTTTGGATGGTACGCGCATAAGCAGATAGATCATTTTAAGTTCAACGTTGAAATCAAGTCCAAATCAACCCATGGTCAATTAGAAAAACAAGTGTTTCGGTTGATTCAGAAGTTTGGGCTGCAAAAAAATATTTTGATTTCGAGTTTTAATCCTTTTTCTTTGATGTATTTTCGCTTGTTCGATCCGACCATATTTAGATCGCTGTTGCTCACGTTTTCAAATGAGTCTGGAAATAATTTTGTGATTAAGAATATGATGTTGAATGTGTTTGCGCGTCCGAACGCTTTGCATTTGAACCACGAAGATTGGGATAGTCAAAAATTTAACAAAATCACAGAAAAGAATGTTCCCATTGTATTATGGACTTGCAATGATTTGAATTTGATTCAGAAATATTTCGCTGAAGGAATTGTCGGAGTTATCAGTGATACGATAACTCCGAATCATATTTCCTAAAGAATTAAGAATTTGAATTCGTTTTGCTTTTTTCAGTTTCTGATTGAATGCCTTGTTTGTTTTGATCCAGCATTTTATTCGAAACATCTTTTGCTTGGACATCAACTTCATTTAAACCATCTTTAAAGCCCTTAATGGCTTTACCAAGACCTTGTCCAAATGATGGTAATTTATTAGATCCAAAAAGAATTAAGATGATTAATCCAATAACAATAATTTGAGTTAAACTGATGCCGTCCATAGAAACCTCACTTTTTAGTACTTTAAGGTTACGACTATTCTACAGGAATTTCAACTATTTCAGTACCATCTTCTGTCGATTCGGTCTCGCGCTTTGTAGGGCTTGAAAAATCGATGACCTCTGTCTTGACTGTATTTGATGTCACCTTCTTTTCGGGAAGCTCACGAGCACCTGAGGATCGTTTTAAGACACTTTTTGTCTCAGTTTTGAAGTTATCATCTGAGCTTACTTTTTGTTTAGCACCAGAATTTCTGATTTTACCTGAAGATACTTTTTTTAATTCGCCGTCATAATGCGACTTAAGGTCAGCCAATTTCTGTTGGTACTCTTTTCTGATTTGTTCCACTTGGCTTTGGCGTTGTTCGGTGACGCAGTTTTTATAGGTTTCTGCAGCAATTTCTTTGGCCTGATTACGGCATAATAATTCAAAAGAAGACTCTGCATGGGCTGAAAGGACAAAAGCACTCAAAGACAGAGCAAGTAATATTGAATAGGGCATAGTTTACTCCTTGATAGGAAACTCAACTCCAAATTGTATGCCGCAAAGACAAGGGGTCACTGCGGCCTAGATTGTTTATTGGTTGAATGAGATTGTTAAAATTACAGGACTTGTAAATTTTTTGGACGCTTATCTTTTTACAGCTTTAGGATCGATCGCATCTTGAAGGCCATCGCCTAAAAAGTTAAAGCTCACAACAACTAAAAAGATCAAAATTCCTGGCAAAATAGCTAAAAACGGAGCCTGATAAATCAGTTCTTGGGCATTAAACAGCATGTTGCCCCAGCTTGGCATAGGTGGCTGGATTCCTAGACCCAAAAAGCTCAGAGCGGCTTCGAACAAGATGACGTTTCCAACACCGAGTGTGACAGAAACCAAGAGCGGTGCAATCACGTTTGGAAACATGTGCCGTAAAATGATTGTGGCATCTGTAGCGCCTAAAGTTTTTGAAGCTAAAATGAATTCGCGTTCGCGAAGAGTTAAAACACTTCCTCGAACGAGACGGGCGACAGTCATCCACGAAAATAAACACAAAATGAAGACAAGTTTAATGAGTGATTCATTACCGCCTTCAGCAATGGCGTGTAAAACTGAAATTTTTTGTAAATCAATCGCAGCAACAACAACGAGAACTGGTAACAATGGTAATGCGATCAACGAATCTGTCACACGCATTAAAACTGTATCAATAAAGCCGCCATAGTAGCCCGCCATAGAACCGATAATCAGGCCAATCAATGCTGATACAATTGTTGCGAGAACGCCAACGCCCATAGAAACTCGTGCGCCATAAACAAGACGCATAAGTACGTCACGACCAAGTTCGTCAGTCCCAAACACATGAAAACTTTCAAAGCTTTTTATAATTCCTTTAAGCTCTTCTGTTTTTGGGCTTTGGATTTGATCAAGTACGGCCAAGGATTTTGATTTTTCAAGTCCAATCCAGTCATACATTGCATCCTCAGGACGTAATGGAGTGACTAAATTTTTTGAAACCAATTGATTTTGGATGTCAGTTGCGGCTTCGGGATTTTGTTGTATAAACTTTTGGATCAATTCTTCTTTGACATTTTGGGCGGCCATGATTTTTGTCATAGGCGGTTTGTAGCGATTAAAAACGTTCTGAGTGTTCGCATCAACACCAAGCATCCAGCCAATAACTGGCGCAAAAATAGCGACCAGAATGAAAAATAAAATCACACAAGCTCCGCAAACTGCGGCCTTATTTTCCTTGAATTGGTTAAAAACCATTCGTGAAAAGCTTTGAGCTTTTTCCATGTCAGAAATAATATTTTTATTTAGAGTTTGATCAGTTGTTTGATCTTTGGCAGATTTTTCCATGATTTAAGATCCTATTTGTATGAAATACGTGGATCGACCACACCGTAAAGTAAATCAGCGACTAAGTTCATCACAAGCACCATTGTGATAGAAATAATAAATGAGATCATAGCCACATTAAAATCGTTGCCGATAATAGAAGTGTATAAAAGTCGACCTACACCAGGATATGCGAATAAGGATTCAGTAATTAATGCACCAGAAAAAATAGAAGAAAAACTTAAAGCAATGATTGTAATTAATGGAATTAAAGCATTGCGAAAGCCGTGTCTCCAGATCACGATATTTTCAGGCAACCCCTTAGAACGAGCTGTGCGGATAAAGTCATTTCTCATAGCTTCCAGCATTGATGACCGTGCAAAACGAGCGAAAAAACCAATCGATTGAACAGATAAAGACAAAACAGGTAAAATCAGATATTTAGCTTTGTCTAACAGTTCAGAAAGAAAATTGTCATAAACCATTCCCGTCGTTTGATATCCACCGGCAGGAAGAATGTTAAGTTTAACAGAAAAAATAATAATTAAAATAATCCCTAAGAAAAAAGAGGGTAGAGATATCCCTGAGAAATTGAACAAATTCACAATATAATCAAATTTTGTATTCGGACGAAGGGCGCAGGCAATTCCTAATGGAATGGCAATAATGAGCGAAAAAACTAATGAGAGCATTGATAAAATAAAAGTGGCCTTTAAGGAAGGCCCTAACATCTCAGAAACTGGAATACGATATGTTCTCGAGTAACCAAGATCGCCTTTGGCGATCTCAGTAACCCAATGAATGTAACGAACGTAAGTAGGTTGATCGAGACCATAAAATTCTCTGAGGCGAACAACGTCTTCGGCTGTGATTTTTGGATTCGATGAAATTAATAATTCGACCGGATCTCCGGGCATTAATGTCATTAATCCAAAACACAGATAAGAGAGGATTGCTAATACAATCACTGTCTGCAGAAGTCGTCTCAGGATATATGTCGTCATTTTAAATCAACCTTTTCTCATTTATAGAATCTTTAAAAACCTTTTTTAAAGCTTAGAATTATTCTACAGTCCATTTCTCAACTTCGTTAGTCTCAGGAAATTGGTGACCAGTTAAACGGTAACCTTTCATTTGACTTGGAATGACAGCAACATCTGAACGATAGTATAAAGGTAAAACAGGAACTTCGTCTGTGTAGTACTTTAAAACTTCGTGAACGATTTCAACACGTTTTTCGTGTTTTAATTCTGTATCCAAAGCATCTGTTAACTTATCCACTTTAGGATTGATCCAACCCATTTGATTTTGACCAGAGTAGCCATTTTTTGCTGTTGGAATTTTAGATGAGTGGAAAGTTCCTTTTGGTGAACTTTCAGGAGAAGAAACCCATGCAAATAATGCCATTGAATCAAATTTACGTTTTTTTGTTGTTTCCCCAAAGAAAACGCGAGCAGGTTCGTTCTTAGCTTGTACTTCGATGCCTACGTTTTTCCAGTTGTTTTGCAAGTAAACTTGAACTAACTCACGAGTTTTATTTCCCGCAGTTGTCATGATCGTGAATGAAAGACGTTGTTCTTTACCTTTAGCATCTTTTTTAGTGCGGATGCCATCAGCTCCAACTTTCCAACCAGCTTCGTCTAATAAACGTTCAGCTTCGCGTTTGTTGTATTTGTAAACAACGATTTTTGTTGGATCATCAGTATACCATGGATCTTTAGGTGTGATGTTATGAAGAGCAGGCATTTGCTTACCTTCAAATAAAGCATTCGTAAGATCTTCTTTGTTGATCGCATAATGTAATGCTTTACGAACTTTGATGTCCTTTAAAATTGGGTTATCCAAATTTAAATCGATATGTTCATAAACAGCACTTGGTTGGAATAAAACATTGTATCCCAGTTTTTCTTCTTTCACTTTTTTATCAAAAGCTAAAGCTTGGTCTAAAGCTAATCCAAGAACAGAAATTAAATCGATAGTTCCTGATCGTAAATTGGCTTCCATAGTTCCGGTGTTAGGAATTAACTTAACAATGATTTTTTTAATTTTAGGAGCTTCACCGTAAAATTTTGCGTTTGGAACAAAAGTCACGTGGTCACCTAATTGAATTTCAGAAACAACATAAGGTCCGTTGAACAAACCTAAGTTTGTTGGATCTTTTGTGTAAAGAGAATTCTTTTCGTAACCTTCTTTAGCTGTTCCAAATTTTTTGAAAACAGGCTCTTCAAGATGTTTAGGAAGAGGGTAGAATGTTCCTAAAGATGCGAAATCCCAACGAACTTTGTCGTAGGTAAAAACACATTTTTTAGGATTCGTCTTGTCGATATCAACTTTTGCCACTTGTGTATAAGTTTCTTTATCAGCCACAGAAACATTCGGAGAAGAAGCCACTTTGATTGCAAAAGCGAAATCTTCGCAAGTCAATGGAACTCCATCGCCCCATTGTGCGTTTTCTAAAATTTCCCAGTTAGCAACGATTGTTTCTTTGCCATTTATTTTTTTAACTTGAGCTTGACCATTTTCAATTGAAGGAATTGTTTTTGCCAATTGAGTGACCCATTTGCCATCAGCATCAATCGTCACAAGAGTGCGCATCGACATACGTGACATATATGTTGTGGCCATCATATTTGCGATCAACGGATTGAAATTTTCGAACTCCTGAGAGATTCCAATTTTCAATTCATTGTTTGTTAATGTGCTTGTACCTGAAGTGGCAGAAGCAGTTGGGGCTGATTCTGCAGTTCCATTCGCAGATTCAGTCTTTTTTGTACAAGCGACAACAGTCAATGCTGCGGCTAATACTAAAACCAAATTTTTCATAAATTCTCCTTTTGAAGGTTTTGTTTCGGATTCACTTTAAAGCATGAAACTAAATTTTTAAGATTTCCATCAACAGGTAACAGAGTTGGAATTTCTTTTTTACATTGATCATTCGCATAAGTACAACGCGGATGAAATGTACAGCCCGACGGCGGATTGATCGGGGAAGGAATTTCTCCTGATAAAATCTTTGTCATTTTCTTTTTACCGGCTCCGATTGTTGGTATTGAAGCGAGTAAAGCCTGTGTATACGGATGTTTTGGATTTTTATAAAGTTCATCGCGATCAGCAATTTCCACAATTTTACCAAGGTACATCACCGCGATACGGTCACAAACGTGCTCGATCACAGACAAGTCATGAGAGATAAAGATGTATGTCAGACCTAAGCGTTCTTGAAGGTCTTTCAACAGATTTAAAATTTGCGCTTGAATAGAAACATCTAATGCAGAAACGGGTTCATCACAAATGATCAACTCCGGATTCAAAGCGATTGCCCGTGCAATGGCGATACGCTGACGTTGTCCGCCAGAAAATTCATGGGGATATCTGTTGATATGCGAAGGACGAAGTCCAACCAGTTCAAGGAGTTCTTTCACTTTTGCTTCACGCTCGGTTTGATTGAGCAAGCCATGAATAATGAAAGGCTGTTCGATCACTTGCCCTACAGTCATTCGTGGATCTAAAGAAGCATATGGGTCCTGAAAAATCATTTGAATGTTTTTACGACTCGCACGTAATTCAGAGCCGGTTAAAGAAAGAAAGTCTTTATCATTGAATTTGATTTGGCCAGCAGTCGGTTCATAAAGACGAATTAAAGTTCGACCAAAAGTCGACTTTCCACAGCCCGATTCGCCAACAAGGCCTAAAGTTTCACCTTTGCGAACAGTGATAGAAATATCATCAACAGCTTTAACATCGCCAACGTGTTTCAGAAAGAAGCCTTTGCGAATCGGAAAATATTTTTTGATATTTTGCGCTTCGAGTATATTCACTGGATTCGTTTGATTATCTTTGTTCATCCAAGCGTCCTAAAGGGGGTTAAAGCAAGCAACAGATCGTGCATGCGATGATGAGGTTACAGGTTGCATTTTCGGTTTTTCAGTCCAGCATTCCGATTTAACGCGCGAACAACGAGTCGCAAAAGGACAACCCTTTGGAAGCTCATGTGGAGCAGGAACTGAGCCTTCGATCGTTTTCAGTCTAGAAATTCGTTGACCCATTTTAGGCCGTGATTCGATAAGTGCTGCTGTGTACGGGTGCTTTGGAGAATTTAAAACATCTTGTGTGTTTCCAGTTTCACACATTTGGCCGCCGTACATGACAAGAACGTCGTCAGAAACCTCTGAAATAACACCAAGATCATGAGTAATGAATTGCACACTCATGTTCATTTTTTCTTGAAGACTTTGGAACAATTCTAAAATTTGAGCTTGAATTGTCACATCCAGTGCTGTCGTCGGCTCGTCAGCGATAAGAAATTTGGGATTGCAACTGAGAGCCATGGCAATCATCGCGCGTTGGCGCATACCGCCTGACAATTGGTGTGGGTAAGACGAATATCGCTCAGCTGGAGATGGGATTCCCACCAGTTGTAGCATTTCAATGGCACGGTCCCTAGAGTCTTTATCAGAATATTTTAAATGTTTTTGGATTTGTTCATCCATTTGGTAGCCAATGGTTAAAACAGGATTTAACGCAGTCATAGGCTCTTGGAAAATCATCGCCATTTGCCCGCCGCGAATGGCTTCCATTTCAGAAGATGTTGCCGTCACGAGATTTTTTCCGTTCAGAACTGCTGATCCGTAAGTAATTTCACCTGGGGCACTGATTAATTTCATCAGCGAGAATGATGTGACAGATTTTCCACAGCCAGATTCTCCGACGATACCTAAAGTTTTACCTTGGTGAATATCATAAGAAATCCGATTAACGGCGCGAAATGGCCCAGATTTTAAAAAGAATGTCGTTTCTAAGTCTGTAACTCTGAGCACTGGATTCAAATGGAACTCCTTACTTAAGACCTTGAATGTTTATATGACTGACTGTTAAAAATAAAGAAATCATGTGCTTAATGCGATGCGCAAAACCATTCATATTTGGCAAAAAGTCACCATTTAAATTTCATTTTCTGGCTGTTGTAGCTTGGCAACTCGTTGAAAGGTCTTTTGAACTGAAGAACTGACTGCTTCAGAAACAAATCCGGAAATTTTTTCAGACAAGCTTGGTTTTTTTTCGAAAGATATTTTGATCATTTTGTGAGTCTTCATTTTTTTTAAAATAAAGTCGTCACTTGTTAAAATCTCATCGACAAGTCCCATTTTTAAAGCATCTTGTCCGAACCAGTATTCACCAGTAGCGACTTTGGCAATATCCATATTCGGGCGAAATTGGCCAACGAAAGATTTAAATAATAAATGAGTGGCTTCAAGTTGTTCGATAAATTTCTTTTCGCCTTTTTCTGTGATTTCACCCAGCAGACTGACTGTGCGTTTGTAGTCACCTGCAGTATATTCTTTGAAGTCCACGTCATATTTTTTGAGGAGTTTATTAAAGTTTGGAACCTGAGCAACAACTCCGATAGAGCCAATAATTGCAAACGGAGAGCAGACAATTTTGTGTGCAACACAGGCCATCATATAACCACCGCTGGCAGCGACTTTATCCACGCAGACAGTGACATCAAGACCGTGATCTCGAAGGCGTAATATTTGAGCTGCGGCTAAACCATAACCGTGCACCACGCCGCCGGGACTTTCGACATTAATGATCACAGATTGACCTTTTTCAGCAACTGAAAGCACAGCAGAAATTTCTTCACGAAAATGGTCAACACTGGATGCGTTAATATCGCCCTTTAAAAAATCAAGGACATAAATTGGAGGTTTGGGGGACTCATTTTTTTCTTCGGCTTTTTCTTCGGCTTTGATTTTCTTTTTTTCTTTTTTCAATGCATCCGCTGATAAAAGTAGAGATTGCAGAGCAGACTTTTGATCTTGGTGTTTTTCATTTAAAATTTCGATTTCAAAATTTTTATGATTTTTGTTTTTAATTGCAACGGCTGCAATTGTTAAAATCACAGCAATGATACCCACGATAATAATTAAGGTTTGGAAAAAAAATAAACCCAAGTTTTGCAGAAATTCCATACAAGTCTCCGGTGGGATTTGTTTCCCAGTTATTTTTGACCTTTGAAAGGCCGTCGGACGAGGCTAGCTTAAAAAAGTTTTAAGATAAAGACAAAAGTCGAGTTTTCAGACTTTTTGGACAATTTTTTTTGAATGTGTGTGCTCGGCGATATCGAGCTCTGATAATCTAAAAAAAGTGAAATTATCTGTCAGAGTTTTATTTATTTTAACAAGTGTCTGTCTGTCGCTGACTGCGAAGGCCGCAGAAGATACAGATCTCGCTGCGAAGCTCAATCAAGAACTGAGTTTTAATCAACAGCGTCGTAAAGGTTACAAAAAACAAGCTGATGATTTAAAGATTTTTAATCGCGAACGTGAAAAAGGTTTGGCTCTTTTTTTAGAAGAACAAGAAAAATTTGATATCGAACGTGAGCGAGGACTTTCACAGCATAAAAAAAATAAAATGAAAAATTTGGATGAATCCAGTCCCGAGTATTTAGCTGATTTGAAAGTTAAAAATGACAGAAATAAATGGCTCGAAGAAGCACGACAGATTCATGTTAAAACTCGTAATTTTGTGATTAGTCAGTACGCGGATACAGATCATGCGTCTGAAATGGAAGAACTTGAATTGTATAACAATCGACCTCGTTACGAACTGAGAAAAAGATATAACAACAAGTGGGTCAAAAATTCGAGCAAACAGTCAAACACTGGATCTACATTTGGCGGCGGAGCTCCTGTGCCAGAAAATCCAATGGATTTCCCTGCTCCAGTCGATTATGCACCACAGCCAATTGAAAATTTTGAAGAAATACCGCCACCTCCGCCACCGATTCCGTTTGATCAGAGTCCAGGGTTTGAGAGCGGTTTTGGAGAGGCTCCATTGCCACCACCGCCACCTCCAGCTCCTGAAGGTGGATGGGATTTTTAAAACGGGACTGAATTTCGAAAATTATTTAACAAATAATTGATCCATAGAAAGTCCAGTCATTTGTGTCGTTTTCTTAAAAGCAAAATAGAGAATAGATCCGACAAAGATCATCATCGGAATTAAAATAACGGCCATTGATGTCACAGTCATTTGGCTGAGTTGTTGATTTAAAAGTTCTTGTTTCTCAGTGACGGACAAAGTGTCTGCCAGTGGTGTGAAAATATAGAGTGATAAAATAAAATTTAAAGCGGCGCTCACTAAAAAAGAAACCGAAAGCCACTTCGTTGAGGATTTCATCAGATTCTCAAATTGGAATTGTTTTTCGGCTGTGTCGAGCTTTTCATGAATTTGTGAAACATTAAAGGCCGCCGGATTTAAAAAGAGTGTTTTAAAGAAAGGATTTGTTGTAAAGCTTGAGGCCAAAACAAAACCGCCAATCAAAAGTGGGAAAAAAGCTTCTTTAACAGCGAACCAAATTCCACCCAAGGCTAAAATAGTTAAGATGCCTGAGAATAAAATATTTAAAAGCCCAAGGACGGAAATGTAGTTCATCTTTTTTTCTTTAAGTAATGAGTAGAGGCCAAAACACAGTGGAAAAGACAATGCAATAAAAAGCGCCTGTGTTGGATTAAGTCCGATTTTATGACCTTTATTCAGGATCATGACTGGGATAAAGATATTAAATAAAATATTACTGAGACTTGATTGATTTGATTCCATTCAAAAAGGCTACAATAAAAGGGCGACGGATTCAAATTGAATTCAAGCAATAAACTAGGATGCGCCGATGAGCTCTTGGACTTCGAGAGGCATAAGCATCGGAGTGTGACGTAAAACCTGAGCAATTCGGCCACTGACTTTTAAATGACTTAAATCGACGCCACGGCGACGTAATTCTTTTAAAATAAGGATTGTTTGTTCAGGTGTGGGTTTGTAATGGCCACTGAGATCCGAGAGTTCACGGATATAGCCATCCGAAAAAGCCACAGTTCCCGCAAACAGAATATCTTCTCCGGCGGATAAACTTGAATGGTGATACTTGCCTCGTTCTTCAAAAGGCAAAGTAAATATTTTAAAGTTTTTGTCGATCACTATTAAACTGTGATTGAAACTCAAGGCTTCTGAATCAAACTCGGAGTTTGCTTTTTTCCCGTCATTTGCCCAAAATAGTTTATTTTTATAAATGATTTCGAAATTCTTTTTTTCAGCATCTGAAAAATAGATCACTTTCCATTTTTCCTTTGTCAAAGGGTCGATATATTGGCCTTTGTTTTCACCCGCATACTGTGAAGACATTTTAATCGTCGGAAGGGTTGAGTTGATAAATTCAGGCGTTTCAAAGAGTCGCAGGCATTGATCTTGGCCCAAAGCACTCATTCCTAGCCCTAGGGTTAGAGCGCAGATTGTCAGTCGTCTGATGACAATTGTTTTATTGATAAACATCTTTTTTTCTTCAAATCGCATGTATTCATTCCTTGAGAAAAATATCAACTGCAAAAGATAGATTGCACAGTCTTTGCCAACAATGAATTAGCTGTCTCAAGTTGGGACAAAAGTTTTATGTTTTTAGAAGAAACATCCGATATGTGTTTATATGAAAAATATTTTCTTTTTATTAATCATCAGCGGTTTTTTTATATCATGTACTCGAGCAGTTGATACTGAGAATTCAAAAGTCGTCATTCAGCTGCCAGAACTGACGGGTGCAAGTTTTATGAGTGAACAAGTGAATTCGAAAGTTTCAATTCTGAGTGATGAAGGCGGAGATGGATCAAATACGCAAGACGAGTTTTCGTCGACAGTTCCTACCGGTTATACTTCTACGAGCGCAAATGATGTGCCTATAAATTGTTATCTGGTAGGGATTGGCGGACCAGAACAATTTCTGAATGTTAATTTTGCAGGAGTTAAAAATGCGGCCGGAGTTTTACAACCGAATGTGCAGTTTGGTCCCTATGTTGGCATAAGGCCTGCGGGTTCAAGTATTGAGTTGATCGTTTCTCCTGGAGAAAATCGAGTTGTTTTTGTTTTTGGATTTAATGCCTTAGACGTCAATGAATGTCGCGATATTCAATCCTCTACGGAAAAACCAACGAAATCTCATTTCTCAAAACCCTATCTGATTGGTAAATCTGAACCTATAAAATTTCTAGCTGGCCAAGAATTGACTGTTCCCATCAATTTGCTGCCGATAGCAAATGCAACGAAGATGGATGATTTTCATTTTCCATCGTTCGGAGATAAGATTTCATTGCCTCCAGCGACGATGGCCCTGATTGAAAATAATTCTTTCCCGCAAAATACATTGCGAAAAAAATCTGGAACGGCGTGTGAACCTTTAGATATTACATTACGGGCGAGTCAAACATCAGGGCCAGGAGTTTTGCCATTTCCTGTGCAGGCTTCTGTCATTAGCCAAGATTTTTCGGTACCTCGATTATCTTCGACCCCAGTCATTTATGAAAATTTCGCGAAATGTGCCAGTAATGATCCAACCGAATCTGTCACAATTCCTGCTGGTCAGTTTTTTAAAAGGGTGTGGACAAAAATTTCGTCAACCGATGTGACGAGTTCAGATTTGTCAGTAGCTATAGTCGTACCATCAGGATCATCAAATATGCAGAGCCCCACGCGTTTTTTTACAACTAGGTATGAAGATGAATATAAATTTGAAATCGTCGCACCAAGAGCTGCGCTTAAAAATGTCTGTACACCTATAAAAGTAAATTATCGAAAGTTATATGGTGAATTCCCAACTTCAAGTGCTGCTATTTCTTTTGACATCACGACATATGTTAGCGGAGTTGCAGGTAGTTTTCCTACGCAGTTTTTTAATACTCCTGCTGAATGTAACTCGGGTTCTAGTCCGCAAACTACATTTGGAATGACATATGGTATATCAAGTAAAGTATTATACATGAGATTGTCCAGCGATAATGATCCATTTTTTAATATTCAAGTGGTTCAATCGGCTGGATCTAGCATATTACCAGCAAACACTGGAGTGCAAATCAATAAAGAAATAGCAACCTTCCCATTTGTTGCAGAATTAAGATTTGATTTTAAAAACTATTTAAAGCCAAATATCTGCATTCCTTTAAATTTACAACTCATCGATCAAAAAAGAAATTTGATTATTACTCCAAATACTGTTATTTCCTCTAGAGAGATTGAAATTGATAGTGCAGATTCTACTATGGCGGAGATTTCCGTGCATAAAAATGATCCTTCTTGTACCGGGGGCTCACAAGTCAATTCCTCTACAAGTCTATTCAATGGATCTGTTTACTATCCATTTTATTTATTCGTGAGTGGCACTGCTAATATTGGGCCGCGTTCAATTTCCTTTAAACTTGATAACGGAATTCGCCGTAAAATTTATTTTGACGTTACGAATTCAAATCATTAATTGAATATGACTCTAAGCGTAGATTATAAAATAAGTCTGTTGAAATCTTTGAATTGAGATCTAAGATCTTCCACAAGTAAATATTGTGGGGGATTATGAAACTTTCAATCGTGTTAATTTTTCTTTTGGGTACCTTAAAACTGCAGGCTGCAGAGGTTTACGGAATTTGCATGACCTCGTTGGCGCCATCAACAACGTTCGAGATTAAAACAATTTCCAATCTGATGAATTTTGAAATTACGAATCACAATGGGGGTCAATATGCTCCTTTTTGGCATTCAATTGTAGTTCCGAATGATTTAAATCTATTGGCTGAAAAATCTGAAACTATTTTGAAATTAGATAAGGGCTTTAAAGCCTCTTTTCCCGTCGCAAGCTGTACTTGGACAAGTGAAAATAAATTTGCATGTTTGAACTATGATCAAAAACTGATGGTCAATGGCGTTGATGTAAGACCATGGGCACTTTACTCGTCTGTCATTACTGATTCAAGTTTTGCCGGAGACTATAAATACATTGAAATGACAGTTTTGTTTCAGGCCGATGGAAAAGAATATAACTATACGATGAAATATGCTGATGATGAGTGTTTGTTGTCAGAAAAGCCGATCGATGTTCAAGCGCTAAAAAAAATAAAAAATAAAAAAGGAAAATAAAATGTCAAAATTACTCAGTCTAATTTTAATCGTATTAGTTTCAGTGGGAGTTTCTGCAGGAGAAACTTTAAATTGCGACCTTCAACAAAATTTCGAAGGTGAAGTCACTGGAAATTCATTTCAAGTCGAAGCGACAGATAATCCACATGGTTCAATGTTCATGTTTAATGCAGATAAATTTGCTGGTGTTTCTGGTTTTGTGGCTCGTATTCAACGCGACAACCGAGAATTTGTTGTCATGAATATCTATTCTCAATCTCTTCAAGTGGGGTCGAGTAGTCAACACGAAGTCATTGCAGGATCAAATCAATATTTTCATCACCAGCTTTTATTACCTAGTCAAGGTCTTGCATTAAGTGGTGTCATTATTGATTGTCAATTTTAAATCGCGTTTTATTTTACGCTCTCCATAAGGCCGCTTAAGATCGAATGAAAGAAATTCTTTGATTCGATCTTTTCTTTGCCAAATCGATCGATAAATATATTTTGAATAGCGGGGACATAGGCCGTGCCGCCTGTTAAAAAGACGGAATCGATATTTGAAGGTTCTAATTTCGCCGATGCCAGAGCGCGATCAAGGGCACTACGAATATCTGTCAGAATACTTGCCGCCCATGAATTCATTTCAGATTGTGTGAACTCTTCGTTTGTCTCAAGATCGGGGTAACTAAACTGAAACTTTGTCGAATCGTTGTTTGACAATTTTTTCTTTACACTTTCAATCTCTTCGAAAAATGGAAATATTTGCTGATCTTCAATCAGAATAAATAACCGATCTAATTTTTCTTGATCCGAAGTCTGTAAAGCACATTTTTGTACTTCTTTAATAAAGTTGTAAGTTTCTCGTTCTTTCAAATGAACGATATGTGCTGGTTTGTTTAATCTCTCCATCACCGCATACGGCATTTGAAAAACGTTATTCGACATGGGTAATTGATATCTGGTTTTTGCACCAAAACCGATATTCAGTCTTTGACTCATAA
>JBPOIE010000073.1:0-5249 GCA_052034855.1 Bdellovibrionota bacterium | reverse complement strand
TTTTTTTGCAGAATCTAAAGGGTCTTTTACAATTGAAACTAGACCTTCTTTTGGTCCGACAATAGTCCTCGTCGGATTAAGAAAAAGTCTTTTAATCTGTTCTTCGGTGACCAAACCTTCGGGTTCATTGTTAAAATTGATTTTTATTTCTTTTTTCATATTGGGTAATTATATATTGTTTCGTGAAATTTGCTGGAGAGATTTAGCTAGAATCGTAGTTAGCCAGTGCCTGTAAAACCAGTTTAAGATACTTTCCTTAAGCTCATCGACACATCTCGAGCGATTATATTAATCTTGTTTGCTCTTTAATAAGTTTAAACGAGGTTGCATAGGCAATACTCAACGGAACTCGTAATGACACTGGTAATAAATTTGTTTGCCCGTTTGACATTATCTGTGCAACAAGTAAATCATCTCTTCCCCAGTTCATATTTCCATTTATAAAACCTATTACAGTCTTCTTATCCTTCAAAAATAAAGGGGCTCCACTATTGCCACTTAAATTAATTGCGTTGACTTTAATGTGTTCGTAATTTTCACCGCCGATAGTAGTCTCTGGGAAAGAAGAAACAACACCCTCAGTATATGCAAAAGGTGCAGTATCATGAGTATATCCAAACTGATTCGGAAAACCTCCAAATGAAACAAAATCACCGTAAGTTGGGGTTGATTCAGTATTGACTTTACAAACATTTACACTCTTATTTATAGTTTCTACGTTAAGGATGGTGATATCGTAAAATTCACTAAATTTATCAACTTCAGCAGTTACTTTGACACCATTTTCCAATTCCACAAACACACTTGGCGTTCTGTTGGTATAAAATATTTTTAATTTTTCATGCTCATTATCCTCCTGAATAGAATTGTACTCTGGTAGACTTCTAATATTTCTTAATTCACCACCAAAAATAACATGAAAGCACGTGATGAATTTTTTCTTATTTATAAAGAAACCTGATCCTGAGGATTCCACACCATTACTATATTTAATAACAACTCTATATACCCGCTCTTTTACATATTCTCCAAAAGATAATGTTTTTGTCATGTTTGATAATTTTCGTGAAGTTAAAAATTTACGAATTGTGTATTTTCTATGTATTTAAATAAATCCGGTTGACCCATCCAATTTTTGTACATTGATTGATAGAGTTTTGTAAAAAATATTGCAAGTGTGTCTTCTTTTGTTTTAAAGCCAATCAATTTTGTAACCCCATGACCATCTATGTTTTTTAAAATTATATACTCATTGAGAACGCAAATCGCATCAATCTTATTATCGATGTCATCTTCATCTTCATAATATTCATTAAGTGCTTTCATTGCTATCTCTTCAGATACACCTTTATATGCAAACACACACGAAAATACTTTTTCGGGTATATCACCAGTGTGCATTATTGCATCAATTTTTCTTTTGATTACCTTAACTGATTTTGTAACTTTAAGAGAAGTTTTTAGTTCATCCGAGCTAAGGTTAGATTTAACTTCGATATGTGAAAATACACCCTCTGCTAAAAATTGTTGTGAGCCAGAATAGTCCAATACCGGCATTAATTCATCATAAACTATAACATCACATTGTTGACTACATTTTTCGTCAGAATCAAAAATCTCGCCGCTACCAACAACAAACTTTGTTGGGAAAGATTTTTGGAGAAAGTTTTTAACAAAAGCTTCTCGACAGGTTCCAATCGATCCTCTATGGTTTATATTAGAAACACTTTCACCAAGTGCTCTCAATACTAGTGACTGATCTCTAAAATACTTTTCTAATTTTGTCATTTTAATGCAACTCGTGCTATCCCAAGTTGGCTGGCGAGCTTGAGCTAGAACCGCGGTCAGCATTGCCCAGTATGTTTATACTAGCACAATTCTTTATCCAAAATCGACGCAACTCGAGCACTATATCAGATTCCTCTCCTTAACTTTTTCAATTACAAACCCTATAAAGGCGATAGCCTCCTCTTTTCTATTCATTTCCATTCCAAACTTCCAATTTTCAGCTTCTTCAATCAAATCCTTCCATTCCGGATATTCTTTTTTTATTCCTTCGGCTGAGACTTTCTTTGAGACCGCCTCATTGTTTATGATTGCATGTAGAATTCTACATAAATTAAGGACAAAATATGATTGATAATGAGGATCATTAAACCATTCTAGGTCATTTATTTTCGGTTCCCATTCTTGAAACAAATCTCTTGCACATGCCTTTTGTACTTCAACAATATCAATTGGTCTGATTAACGTCTTAAAGTCGGGCCCAGAAAGTGGTATTCCATGATTATATAATTGATATTGATTTATAATCCATTCATTCCCATAAGGTGCTTCGGAATAGAATTCTCCATGTCCCCACCATGGTCTTGGAGTTTTAGGTGGAAGCACTTCATCCATTAAACCCACAGGCAAATATGAGCATTCGATTCGTCCTGCCCATTCAGGGTGTGCATTCTCGATATCTAGATGAAGCTGCTTAACCTGCTCTAATTCTTCGGGTAAAAGTGAACGCTTAGTAATAGCCTGAAGATCCAAATCGCTACGTTCTAATACGAAATCACCATAGGAGAGGGATCCTGTCAGATAGAGTCCAACAAGATTTTCCCCAAGAATTTCTTCTATCTTTTTAGAAAAAAACTCTATCACTTCATTAAGTTTTTCGTATGGGGTTATTTTTTGCATTTTTTCTTTTTCCATAATTTTAACACAACTTAAGCTAGCTCAAACTGGCTGGGGCTCTTGGATGATGTTAGAACCTGTTTGATGAGTGAAAAAACTATTTTAGCTCAGTCTCTTCCTTCATCTCCTGTCCCAAAATCACCCCTATCTTCTTAAGTTTCTTAATATTTTCTAATGCAACTTTTCTTTCTGGGCCTTTTTTAATTTTACTAGTGATTGTAGGTTTTTCTTCATCTTCACGAATAAATGGACCAGGGCTTCTCTCTACTTTTTCAGTAATTCGCCACTTATTAGGAACTGGATGTATTGGGTAACCAGCATGTTGTTGAGGCTCGCTACCGTCACCCCGAATCATGCCCCCCCCTAAGTTTTTTTCTCCTTTAGAACCAAAACCCCAGTATGAGAAAATATTAGCATTTTTGACTCCGTAATGATTAACAGTTGAAAATCTGTTTTCTAGAACTTTGAGACCTTTTCCTGTGGCAATGCTTTCATCAAAAAAAATTAAGTTCGCATCCTTGTCTTCAATCCTTTTGTCTATATAATCAGATAGCGTCTCACTTTTCTCCCGCCAGCTGACATAGCTCTCTATAAATCTAGGATCAATTCTATAAAATCTAGGTAATTCTTCATCAGGATACGCAGTGCGCCACATTTCCTTAAACACATAACCAAAGGGGGTTCCTGCTGTTTCAGTCAAGATAACATATTTTGGTTTTATTAAGTCGTGCCATTCTTGTATCATCTCTTTCATTCCTTTTCTAATTTTCTTTACATAATCTTTCCTATGCTCAAGTATTTTTTCCACAGAATCATCATTACCAGGTTCTTTTCCGTTATAAATTAAATCATAAAGAAGTTCTTCTACATTTTGCTGCTCTTGATTACCATTACTTTCATCTAACACAAACTCTTCACTATTAAAATCATCAATTGTCTCAAGCCCTTCCATAGAATCCAAAAAATTTTGTTCTGGTATATTGTATTTTTCTGACATAAAAAGATTATAACAAAAAGTTCTAACCTCAGCAAAGGGTGTTTTAAAAGTGTTGAAAAATAAGCTTCAATTATGTGCTGCCCGACAGGGACTCGAACCCCAATACCATCCTTCAAAGGGATGTGTCCTACCATTAGACGATCGGGCAATTTGCGACAGAAAACTCAAATCGCTTTAAGTTAGCATACTATTTTTAGAGAATTATTTCAATCTCTGGGGTTTTGTGGTGGAACTTTATCTTTTCTTTAGAGATTCTTTACTTAGGTTTCATATCTATTCGAAGTAGGGTCTCTAAGATTTCTAAAACGATAAAGCCCACACCTTTGGTGTGGGTCGTTAACGAGTTTCAGTCCTTTTAACGTTTTGACTTTGCAGGAGTAATTAAAGTCTAACAATCGAGCAAAAGAAGTCAAGAAAAAATTTTATCAAATCTTTAAAACTTCTTTATCAGGATTTCATACCTCATCAGTATAATGTTGGTCATGAATATTGCATTTATTGACGGCCAAAATTTAAATTTAGGTACCAAGGAAAGAAATTGGAAAGTCAGCCATCTCAAATTTAGAACATATTTAAAGGATATGTACGACGTAGAGGTTGCATATTATTTTCTTGGACATCGTCTGGTTGATTGCGAAGGACTCTACAAAAAATTAGAAAAGTGCGGATATGTTGTAATTTTTAAGTCACATGAGAATAGTCTG
This sequence comes from Bdellovibrionota bacterium, assembly GCA_052034855.1. GTDB lineage: Bacteria > Bdellovibrionota > Bdellovibrionia > Bdellovibrionales > Bdellovibrionaceae > Pseudobdellovibrio. The sequence goes on along the minus strand of JBPOIE010000073.1, from coordinate 866 downwards.
ACTTCGAAGAAAAAAGGCAACGTAGATACTGATATTGTTTTTGAAGTCATGAGGAATATTATTGACAATGCACCGTTCGAACAAGCCATAATGGTTTCTGGCGATGGAGACTACTTCAAATTAGTAACATATCTGATTTCAAAGAATAAATTAAGAAAAATATTATTTCCAAATGTAAATTACTCCTCTCTATATAATCCATTAGGGAGTGAATTTTTTGACATTATTGAAAACATTAAGAAGTCAGTAGAATTCATACCTGAAATAAATGAAAAAGGCTCCTAAAGCACGAGACTTTTCGGATCCTTTTTCGTCGTAATACAATATTAGTATTGCAAAATGATTGCGAAAGTCAAGAAAAAACTTTATCAATCCTCTATTTCTTCCCTGCCAAATCAATCAACACCAACTCGATCGGAAGAAACGGCAAATATGAGCGCGACATTTCGACGCCAATGTTCAGCAGCTTCACCAATTTCAAACTGTCGATTTTCTCGCCATAATTTTTAATCAAATCCGCAAACCATACTTTGTCGTCCTCTGAAACAGACTCCTCGTAAAGCACCTTGTGCGCCGGAGCCACTCGCATCAACAACAAATTACGATACTTTTCAAGCAATAATTTATACAAAACTTTGTAATCCAAATTGTCGTCGCTCGCAGTTTTGATCGCAGACAATCCGCGCTCCATTTCGCCAGACAACATCGACTCAAGAATTTCATTTATCAAAACATTTTTTGGAGAGCCGGTAATCTTCTCAGCCTCCTCGAGAGTGATTTTCTTGTCTGCAGAAATGCGCAGAATTTTCTGGAGAATTGTGTGCGAATCTCGAAATGATCCGTCTCCGAGCACAGCAACCAATTCA
>JBPOIE010000144.1:0-11910 GCA_052034855.1 Bdellovibrionota bacterium | reverse complement strand
AGCTTGCTTTGCTACAGAACTTTTAAAGCGCGGAGTCGATGTACCTAGTGTTATGCGCGTTGGCGGCTGGAAAAGCCTTAAGACGATGATGCACTACGTGCGACTTTCGGGGATTTATGACAAAGGCATCACAGACCCATTAGATTACAGGTCTGACGATCCTTTAAGCACAAGTAAAGTCCTTATGAACGCTGTAGGTAATAGTTTTGAAGACGAGAACGTCCGCGGTGCTAAAGTAATCCCCTTAACAACAAGGAGGTTACCTAGTGTTGCCTAATTGATCTTTAATGGATCAACGGCATTGACTGAGGACAACTTGATGGCTACATTGTAACCACATTCGTCAGTTAAGCCGTTGATTTTATAGTAAAATCGACGAGGCAACCAATTTCTCGGTACCAGAGATAAATCATTTCAAATACTTAAGTCAGTTTTCATGGAGCCAGTGGTTCCTCTGGTTCACACGATCTAATCTATCAAAAATGCATCAAAAGTTGATTATCTATAGAGTTATCGTTGATACTGTTTGGAAATAAAAATTAAGAGATTTGGGGAGCGAATGAAAACAAAGCATCAAATATTAAAAGATTACGATGGAGACGAAGTTTTATTTGTTCAACAAGTGTTAATTCCAATTTTTCGAGGACTCGGGTTCGAATACGCGAACAATCATGGACCAGACGAACTCGGCAAAGACGTTATATTGAGAAAATCGGATGCTCTGGGGAGAGCGAAATATACAGCCGTTGTTGCGAAAGTCGGCGACATTAGTAACACTTCTTCAAAAGCTAAAACCACTTTAGTTGATATTGAACGTCAAGTAGATCAAGCATGGAAAACTCCTTTTTCAAGTGCTACATGGAATGAAAAAGATAAATATGTTTCCGAGGTATATGTTGTTACAAATGGAAATATCTCACATGCTGCCGAGGCACAAATTATTAAAAGTTTACAACCCTACAACAAGGAAAACACAAGCTATTTAAATATAGATGTTTTAGTTCCTTTAATTGATAAGCATTACCCTGAGTTGTGGGCTTATGAACTTCCTCCGATGTCTCGTTATTTAAATTGCGTGAAAAATTTCATTGAACAAATCACAGAAACTGACAGTCCAGAGTTTAAAGTGGCAGATGCAATTACGACAACCTGTTTCAAAAGGCTGAACGAAACTGAGCCTATAACAAACCAAAATTCCAATACAGCAAACCCTTTAGAAATAGTTCAAAAAAATAAACGTGTTTGGTTTCAAGGACCAACGGGCTCAGGAAAAACCTACATCGTTAAAAACTATACCGATATATGCCTAAAATTATTAAAAAAAGAAGACAAAAAAGAAGAAGTTAAAATAGGAAAAGTTCCAATTTATGCACGTTCGGTTTGGTTCGATTCAAATTCTCAACCAAGCTTAAAAGAGATTATAAATAAATCTCTAACTTACCTAAATTTCGAAGTTGCTGATGGAGAGATAGATACCTGGATTAAAAATTACGGTATTTGTTTTTTTATTGATGAATTTGAAATGCACCAGAGTGTTAAATTTATTAATCAACTAGATCTTCTAATAAAAAATCAAACGCAAGATTCAAGTATTATTATTTTGTCGAGAATTATGGATGATAATAGTAAGAAATTGGATTTTTCATTTGAAACTTGGCTATTAAATGAAATCAACTTGTCACAAGCATCGCAGGCAATCTCTCGAGCTATCGTTAGCACTAGCCCTAAAGCAAAAAATTTATACCGAGAGATTATTCAAGGTTCTCTTTTAGAGCGACTGCCTCGCACACCTTTAGCAATTAACATTCTTAGAAAAGTATTTATTAACCTAGAACTAGGAAAGCTACCTAATAATGCGTATGAGTTTTTTCATATGTATTTCGACATTACTTTGGGGCGTTGGGAACAACGTCGCGATCCAAGTCAACCATTAGACTACAAGCAGGTTAGAGCACTATTGCAAAGTATTGCTTACTATATGGTTTCTAATGCTAAACTGACTGTCACTCTGAAGGAAATTTCACATCTTGCTAAGGACTTACTTGCTACAACGGGCCAGTCACACATAGATCCTTCTGAATACATAATAAAGATCACAACATTTGGCGAAATTTGCCGAGTAACCAATGGCACTTTCGAGTTCACACAGAGAGCTTTTATGGAGTTTCTTGCTGGATCTGAAATTAAAGATCACTATTGGGACCACGCTACAATTAAAGAAAACTTTCTTAAATATAACTGGGAAGACAGTATTATTTTTGCTGCCGGTGGTAAGCAAAAAGATGACAAGTTATTAAGTATTCTCTCTGCTAAAGAGGTAAATAATTTTACCGACAGATTTTCTAAGCTGAAGAATTTAGGACTTATCTCTCAGGCTCTTTATCATTCGTCGGTTGCGGCTAAAGTAAAGGCGATCAATTCTGGAGCATCTGAAGCTATTGGCCTTCGTGACGATAAAAAGCTTGCTCAAGTTTTAGTTAATAAAAACTTAAAAATTCCTGAGATTTCATTTTCTTTCACTACATTGCAAATGTTTGCTATGTGCTACGGAAAACAGTCGTTACAAAGCTCACTAGAATCATTAGTTGGGGCTCCGGATAAAAAAAATGAGAGGACAGCATTCTATATTTTGGCAGCTTACTCCATGTTAGACGAAAGCATGCTTAACATGAAGGCTTTAGAAAACGGAATCAGTAAATTACCATCATCAAGTTCACCGGAAGGTTTAGCTTTTGGTGGATATATTAAAGCGCGCGAAAGAATTATGGGAAAGGGTCATTTGCGTAAGGTAATTGCCGGGAAAAAAGTAAAGAATCTTGCAAAAAAAACTAAGAAAATAATTTTAGATTCAAAAAGAACTGTAATTCCAAAAGATTGGAATAAGCGAAAATCTCGTTGATTTAATTTAAAATTATAATCCAATTGTTTCTTGAATTTGTCATATCCTTAGCGCGAACTCTTGCTGAGAAAGAAATCTGCAGGTGTGCAACAGTTACACCGCAACCAAATTATCATTATTAGACTAAATTATTTCACAATAATTTAGTCAGTTTTTGCGGAGTCAGTACTTCCACAGGCTTATAGCAAAAATTCAAACAGATCACATCCGTTTGCAAAACAAAATCAGAAATAGGAAATCGATATTATTCAGTTAAAGCATGCGGGATTCGAAACCGCTCAAGAAAAATCAGTTGTCAATTTACCAGCACACACAGAATTTGAAAAAGAAATCATTAAAATTATGAAAATGTCTGGTTACTCAAATGTAAGTCAGATCTATAAGAAGTTTTATAAACAGTCGCAGAGTCCGGAAGGAATTGAGAAATGCTTTAAATAGTTCTGCGATTTTTAAATTTACTCGACATAAAGACAGGGATGATAGGGTTAAGCAGATTTTAGATGCGGTGTTGTATTTATCCGCTTAGTCTTTTAAGTGCAGAAATAAATTAAAATGAAGGATAGAAATGAAAAACATAATTATCATGCTTTTAGTGTGCAGCCAAAATTCTTATGCTGGATGGTCTGTTTTTAAAGAAACACCAAAAAATGGAAAAGAATTTATTGGCGCTTGTATGAATACTGGCTCATTTTTAAAGTTTAGTTCGGCACTAATGGAAACAGAAGGGTGCAAATTAGATGAAGAAAATACTCAGGCAATCATTTGTGGCTCATCAAAATCGGCATGGTTTGAAACGCAAGAAGAATGTAATAAATATCGCAACAAATTAAAAGCAACAAAAAAATAATTACAACAAAGGAAGTGTAAAATGATGGATGAAGATTTAGAAATTCCTACAGAAATAGCAAATACTATTTCAATAAGTAAAAAGTGTAGACTGTCAGACAGTGGAAAATATTCTGATTATGAAGTGTTAGCTGTTCATTTAGATTCTTATGGAAATATAGTTGGGTATTTATGCCAGAATAGCACATGCGAAATTTTTAATTTAGTAGATGAAGAGTTTGAAAAATTTAAAGAAGGCCTTTAAATTTAATTAAAGCATTAGTCTAATTAATTTCCTTTCTCTCAAATTAAACAGTCTGAATAATTGCATATAAGTCAAAAATCACACCTATCTACATTAATTCAGATGTGATTTTTTGATTTTCTAGATAATTAGAATAAACTGACAGAGCAGACAAACTCGGTTCAGTTATGAGTTTTATTATAATAATTAAGAAGAGGAAAGAGTTTGAAACCAACCTTTTTACCCAACCAAAGTCCTAACCTCGCTCTAATTGTTAAACTACACAAGAATTCGTCCGAAATGATTCTTGATGAACGTTCCTAAACCAAAAATCGAGATCAATTCACTTGAGAAAATGCTGGAGTCTGAAAAACGAGCTCAGTACTCAAAGTATCGCTATGAAACAGATTCTTCATTGAGTCAGATCTGCGAAGCGGGTGATGCTTTAGGTCCTTTGGTTTTGAAACAACAAGTTGGTTTGAAACAATGGATTTTAACAGGCGATGTTTTTTATTCCAGATTCAGACCAGGTGACCGGGTAGAGCTCAGAACACAAAAGACGAATGCGGATCTATCTGATAATTTGTCTTATGATTGGAAGATTGATCAGATCTCATATCCTGCGATTGGAAAAATTCAGATCGTGATCTCTGGTGAAAAACCATTAATGGCTGACAATGTTCGAGAGGTTTTTCTTTTTAAAAGCGCGTCGACTAGATTTACGAATTTACTGATTAAAAAACTAAATACACTTTCAAGTTCAGATCATCCCAAAATTTTAGGAACTGAGCATTTTACGCTTTCCACGCAAGACCCTCAATTTAAAAAATTACACGAAAATCTGAATGACTCACAAAAATCAGCCGTCGATTATTTGATTGAAAATAATTTAAGCGGCGCTATTCAAGGACCACCTGGGACGGGTAAAACTCAATTGCTCCGCGTCGTGATCAATCTTGCATTAGGTTCAAATATGAAAGTGTGTGTGACATCATTTACAAATGCTGCCGTAGATAATCTGATCGGACGAATTGTTAGTGATGATTTTGAATATGACTGGGCACGGGTTGGGAATTCTGAAAAAGTGAAAAGAGAGTTCTATCCTAATGTTCAAGGGGAGACGAATTTTGTTTCACTTGATTTTAAAAAAAATGAAGTTAAAGAATCTAAACTGATTGGTTCGACATTGCATAAACTTGTTTATAATCAGACCGCTCCAAAATTTGATTTGCTCGTGATCGATGAAGCAGGCCAGATTCCAATTTATTTTTGGCCATTTATACATCGTTTAGCAAAGCGAGTCGTCCTTGTCGGAGATCAGTTTCAGTTGTCTCCGGTTTATGAGGCAAAACATACGATGCTTCCGTTCGATAATGTGTTTTCATTATTTATTAACAATGAAACACCCATGCTCGAGACCCAGTATAGAATGCGAAGTGATATTCAAGCATGGTCTTCTGAAAAATTTTATAAAGGAAAACTGGTCCCACATTCATCAGTCGCAAATCGTGATTTTTTCGACGGTCATTTTGGTCTATTTCCAGATGACTGCATGGAACACAGAAAATTTGATTCTTTGAGCTCTGGTCAATCTTCACAAAACGAAGCTGATTTTATCACTAACAAAATTGAAAGAATATTTAAAGACGATATCAGTTTAAATCATGTTGGTGTTATTTGTCCGTACCGTGCACAAGCGGGGCTGGTCAATTCAGCTTTGCAACATCGCCTCGGTGTTCATCAAGCATCAAAAGTTCTTGTTGATACTGTCGAGCGTTTTCAAGGCCAAGAAAAAGAAGCCATATTTTTATCGTTCGGAAGTTCTGGTGCAAATCATCAAGATCTGCGTTTTTTATCTGATCCCAAACGATTAAATGTCTCAATTACGCGAGCAAAATCTAGATTTTACTGTTTGTATGATGCTCAACTTATGGAGCGCTCTCGTGATCCTCAGTCCGAGGATCTGAATGAATTTTTAAGATGGATGACTTACGGAAAAATAAAAATCAAGCACGCGGCTTGATGACTTATAAGGTCTACAATATTTTAAAATAGAATAATCACCGCCTCACCCAGACCTAAGCCGCGTCCCTAATCAATCACAAAGATATTGTCATTTTTGTTTAACAGTGGCGAAATTATATTCGTGGCAGAGAATAAAAAAATCAGTAAAGACGAATATCTTTTTAAAGAGGGCGATTTTCCGGATTGTATGTATATCGTTCGGAGTGGCGGCTTTGCGATCACGAAAACAAAAAATAAATCTGAAGTGGTGCTGGCAGAAATCGGTGTGGGTGCCATGGTCGGCGAGATGGCCCTGTTTGATAGTAAACCCCGCAGTGCCAATGTGAAAGCGACGAAAGATTCTGAAGTTGTGGCACTTCCTTACAAGGGTTTATTGCAGCAACTGTCGCAGCTTCCAGAATGGATTCGTGCCATTGTCAGAACGCTGAATCAGAATCTTCGTGAGGCCAATCTTAAAATTAAAACACTTGGCGAAACTCAATCCGAAGAGCGCTTTTCCGGCGCACAAATCAACAAGCTGCTTGCGATCCTTAATTTTGTCGGTCTTAAATACGGAACTAAAGATAGCCAGGGTCACATATCGATTCCACCTGGGGTCTTAAGAAAATACACCATTCAAGTTTTTCACGAGCCGACAAATAAAATGACCACTTTGTTGCAAGCTTTAAAAGAACTTAAAATTTTTGAGATCATCGATCTCGAAGATGCCAAGCAAAATATTATCAATAAAAAGCCCGATTTCCTGTTTGATTTCGTCGAGTGGCATAATGAATGGTTGATGAAGTCAGAAGAAAATCGTTTGAATCTGAGTTATGAAGATCTGAAAATGCTTAAAGGTATTGTGCATTTCGCGTTAAAGAGCCCCGTGGGTTCCAAAGGGCGACGTAAAATCAATTTAGAAACGGTGCAAACAAATTCGATGACCGAACTGAATTACGCGATTCGTGCGGATAATTTTAATTTTTTAATCAGTAAAGGATTCTGTTCTGAAAAGATGACCACGGCCGAAGGCGTTGTTGTTGAAGTCATCGCTGAGGATCTAGAAAAAATGATGCAATACTTTTCGATGCTCGAAGATATGAAACCACTTTTAAAGCAAGGATCATGAAAAAGTTGATTAAGCCTGAGCAATTTAAAATCATGCCCTGGAAAAATGGGCTGGGCATAACGAAAGAGATTCGTATTTCGCCTGAGAACTCAGACTTCAGCAAAGGTGATTTTCATTGGCGTCTCAGCAGTGCTACAATAAATGATAAAAATACTTTTTCACAATTTGCCGGCTACAATCGTTGGTTAACAATTATTTCGGGTGACGGACTAATTCTGAATGGGCAACAGTTTCTACCAGGTGCAGTTCAGCACTTTCGCGGTGAAGATCTGATCAAATGTGATTTGATGGGTCATCGGTCTGTTGTCGATATCAGTTTAATCTATGATCGCCAACGCTATCAATGTGATATGCGCATTCTGAAAAATAAACACAATCAAGAAATTCGCACGCAGGGGAATCACTGCTTTTTAATTCCAATTCAGAAAAATTTTGAAGTCATCGAGATAGCGAGTGAATCTTATTATAACTTAGACGCAGATTCTCATTCAAGTGATGTAATCCTCATCGAATTGCAAGAGCAAATTTAAACTGATTATTTCTTCTCTATAAAAAGATAAAATTCGTTGTCCTGGTACCGACGCATAAAAAAGTAAGGACTATTTGACTTCAATTTTTTGCTTACTTCACGAACTGCGGTAGCTCGCAGGCACTCGTGATTTAAAATTTTGATCTCTTCACATTGAGCTGGAAACGCTTCATTCCTCTTAAAAGATTCAACAAATATGATAATAAAATTTTGATTTGAAAAAGTAATTTTGAATGAGGTTAATAACTCTTGCCGAGCAGCTGGAAGTATCCACCATCGATAGTTTTCAGAAATAGTCAATTGAGGTAAGGGTTCATTTTCTGTTGGAGAAACGGAAATGATTTCTGGAAACACATTTGTTTTTTCTTTTTTTAACTCGAGGGCTGTCTGTAGAGTGATGGCATCGACTAAAATTTCTGAACCTTGTTCGGGCATCCAAACAACAGTCTTCATGGTTTGAAATTCAGGAAATAAACGAAGCGCAAGAGAGTGAGCAACTAAATAGTGATCTGTTCCAAGAAGAGTGGGTTTAATGACTCCAGTTGATCGTAAAGCAATCCCTTTGGATACAAGGTTAAAAATAACGCCACCAATTAAAAGGAAGCAAATAATAAAGGCTGAGATAATAATTTTCATTTTCGATACAATCTATAGCATGTTTCAGTAAAAAGTGTAGCTAAGTTTGTTCTGGCTCATACATTATCATGATTTTTAAAATATTTCGGCAGGCTATTTGCCGGACATGACTTTTGTTCGCCATTTTTATTATTCGTTTTTTCTCTCTCATGAATAAGATCGATGATCGCTTTTGGCACATGGTCAAATTTTTTCTTTTCATGAGCAAATTTCTGCGGATTCTTTTGCGCGAGCTCCAGTGCCGTCAACGCTTTTGGTCCTAGAGCTGCGATAAGTTCTTTTTCGTGAAATCGTTCTGTGAAATCTTTCGCGGTCATTTTTGATGGTGTTAACGCATTCAAATCAACCCCTCGTTTAATCAACAGAGTCATCAGCGAAGGAATCCTCGCTTCCGTCGCAAGATGAAGTAAAGTGAAGCCTGTGTCCGACATCGTTTTAAGGTTTTCAGCAGAAGTCTTATCGTGATTTAAGATCATTTCCCAAAATTCACGTGTGGTCTCTGAAAACACAGGGGAGATCAGCGATTTAAGATCAGCCTTCGCTCCAGCCTCTAAAAGAAGCCGAGTTATCTGGATTTTATTTCGGTCAAAATAATTAAACCGAATGGCATCTTTCTCGAGCCCTTCCAGTGCACTGTTTTTTAAAAGTAGTTTTATCATTGCTGTTTTTTCTTTACTGCTTTCGATTTTCAAAGCGCGAATTAACGGAGGAAGGTTTGAGTAGGGTGCGTATTGAAAAACCTTGTTCTTGGTGACCTTACCACCCTGAGTGATGAGTAAATCCAATGTTTTCAGATCGGAAATATCAATTGCTTCGTCAACAAGTGATCTAATTAAACTATTCCCATCATCTGCGAAATAGGTATTTGGATCACCGCCTTCATTTAAATATTGTTTCACTTTCGTCGCAAAGTTCTTTCGTGTGGTTTCACGAAGTAATCGCTGTGGACAAAGCCAAACTGAATCAATTTTTTTTGCTGACGGGGAGCTGATTCTTGTTCGTGCTCTTTCGAGCGCTTCTTGTGTTTGAGAGGTTTTTTTGACTCCCTCCACATAGGCTTTGTAGGCCTTTTTCGCTTCACGAGTTTGACCGAGGTCCCAGTAGGCATCCGCAAGATTCAACTGCGTGACAGCTCGATACGGTGAAAGTTCTAAGGTTTTTTTCAGGATTGGAATGGCTTCTTCGAGGTATCCAGTTTGTTGTAAATAAAATCCGAAATCACCAAGTGGAACAATGCGCTTGTCCGTGTGATGTTCGTCCTCAGACTCGCTTGCATATTGTTCATCTTCTTTATTCGAGTTGATCCACTGCTGTAGAGGAGAGTTATGAATAAAGTGACAAATTTTTGCACCAATTTTTTTAAAATCTGGATCAGTTGCTCGAACTTGTTTATCGATCGATTGACGTTCGGTCTCGATCAATTGGAGTTGCTCTGCGGGTGGATTTTTTTGTTCGAAATCATATCTTTGGTAGTAACTACTGAAATGTTTGCTAACGACGATCTTGCGTAGAAAATCCAGCGCGTCTTGCGTACGCTCCTCTTTGAGTGCGTTAGCGAATTCTTTTTTTAAGGCCGGAATTTGATCATTATCTTTATCTAAATTCGTCGAACATGAGCCTCGATTTCCAAAGAAGGATTGTTTTACATTATCGAATTGAAGCCAATGCCATTCATACCATGTTTGTCCAATATCAAAACGACCATAGTTTGCTTGCCAACTTAAAATAAGATAGTTTTTGTAAATTGCAGCCGTTGCCATATTGCGCTTGCCGCCAACGTTACCATTAAAGAGATCGTGTGTGACGGTTTTATTTGTTTGTGAATGGGTCCAACTTGCTTCAGCTCCAAGATCCGTTTGGCCAGACAAACAACAGCTTTCATTAAAACGAACGTAAATATCTTGGTTGTCAATTTTACCAACCAACTCGTCAGCACGAAACTCATAAGCGGGGGGATTATAAACCGTGGCCTTTGCGGAAAATACCAAGAGGCTGAATAAAGTTCCAAGAAATATATTTTTCATGAAAAGAATAATAAACGGAGCTAATGCCTGGAGCAAGTCTGAACTGAATGTAAATATTATTGAATGACTGTGTGATAACAACAACTTGATTATGCTAAATCAAGCGATTTTATTTGCCTTTTGCTCAAGCCATTCATCAGTTGCCTCAACGCACTTTGTAAATCTGAAATCAAGCCCTATGGTTTTTCTCACATGTCTTCATTATTGGAATCAACTAACACTATGCGAAGTTCATTCTCCATGTATCTTTTCGATTCGCCTTCGAGTAGGTAAATGTATGTTATCGATATCAACCACGGAGTTCGCGTTTAACTCGTTTTAACGATAAGTAATAACTTCAATTATTACTTAACTCCCACTCGAACTGAACCTAATAATGTTTTGCCATCGTAAAGATCGAAGCGACCACGCCCGCCGATCCAAGGGGCTGTTTTATTTCCAGATGGTGCAGACGCAAAAGTAAGTCCTTGTATTTGTACGTTTTGCGTACTTGTTTTTGAATTGAGTATATCCCACTTAATATCCAGCGAACAAACGCCGACCACCGGATCTAACAGACACGTCCACATTGTCTGCGAAGATCTCGCTTCACATTCATTAGATCCGGCAATGACATTTGATGGATAAATTTGACCAAGACTATCAGCAACAAATCCTTGGATTTTGTAATCACCCTCAGGAAACTTACTCCAATTGAGAGAAGGTTGATTGATGGAGCTAGGAATTTGGGAAGCGTCTCGGGTTTTTCAAATGTGCAGATCAATTAACGACTTTGGTTTTGAAGACACTCAGTTCGAGCGATGCTTTCGTCGACATCTTTAGAAACAACTTCGAAAGGAACTCCATTTTTATCAATATAAGCACGATACCGGCCGATGGAAACCGAAGAAAAGTTTTGAAAAAGAAAAATAATAACGGAAAGCGAGCTCAATGCAAGAATGTGGCGACGATTGAACCTTGAAAATTTAAAATTCATGGTGAGCCCCTTATTGCTAGCTTATCGATAAGCTAGACCAAGGGCTTAAGGATGTTTCAGATTGAAACAGAATGAGGGAAAATCTGTAGAATCAAAGAAAACCTAATTCCCTTTTCGTCCGCCCCATGAAGGTCCGACGTTCGAGTTGTTTTCATTCCGAGGTTTGCCGCGTTCGAATTTGCCGAAGGTTTTCTGTGCGCCACCAGTTTTTTGTTGCTCCATTTTTTGTTTGATCAATTCAACAAGCAGCTTGGGTTTGGCAGTTGCTTTTGCTTTGGTCTGAGCTTTTTTAACAGTCTTCGCTTTGGGTTTTGCAGCGACTTTCGGTTTTACTTTTTCTTTGGCTTTAGTTTTTGCAGTCGTTTTTTTCATGAGTACAGGCTAGCATAAAAAATCGATGACGGAACTAAATTTTTTGTTTTCTAGGCATTTTTGATTTTTGAGTTCGGTCGCTTTAATCTCATTCTGAGTCGCCCTTTAGTCTGGTTCCGGTTTAGCCGATATGTTCTGAATCGGAGGACGTAATGAAACAACTACAAATTATTATTTTAGCTCAAATTTTTGCTGTGTGTGCTTACTCGCAATCGCATATGGCCATTTTTAACAAATGTCGTGTGGACGACGACAAAAATGCGTGCAGGTAC
>JBPOIE010000011.1:0-59530 GCA_052034855.1 Bdellovibrionota bacterium | reverse complement strand
GCCTTTCAACTTTTCCAGTTTCGGAGGCTTTAAAGACTTAGATTTATTCAACGCGTTAGCGTTATGTTGATTTGCCTTGCGCATCATGCGCTTATGGTGATTACATTAGAGATGAAGCAGGTTCAAGGTCGAGCCTGTTGATTAAAAATTCAAGGAAGGGTTTATATGGATTTCATCAAAGATGATCTGCGTCCTAAGTTAAAGGCTAAAACACGATTTAGCCGTCCAAAAATCAAAGAAGAAGTTAAGCTAAAGCTTTGGATAAATGCCGGCGGCTTGTGCTCTTTCCGTGGATGCAGTCAAAGTGTAACCACTCACAATGTAACCTTCGAAGATACCAATTTTTCTAACATTGCTCATATTGTTGGGTTCAATGTCGATGGTCCACGAGGTCAAAGTGAATTACCGCAAAGCCAAAGAAATAATTATGAAAATTTAATTTTGCTCTGTACAAAGTGCCACACTTTAATTGATTCGAAGGCAAACGAATCATTTTATCCGGTTGAACTTTTACGAAAGTTTAAAGAAGAGCACGAGAGTGATGTTGCAAGAGCGATTGATTTAGTAAAAACGCGTCAAAAAACTCATCTTCTAAGATGCCATGCGAATATTCTCAACGAACAAGTTCAGATTACTTTTGAACAAATGGTCCAAGCGACTGCACCAAGGTATGCGCAATCGAAGAAATTTATAGATATCGATATGACTCGAATTCCAGGCCTTGATTCAAATGCTTACTGGGAAGTGAAAAGAAACGAAATTTCAAGAGTTATGTCTGATAGCTTATCACGTGGTGGCGCTGATCTAGAAATTAACCACTTATCTGTTTTTGCCTTAGGACCGATGCCGTTGCTGATTCATTTGGGTAGCTGTTTGCCAAACAAAATTCAAACCGATCTATTCCAGCGTCATCGCGACACCGAATCATGGGCTTGGAAAGAAAATACCGAACAAATTGGGTTTGCCATTAACAAAGTTAAAGATGGGGCTACAGATCAAGTTCTTTTGCTACTGAGCCTTAGTGGAAAAATTCACCTAGAATCGATCGATCCAGTTTTGACACAAACTGCGACCGTTTACGAAATTTCTTTGGTCGGGTTAGGTCCGACGCCAACTTTTCTAAATGAAAAGAAGACCTTAGAAAATTTTAAAATGATTTTTAGAGATGCGGTCAGTCTGATCAATGCGAATCATGTTGGTCTAGAAAAAATTAACTTGTTTCCAGCTGTTCCAGCACCCATCGCGGTACTTTGTGGTCGAGAGCTGCTTCAAAAAGTTGACCCAGCATTGGCCGTATTCGATTACGACAAAACGAAAGGGAAATTTGAATTTGCTTTGGAGGTAAATAATGGACGCAAATAGTTTTTTAAAAGATTTATTAGCCAAGCAGGAAGTAAAAGACACGAGCAAAGAAATGGTAGCACTTCTCGAAGAACGAGCCAAAGTAGAAAAATTAATTCATAAGTTTTATGAATCAGAAAAGCCGACTATTCTTTTCGGTGGATCAATCGCAAAAGATACGATGATTTTAGAAAGTTATGATTTGGATCTGCCGATTTACTTTGATACGCACCATCTGATGAATAAAACTTTGGAAGAAATATTTAATGAGATGGCGATCCACTTGGGCACAGAATATTTCGTTCAAAAGAAACGATCGGCGCTGAGATTAAGAAAAAAAGGCGACCAAGAAGAGCACGAAGATTTCAGAATCGACGTTGTTCCTGGTAGATATTCCGACGCTACACGCACTGATGCGTTCTTGTATGTTAATGATTCGTCTGACAAAGAGCGGTTGAAAACAAATTTGCAGACCCATATCGATCACGTAAAAAATAGCGGCTTCACAGCCGAGATATCACTACTTAAGTTGTGGAAGGTTCGAAACGTCATTGATGTAAAGACATTTATTCTTGAACTTCTCGTAGTAAAAATCTTAGACGACTTAAAGTTTAAAGAAGGTTTGGCTTCGAATATCAAGCGCGTTTGGGAATTTCTAAGAGACGATATTGATAATGTTAGTCTGGAAGATCCGGCCAATCCAAGCGGAAATGACTTAAGCAAGATTTTTAACGGTCAGATGAAAGCCGATCTTAAAGCGGCAGCAAAATCCGCTTTGAAAAAAATTGAGCTTTCGAATGGATGGTACGATGTCTTTAATGAAAAGAAGCCAGAGGCGCAAAGAGCACCGTCAGTGTATGTGTCGCCCGAAGTTAACAAGATTAAACCTTATTGTGCATCTAAGCCTTGGGGTAAATTTTGAGCAAGCTATGGTACGTCGAAGACCCGCTGCTACTCGCTTCGATTGAAGACGAAATTGAAAATAGTTTTTCGGGTTTAAGATTGTTTATTTTGAACCAAAAAGTCTTTATTCAAGGTCGGTTTGATGTTTATTACCAAGACAATTTTTATGATCGTTACAGCATAAGAATAGAACTCGCGGACAACCATCCTATCAGTCTGCCGCAAGTTTTTGAAACAGGTGGGCGTATTCCTGCGACTGCGGCGAGACATGTTTACGAAGAAGGCGGTTATGCGTGCTTATTTGTTCCGTTCGAGCGATTTAAATATTGGCCTGACAGTCGCAGTATGAGTTCGTTTTTAGGTGGACCAGTTAATTCTTATTTTTATTCACAGTCATTTTATGATCAGCACGGACATTATCCATATGGTGAACGTAGTCATAACCTTTATGGTGTGATTGAATCGATCAAAGATATTTCTGGAATGGATTCCAAAAGCAAAGTTTTTGCGGCTATTGATTTAATTTCTAAAGATCAAATGAAGGGGCACTGGGATTGCCCGTGCAATTCAGGAAAAAATTTAAAAAATTGTCATATAGCCGAGCTTGTTAGTCTAAAACGAGCTTTATGTATTCCTGACTTAGAATTTCTTAAGACTTGGATAGCTAGGGACCGTCAAAGAGAAGATACAATCTTAAGAAAATTATGAATAAATACGATAAAAGCAGGCGTGCGTTTCAAATACACGACCCTATGCTGGCGTCTTTTTGTGCGGGGCATAAGATGCAAAATTAATAAGGTTAGAAATAAGGCATTAATGCTAGTTTTCACCTATACTTTGACATACAGTCGGTGTGTTTTTATTATTTTCCGATAGCCGGATAATTTCTTCTATAACTATAGTAATTTGTTTTTGATTTGGCGTGAATTTAGCAACGCAATTCTTTTTGTGAGGATTAATGGCTCGAGCATTTGAAAAACCAACGTTAGTATCTCTTTTTTCTGGAGCCGGAGGGCTTGATATAGGTTTGGAGTCGGCAGGATTTCAAACTCTAGTAGCGTCTGAACTGGAAGAGAATTATTGTGAATCATTGCGTGCAAATCAACTCATTGGAAATATGAATAAAAAGGAATTTGATAGTTGGTTTGAGAATCAAATAGCCTCTCAAAGATGTTATAAATCTGTTCCCCCGGATGAAATTGCTAAATTGAAGGGTCGCTTGTCGACAGGGGTTGGTCGTCATAGTCATCTTGAAAAAGCCAAAATCATATCTGGTGACATTAAAAATTTAGATTCTGCCACGATCATGTCTGCAGGAAAAATTAAAAAAGGACAATTAACTATGGTTGCGGGTGGACCGCCATGCCAACCATTTAGTCGTGCTGGCAAAAGAGAAACCGTAGAAACAGCAGATGGCCGTCTATACAAAGAATTTGTTCGAGTTGTAAACGACTTAAATCCAGAATGGTTTTTATTCGAAAATGTGAAAGGCTTGGCGCAATCTAGAACTGATGTGGTTAATCTTCATTGTCGTGATTGTGACCTATCGTTTGTATCTTCAGTCGAAGAAAGAGACGCCTGGACTGCTGGAAAAAAGATAAAGTTTAAGTGCGATAAATGCAGTTCAACTAAGATAGATGCTAAGCTAGAAAATCGTTCTGGCGGAAGCCTGGATATGATTTTGGAAGAATTTCAAAGAATAGGATATCGTTGTCATCATAAGATATTAAATTCTGCAGATTTTGGAGTTCCACAAACGCGGGAGCGTCTTTTTATTGTTGGATCTAGAGACGGTAATGATTTTCAGTGGCCAGAACCTACGCATCAAAAAGTTGAATTTATTAACGGAAAACCAAAACTTACCGGATTGGAAGGCAAGAAAAATCCATGGATTGGAATGTATCAGGCGCTATGGTCTGCTGGGCATTCACATTATGATGTGATAGATCGAAAAAAAGCAGTATTGTGGGTTAAGAATGTAGTCAGGCCCCACGATGAGCCAGTAACTTGGGATTTGAATAGACCCTCGCCTACCATAGGAGCCCATCAGTCAGCAAAATTAGCATTCGCCCCAAAGGGTGTGCCGGAAGATCAAATTTTTCGTCAACAATGGCATACAAAAGGAAGACGACAAGGTGATACTCCGCCGGTTTTTGTCGAGCACGAATATCTATCTGACCAAGAGCTTTTAATAATTCAATCATTTCCTGCGAATTGGTATTTGCATGGTACAAGAATGGAAAGAGCATTTCAAATTGGTAATGCAGTTCCTCCAAAACTTGCGGAAGTAGTTGGCCAATCTATTCTAAAAGCTAGAAATATGCGTATGAATTTAAGTAAACCTAAAAGTAATCGACAACCTGAAGCCACATTATGAGTGGTCAAAGATTGTTAGCTGCTTTCACTGAAGCAGAATTAGCAAAAGTACACATTCTCTTAGCGTCAAAAGTTTCGTCCATGTTTGGTCGTAAATTTGAAGAAGGTGACTGGGCGGATGTGTATTGTGCAGCTAAAGGTATTCCCGAAACTGGTTGGAGTAATTTAAATATAGACGTTATGTTTAATGGTCTTGGTGTTGAGCATAAAATGCTTAGTGTTCCGCCCGATGAATCAATATTAAACTACTGCGGCACGAGTCTAATGCATCCATCTGCTACTCGATCTATCCGAATTCCTGAAAGCGAAGAGGACCCGACTACTGCCGCCAGAGATGTTTTATCGCAATATGCAGAGCTTATAAATGAAAGACGCCGAAAAGTTTCGGAAAATGCCGGCGGTGTCGTTCCAGATATGCGTACGGGTTGGTTGTTGTGGCAAACGAATTTGAAAGAGTTTCTTTATTTTGAAGAGGAAATGAAGGCTCCTAATCCTGATTTGTATTGGGCTGAATGGAGAGAGAGTGGCGGCGGTTCAAGAAAAAAAAGTCGTAATCTTTGGGTTTATGATGGAGAAACAGGTAAGAAAAGATATTCGATAACGACTACTGCCGGAGCTAAAATACAACCTTATTTTGATATACCTCCGCCTAATAGTCCGCACTTGTATAGATTTGTTGTCCAAGGTGAAGTTCTCGCAGATGGCAATGTCAGAGTTTGGGTCAGCAATCAGACAGCGACGCAACTGAAGCGTTTGATTGGAGAACTTAATGCTGCCAATTTAGAACGAGCGATTGCTAAAGCAGCTGCAGTCGAACGCAAACAAAATTTAGAAGATATTCCTAATATTATAAAAGGTGTTCCATTAATAATTTCTAAACAATCTTATGCTAAACTATATGAATGTTTTAAGGGAGTGAGTGATCACCATAACTTAGAACAGTTATTGCAAATGCTACTCGATGGCGACTAAATAATTTAGCGTGTTGTAGTAATCTGTAGTTTACTAAAAGCTAAGTATTTGAAATTCTTAGTTATAGAGGTAGTAAAAATCTCCCTACCATTTCGCCAGAACAAATATTTAGGACAAGGGTTTAAAATGGCTCATGAAAAAATTCAAATCGAAGCTGTGATTTCTGCATCACTTTCCAAAGTATGGTCGCGCTGGACAACCCCGGAGCACATTACAAAATGGAACTTTGCTGTCCCTGAATGGTGCTGCCCGAAAGCTACAAATGATCTTAAGCCTGGTGGAAAGTACTTCGCTCGGATGGAAGCGCGTGATGGAAGTTTTGGTTTCGATTTCGAAGCCATTTACGATGAGGTCATTGAGCAAAAAAAACTTGTCTATTCATTAGCTGATGGACGCAAGGTAAGTACTTCTTTTGAACAAACTGGCGATGCGACGAAAGTCACTACTATTTTCGATGCAGAAAATCAGAACCCAATAGAAATGCAAAAAAGTGGATGGCAGTCGATTCTTAATAACTTTAAAATATATACGGAACAAAATTGAATCCACACAGTAATTTTTAAGCAAATTTTCATCCATAATCAGTTTCAACATTCTAAGTTTCTTTTGAAAAATTAAAAACTGCGCAAAAAAGTAAGGCTCTTTCTATCTTCATTCAGTTTAAATCCAGCATACCCTTACCAAAGTCTATTGCTTAAATCTCGACTTGTAAGTCATTTCTTTTTTTTTATTATAGATTCATGAGCACAAACCCAATCAACATAGAATCCCACTTCAATCTTGATGAACTTTTTTTTTCGACAACTGATAAAAAAGGAATCATAGAATCTTTCAATCAAGTTTTTGTTCGTGTTAGTGAATTTTCTAATGAAGAATTGGGTCGGCGTCCGCATAATATGATTCGACATCCAGACATGCCCAAGGCTGTTTTTAAATTGCTTTGGAGTGAAATTTCAAATGGAAATCCTTTGTGCGCCTACGTCAAAAATATGTCTAAATCCGGAAAGTATTACTGGGTCTATGCAATGGCATTCCCGATCTCAGATGGCTATCTGTCGATTCGGCTAAAACCGTCCTCAGCTCTTTTACCGCAAGTTGAAGCCATTTATAAAAAAATGTTAGCCATTGAAAAAAGCAAAGCTGACAAAAATGTTGGAATGGAAGCCGCAACAGAACTATTGCTTGAGACTTTAAATTCGTTGGGTTTTCAAAATTACAAAGAATTCATGGAATACTCTTTAGTCGAAGAATTGAATAGCCGAGAAAATACTCTTAAGAATAACAACTACGTTTTGTCGGCGCATTCATTCAAAAATAGCACTGCAATGACCGCCAGCATTTTAAAATGCTATAAAAATGCAAGTGATGTTTTTAATACCGTGGTGACATTTGATCATTCTGTTAAAATATTCAAGGACGTTTCAACAAAAATAAAAGACACCAGTATTGAAGCAAGCTTGTTTACAATTAATCTTTCAATTTCTGCCGATAAATTAGGTCAGACAGGACAAGTTCTTAGTGTTGTATCGACCGGCTTTAGCAACTTAGCCACTGAGATTGAAAATGGAGTAACTGTCTTACTTCAATCTCTGGATAGCCTGACCATAGAACATAAAAGCATGAAGTTCCTCGCCGCTGTTTCTAAATTTCAAATCGAGATGCTCGCTTTTTTTCTGAAAGATATGCAAAGTTCTAATGATGACTCTACAACCTTGGATCGAGAGATGGAAATTTTTAATACTAATGCTCAGCACTTAAAGACATTAGTTGAAAATAACGTTTTGAAAATTGAAAAACAAATTCAGAACTTTAGAGACACTTTCGCCAATTTAAGTCGCTCTATCAACGAGCTTTCAACAATTATAACAGGCATGGATGTAATTAAAATTTCGGGCCGCATTGAAATTTCTAGACTAAACGAAGCAGAACACTCTCTGAATAATCATGTCGAATCGATGGCTAAGTTAAATGAAATTTTCAAAACTTCATTGCAAAAAATTTACGATGAAAGTGAAATTGCACAACATCAATTCAGTGATGTGCATACTAAAACGAGTAGTGTTAAGTTTGAAATTTCACAAATGGCAGGACTTTTACAATAGTCGCAGCCTTTGTGTTATGTTACAAGCCGAACGAAGCACCGCTGACTCTTTTTAGAATCCAATAAAAATGAAAAAAGTGGAAAAGTTGCTAACAGATAAAAAGTCTCTGCTGGGATCCCTAACTCTTGAGAGAAGATTGGAAAAATTAAGCCCGTCCCTAAAAAGCTCAACAAAGCTCCCGCCCCGTCAAATAAAAAAATATTTTCGATATTTATTTTCATGATTAATTTTTACATCCGATTCTGGAAAGAATGAACTGTTTCTTGCTTCGGCCACTGCCATGCATAACGGATAATGAATAAAAGAAGAATCACTTCCACAGCCGCAGCAAAAAACATATGCATCCACGCTTCGCCTGCCAAATTAAACAATGTGTATGGAATATAAATCGCAGCTACGATGATATTAGCCCTTCGATTGATTTCAGCTGACAATGCGACGGAAAGAAAAATCATCACAGCTGGTATCGTCACCGAGACCAATCCAATCAAAAGTGCAATTTGTGTAATATCGAAGACATACATTTTACCTGCCAAAATATCATTTATAGAACCAGGCATGTATAAATGGAAATAATCGACGTAGATGTAAAGAAACATGAAGCTTGCCCACAGTGCTGCCAGCTTCAGTTTCACATTTATTTTTGTATCTTCTAGATTTGTTTTCATATTATTTACCGCGTGCAAGCGCACTTCTTTTCTTCGCCACCAAAGAACAACAGCATGAATCCGCCACCTTGATTTTGTGAGTATTCTTTGACTTCTGGATTGGCCTTGCACATCAAAGCACAATCACTGATGCCAGCTTTAAATTCTTCATTTTTAGGCCCTGAGGCACAACCCGAAGCCGCTATAACTAAAGCTGCAGCAATCATCGTTTTTATTTTCATATATTCTCCTTTTTTGGACATTGAAATACTCCTTATAAGCTATTATTGTACACATACATTATTGAAACAAAAATAGCCAAACTTGGTACTGAGATATGCATAAATGCATGGATGATATATGAACTGGAATGCAATAAACTTTGATTGGAATCACGCCCGCGCCTTTTTCGTAACAGTCGAAAAGGGTTCGCTTTCGGCGGCCGCAAAAGCATTAAACATGAGTCAACCGACTTTAGGTCGACAAGTCAGCGCTTTAGAAAAAGAGCTTGGCGTCAGTTTATTCGAAAGAGTGGGCCGCGGATACGAAATCACCCGCAGCGGAGTTGAACTTTACGAACACGTCAAAGCGATGGGTGAAGCCGCAAATATTCTTTCCTTATCAGCCTCCGGCCGATCGCAGTCGATCGAAGGAAGCGTAACAATTTCGGCAACTGATACAATTTCGGCATATATTCTTCCGTCTTTGATTCAAAAGCTTAGGCAACTGGAACCAGGAATTCAAATCGAAGTGGTATCGACGAATGCACTGAGTGATCTTCGAAAACGTGAAGCCGACATTGCCATCAGACATGTTGAACCGACTCATCCAGAACTTTATTTTAAAAAACTGAGAAAATCCAACGCGTATTTGTATGCAAGTCCTAGTTATCTAAAAAAGATCGCACCTGTGCAAAAAATTTCTGATCTTAAAAAAGCCTCGTTCCTTGGTTTTCCAAACAATCATGAATATATCAAAGGCCTTAAATCAATAGGACTTGAGTTGAGTACCAAAAATTTTCATATTTTTTCCGAGAATCATATTTTTCACTGGGAAATGGTAAAACTTGGTGCGGGAATCGGAGTTATGAGCGAGGATGTCGGCGCAAAAGAAAATTCAGTCCGCAAAGTTTTGGAAAAACTGCCACCGATTCAATTCGACAACTGGGTTGTTGCACACCGAGAATTAAAAACGAATCGTCGTATACGAATCGTTTTTGATTTTCTGGTTGAAGCTTTGGGGTAAAGCCTTCTACTTTGCAAAATTGAGCCCTACCCTTTTAATTTACTCAGCACTAAAGTATTTGTTCTATAAATTTGTTGTCTTTCCAAATCCAAGATTTTGGCCCTCCCAAAACTCCTTTTTGGGCATCGGCTAATGTTTTTTCTCCGAGAGAGCCGCTCGTCACTAAAATATTTTTGTTTTTAACGAATAAGGGCGAGCCGTTTGTGGACATAAGGTTCGGGTCGATCACCTGACCTGTTTTAACATTTGTTAGAAAGTATTGATTACATCCTGTACCACAACCGACAACATTAAGAATCCACTGTCCGGCAAAATTGGCTTTTTTGTTTTTCGATTGTCTTCTAATTTCTGTACGAAACTTAGAGCTTGTTGAGTTATTTTTGATTTGGGGATTGGCCGTTACTTTTTCTACGGAAACAGAAGGGGTATTATCAAATAAACTCTTTAAATAACTCGTGTACTCAGATTTGTAAATTTCTGCGATTTTATAGGGGTCGTTTTGTGGCGTAGCAGCCTGAGCAAATATAGAAAAACAAAAACTTAACAAGGCGAAATTTAACTTCATCATTTTTGTCTCCCAGAAGATAATTTATAAACTTCTTCATATATTTTAGGATTTAATTGTCGTTGTCAAATGACTGACCTGTTGTAATCATTGAGGAGTCGATTGATAAAAATCTTCATTCCACTATTTCTGCAATCGAGGTAGAATAATTTATGCATCCATCTTTTAAAGAAACTAAACATCGCCCATGGGAATTACCAACAAATAGTTGGTCTTGGCGTCAATCTTGGAATGACCTGCTGTTTGTTCATTACCGCATTGATGTTAAAGATATTCGTCATTTAGTTCCGATTGAATTAAAAATACAAGAGTTTGATGGCTCGAGTTGGATCGGCATTGTGCCTTTCAAAATGAATAAAGTCATGCGTCGCCCATTTCCAAACTTACCTTGGTTTTCGTATTTTCTAGAATTAAATGTACGTCTTTATGTTGAATATAACGGAAAGCCAGGTGTTTGGTTTTTATCTTTGGATGCAACAAACCCCGTCGTCGTATGGGCTGGAAATCAATTTTTTAATTTACCTTACAAAAATGCGCAAATGAGTACTTTTAAAAAAGAGAATTTAATATTTTATACTTCGGAGCGAAAAAATGTTTCGATCCCCGCTGCATTTGAAGCCCAATATCAAATAACATCAGATATTTTTTATGCGAAACCAAACACATTGGAAAGTTTTTTAACTGAGAGATATTGTTTTTATACTAAAACGAATAAAGGCATACAAAGAGCGGATGTACACCATGTCCCTTGGCCGTTACAGTTGGCAGAAGGGCAAATTTTTAAAAATACATTGCTTGAAGGAATAGAACTTACCGCAACGGATAGCCCAATTTTACATTACTCATCAGGTGTTGATGTCGTATCATGGAATCCGGTCGTCGTTTAGCGCCTTGTGTTTCATACTTTTTTAAATTGAATGTTGAGTAAGTAATTTTGCGTCTTACGAAACCCTTACGTCATAATCTGAGGAAGATTGCTCGCGTGAATTTGCATTTTTTTCAGACGGGCTTCGCGCTCTTTATTTTCAACTTCATTGGACAATGGAGCTAAGGCCTTTGAAAAATCCTCACCATCTTGAATCGGATTTCCACGATCGGAAAATCCCATATTTTCCATTTTCATTGTTTCATCAAAAGCACGATCAAATCCGCGGTTTAATATAGTCTTTGCTAAAGCTTTGTTGCCGTTTTTGTAGTTAAGCCATGCGAATGTAAACGAATCAGCACCAAGGCTCGTTTTAATCAGACCTTCGAACGCATTTATTTTGGCAAGTTCTGCATTTGAAATGGGTTTATCAAAATTAATATTTTGTTTGAGAGAGTTTTGGATAGCACTTGCAATAGAGTTTGCTTTCAATGCTTTTTCTTTTCCGCCTTGATGAGAGTGACCAGGAATTACAAAATCATTAATTTTAAAAACATGAGAGGCAACTTGGACAAACTGAAAAATTTTGGTTTCATCGGAAGTTAATTTTCTCTTTTTCTTTTCTTTTTTATAATAATCTAAAGTTTCATGAGCTGTAACTGTAACAGAAGAAGGCGCAGCCATTTTTGAATAGGCCATATCGCCCATGACATTTATACTTATGAGTCCAATAAAAATAAAAATTTTAGCTAATTTCATTTAATTCCCAACTTTTTATTCTGCGTTCTTGATTTCAATTTATCTTACTAGATACTATCTTTAGGAAATCGGATTTGTAAATAAATATGAAGCTATTAGAATTTCAAAATTCATTGGCCCTGCAGTTGGATCTTCAAAGGATTGCTGCGCTGCGATTGTTGATGAAAAATCAATTACTTCGCCAAATATATTCCGATCGTGCCACCAGATTAGGATTTAATTTTATTTTGCTCAGCGGGTTGTATCTGCTGATGAGTCTAAAATGGTCCATCGTTCTACTTATTTTTGGACCGATGGTCATGGGGTATCCGCATTTGGTGGCGAGTTACCGATTTTTACAAAAACCAAATATTCTTTCTGGCTTAAGATTTAATACCGCTCAAGTTTTCCGTTTCTTTATTTTTTTGACTGCGGCCTCGTTGTGTCTACGCTACGTCGGATCTCTATTCAGTAGTATTCCGCAATTACCCTATGGATCATGGGAGCTTCTTTTATCGCTGACTGCATTAGGTCTATTTAAGATAAAAATAAATTCGTTTCGAAATATTTTGATTGTATTAATAACTTTGCTGATTGTTGGTTTAGTTTTAAAGGTCGCATGGAATTTTCCGATCGCCTTTGTTGGCTTCGCATTAATTTTACATAACTGGATTGCATTTGGTCATTGGTTTTTGGCCGCGAAAGATTCTAAGAATAAAATTGTTGTCCTACTTGCGACGTTACTTTTTGCCCTGATTCACATTTTTATTTTTACTGGTTTTTTTGATGCGTGGATTTCGTTTCCGAAAATCAGTTTTCCTTCCATTTCTTCATTTGCTGCCAATGGATGGACTTTAGCTTCATGGTCAAAGGACCCCATTATTTGGGATCGGATGATCGTGATATATACTTTTGGTTTATCAATGCATTATTTTGTGTGGTTGAACGCAATCCCACAATGTTTGGATCAAAAAGCCGTGCCCAATTCTTTTCGCAGAAGCCTTGAACAACTTCGCAAAGACTGCGGCGAATACACAACTGTCTTATTATTTATTTTTGCACTAGCAGCACTAGGAGTTTGGTTATTTACATCTGTTGCCGGCCCGATTTATTTTGGTTTAGCTATGCTGCATGGATGGCTCGAATTTACGTTTCTTATTGTGGCTTTGCTTACGATGGTTTTTAAAATTAAAACGGAGTCAGCTTGAATAAAATCTGGAACTGCAAAAAGTTTTGTTTTAACAAGATATAATATTTTGTCGTTTACAATAGATGAAGTATCTGAAATTCTTATTCTTCAGTTACGGAAAGGGCGCTCAACCAATTCAATATGATAATTATTCATGAAAAATCGGGACAAATACTAGGAAGAAAAATAAAGAAAGCAAATACTTTCGGATCTAGGCTTTTAGGATTCATGTTTAAAAAAAGCATTGAGCCCTATGATGGACTTTTTCTTGCCTGGAACAACTCAGTTCATAATTGCTTTGTGCAATTTTCATTGGATATTATTTTTATAAATAAAAATAACGAGATTGTTAAAATTATAAGAAATTTTCGACCTTGGAGATTTTCTAGAATTTATTTTAGAGCTCGGCATACGATTGAATTTATATCTGGAACAATCCCCGATTCTATTGTTGTTGGCGATAAATTAGTGATCAATCAGGAAAAGCAGGATTTTTAAATCATGCCAAATCAAACCAAACCTCATTTTAATTTAAGAGATGCCAAAAAAACTGATATGCCATCAGTCCATCGCATTTTTAATGAGATTTTATTAGGATCGACGGCAACTTTTGAAGAAGTACCCTACACCATCGAAACTTGGCTTGAAATATTTGATTTTAAGACATCGAATCAAATTCCATTCCTTGTTGTTGAATTTGAGGGATCTGTGATAGGCTATGGTACCTATGGAGCCTTCAGAAAAGCCTCTGGCTATAAAATCACTGTTGAACATAGCCTGCACGTGGACGAGCTTTTCCGCGGTCAAGGTATTGGCAAAGCCATCCTTTCGGAACTTATTCAGAGAGCAAAAAAACAAGAAGTTCAAAATATGATTGCAGCCATTGATGCCGATAACTTACCAAGTATAAAACTGCATGAAAAATTTGGATTTAAAATCGTAGGCAATCTTGAAAATGTTGCTGAAAAATTTTCTCGTCATTTAAGTTTAGTATTAATGCAACTCAGTTTGAAAGGATCTCAATGAAAAAAAATAAAAAGATATTCATTTTAATACTTCTGATTCTGATCATCTTCATTTTTCTGAATAAAAATAAATTTTCGAATTCAGCTGAATTAAATTCTCAAAATATTGAAATAAAAACTGAATCCGATCAGACAGCAAACACACAATCGCAGACACCTGCTTCCAATGATGAAAAGACCCTTCAGGAAGATCCTAAAATAACTGAGAAACATACATTTACAGAAAACGAACTTAAAGAAATTCAAAAATTAAGAAGCGAAGCTAAAATGACTTTGGCTTCAAATTATGCAGCTATGGCTTCCTTCCGCGCCGAATTGAATCGATATACGACTGATTTAAAATCGGCGGGCTTTATGTTAAGCAAGAGCGAGATCAGTTATAAACTCGGTTTCTTAAAACAGTTTCATCCGGCTGGAGATAACAATCAAAATACGAATGAAGATTTTCATTCAGAGAAGAATTTAACGACGGATACTTTTATCGGTGAAAAGGATTCTCTTTCTAATCAGATTTTTAAATATGCAACAGGTGTTGAGAATATCAATTTGGATGATTATTCAAAATATTGTAAAAAAGGCTGTACAGCCTCGGCAAACGAATTTGAAATACTACTCGTTTTACCGCTCCCCAACTCTAGTCAAGTTGACGTCTGGACTATCAACGAAAAAAAGGTCCTCGAACAAGTTTTGGATGGAACACTCTAAAATATTAATATTTAACAAGACTTTCGTTAGAGATCAGAAATTTTAGAATTCATTCTTTAGTCCAATTTTATTTCAAAGCTCTGTTTCAATATATGTCATCTGCCGATATATGACTTGAGATATGAACAACTTTTTGACAGGAAATTTAATTCTACTATTAGGATTCTTCTTTATTTTTGGATGCAAAAATAAAGATAAGGATATGCTTTCTGTCGACGACGAATGCGTAATGAATTCAATTATTTCATCAGATTGCATTTTACGTAGAACAAACATCTATTATTACGATCAAGAGTTTGGTGGCCGAAATTCGGTCGTAACAGGAATTTTAAACGCCTCGAATGACAGTTTAAGTTATTCTTTACCCACTGGTTGGTACTCGGGAAATGTAGAAGTTCGATTTTCAAGTTCTGAATTAATTCCTGCGAATGCTTCACGTATTAATTCTGGAATTCAAATTTTTGGCGTAACAGGTACATTTGTCACAGCGGCTTCTCCGTCGTGTGATATTTTGGCAACGCATGGATTACAAGTATCCACATGTTCAGCGTCGACTGGAAATTTTTTATATTCTACTGCATACAACGGACGAAGTTCCGAGTGCTCGAATATTGATAATGGATTAACAAATGCAAACTGTTGGGTTTCGACAACCAATCTACAGATCGATATATCCTCTACAAACCCAGCCTCTTGCTCTGTCGAGGGCCTACAGGGTTCGACATGTAGTGCAGAGTCTGGCAGTTACTACTATTCGGCAGAGTACGGAGGCCGAATAACAAATTGTACAACTGGTTACAATTCTGCGGCTTGCTGGCAAGCGACGACTGGAAAATTTTTAACATCTACTTCTTCTGCGTGTACGGATAATTCAATTAATAGTCTGACTTGCAGTACAAATCCAGGAAGATATGTTTACACATTAGAATATGGTGGACGAAATTCGACTTGTACAAATAATATCGCGGGCTCTTGTTACGTAACTCAATCTTCAAAGGCGAGTTTAGAAACAAATTTAACTCCAGACAAAATTAAACTCGGGGCTACAATATTCGGAGTTACTGGAACTTTCGCAGGGACTGGTGATTGGCCTTCAACGGCTCATCGTGATCAAGACACAAGCCCGGTCACTATCTTGGCCGAAGCCAATACACATTCTGGATCTGGAACGACTCCGCTGCTACCCGCAGGTTATCGACATATAACTTCAATTACCAAAGATGATGATGGTTTAATATCAACCGAAGTGACTCCTGTCAGTCGTGTTGGGTGGGGCTCGATCACGTGTGGATTAACCCAAAATACAACTGCATTAAGAATCTCACATTGTGAAAGTATATTTGGCGCAAATGCAACTTGGGATGGGGCGATCAATGGCAATGCCGGTCAAGTTCGCTGGAAGCTTGTTTCGCGATCTGCAGATCTGACCGCCGGACTTGGTCGTGAAGTTTGGATGGACGATAAAACAAAACTTTTATGGAGTTCATTACTAAGTCGAAATTTAAACTGGTGTAAATCTGCGGGAAGCTCAAACAATACTGGCGTGAACATTCGCTATCGTGAAGACGATCCAAATGATATTTGCGATCAAGATTCAAACCAAAATAACACAAGTGGCAGCACGATCAGTGCTTGCTTTGAAGAAACAGGATTTACATCGACAGATTCACAAATCGATTCCGCAGGAAAAACTGGAATGACTTTGACTGCGACTGTGTCTGCCCCTGCAGTTGCATGGCGATTACCGACAATGAATGATTACGAAGTTGCTAATGCACATGGAATTCGATTTGTAATGCCAGATATGGGTCTGAATGGATCCGGCAATGAGTGGATGGCGACATCTTATTCCTTTGATAAACGTAAAGCTTGGACGTTTGCAAGTGATACAGGATTACTTACGACCAAGAATAGAAATCTGACGGCTCTAGTCCGATGTGTGGGGCGCTGATGATTCGATTTAAATACTTATTTAAATTCATTGTTTTAACTTTCATTTTGCAGTTCATTTTCTCATGTACTAAATGGAGAAACGAAGACATTTCAACTTCAACAAGCTTATCTATTATTGCCGAGTGCACTTCAAACTCTGCAACCGTGTCTGATGAAGAGTGTGTCGCAAAAGCTGGAAAATATGTTTATGATTCTCAGTATGGTGGGCGCTCTACAGAACAAACAGATCAAACAGGTGCCAATGGTGCATTGAGTGTTTTCTTACCGGATGGTTGGTACAGTGGTAAAACTGCATCAGCAACTGACTCTGATTTACAATCTTCGAACATCGTCGATACGTTTAGTTTTTTTGGAACCTCAGGATCTTTAACTGGAGGAGCTTTCGGAGCATGCACGGTTGACACTGGAATTGCAGCGCCAAGCTCTTGTACATTAGGATCTGGTAATTATGTCTATACGACAGCTTACGGCGGACGAAGCTTGTCGTGCTCGACATCGACATTACCAAGTACTGTCACTGCAGCTTGTTGGCTATCTGGGGCAGGTTGGTATCTGAATGGTTCTGCATCTGTGAATTGTTCAACAGAGGGTTTACAAAGTTCAAAATGTCGAATCAGTTCTTCAAAATATTGGTCCGCATTTCCCTATGGAGGCCGTAGTGCCACGTGCACACTACCAGGAATCAACGCAACAGCTTGTTGGACGAACGCGAGTGGTGTTTATGTTTTGGATGCGACTTGTACTGATGAAAGTTACAATGGTGGCGCGTGTGTAACTGCTGGAAGTAGATATGTGTATACGTCTGAGTACGGCGGTCGCAATGTCGATTGTACAAGTAATAACGCAGGGTCTTGTTACTTTTCTGCTGCTAAAAATGTGGTTGAAGCAAATTTAATTGCAACAAATATTAAAAGTGGAAATACCATTTTTGGCGTCGCTGGTAGTTATGGCGGTACAAATACTGACTGGGGTTCAGGAATGAACCGCGATGCCACTGAAACAAAATTAACCTTAGCTGATGAAGCTGTCACATATGCAGGAATAAACTCAACTCTACCCGCCGGCTATCGTCCAGTTCCAAATATTAATTTAGATACTGAAGGAGGCTCACTCAATGGATCTCCTCAAATAACTAAAGTCGATCGTACAGGTTGGGCGACGCAGACGTGCGGGCTTGCAGGATCTCAGTCAGCACGAATTTCAGACTGTGCAGTCACTTTTGGCGGTTCTGCAACTTGGACTGGAGCTACAGCTGGTGTTTCAGGTCATGGAAGTTGGCAACTGGTCAGTCGAAGCGGCGCTGTAAGCTCTGGACGCGGACAAGAAGTTTGGAAAGACAACACAACGGGATTACTATGGAGCTCTTTAATTTCCACAAATTTAAATTGGTGTAAAGCCATCGGTCATAATAATTCTGCGAATGTTGATATTGTTGCTCAAGCTTTAAATGAAGATGACCCTTCTGATATTTGCGATCAAGTGTTTTATCAAAATCAAATCATTGGAGTCGATGTTGTAAGTGGATGTTCGGAATATGTTGGAACAACGACGACGGATTCAGATATTTTTAATGTTGGAAAATCAAATCTGAACAGAGCCTCAACGCCTTCGACACTTTGGAGAGCTCCTTCAATCTACGATTATATGATTGCTAATCAAAACGGTCTTCGCTTTGTTTTGCCAGATATGCAAGACGCAAGTCAGGGTGATGAATGGACTGCAACTATTTATTCAGGTGACCGAGCACAAGCTTGGACTTTTAGTGGATCTACAGGACAACGTAAAATACAAAATCGAAATTTTTCAAGCAGCATGCGCTGCGTGGGAAGATAACTTATGGAGGCTCTATGAACAAATCAAGTCTATTCGGTCTGGCCCTTTGCGGACTAGTGACATATTTTGGAATCATGCATGGAATGTCAATGGGAACACTTTTTAATTCTCATGCATTAATTCTTGTCATCGGAGGGACTATAGCAATCGCAATTTTGTCATATCCGATGAAGCGCCTTAAAGATGTCTTGAGTTTTATAAACAAAGGTTTTTTGTTTAAAACAAAAAATTCAGATATACAGATGATTGAAGATTTAATTATTTCAGTCAAATCTCGATATGGAAATAACAATCTGGCTGTTGCTGGATATAAACCTCATCCATTTATTCAAGATAGCTTACGTCTTTTAGACGAACCTGACTTATCAGTGAACGATGTCGCCCATATTTTAAAATCAAGAAAAGACGCTGTTAAAAAAAGATATTTTGAAGACGCTAAAATTTTAAATAATATTGCAAAATACCCTCCTCATCTTGGTCTATTAGGTGCCAGCTCGGGGATGATTCAAATGATGGCTGGACTTGGTAAAGGTGGAATCGAAACCATCGGTGCTGCGATGGCCGTCGCTTTAACAGCCACTTTATGGGGAATTTTTCTAAATAATTTTATTTTTCTTCCACTTTCTGACAATGCAACGAAAGCAGCAGAGGATGAAATGTATTTTCGCGAGATCGTATGCGAATCAATGATTATGTTAAAGTCCAATATGCAAGAAAAAGTTGTGACTGAAATAATTGTCAGCCGACTTATGTCCGTCGATCGATTGGCTATGAAATTTAAAATTGCAAAAATGAAAGATAATTTGGGTTCATTCAATGCAGCCTGACAATAAAAATCAATTAGAAAATACAGAATACGTTTTTGATCGTCGTTTAATTGATGAAGATCATCACGATGCTGGAGGCCACGGAACTGAAATGGGTTGGCTGGTCAGCTATGCAGATATGATGACACTGCTGTTTGGACTTTTTGTTCTTTTGTTTGTTATGGCCAGTGAAAAAAAAGGTGACGTAGAAAAAAATATGAAAGAACTTTCAGAGAAATTTTTTTCGTCTGAAAATGTTAAACCTATAGAGAAAACGAATCCTGTTGAAAAAACAATTCCTGAAAGCACTGTCACGTTACAAACCACAGAGCTCGAACTGCAAATTACAAAATTATCCGAAGAGTTGAAAAACTTAGTCTCGGAAAAAAATGAAATCGAAAAAAAGTATCAGGAATCTGCGGAAGTTCAAAGTCGATTGCAAGCAGAAATTGAAACTCTTAAGAGCCAAAACCAAATTCCCGCTCCAACAACTGATCAAACCGCTTTAGTTCAGCAATTAAAAATGCAAATTGCTCAGATGCGAAAAATTCCTGACCAGTCTGCAACTGTTGCCGAGCTAAACAAATCTATTGAAGAACTTAATAATTCACTTGAAGATCTCAAAAAACAAAATGAAATTTTACAACAACGAAGCATAGCAAGTATTGAAAAAAATTATATGATGATTTCTGCCACTTGGGCGACTGAAAAACACGATGTCGATCTTGTAATTATAGATCCCAATGGATTTAAATATAATTTTAAGAACAAACGTGGTCCACAATCAATTGGTCAATTTGAAATTGATAGTAGATATGGACCAGGTTTAGAACTTTGGAAAACAGAAGAGCTCAAACCAGGGAAATACAAAGCCGTCGTTAGCTTATACAATCAATATGGCAATACAAAAGATGCCGAGGTAAAAATCCATATTGTTACCAGCAAGCAAAGTCAGTACCTCAAAAATGCTATTTTAAATTCAACTCATAAAACAGAAACTTATGAATTTAATATTGACCAACAAGGAATGATCAGTGCGAATTAATTTGAATTTGATTCTTCTTTTTATCATTTGTTTAGGGATTTTTTCCTGCAGTGGGCAATTGCAAGATCCTTCCACTTTAGTTGACGAACAAACAATTGGTGAATTTTTTGAATCCTGGGACCCAGATACTGTCAGTGCACCTGGTGCACAACTGATCACATTCACGGGCGGCGACACAGAAACAACTTTTCCATACTATGCAAGAAACAAATCTTATCCAATTAAATTTAAGGTCAATTCAGGTGGCATGCCATCGGGTGTTGTTGATCCTGGAATTTATTCTGTCAAAATTGAATACTCAAGTAATAATGGTTCAACTTGGACAACTATTCCAAGTGCTTCGAATATTCCAGTCAGTGCAGGATTAGTAACAACTTTTAATTGGCTCATTCCGATAGGATTAGCCGAAGGCACACAGTACCTTTTACGATTAACAGCCTCTGCTGTTTCAGGTGACACTTCAGTTTCGATATCGACTCAAAATTTTATAATCGATGCGACAGCACCCACGATCACTAGCTTGAGCTTGACCTTGGGATCAACCGGAGTTGCAGATGCTTCAACAGTGAATCGAAGTTTTTTCGGATTTTCAATTACAGCGACTGAATCTCTGACACCGATAAAATTTTACTGTATGAAAACAGACGGAAGCGTCATTCCTCCTTTAGCAAATGATGATTGCTGGCAGGACTTCGGAAGCAACAGCGGCTTGTCGCTCAATTTAACGAATTTACCAGGATACATTGGTTTTGTGGCAGGCGCTTATGATCTACGAATTTGGCTACAAGATTCAGCCTCCAACATTTCAAGTTTGACGTCAGGAAGTGGATCATCCGGCGTTGATCTATTAAGTATTGCATATAACCCTTCAGTTGCAGCTGAAATAACAAATGTTCTTATTTCCAATAATGATTCAGCAAGCCTTTCTCCGGCCTCCAGTAATCTTTTATTTACTGCAGGACAAACTGTTTATGTTCGTTGGAAAGTCATAGACAGCGATTTAGTATCTACACCGATTAGTATTTCATATACAACTGACGAATCCACATTTTTAGCAGTGAGTTCGCTGCAAAATATAACTAATGCAAATCAGGGAGGATGCACAATAGATGGTAACTACACTGGCTGTGCGACTTTTATTGCTCCATCTTCTGGATATTTTAGAGTTCAAATAAGCGCTATCGATCAAACAGGATTGATCAGTAAAGGTGGTTCTGTCGCAGCCAACATGAATCAATTTTCCATTTTAGTCGGAAACACTGATGTGGGTCTAAACGGTAGCGCTAACAAAGCCATTTTCTTGAATAAAACAAAAGACGATGCCTCAACGCCGCAGACAGGAATCATTGCTGTTTCAAAGAGAGGAAAAGTTTTCTATCTTGACCAAACTCGAGGAATTCTTGTTGTTGATCCACAAGATGGTGCGCAAAAAATATATATTCCGGCTTCAACATCAAGTACTGGTGATGGTGGTCATTATTCTAATGCAACAACAGCAAACACGCTAAAGATTTCATTGGATTATCAAGATCGACTGTTAATCTTTGAAAATGATGGAATTCGTCGAGTCGAAGCGAGTGGTACTATCCAAAAAATAATTGGTGGCGGAAGTTTACCTTACAATAATAGTACAAAAGCTGCTATAAATGCCTCTGAATTTAAAATGGCTATTGCTATCGCTGGAACAGATCCCGCTTCGCATTATTTACTTTTTCAACCACTTCCCGATGGTAATATTTGGTTCAGTTTAAATGCGCGAGGACTTTATAATGAGGATAATGGAATTTTATTTGGTATTTATAAGGCAGTTGATCAAAAAGTTTATTTTTTAGGACTCAAAGGAACAGGCGTCAGAGGAGACCCGACATTCAAACTCAACGATGGAACAACATCAGTATATACAACGCCCGCTCTGAGTTTTGATTATAGAACTTCCAAACCAAAATATTTAACGTTGTATTTTTGTCGACCAGTGCCCGGAGGTTGTGGTTTTTATTCTGTAAATTTCAATCCTCGAACTGGACAAAGCGTCGCATACGGAACTCATTATCCTATGGTTTCTTACTGGGGAGCAAATGGATATATTTCGTCACGACGTGGTGACCTTTATAATGTAAGTCGTGCTCATCCGACAGCATTATTTAAATTGAACACTTCTTCTGTCAGCTGGGACAAGGTTATGGGAAACTCTGATCTAACAGTTGGATTTTGTGCCGATGATACGCAGGCCACTTCTTGTGGAATTGATATCGCTGACGCATTTATTAGTGAAAATAAAACTATTTATTTTGTTGATCGAGGTGGAATAATTCGCGTGATTTTACCGAATGGAAAAGTCAAAACTTTATTTGGTCAAAACTTATCCTTCGGAAATGGTGGTCTGCCATCATCTGCGCGCTTAGGACGAGTCAATTGGATGGGCGTCTGGGGACCAGACAATACTGTCGTTGTCTATGATGAATCTGAAATGTTTATCCGCGAGTTTACTCAAGGTACATCTGCGACATCTTATAATCTTTGTGGAAATGGCAGAACCGGTTCTCTTGCTTTCAATTCTAGTTCACCTTCGATTTCAATTGATCCAGCAGAAAACAATTCGTGTTTTGGCGGATATTGGGGATCATCTTCTCTGGGTATGTCAGTCGATCGTCGCAACGGCGAAGTTTATACTTCACTTTCCGGACGTGTTTCAAAAATTGCAAGATCTGGTCCCAATGCAGGTCGATGGCAAAGTCTTGTTGGATCTGGTTCTACATATTGTTATCAAAATGCTGAATCTGATAACCAATTAGGTTCTAGTGTTGGATCTTGCAGTCGCACCACTGGTGGCGGCGGATATCCAATTTCTGTTATCGGTTTACTTGAGCCAGATATCGCCACGACATCAAGCTCTTTAGGTGCTGTTGAAAACGGAACTGATTCTGCATATGTCATGATGAGCTCACAAATTTGGAATGGCAGTCGTTTAATCGAAAATTTCTATAAGGTCGCCCGAGGTTCAGATGGATTGTTACGACATATCTCGGGGGCTTCTGGTGCCGATGCAAATTATTCTGGTGGATTGCCAGGCGTTGGAGTTAATTTTACAACAAGCACTATTCAGCCTATTTATGAAAGTTACAACGAATCTGTTTATGTCCAAGAAGACAGATCCGTCTTGTTTGGTGAATTTGGAGGAACTATTATTCAAACACCGTTGACACGAACAGGTGGTGATTTGATCACTGGCGCAGGAATTATATCAAAAAGATTTAGTTTTCCTAACGGTGCATTGAGTTTCAATTACAAATGGAGCACAGGTCGCATGACAGATATTTTTTATTGTAATAACCAAGGTGTTTTGAACCGTTACAATATTACTTCAGGAATTTCTCAAGTCTGCCCTTTCCCAAAAAATTCTTTAGATAAAGATATGTTCACCTGCTTTGGACGATCGATGCACTGGGATTCAACAAAGACAAAATTAATTTTTCCAATTAAACAAAATGGAATGATGGCCATTGGACAATATGATATATCGGGGTGTTTGTGACCACAGCTTTTGTATTCATTGTTTTATTTCTTTCAAATTATGCTAAGGCAGACTTAAAAGTTTTTGAAGAAAATTCAGAAAATGCGACTCAATTGATTTTCAGCTCTCAAGACCCTCAAATTGAAGGTTTTTTTGATAACCAAGAAAAATTTAAAATCTTCGGCGCTTTATTTAATATGAAGAATTTAAAAGAAAAAAATCTAGAGCTCACCTACAAGGATAATGGCCTAGATCTGGTTTCAGATAAAGATCGAAGTTATGTCATCATCGGAACTGAAAAAGGTCGTATGGAGTTTAAAACTTCTGACGGTCAAATTAAAAAATATGTTTTTCAATGGCAACCAATTTCTTCTAAGATCATTTATAATCGATGTGGAAAAGGTGCCCCAAAATTACAGAATGAAAATTTAAACAATCCCTCACCTCTTTTGATCGGCTTAAGTTGTCGCATTGAAAATAAAAGTTTATTTCTAACAGTCTCGTCGCTGTCTAGTACAGAGTGGCTTGAAACGACGATGTTTGAGTCTGCTGGTAAAGGCGAACGTTGGCGCGATTATCAAGTTCCAGGCTGGACTGCAAACGGTGGAACAATTGCCGAATTTAAGTTTAATTCAGCAGGACAAATTTATAAATTTCAATATGTAGCTCCACAATCTGAAGAAGCGAAAAAGAAAGATGAGATTACAAAGGAAAAGAAAAGTATAAATCAAAATTTCGAAAATTCTATTTTATTCGGACAATCGAGTTTAGGCCTTGATGCTGACACGATCAACGCGACAGACTCTCAATTGTTGTTGGGATATAACTTTCTGAGCCCCCGCTTTTTAAATCAATTTCGCTTTGGTGGATTTTTTTCAACAACTTTACAAACAACTCAAAAAGATGAAGCCTTGTCATTTTTAGAAACCTTTATTCATGCTGATTATATTTACTCTATCAATGAGGTTGTTGACGCATCTATCGGCGTTGGCTACCAATATGCTGATTTTCAGCAGAAGTCATCTGCGGCACGTATGCAAAATTCTCAACCTGGAGTCATTTTAGGAATTGATTATTTACTCACTTCAGAAAATAGACTTAGTCTTCAACTTTATAAATCAACTTTTTCATCTCCGACGATAAAAAATAATTTATCCTATCAGTTCGATTACAAAAGAAAACTTGAAATCATGAGTCAGCAGATTTGGTTAGGTGTTTTTTTCAAATCACAAAGTTTTGATGCCGTTAACAATTCTGGATCTAGTCGACAATTTAAGGAGAACCCGATGGGCCTCAGCCTATCATTTTAAATTATGATAAAAATTATTTCTTCATTATTTTTTATTTCTCTTTTTTATAGCTGTTCTGGACAGCTGGATGATCCTCGCTATGTTGAATCAATAGGCGGTGGGAATTCGGCTTTATCTCCCGTTCTACAGATTCATAACCTGCAAGGAAGTGAATTTGTTCAAGGTGGCCAAATTAAAAATGTACGATTCACGGTGACTGATGCACTTGGTTTTAATTCAAATCGTCTTGAGTATTCCAAAGACAATGGCGTGACATGGACATTAATGACTTCAGCTACTGGACAAAGTGCTCTGACCTTTGCCACAGTCAGTGGAGTAGAGTCTGAGTTTGACTGGGCTGTTCCAGAAGAACCCAATTGCAGCGCTGGATCACTGACATCTGATTCATCAAGTTATAAAATTCGTATCTATGCTTCAGGCAGACCAGATGCACCAATCACACTCAGAGAATCAGCAGCGACATTCACTGTTGATTCTTGTGCACCGGTTTTAACTAATGGACAATTTTCGACAAGCACTCAAAGTCGCGGCTATTTACAATTTTTAATTCAAGACATTGCTGATGCTTTTTCATTGTCTCCGATTCGCGCTGTGTGCCTTAAGAAAAATAACTCAACGAAACCAACAGCTCAAGATTCTTGCTGGAGGTCTTTAAAATCTCTGCGAGTTACACCAGACATTACTCCAGCGCCGTTGACAGTTCAATATTTTGCTGGATTTAACTCAGCTACTTTTAATTTTTATTTATGGGCTATGGATCAAGCAGAAAATATTTCTGACTTGTCTTCAACTGAAAATGTGGATCAATTGACTTCTGTTGTTCGCGATTGCTCTCCGGCCTCTG
Source organism: Bdellovibrionota bacterium (assembly GCA_052034855.1). Lineage (GTDB taxonomy): Bacteria > Bdellovibrionota > Bdellovibrionia > Bdellovibrionales > Bdellovibrionaceae > Pseudobdellovibrio. Next base: position 33,555 of record JBPOIE010000011.1, on the reverse strand, counting down.
AATGTACAGTTCCATTAATTTCAGCGAGTTTAACTGCACACGTCGATAATTCGCTATCATCATTTGTGGTCAAAACTGGCGCTCCGGACTCTCTGAGTGTTCAGACGATGATTGACCCAAATTATTTTGTCATTTCTGCAAATGGAACAATGTACTTCCGAAATTCAACGACAGGATCAATTTCAAAAATAAATTTATTAAGTGATTCTTCTGTGACAGAATTAATTCCTCAAGGGTCACAAACTGATGGAAACCAGGATACTGCCGAAGTCTTAAATCCCTCTCGATTAGCAATGGATTTCGAAGAAAATTTATATATTCTTGATTTTGATAGAATTCGAAAAGTTGAATTTACTACTGAGAGTACATTTGTTGTCACAACTGTTGTCGGTGGAGGATCAGATTCAACAACATCCTCACTCAGAGACCCTCTTAGTTTAGAAATCTCTCCGTTAGACCGAACAACTGCGAATGGTGCCAGTTCATATTGGTATAGCACATTCCAAGTACTTCCTACAGGGGCCATTTACTTTTCGGCATCAAATCCTCAAAATATTTTAGATCCAGGAACAGTTGGACATTCACAGTTAAAATTTTACGATCCCGAAGCTTTGAATAAAGTGACTTCTATTGATTTTTCGGGAACTGGTGTTCTGGGTAATTCAAGTCAAGATGTAACTAACTTAGTATTGTTCAGCAATTTCGGACTTGTTATTGATTTAACAACATCAAGCTTAAGTCGATTTATAGGAAGGTTTTGTGAGGCTATTGGTACGTGCGCGTCTCAGACTTCGATTACATTTTCTAACGAAGCGGAATCTGTTGGAGCCACTGGCCAAGCTGCACTCGCTTCGCAATGGAGTAACGGCTCGTATTTCAATTCACGCCGAGGTGATTTATACCACATAAATGCATATGAAGGACAATTTCAAAAATATAATTCTTTGACATTCAATTGGGATTTGAAACTTGGAACTGGAACTTATGCAAGTTCATTTTGCGCAGACGGGACTTCAGCTTTGTCTTGTGATCTTCGCTTATGGGACGCTTATGTAGGAAACAATGATCAAATTTATTTTATCGATTTTGGTCGTTTGCGATTTGTAGACAGCGATGGAAAAGTTAGAACTCTTTTACAATAAGAAAGTGATTCTGTTTATGAACATAAAAATTATATTTATTATTTTTATGTTCATGACTACTTCTGCATATTCTGCACAAGTTTTTCAAGTCAAAAATAATAAGGTTTTAATTTTGCTAGAAAACGAGAAAATTTCAGTCAATGATGAAATATCACTCTTCGACGCTAACAATACTTTACAAGGAAAAATTAAAATCCAACAAGTCAGAAGACAGCGAGCCATCGGAGAACTGACAGAGGGCAATGCTCTTGTAGGATACAATGCGCGCAATTTAGAACAACAAAAATACTTTCAATATTCTAAAATTAAACTCAGCTTTGGTCTAAAAGCTGCACAAAATGGATTATCTGTTCTGCAAAAATCTTCAGTCGCTGACGAAATCGTAGAAATGAATGGAACAAACTTTGGGCTTATAGCCACAGGATCATACCTATTAACTGATTCAATTCTGGCTAAATTATTAGTCGGCCTTGAGCAATATTCGATTTCTGGAACTTCAAAACTAAATCTTTGTGGAAATTCGACAACTGCAAATTGTTTTACAAAAAGTAATTATATCTTTAGCTCTGCTCGAATTGAATATGTCTATCGCGACTTTTATTTAAATACAGGTGCTACTGTTAAATATGGAATTAATAATGAAAGTAATTCGATATTTTCTGATGACATCAGTATTAAAGGAAATTTAGATCTTGAGATCGGCAAGTATTTTATTATTAATGAACGCTCATTTATACCGACATCCATCGGATATGAGCACTCTTTGAATACATCAAGTGACGTCCCTCAGATTTCACAATTTAATTTATTTATTGGTTATGGATTCAATTTTTAACTGAATCTCAACTAAAATAATAATATTTGAAAATCAAATTAATCCAGCGTTGTTAAATCTTCACCCGCACCAGGCTGAGAACACAAACCACCCTGTGGATACGCCCCGCCACCACACGCTGTCGAGGAAAACTTATTATCAAATGCATCAGCGATTGCTGAAGAAAAAATATTCGGACAAGAAAACCCAACAGTGTCTGTATTTAAATGAAAATGAATGTGCGTATCGTCTGAGGACCCTGCAGGAACTAACATCTTTCCGATCAATTGTCCTGCTGAAACAGAGTCACCCACATTCACAAGAATATGACTGTGAAATGCACCATTATCTGATCCAGAAGTTCCACCTGAACATGCGAATCCGTCAAAAGGCTCAAGGCTTAGTGAAAGACTCACAACATTTCCAGCGTTATTCGCAAATTTAATACTGATTTCGTATTTATCATTAGCACCGACAATAAAACATTTTTCTACCCGCTCAACAATTCCATTCACCGGAGAGTAAACATCAACTAATGATGAGCTACCTGTTTTTTGAAAATGAATATGTGCCCCTGCGTGTGCACAACTCGAAGCCGTTCCGGAGTGTGGAGATGTTCTAGAAACTGTCGAAGTGGCAATCAACGCAGGATCAATAATAAATTGTGTCGAAGGTGAAGTTGTAAATGTTGTAATATCTGGATAGCTGGCAGAGTCAGATGCTGGATCTTCTGATTTTTTTGTGCAATTAGAAAAAATAATAACACTTAGAGCAATTGGGATTATCAAAATCCATTTGATATATTTCATTTTAACCTCATATTTATAGAACTAATTATAAATTCAAATATCTATAATTATCAAATCATGATTTATAACAATATATGTCTGGTCAATTTCTCTTAAGGCATAAAAGTTAAAGCAACATAGCCTGCTAAAATAACTAAGTGAACTATCCCATGTAAAGTCGTAGATCTTCCCGCGCCAAAAGTAAATCCACCGACCAGAAATGTAGTTATCAGCAAGATTAAACTTTTTCCATCAAGACCCAATGTCAGTTGGTTGTTCGTATAAATCGAATACAGACTCACTGCAGGAATTGTTAATGCAATACTGGCAGCACCAGAGCCCAAAGCTAAATTTAAACTGGTCTGTAGCTGATTAATTCTGGCGGACTTGATTGCAGCAAAAGTTTCAGGCGCTAAGACCAACAATGCGATCACTATACCAACAACCGATTTTGGCGCCCCTAAAAACGCAATAGCTGATTCAATCGAGGGACTTAATAGTTTTGCTAATCCCACGACAGCGATCAATGAAAAAATAAGACTGATAAAGCTAATCCAAGTACGTGCGAGACTTGGTCTATAAATATTCTCGTCAGGTGGTAATTCATTTACAGCTTCGAAAAAACTCTTATGCGTTTTTGTTTGTGCAAAAACCAAAGAGCAATACAGAAAAATTGATGCCATAGAGACAAAAATCAACTGACCTGTTGAATACGAAGGACCCGAGGCTGAAACAGTAAAATTCGGCAAAACCAATGTTAAAACCGAAAGAACAGCAAGTACACCTAACAACGCACTTGTTCCCATAGTTTGAAATGAAAGTTCTTTATGTTTAATTCCGCCGATCAAAATACAAACACCAATGATACCATTCGTTACGATCATAATCGCAGCGAAAACTGTATCTCGAGCAATTTTATCAGCTCCGTCTGCTTGTTGGCTCATCAAGCTTACGATCAACGCTACTTCGATAATTGTAACGGCCAAGGCAAGAATTAAAGTTCCTAAAGAGGGACCTAAACGCTGAGCAATGACTTCCGCGCTGTGAACTGCACTTGAAATACCTAAGCCCAAAAAAATTCCTGCAACCGAAATCAAGAGAATATGATCAAACGGCATCAGCAAAGATAAAAGCAAAATAGCAAATGCAGATATCGATGTTAATTCACTTACACCGATTTGAATTTTTTGAATTCCATTTCTCATAGATTATTTATAAGTAAAAATACTAAGTTGGTCCAGTGAAACCAAATCTAGCTGATCTTTGAAACTTTATATTGGCCGATTCTTTGCAATACTAGATTGTGTATTTTTAAATAACTCACAAAGAGAGTGAGCTTTATTGGAAAGTACATTTTTCAAGGGTGTCAGATTTATATACACTGACACCTTCATTTAAGAACTCAATTTTAAATCTTAAGGCAACTTAAGGTTTATCCCGGCTCTGGCATTAGCCCCTCTTCTGCCAGAGCCATTTTTTTAATTATTATAACTAACTTTTTGGAATCTTTGATTCGTCGACAGTGATTTCAATTTCAACGCGGCGATTTTTAGCTTGAGAAGCTTTTGTCTTTCCTGCATCAATTAAATTCTGTGATCCTAAACCAGTGCTTGATGTCGTTGCGCTTGGAACACCTGCAGCGATCAACTGATCTTGAACTGCTTTCGCTCTTTTTTCAGAAAGCGGCATATTTACTTTATCTGAACCTGTGCTGTCAGTATAACCTTTCACAGCAAGAACGTTTTCAGGATATTTTTTAATAATTTCAGCTAATTGATTAATATTTTGTTTAGCCGCTGGTTTTAAATCCGCTTTACCAGTATCAAATAAAATATCACTTTTTAATTTAGTCACTAAGCCTTGCTCAGTACGTTTTGTTTCTGCAATTTTTTCTAATTCTTTTTGTTGTTTATCTAAGCGATTACCCGCTACCGCACCGATACCACCGCCAAGAATTGCACCTGCTAAAGCGCCCTTTTCACGGTTTCCAGTTTGATGTCCTATGATGCCACCAACAAGTGCCCCAGCAACTGCACCAATTCCAGCACCCTTTGCAGTGTTTGGATTTTCTTTCGTCGTCTGACACGAAGTTAAAGCGACAACTACAGATAATGAAAAGATCAATTTTTTGTTCAACATATTAAGTCTCCTTGTTTAAATTTGAATGCTTATCATCATTAAATATTTTTTTACTTTCAGCAAAAGATATTTGATATGACTTTAATCTAGATTTTTTTAGGAATTTTGCTCATTGCATATTCAGTCATGGCTGTGATTGTCAGACTTGGGTTAACACCCAGATTCGCAGGTATTGCAGAGCCATCACAAACATAAAAATTTTCATAACCGAAAAGTTTCTGATCCCGATCTATAACGCCAGTTGCAGCAGATTCACCGATGCTACAACCACCTAGAATATGAGCCGTTGTCGGAATTTGCAAAAGCACCTCATTGACTGCGCTTTGAGGTATTCCATTCGTATTTTTCGCCAAATGCCTAGCCACTTTATGGCCTGCAGGAATATAAGAAGGCACAACGTCTTCAGAAGTTCGATCTGTCGAAAGCCCACTCCAACGTCTCACTATTTTCATTTTATTATCAAGATTCTGCATCACAAGTAAAATAACAGTTGATTGCGACCATCGGCGATTTTTGAGTAAGAAAAATGTCTCTACAGGATGACGAAAAACACGATACAAAAATTGGAAAAATCGAGGGACTCCTTCAGTTAAATCCACCATGGGTACTGCTAAAAAGCGCATGAAAGATGATCCAATAGAGTATCGTACTGCTTCAACATGAGTATTCTCATCAGGATAAAATCCTGATGCAATCGCAATTCCTTTTGACCAATCAGTGTTCTTGTTTTTTGTCGTTACTCCAATGAGTGCTTCACTATTCGTTCGCACTTCAAACCCTAAACGTTGAGAAATATTTGGTAAAGATTTTGTTATATCTCTAAGGCGGAATAGCAAGGCGACACTTCCAAGAACTCCACCAGATAAAATAATCCCTTTAGCTTTATAGATTTGTTTATCCTTTAAAAACCACGATGTAGATCTGATAGCATGCACTTCATAGAGATTTTTGCCCTTTTCAACGAGCGGTCGAATATCAATGACTTCACGTTCTGCAATAATCTGACAATTCTTTTTTTGGGCTAAGTACAAATAATTTTTGTCTAAAGTATTTTTAGCATTGAATCGACAGCCAACCATACAACCACCGCAAAAATTACATCCTGCACGATCGGGCCCCTCTCCGTTGAAAAAAGGATCTGGGACTGTTTTTTCTTCAGATCCTTTTTCAGAAAAATAAACTGCAACATCAACGGATTTGAAAGTATGCTCTCGACCTGTTTCTTGTGCGACTTTTAGTAGTTCTTTATCAACTGGATTTAAATAGGGATTTTGGGCGACACCCAGCATTTTTTTTGCCATTTGATAATGAGGTTCTAAGGCTGATTTCCAATGATCTAAATTAGCCCAACTTTTTGCTTTGTAAAATTCATCTGAAGGCTGCAGCAAAGTGTTTGCATAGACTAGACTACCTCCACCGACTCCGACTCCGCTGAGAATCAAAACATCGCGAAAGAGAGTCATTTTTTGAATTCCAAAACATTTTAAAAGTGGAATCCACAGATATTTTCGTACATTCCAGTTGGTTTTAGGAAAATCTTTTGCCGAGTAGTTTTTACCCTTTTCAAGGACAAGAACTTTATAACCCTTTTCTGATAGCCGTAATGCAGAAACGCTTCCACCAAAACCAGACCCAATTATTATATAATCATATTCTTCGCTAGCCATTGATTTAATATGTCATACGTCTGGGTTTACAGTCTACTGAAATGAACTTTGATTGCGATCGTAATTTCAGTCGTTTAAACTAGCTTTAGATGACTAATTATTTTTTCGCTTTATTTTTATTATTTCAAATTCATGTCAATGCGCAAACTCTCAGTATTGGTGATTACAATATTGGCTCATCACCAATTCAGATAGATCTTTCAGATTTTCACTTTAAAAATAATGACAGTCGGGTCAAATCCAATTTTGTCGAGAACTCTTTATTTTGGACAAGGTCAGAAAAAAATTTAGTTACTCCAATGGTCATGGTTCAGATTGCGATCGAAAATCCTAAAGGTGCAATTCAAGTTAGATTTGAAGATCAAGTCATTATTCCCGTTTTAAAAAATGGAGTAGCAAGTACAAGCATCCAATTAAATCTGTTTTCGACAACAACTATTGAAATCTTTGAAGAATCAAATAAAATTGATGAGATTCAAATTCATTCAAAGCCAATTTCAGATTTGCGAACACAAAAAGTTTGGATCGATCACACCTGTTTGCCATATCAGGTCAGATTTTCAGGAATACAGACAGAATATGTTTCAATTGGATGTCGTGTTGAGCGCATAGGTCAATTTGGTCAAGAAAGACCACGTTTAGAAATAACTCTAGTCTCAACAAATATTGATTCAAACCTAATCTCGTCCTATAAAAAAAGTACTCCAACAACATTTTACTTTGAAGAAACTGCAGAAATAAAAACTGAACTGTTTCACAAGATTGAAAAGAAGCCAGTTCCGGTCATGATGAGCGCTCAATTGCCAGAAAAAATTTCTCGTGTTCGATTGGCACTTGGACTCGGTCCCTATTCATTTACAGCTTCAGCAAATAACAGTTCCTTAGGCCCAAGAACATCATTTTCATATATGTTGTATGGAAAATTAAGCTTGACTGAAACAACGTCGATTAAAGCATTCGATGCGTTAATTTATGATGGGACAGCTTTTAATAACTCAGGTCTTTATTACTCTTTTGATATCGCACGAGTATTAGACGGCCGAATCACTGTAGGAACGCTGTTGGGATTTCAGGGCTTACATTATAAATATGACGACAATAATCCTACCGAATTTGAAGTTATCTATCCACAGGGTTTAGAGCTAACATACCAACACCCATTTGGAAAAATTAATTCTTATTTAAATTACGGAATGTTTTTATCAACTTCGCAGGAACCTTATAAAAATATTTGGCTTCGATACGGTCAAAAAGTTTTTTATGAAATTAATTATATTACTTGGGGCAAAGAATTATCAAAAATTGAAATGTGGGGATTGTCTTTAGGTTTCCCTGTTGCTCAGTTTTTTTAAATTACTCCATCCAAATCTCTAGACAAGCATTACGTTCTATTTTACGGCCTTCTACTGACGGATTTGATTGCTGCATTTTTTTCATCCATGCATTTGGCCGATCAGACATACCTGATGAGTAGTGATAGCCTTTTATTTCTTGCGTACGTCGATTAAATTCTTTCGGATGTAAAACAGCCTCTGTTGCTATGCGCACAGTGTTGATCCAGATATCATTTTCTTGTTTTGGTGTAGATTTACTTTTCCAAAATGGCTACCCAGGTTTTTGCGGAGGACACAAACCGTGATGAAGAGGATTATTCTTTTTACCAGCAATAGTTCTATGCCACATCGAAAATTGACTTGGTGTTGTGGCAACTTGGGCTGCCTTTGGTTTGCCAGGAGAGTGGGGAGGATCAATAAATTCACGATCACGTTTTGAATTTTTTCTATTTTGAATAATTTTTGCAACGGCTAACGGATATTGTAAACCATGCTTATAACACTGAGCCATTTCCCCGTAAAGAGTACGAGCCAATGAATCAATTTCGATCAGTTGGGCTTGAGTCATCGCTTCTCCAGATTCGGATTTTACTTTAGGCAATGGCTTCTTTTTTAAGCCTGGCAAAACATAATGATCATAGACATTGTCTTTCCCAGTATAAGATGGTTTTTTCGTTGCAGGATTTAAAGGACAGAATCCTACAACCTTTGATAATTCATCTGCTTTTTGCGCTAAAGATAAATTTTCAATCGACTTAGCTAACGGAGCAATTTTTTTGGAAAGATCTTTCAATTGAGATTGTGGATTTTTATTTTTATCGCAATCTGGTTGTTTCACAGAACCACTCTGCGCTCCATAAAATGGATTTCGCACACTTCTCGATAAGTAAGAAAGCTCAATATACCCTTCACCTTTTTGGTGATGCTCTTTTCCGTCTTTACCAGTTCTCGTGTATTCAAATTCGACTTTAACGTAGTTTTCTTCAACGTCTTCTTCTCTATATGGATTAAACACTTTCGCTTTGACCGGTGGGCTGATTACTTTGATCTTTGCATCACGGCTGGGCCAACCCACAGCTTCTTTACACTTTTCTGCTTTAGTCACTTTATCAATCAGGATAGTACAAGTAGACCAATTCATTCCAGGTTTATTAAAGACAGTTAAATATTGACCATCTTCGACAGAATCTATGTACGCAGGATAAGGTTGAAACTCGGACTTTTGTCCGAATACATAAAATCCAAAAAATATAAATATTAAGAAGAATACTGACTTCTGCACACTTATATTTCGGATTATTTGGATCGTTTTTAAGGCCAGATCTGTATTTATCGGACCTTTTACTAGCTAGTTATTAACGTATTTTTCGAACCACTGCCGCTGTAGATTTTCACGGTCTTCAGGATGAGAAATTTGAATAAGAGCTTTTGCACGCTCACCTAAGCTTTTAGCAAATAAATCTGCCACACCGTATTCTGTGACAACATAGTGAATGTGAGCTCTTGAAGTAACTACACCAGCACCTTCTTTTAAGAATGGTACTATACGAGAAATTCCATTTTTAGTTCGCGATGTGATCGCAATGATCGGCTTTCCTCCTTCTGACAAAGAGGCCCCGCGAATATAATCAATCTGACCACCGACTCCTGAAATAATTTTGGGCCCAATTGAATCTGCACAGACTTGTCCTGTCAAATCAACTTCGATGGCTGAATTGATCGAAATGACCTTTTTGTTTCGCGCAATGATTGTAGGATTATTCACATAATCAGCTTCCAAAACAGTAAAAGAAGGATTGTCATGAACGTGATCATATAATTTTTGTGAACCTATCATAAATGTACAAACACTTCGATCCTTGTGAAATTTCTTTTGAGAATTATTAATCACACCTGATTGCAATAATGGTAAAATTCCATCACTGCACATTTCGGTATGTAATCCTAAATTTTTATGTCCATTGAGTTGATTCAATACCGCATTGGGTATCGAACCAATTCCCATTTGCAAACACGACCCATCTTCAATGAGACCTGCTGTGTGTTTACCGATAGCGATCTCTTCATTGGATAAAGGCTTAATTCCAGCCTGATAAATCGGTTGATCTGTAAATAGTGCTCCATGAATTTGGCTAGCAGATAAAATACCATCGCCAAAAGTTCGCGGCATTTGATTATTGATTTCGGCAACAACAGTGGTCGCTGCAAGCACTGCGGCTTTGGCGACATCGACGCTTGTCCCTAAAGAAACGAATCCATTTTTATCAATCGCTGAGGTTTGAATAAAAGCATAATCTAATTTAATTTTTTGATTTCGGAAAATGGACGGCATCTCTGAAAGAAAACACGGGATATAGTCGACTCTGTCAAAATCAACAAGCTTTCTCATGTTTGCACCAACAAACAAATTACGAACTTTAAACGAATTTTTAAATTCAGGTTTAGCGTAATCAACAATTCCCTCTGTATGCAGATGGTACAAAGTCACATCTTTTAGCTCTGAAGCTCTCTCAAGGAGCATTTTAATTAAATTGTTCGGAGTGGCTGCAGCACCGTGGATAAAAATATGGTCCCCGGATTTAATCTTTTGAATAATAGTTGCAGCATTTTCTATTGAATTTGAATTGATATTTTTCATTAGAACGATTTAACAAATTATTAAATTTCGGTCTATCTTAAATTTTTATAAATAATTTTTAAACATGATATGGATCATATTTTAAAATACTTTCGTGTTCTGTTATTTTCTTTGTTTAATCGCTCGACCAAAATGTGACAGAACATTTTATACAACAATAATTCAAAATGATCTTTCTCTGCTGATTTAAAATGTAAGAAATGATTTGTATCAATCACAAAAACTTCAAGCGGTGTTTGAGCCACAATCGTTGAAGTCGCCGGCTTCTGTGTAACAACCGACATTTCGCCCATCACTTCACCTTGTTCGGACAACTCGGCGATTTTAGAGCCGCCCATATAAATTTCAATAGTGCCATTTCGAATGAAATAAAGCTTATGATTTAACTGCCCTTCAATAATGATACAATCACCAGGAGCATAACTTTGTACTTCTACCATCGTACAAATCTGCAGCAAAAAACGTTCTTTAAAGATATTGAAAAAATAATAATTTTTAAGCTCGTTTGCTATTTCGGCAGGGTGTAATATCATAAGAAAAGCTTAACTTTGTTTAGGGACAAATTTAATCTTTTTTAAAAACAAAGAGCCAACCTCAGTCTTTTGTCTTGCTAGTAACCCAAAATATCCACGAAAGTTTCCCCTTTTGCTAAAGTAGAAGACGGCTTTGCTCGTTGCCCTTTAATAAGGATTTTGCCTGATGAAAAAAGTTCCTTATAGACAGCTCTTGATATATTTTTCAAATCGGAATTTTCAGACTGATCTCTGAGTGTTTTCAACAAAACTGCGTCTAAACGCTGCCCAGAGGTGTTTAAATCCAAAATAACACGAAATGAATTCTTAGGTTGCACCGGAGTATGGTCTTTTGGTGCGTGTTCCTGTGAATTGTACTTTTCAGACATAAATTCTCCTTGAAATAATTAATGTATTCAAAACGACAATAGGTTACACCTGTGCCATGAAATTTCAAAACTCTACTTTACGTTTGAACAAATTTACAGACATGTCATTGGGGCACGAACTGACCACGGCAGTCCAAATGATGAAAATTAGTCGACCTACAGACATTCAAGAACAAGCTATTCCAACGGCTTTGACAGGAATAGATCTGATCGCGATTTCACAAACTGGCAGCGGAAAAACTCTCGCTTTTGCCTTGCCTGTTCTTAAATTTTTAATTCAAAAACCCACAGCCAGAGCTTTGATATTAGCTCCGAGTCGCGAAATGGCTCAGCAGATTCACAAAGTCATTCAGCTTCTCGTTGTGGATCTTAATTTCTCAAATTGCCTAGTTATCGGTGGTATTCCAAGTGCCAAACAAATCAGTGCCCTAAAAAAAGTTCCTCGCATTATTATTGGAACTCCAGGTCGTTTGAACGATCACCTCGTTTCCAACAAGCTCATTTTACAAAATGTTGAACATGTTGTGATAGATGAAGCCGATCGAATGCTCGATATGGGATTTTTACCTCAGTTAAAAAATATTCAACAAACACTTCGAACTAATTTTCAAACATTGATGTTCTCTGCCAGCTTTAATCCGCAAATCGAAGCCATTGCAAAATTATTCATGAAATCGTCGACTGTGATGATTCGCTCAGTTCAAGCTGAAAAACCTGTAACAGGTTTAAAACAACGAGTGCTTTTTATTGATAAGTTTGCAAAAAATGATCGCCTGCTCGATGAATTGAACGCGGCCAAAGGCGGAGTTATCGTTTTTTGCGGGAATCAGGGCAGTTGTGAACGTATGGGACAATATCTAAAAGAGTATGGTTTTTCAGTTGATTTAATTCACAGCGGTTTGTCACAAGGTCATAGAAATCGCGTCGTTCGTGAGTTTCGCGAAGGCGAAATTCGTATCATTGTTGCCACGGATTTATTGGCTCGCGGTATCGATGTTCCACACGTAGATCATGTCATCAATTTCGATTTGCCATTTCAATCCGAAGACTTTCTTCACCGCATTGGTCGTACAGCTCGAGCTGGACGCGAAGGTCACTCTTTGACGTTCGTCACTTCGCAAGACGGACAAATGTACCAAAAAATTAAACCTTACTTACAAGGTGCTAGCGAAACTCAACTTGTGCCTGACTTCGAATTCACAAAAAAAACATATGTCGATCGCACGAATCGCTATAAAAATAAAAAGCTCGATCAAAAACCAAAATTTGATCCCTCAAAAAAAATGTCGGATCGCCCGGTATCAAAAACAATTGGCCAGTTGGATAAGCCGAACAAACACGCTAAGGGCGAACTGGCAGCGGCACCGCCCAAAAAACGCAATGACAAGTACAAAGAGCTTGCCGCTAAATCTGATGGCTTTGGCAAGCCCAGCGTATGGAAAAAACGCCCCACAAAAATGTCATAAAACACAATATATTTGATTTCAGCTTTAAAAATGGCTATTTTTTAAGCTTTAATGTACTCTCCGCTTGCCATCATTTACTCATGCAAAGATGGCTAGAAATGGTTACTTATGTTGTCTGTTTTTTTGAATCAGTTTCAAGTAGAAAAGCCGAAAAACTGTGTCACGCAAGCACAGTTGTTAAACTGGATTATTCAATGTCATCAACTGGCCGAATCAAAATCAGATTCCAATCAGCCAATGAATGCAGAACTTTTACAGAAACTATTTCAACGCTATGGAGTCAAGCCAGCACAAATTTCGCAGAGATATTTCGAATCAGATGATATACTATCCACAGACTTTTCAACACACGAGATTTATAAAATAACAGATCAAATTCGAAATGGTTCAGATATCACACAACGAGCTCACTTTTTTTCTGAACGAGCGTATGCTATTTTCAAAAAGTTCTACAATGTTGAAAAAAAATTAACTCGCCCAGATCATTTGATCCATGTCAGTTGCACTGGGTATATTTCACCAAGTGCTGCACAAAAAATTGTTTCCGAAGATAATTGGAACCATAACACTGATGTCACGCATGCCTATCACATGGGTTGTTATGCAGCGATGCCTTCAGTAAGACTTGCAAAAAGCTTAGTGCTCTCAGAAAATTCAGATCGTGATTTGAAAGATTTTACAGTAGACATTGTTCATAATGAAATGTGCGGACTACATATGAATCCTCTTTCGCACACCCCTGAACAAATGGTTGTCCAAACATTATTTGCGGACGGGCATGCGAAATACACAGCGACAACGACGCCTCAACCTGCAGGAAAAAACTTGAAGGTCATAACCATGCTCGAAAAAGTATTACCCGACTCACAACAAGATATGAGTTGGATCCCGGCACCATGGGGGATGCAAATGAATTTATCACGCGAAGTTCCTGAAAAAATAAAATCTGTTCTTAAAAAATTTTCCGAAGAGTTATTTATGAAAGCTGGTTTATCTTCAGCAGTAGCCTTAAAAAGCATTTTTGCAATCCATCCAGGAGGTCCGAAAATTATCGAAGCTGTCCAACAGGTTTTGGAGTTATCAGAGACTCAAGTTTCAGAAAGTAAGAAAATTCTGTTTACACGAGGTAATATGTCCTCAGCCACATTACCTCATGTTTGGAATGAAATCCTCAATAACAATTACCCCGTTGGTACAAATATCGTTAGCTACGCTTTTGGCCCCGGCCTGACTTTGTTCGGCTCAGTCTTCGAGGTTTGTTAATGTTTCTGCTGTTTGTTCCCTTTGCACTTCAAGGACTTGCTATGTTTTTTGATGAGTTTTACTTCCATCGAAAACGCGGCTTACCACTTTGGGAACGAATTGGTCACCCATTAGACACCTTATCTGTTTTTATCTGCTATCTTTTTATTAGCTTAGTTGGATTCAGTGAATCAAATCTTTATGTTTATATCGGACTGTGTGCTTTTTCGTGTTTACTGATCACAAAAGATGAGTTCGTTCACACTGAACTTTGTGATGCGAAAGAAAATTGGCTGCATGCCGTTTTATTTGTTTTGCATCCGATCACTTTTCTGAGCGCAGGATTTATTTGGTCAAAGAATTTAAATGCGAATTTTTTATCACTGCAACCTGTTGTTATCTTTTTATTTATGATCTATCAAATTTTATACTGGAGCCCGCTTTGGAAAATCAAAAAGTAAATAACGCCATTTATGACACTTACGGGGACCGTTGGTACGATGCTGACGATGATCCTGTTGCCTTATTGCGAGCCGAATCAAAAACAAAAACACCCTGGATTGTTGAACGAATTCAAAAACATGGGCTCTTAAATAAAAACACCAAAGTGCTTGATGTTGGTTGCGGCGCAGGTTTTCTCAGTAATGAGCTGGCCAAACAAGGTTTACAAGTCACTGGCGTTGATTTATCCGAAGAAAGCCTTAAAGTCGCTGCGAAACACGATCACACCAACAGTGTCGTCTACCAATCGGCTGATGCTTATCACTTGCCATTTCCAGACGCTACCTTTGATGTTTTAACCGCGATGGATTTTTTAGAACATGTAGAAAATCCTGATCTTGTGATCAAGGAATTCTCGCGTGTACTGAAACCTGGTGGTCTGTTTATATTTCATACTTTTAATCGCAATCCTTTAGCCCATCTCATAATTATTAAACTTGTTGAATGGTTAGTTAAAAACACTCCAAAAAATTTGCATGTGATTCATTTATTTATTACCCCTAAAGAACTGACGAACTACTGTTTGGATGCAAAACTTGTGGTCCAAGAAATGATAGGTATTAAACCCGTTTTCAGCACAATCCCCTTCAAAAATATTTTTACAGGCATTGTTCCAAAAACTTTAAAATTTGAACTCACAAAAAGCTTACTGTTGTCCTACATGGGATATTCGATCAAAGATAAATAATTCTCGAAGGCGATCATTTTCGGTGATCGCTATTTTTTTTAAAAGCACAAATTTCTTTAAATCATCGTGCTCTGAAAGTAACTTTAAAAGCTTCTCGTTATCTCGATGTGGCCCCAGAATCAGGCGATCCGGATGCAGCCTGCCATTCGCTGATATTCCACTTAAGATCTGAAAAATCGTTGTTCCACCCACACCTGTAATACACACGGTTCCTGTCACATCTCGATCGATAGACTCACCGGACTGACAAATAAAAGTCGCTTTTGAGGGATTGTTTTCTGAATATGCATATTGATGGAATCGATTTTTTAAGTGATCGATGATTGTGTCCACTTGATCCACAAAATAGATATCGCCGAAGTTTTGACTTTTGTAGGCTGCGGCACCCAAGTAACCATGGTCACAACAAAAATCCCAGACGTTCTGTCTGGGATTAAGGTGATTAAATACAATTTTTAATCGTTCGGAACGCAATGAAAAACCTAGCTATCAACGAAAGTTTTTAATTTATTCGATCGGCTTGGATGACGTAATTTACGTAATGCCTTTGCTTCGATCTGACGGATACGCTCACGAGTCACGTTGAAATCCTGACCCACTTCTTCCAAAGTATGATCTGACTCTTCACCGATACCAAAACGCATACGCAGAACTTTCTCTTCACGAGGTGTTAATGTTGATAACACACGTCGAGTTTGTTCAGCTAAATTCAAATTTACAATCGCTTCAGCCGGATTGATGACTTTTTTATCTTCGATAAAATCGCCAAGACTTGAATCTTCTTCTTCACCAACTGGAGTTTCCAAGCTGATAGGCTCTTTCGCAATTTTTAAAACCTTGCGAACTTTATCAACTGGCATATCCATTTTATCTGCGATTTCTTCAGGAGTCGCTTCGCGACCTAATTCCTGCACCAACATGCGCTGCGTACGAACAAGTTTATTGATCGTCTCGATCATATGAACTGGAATACGAATTGTACGGGCCTGATCGGCAATCGCACGTGTGATCGCCTGACGAATCCACCATGTCGCATACGTCGAAAATTTGAAACCACGACGGTATTCAAACTTATCAACAGCTTTCATCAAACCGATGTTACCCTCTTGGATCAGATCCAAAAATTGAAGACCACGGTTTGTGTATTTTTTCGCAATAGAAACAACCAGACGTAAATTCGCTTTAACCAATTCTGATTTCGCAGCATCGGCCTCGCGCTCACCTTTCCAGATGGCTGTATATGTTTCTTGGATCCAACGGAAATTCATTTCAGTGTCTAAGTGTAAACGCTTTAAACGAATCTCAGCTTCTTGAGCCAATAACGTGTAAGTTCTGAATTTTCCGTAAGTATGACCCGTTTCACGAGTCATTTTTGTTAATTCTTTTTCGTTTGTTTCAATCAATTTCAAACGATCAACCATCGCAGAAACATCTTTAGAGAAAGTTTTCTCAACACCGTCTTTGATGCGCTTGCGTAATGATCCCATGCGGTTTACCAAGTTTTTAAACTTAATCACCACGCGGTTGATTGTTTTACGATTGAAATTGATCGACTCGAAATTCGCCATCAAATCTTCATTTAAAATGCGAACTTCTTCAGTCAATTTATTTTTAACATCCATCTTCACGTTTTCATCACGTAAAGTTGTAAAAGCTTTTTCAGTGTCCGCTTGATATTTCGCAACAACACCGATCAATTGGTGAATTTTTTCGATATATTCTTTTTCGTCGTATTGATGATCTTCATCTTCAAGACCACGGAAAATCGCTTTTACTTTGATACGGCCCTGATCAAGACGTTTTCCAAGATTGATAATTTCGTAAGTTCCAAGTGGTGACATCAACATCGAACGAACGATTTCTCGCTCGCCTTTTTCGATACGACGTGCAATTTCAACTTCGCCGTCACGAGTTAATAATGAGACTGATCCCATCTTGCGTAAGTATAAACGCACTGGATCTGCGCCCTTGACGTCTTCAGCCTCTTTAACTTCTTCTTCGTCATCATCGTCTTCGTCAGCGTTCGCCAAGAACTCTTCTTGTTCTTCGGCTTTGGCTGCTTCTGAGTATTCAGTAATAACTACGCCATTCGCTTCCAGCGCCTGCATGAAATTATCTAAAACACTGGCTGCAGAAACTTCGATAGGTAATGCTTCATTGATTTCCTCAATCGAAACACGACCTTTTTCTTTAGCAAGCTTAATTAA
Source organism: Bdellovibrionota bacterium (assembly GCA_052034855.1). Classification (GTDB taxonomy): domain Bacteria; phylum Bdellovibrionota; class Bdellovibrionia; order Bdellovibrionales; family Bdellovibrionaceae; genus Pseudobdellovibrio. Next base: position 16,028 of record JBPOIE010000011.1, on the reverse strand, counting down.
TTTTTGGAGCTCTTCCGCTGCGACAGCTTCTTGCTGAGGAATTGTGAGTGCTTTTGATTCTTCTTCGTTCTGATTTTTTTTCGACATCGCTACCCCGTACTAATAAAAACAACCTAATAAAACTAAAAATCAAAAATTCACTTCGCTTCATGAAAGCTTTTTGTGAATCAGAATCTATTTTTTTAAGGACAGGCGATTTTTTTGCAAATCGGAAAATTCTTTGAGCTTCTCGATATCAACGGAATTATCATTTCCGATCTTACTGTGTTTGATATCGTTCACTAATTTTTTTGCCTGAGTTCTTAAAAAATTCTGCTGAATTTTTTTAATGGTATCAGACAAAAACTTTTGTTCTTTATCGATATCAAATTCCATGAAATTTGATTTATCAAACAACAGTTCAGGTCGATCTATTTTTTCAATCAGCAGACTGAAGAACTTATCAAATTTATTCACGTCTTGTCTATAAACTTGCTCTATTTTTTCAAGCAGGTCTTTGACTCCTAAGTGAGTGATTTGGCTCATAATTTGCTTAATTGTATAGGGTTCGGGTTGATTCAAAATCCATTCAAAATTGGCACGACTCTTGAGTACCAATTGTAACAGCAATAACTCAACATGAGGCGCATTTTGAAGCTGAATTTCAGCAGGAACCAACGCTTCCAAAGGGTTTTCAGAGGAGTTATGCGCTAAATCTGCAGCAGACGTGGTTGGCTGCTGAGGAATTGAGTATGTTCGCCCTTGGGCGTTATTCTTGGAATTCGTACTGGTAAAGGCACTTCTCAGCCATTGAATCGTCACATTCATGCGGCCCGCAAGCTCTTCAGCGTATAAACTTTTCAGTCTAGGGTCCTGAATAGATTCAAAAATCACCTTCACTTTATCGACGAGCTTTACCTTTTGTGAGGCTTCCCCACGATAATCGAGCATCCAAGATTGTAAAATCACGCTGAATAAATCCGGCGCAAGGTTGATTTTATTTTGCAATTCTTCCTGACCAAATTTTTGCACGAACTCATCAGGATCTTTTGCGTCTGTTAAAATCAGACCCTTTGGAAAAAGCCCTTGAGATAATAAAATCGTTAGACTTCGTTCAGCTGCATTTTGTCCGGCTTCGTCGGAATCAAATAAAACAACAACATTTGTCGTCATTCGTTTGAGTAATTTCGCATGTTCTGGGGTTAATGCAGTTCCCATCGTGGCCGCAATATTTTTAATTCCCGATTGGTAAAGGCTGACAAGATCCATGTATCCTTCAACGATCACGGCGCAATCCTCAGTACGAATATACTTCGCTGTTTGCGCTAATCCATAAAGGACTTTGCCTTTAGAAAAAACATAGGTCTCTGGTGAATTTAAATATTTGGGTTCCCCTTGATCATGAATGCGTCCACCAAAAGCGAGAACTTCACCACTGGCAGAATGAATCGGAAACATTAAGCGATCGCGGAACAAATCAAAGTAGCCGTTATTTTCTTTTCGCGCTTTAACCAACTTTACTTCTTCAGCTAGCGCTAAAGAAATATTATGTTTCGATAAATGATGCGCTAAAGATTCCCATTCCGTCGGAGAATATCCAATTTGAAATTCTTCGATCGTTTCAGGTTTTAATTTTCTTTTGAGGACGTATTGCTTGATAGGACTGTCTGCTGGCGCACGTTTTAAGGTTTCTTGATAAAATTCGGCTGTCAGCTTGTTTGCCTTCAACATCAATTTCTTTTTGTCAAAATTAAGTGTATTTTGATCTTTGTTATCAGACGTATCTTGAGGAATTGGAATTCCATTTTTATCGGCAAGATACTCCAAGGCCTCTGGGAAACTCATTCCATTATAATCTTGCAGAAAACGAAAAATATTTCCTGATTTTTTACAGCCAAAACAATGATAAACTTGCTTTGCATCACTGACCGAGAAACTGGCTGTTTTTTCTTGGTGATCAGGAAAAGGACAACGGCCCATAAAGCCGCCACCACTTGGTTTTAACTGAGTGTATTGTGAAATGACCTCAACAAGACTTGCTGACTCTGAAACTTTCTCGATAAATTCCTGCGGATATCGCACAAAAGTTTCCTCTCACAAATTAAGATAATTTAGATTTTATAATTTCACTCAAAAGCTTGCCGTCAGCCTGACCACCTGATTTAGCCATGGCTTCTTTCATCACAGTGCCCATGTCTTTCATGGCTTTAGCACCCGTTGCCGTGATCACTTCTGAAACTAAAGCTTCGATTTGTTCTTTCGACATTTGCGTTGGCATGTAAGCTTCCATCACTTTGAGTTCAGCAGATTCTTGATCAACCAGATCAGTGCGTCCAGCTGTTGAGAATTGTTCGATGGATTCTTTACGTTGTTTAACTAATTTTTTGATCACGCCCATAATATCATCCGCAGTGATTGGATTTGGGCGAGCTTCGATTTCTTTGTTTTTGATGGCTGAGTTTAAAAAACGAAGTGTGTTTAATTTAACTGAGTCTTTAGCGATCATTGCTGATTTGATATCAGCCATTATTTTTTCACGAATTTCCATTTTGATAATTTCCATTCTTTTTAAGTTGATGATGAAATTTAGTTTTATTGAATAAATTTTTGGGCTTTTTCAAGCCCAAAAATTTGAAGATTCAATAAAGCAAACGAAGACTACTCTTCGCGAGCTGGACGTTCTCTGAAACCGCCTGTACGTACTTTTTTATGAGCGCGTTTACGAGCAGCGATAGATTTTTTCTTTGCAGAAACACTTGGTTTTTCGAAGTGTTCGCGTTTTTTAACTTCTGAAAGGATTCCGGCTTTTTCGCAAGCTTTCTTGAATTTTCTGAAAGCTGACTCGAAACTTTCGCCGTCTCTGATTTTGACTAGTGCCATTTTAATTCACCCGACCTTTCCTCATGGATTTTTTAAAACAAATATGTAGAATGGAACAAACTATGTCAGACGCCCAACGAACGCAAGATTTTGATGCAAAAATGATGAAAAAAGCCTTATCTCTGGCTGTTAGATCAGAGAATAAAGGAGAAGTTCCCATTGGGGCTGTTCTTGTTGATGAAAATGGTCAAATTTTAGCCCAATCAACAAACCTGAGAGAGACAAAATGCACAATTTTAGGTCATGCCGAGCTTGTTGTAATACATCGAGCCAATCAAAAACGCAGGTCATGGCGACTGAATGGCTGCACTTTGTATGTCACTCTTGAGCCTTGTCTGATGTGTGCTGCGGCTTTGGTTCAATCCAGAATTTCACGCGTAGTTTATGCGACGAAAGATCCCAAAGGTGGAGGCCTCGGCAGCCTTCAAGACTTATCATGCGATGAAAGATTGAACCATCAATTTGAAGTGAGTTCGGGATTAATGGCTGAAGAAGCTAGTCAAATGTTGAAAAAATTTTTTAAAAGTAAACGAAAAAAATCTATTGCTTAACATCTAAACGATAACCATGACTTGGTACCGCCGTAATTTCGCAATTAAAGCCTTCAATTTTCTTTTTGAGATAATTAATCTGAGAATCGACGTTTCGGGAAGTCACTTCTGAATGTCCCCAGACTTTGTTCATGAACTCTTCACGGGTCACAACGTTGCTTTTATTTTTAATCAGCAAATGTAAAATATCGAATTGTTTTGGCGTTAAAACTATACTGTGACCATTCACTTGAACTAACCGTGAGGCCAAATTAAGAACCAAATTACCGACCGCTAAAACTTGTTTATCGCCTGAATTTACTTTGCTCTCTGCAATTGGTATTTCAATTCTTTTTTGGACACGCAAAAGAAGCTCTTTAGGATGGAAAGGTTTAGAAATAAAATCATCGCCACCAGCCTCTAAGGTCTCAATTCGTTCTTCAGTCGAAACAGCTCCAGATACAAAAATGAGAGGAATCTTTTTAAGAGAATCTTTGGTTTTTAAAACTTTGCAGAGCTCAACCCCCGTCATATAGGGCATCTTATAATCCATCAAAATTAAATCCGGCTTCAGGTTCTCCAGAAAGTCGAGCGCTTTATCAGCTTCACAAATATATTTACAATCAAAATAAGGTGACAGAATTTCTGCCATTAATGAGCAGCTTTCTTCAAAATCATCAACGATGGCAACTTTTTTCATTTTTTTAAACACCTTTAAATTTTATTTTTTTAGATTCTAAAATCTTTTTCATTTTATCGCGGTTGTCGCCTTGGACTTCAATGATACCGACTTGATTAACAACGGTATACGTGCCGCCAACGCCGCATTTGACTTTGAATTCTTTGGTCAGATCTTTCAGGAATTGATCTTGCGAAGGCAATTGATCCAAAACTGTAACAATTTTTCCACCCCGCCCATTCTTCTCAATACGAAAAACAGCAGTGAAATTATTTTTTTCTAAAATTTTGTTTTGAGCTTCTGTTTCGATTTTTTTTGCTGCACTACCGTCAAGCAAAGCTTTGTCTTTAGGGTCATCAGAATAAACTAAAACACGGTCTTTGTTCGACATCCTCTAAAATTAATATTTAAAGGTTTTTTTGTCTATCACTAATTAGGGCTTTTGCGGCGTCAACGGCATTTGTTCTGTGGATTCACTAGATCCGCTCGACATTGAATGGCGAGTCATTGATTCGCCATCAAATCGAAACATCTGTGGTTCGTTCTGCATCACTGTGATTAAATTTACTGGACGTTTCCAAATTTTATTTAAATTTTTCAATGTTTCATCCATGTACTTGGGCTGTAAATCCATACCTTCATGCATATGATGCAATAATAGTTCGCCGCGATTTTCAAAATTAGCATCTTCAATTTTAATGATCGGCTGGCCAAAATTAGCCATTTGAAATAGCAACTGAGCTTTGATCGCCTTAAAATTTTTTGTGTCGACTTCAAATCGACCGGTTTCATTATTCATGCGATAAACAAATAATTTATTTCTGACACAGAAATCTTCTGTTAAGAATTCATCAATAAAAGTGACGTCGTTATAAATTTTTCGAACTTCAAATATTTTTTCGCGACCTAAATTTAATTTTTTATCCCAATTTTTTTTCTCGCGAACATCATCGCAGTCTTCCCATTCGCGACCGAATTTTCCTTTATTCCAGCGATCTTCGATGTCCCGCATCAGCTCGATCCCTACTTTGTACGGATTGTATCCACCCATTTGCATGAACATTGTTCCCGCATGATGGTCGGCAAAATCAATAATTTCAGAATCGTTTAATATATGACGAGTCATCATGTGCGAATGCCAATACGAAGCCCAACCTTCGTTCATGGTTTTTGTCATTCCTTGTGGAGCGAAATAATAGGCTTCGTCTTTAATAATCGAAAGAACATCTTGTTGCCATTCTTCGAGCGGTGCAAAGTGAATGAGAAAACTGAGAATATCACGCACAGGTTCAGACGGAAATTGAACTTTGTTGCGCATTTTTTCAAGTTGCATTTGTTTTTGCTTTTCCACTTGATCAGGAGGATTGATATAATTCTGCATATAGGGCTTGGTCACACCAAACAAATATTCAGATTCACGTAATTCTGGTTTTTTTTCTTTATTGTGTCCGGAAAAATCCATTTTTTCATTCAGGATCGAATAACGATCTATGAGGTTTTCTAAACTCAAACAAGTGTCTATAAATCGCTCGACTGTTTCATAGCCATATTGATCGATGTAGCGACGAATTCGAGTCGCATGATTAGCCATTTGATCCATCATTTTACGATTTGTTTTTGAAAACCAAATATTATTTTTAAAAAAATCGCAATGACCGTAAACGTGAGCCATCACAAGCTTTTGATCCATCATGGAATTGCCTTCCATGAGGTACGCATAGCAAGGATCCGTGTTGATCACCATTTCATAAATTTTAGAAAGACCATACTCATAAGATTTTGAAAGTTGTTCGTACTCCATCCCAAATTTCCAATGTGGATATCTGACGGGAAAACCTCCATAAGCTGCAAATTGACTGATCTGATCATAATTAATCAGTTCAAACACTGTTTCAAAGCAATCGAGATTACAATTCTTAGCAATTTGTAAAATCTTTTTTCGTTCTGCTTCGAGCTCTGGTGTTAAATTTGCCAACGGAGACCCCTACTTTCCTTTTCCTAAAAAATCTTTGATTGAATCTAAAATTTTATCCCGAGATTCGATTTGACTCAGGGTAATACGCTCATCATCCGGAAAATCTTTTTGAAGATCTTTCAAGAACTGACCGCTACCGTATTTACTTTCAACTTGCCCGTATGAAAACACATTTACGCGTGGTAAGAAATATTCTTTAATTAACTGCACACAGATCCGCGTATCTTCGCCACTCCAATTATCACCATCACTAAAATGAAATGGATAAATATTCCAATCTTCAACGGGATAATCAGTTTCAATCATTTGCTGGCACAGCTTGTAAGCTGAACTGATGAGAGTACCACCGGATTCGCTTGTTTTGAAAAAAGTAGTTTCATCCACTTCTTTCGCGGCAGCATCGTGAATAATAAATCTGGTTTCTAAACCTTTGTAGTGTTTTTTTAGCCATGTATTAATCCAAAAAGATTCTAAGCGAACAATTTCTTTTTGCTCTTCGCCCATGGACCCCGAAACATCCATCATATAAATAACAACAGCTTTTGTATGAGGCTTTTGCGTTTTCTTTACTGTGCGATACTGGTAATCATGACGAATTGGTATAATTACTGGATCATTCGGATTGTAAGTTCCCGAAGAAATATACCTCGAAAGAGCTTTTTTATAAGTTTGTTTAAACTTACGCAAACCCTCAGGTCCCACGGGTGCAATACCCGAGTACCGATTCTTTTCAGTCATTAAATTTTGAGTACCTTTAGGCTGAATATTCGGAAGCTCTAATTTTTCACCCAAAATATTGGCTAATTCTTCCAGTGTCAGTTCGACTTCCAACATATGTTCGCCTGGCTCGCCACCGGCTTGACCTTTTCCTGGTCCGCCTTGGCCATCTGCAGGCTGACCCTCTTCGCCCTCACCCTGACCAACGCCTTTTTCGTTTTCTTGCTTTCCAAATCGGAAAGTTGGGATATCAATTCGTGGTAGGGGAATTTTAATCAATTCATTTTCTTGTTTACCAATGATTTCACCATTCGTCACAAAACGTTTAAAATCGTCACGGACTTTACCCTTGATGATACTTTTAAATCTGTTTTGGTCTTCGCGAATAGGCATTCAATAATCCGTTTCTTTTTGTTTTACTTATTATCTATTCTTCACATCTCCGCGTGCGAAAATACTAGCCACATAATGCAAAACATCAGTCGCAGAAATTTCATCGTAACCAAAATCTTTAATCAGTCTCGACTTCACAATATCAATTTTTTCTTGAGTTTCTTTATCTGAAACGGAACTGACCAGAGAAGTTAATTTAATACTGTCTTTTTGATCTTCAAACAATTTCAACTCTAAAGCTTTATGCAAGCGTTCATTCATTTTGTAATTGAATTTTTTTCCATCTAAAGACAACGCTCCAATATAATTCATCACTTCACGGCGGAAATCGTCTTTGCGAGATTCAGGAATTTCAATTTTTTCCTCAATCGCGCGCATCAGTCTTTCATCTGGTTCATCATCACTTCCCGTGAATTGATTACGTACTTTTTCTCGCTGAGTATAAGCCTTCACATTATCAATATAATTTCCACAAAGTCGTTGTAAAGCACCTTCGTCAGCACTGATCGCACGTTGAACTTCGGATTTTATGGTCTCTTCGTACTCTTGTTTTACGACGCCTAAAAGTTCCTTGTATTCTTGTTTTAATTCTTCATTACCGATCAGTGAGTGATGCTTAAGTCCGCTTTCTAATTCGTTCATGACCATGAACGGATTCACGGATCCTTTATTCATTTGTTGCGCTAAAACCAGAGCATTCGATAATTTATCTTGGATATAACGTGGAGAAATCCCATCCAAGCCTTCGCGCGTTGTTTCTTTACGAAGCTCTTTCACATTGTCTTCTGTGAAATTGGCCAAGGTTTTTCCATTATAAAGTTTCAATTTTTGCAATCTTGTTAAGTTTGCTTTTTTCGGTTTTTCTAAGCGAGTTAATATTGCCCACATCGCCGCTGTTTCAATCGTATGCGGAGCAATTGAAATTCCTCGCAAACGTTGAGAGTTATAATCTTTTTTATAGATATTCACTTCTTGCTTCAATCGAGTGATATAAGGAATATCAATTTTTACAGTACGGTCACGTAAAGCTTCCATAAATTCATTATCTTGAAGTCTGCGATATTCAGGTTCGTTCGTGTGGCCAATGATCACTTCATCAATATAAGTTTGCGCAAACTTTTTAGGTTTAATTCGATGTTCTTGCGATGCGCCGAGGAGATCATACAAGAATGCCACATCAAGTTTTAAAACCTCAACGAATTCAATCATCCCACGATTGGCCACATTGAATTCACCGTCAAAGTTAAATGCACGAGGATCAGAATCAGATCCGTACTCAGCAATTTTACGATAATTGATATCACCAGTTAATTCTGTTGAATCCTGATTTTTTTCATCTTTAGGTTGAAATGTTCCAATACCTATGCGGTCTGCCTCAGAAATAATTAATTTTTTCACACGCACGTGAGATAACACTTTCATTACATCGCCATTATATTTTTCCATGAGGTTTTTAAATATAAAACGGGACGGAGGGCAAAGCTCGCCATTGATTTTAATTCTGAAATCGCCGTCTTGTCCGCGATTGAGATCATCAGTCACTGCTTGGCGCATTTCATCTGGGATTAATAATAAAGGTTCTTCATTCATCGGGCTCTGATAGACACGAACGTCTTTTCCAAAAAGACCATCTAATTTACCACCCTCGTCGATCCACTCAAAAGTAAACAAGGCACCCTGTTCAGTTTTTGAATAAGCCTCGAGTCCTTTTTTGAGCATTCGACAAATTGTTGATTTTGCGGAACCCACAGGACCATGTAAAAGTATCACACGTTTTTCAGTGCCATAACCTAAAGCTGCAGCCTTCAAAACATTCACTAATTTCATCAGTTGAACATCAAGGCCGAAAACAGCGTCTTTTCCATTATTTGAAGCATCATCAAAAAACTTATAGCGAATCACTTGTTTTTTAAAATCAATATACTCTTCGGTGCCCGTCTCAATGATCATGTCGTACATTCGCTGATACGCATTTCGTGTAATTTTTGGATGCTTTTTGATAAGATCTAAATACTCAAAAAACGTACCGCTCCAGTTCGTTACAGGCGATGCCTGTGAACTCTGAGTTTTTTCTACGATTTGTCTAAAATTGTTCGACATTGAATTATGGCTTGAAGATGACATGGTTTTCTCCTATCTCAAGGGAACTACGCTACATCTTAGATTATGCACCTGTTCAATTAGGTTAGAAAATTAAATTTATTTTATAGTGATTAGTTTATATTCTTTGGGTTTAACCAAGACAAAGGTCTCGTTTTGAGAAACATCGGAGGCCTCGCGAGACTTGAAAATCCAGACCATTTTAATGTTGTTGTTCTCGAGAGTTATCTTTTTTTGCCCATCGATAGATCGTCCATTAGCACCGAGCTCGCCACGTTGTTCAATTTGAACCGTAACAAGTTCATTTTTACAGTTTTCAATGAGTGTTCCAGCTGGCATACATTGAAAGCCGCGTTTTAGTAAACTTTCATCATGAATAATAGACCATAAGATAAGTGGATCAATTTCTTGTTTGAACAAAGGTTTTAATGTTCGACCAGCAAACGGCCCCTGAATAAAGTATTTTTGTGGATGTATTGCATACTGCAGACTTGAACGAGTCATCAGAAGGCTACCGACTTGATACCCCAACGTAGCAGTAACTTCCATTCGAATTGCTTCGTTTTTTTTCAAAAAGATGTCTAATGAAACTGAATTTGTAGAATCTTTAACTTTATCTGTTATTTGAGCTTTTGAATCTATATTCCAGATGACGGAACTATCCGCCAGAGAAACCGCTGGTTTTGTTTGGCAAGAAAAAATGCAATAACTGAGACTTAACAGAAAAAGTTTCTTTATCATAGATACATTATAGGTCTAAAATATAAGGCTATGGCAACATTGAAATTAAGACATCTCATTTTATTTATGATCAGCTTCGTTTTATTGGTTTTATCAGATGTGCCAGGCGGAGCCATGCTTTTACTGTTTGTCTGGTTGCAAATGGCTCTTTTATTATGGAAAAAACTTTTTACATTTAAAAACCAAATTAAAATTTCAATTCTATTTTTATTTTTACTGCCAACCTTTTTTTTATGGGGAGCCGTAAATTCATTTATTTCGATTTATATAAAAGAAAGCCATTTTATTTTTATTATGATGTACAGCTTGCTGAGTTTCATTCTTTGCTTTTGGATTACATTATTCGCAGTGTTTAGCTTAGCGTTTGCAAAGGAAGAAGAACCTGTTTTAAATCTCTTTAGTGAAAGTGTAAAACAAATTAAATGCCACAAATATATCATTTTATATATTAGTCTTATCGTCTACTTAACATCGATTCTGCCAATACCACTCGCAGAAGACTATAGAATTGCATTAGGAATCATTGTTGGCCATAGCATTCTACAGTGGGATCACTTAAAATCGCTGATCAAATCCAGCTAAATTTCAATCGCTGGCAGGTTTTCTATTGCTCTCTGAATTTTTAACATCGACTATTTTTTCCTGAATCATTTTTTTCTTTTCAGGATCTGTTTCTAATTCAAAAGCCTTTTGAAACGTCTGAAATGCTTTATCCTTTTGCTTGAGCTTCAAATAAGCGTCGCCAAGGTGCTCTGCGATGATTCCAACGTCTGGTAATTGCTTGTGTGCTCGTTCTAAAAATTGAACAGCTTTGACATAGTCACCTTTTTGAAAATACACCCAACCCACCGTATCTTTAATAAAAGCATCGGATTGATCTAACTTCTCTGCTTTTAAGGCCAACTGCTCTGCTCGGCGCAAATCCTTTTTCATTTCTGCTAATGAATAGGCGATATAGTTTAAGGCTTGAACGTGCTCTTCATCGATTTCAATCACTTCATTCATATGTGTTAACATGTTTTCTTTATCATTTACACGGTCAAACAATGTCCCTAAGTAATAATTTATTTGAGAGTTTTTAGGGAATTTTGAATTCGCAGACTTTAAATAACCAATCGCTTCAGTGTATTTCTTCTGTTCTTCGAGAATTTGCGAAATAACGAAATAGCTTTGAACATTTTCTGATTTTTTCGCGATCGAATCTTTTAAAATTTGTAAAGCTTCGACCATTTGACCTTTGTTTTTTAAAATGAGTGCTGCTTGAATACGAGAATCCTCGTAATGATTGCTCGCAGGCTGAATTTCTAGAAATGTTTCTACCGCTTTGTCTAATTTTTTTGTTTCTTGATATACTGCTGCCAAATAGAATTTAACTTTATCAGATTCAGGAACAAGTTGACTCAGCTCTGACAATTTAAATTGTGCACGGTCATACATTTTTTTATCAATTAAAATTAAAGCCATTTTGAGCTTAACTTGAATTTGATCTTCAGTCGTATTTTCTAATATTTCAAGTTGAGTGAAAGCTTTATCATAATCACCTTTTTCAATGTAATACTGTGATAAAATTTCCGCTAAACGTGAAGACGGTTCATTTTGCTTTTGATATTTTGAATAAAACTGAATGGCTGCCTCTTTACCATCTGTCTTTTCGATAAGACGGCCTAGTATTTGTAATGAATCAAAAAAATCAGGCTTAATTTTCAAACTGGCTTGTAAATCTTTTTTAGCTTTGGCTATACCACCAGACATTCCAGATTCCACATACACCCGCGCGCGGTAATAAAAAGCCAAATGCCTCTGCTCAAAAGATTTTTGATTTACTAATAAACTAAAATGCTTGATGGCTAATGGATAATTTTTCTTTTCTGAGTAAAGTGCCGCTAAATACAAATGAGCTTCTGAATCCGTTGAAGATTTCTGAATTAATTTTTTGTACAAAAGCTCTGCACGATCAAAATTCTTCTGCGCAGAAAACAATCCCGCAACGAATAAGATTGTTTCACGTTTCTCTGATTTTTTTTCTAAAGATTTCTCGCCCCAATAGAGAGCATCTCGAATTTGACCTTTGCGATAATATTCAACAGCCAAGCGATAAGCCAATACATCTGATTCAGGATCCAAATGAAGTGCAGATTTAAAATTTTCAATTGCACTTTCTGGCTTTCCCTCAAGAGAGTCCATTTCACCTTTTAAAAAATATGTATCAAGTTTAACTTTGCGGTCCTCTTCATCACTCATGTGAGATGATGAAAACTCAACAGGTGCCGAGATTGAGGCAGGAGCTCTGTTGTGATCATTCATTGATGAATCAAAATATGGAAATGGCGTCATCGCACAACCAAATTGAAGTAGTAAAAATACAACAATGATAAATAAATTTGAGCTTTTCATAGGGCTCCCTTTGATTATTTATCGGCAGAACCATGAATATGACTGGAGTCTAGAGTGATTAAATATTGAGCTTATTTTTAAAAACTGGACCTGATTTTAGCTTCGAATTTAAGCTTGTTTTGACCACGCAATTAAAGATTTTATTTTTTATACAATATCTACATAAGTATATGATATTACTTTAGTATTCGAATATTAATGCCTTGCTTTTTGTTCTTTAAATTTGTTTAAATACAGCCAGTTTGAATTCAAGCTCTAGACTTCTATCGAGTTGCTTGACAAGGAGTGGCGGCAGGGCTAACTTGCGACGGAATAAAGCGAAAGCATAAGTAGGCGAAAAGCCTTAAGTTTTAGCTCAAAACATGGAGGAAAAAATGAATCCAATGAATCCAACAATCGGCCTAAACCCGATGGATGCAATGAACACTAAACCTACAACAAAAGTTAAAATCATCAAGCGTTACCAAAATCGAAAACTCTACGACACTCAACAAAGCTGTTATGTCACGTTGGACGACATTGCTAAGATGATTCGCGCGAGTGAAGAAGTTATGGTGATCGACAACAAATCTAAAAATGACATTACTGCTGCAACATTGACTCAAATCATTTTTGAATCAGAGAAAAAAGCATCTCAATACGCTCCGCTTTTTACTTTACGCGAAATTATCCAGCATGCGAACGGAAGCATCTCTTCGTACTTGGCTAAATTAGGCGCATTTCCAATTGATTACATGACTAAACAAGCAACTGTAAATGTACATGTTGAAAGAGCATCGACTGATGACCTTAAACAAAATTTAGAGAACCGTGTAGCAACAGCAGCACGCTTAAACACAGATGCAACTTCAAAAGTTGTCGCTGAAAAAGCAACTGTTTTACCAGGCTCTAACTTAGAAGAAGAAACTCCAAACTTACCTCTTCCAAGCAGCAATCAAAACTTTAACTTGTAATCAACTGAATACAAATTTTAACTTTAAAACCCACTTTTTAACTGTAAAGTAAAGTGGGTTTTTTTTTGGACTCAATCCTGCAGATTTCAAATTAACCATCGTCAAAAAACTATCTATGTAACTCTAAGATCCGCTCAGCGTTACAGGAGTTCGAAATCTGAAAGGGATGTACGTGTCCACAATCATAAATAGCCGAGCCGCATTCCAAATTCTTAAAAATGAGTTTAATCGCGATGCCGAAGAGTTCTGGGGTCTTTTTTTAAATAATCATCTTGAGATCATCGAATTTAAACTAATTCACCGCGGAACAATGGACCATTGCACGGTACACCCAAGAGACTTATTTCGAGAAGCTTTACGTCTGAATAGCTGCGCCGTCATTATCGCTCATAATCATCCAAGCAAGATTCTAGAGCCATCTACATCAGATATCCAGCTGACAAAAAAATTTAAAAAGATTGGGCAACTCATACAAATTCCAATCATCGATCACGTTATTTTTTCTGATATCCAATATTATAGCTTTAAAGAAAATTCTATGATTTGAACTAGTTCGATGGCTGCGCTTCGAAAACATCGCGGTCATTTTGCTGATTTGTGGGTTTACGAATAGGTTTTACACTCGTCACCTGTAAGTCCTCTGACAATGTTATGTGATACCCATTTTTGCGCGCATTCTCGATAAATTCTTTGGCATACTCTTTACGTGCCTGCTCGTCAGCCACTTGATCAACTTGTGATTGAAAATACTTCTGATTAAATTCTTCTGTTAAACTTTGTTCACTCGCACTTGAATTTGATTTATCCTTAGCGATTTGCATTTCGATCGGTATTTGATCTGGCGGAATTTCTTTAACTGGAATTTTATTGTGTTTTTCATCGACCAGATTCGATGTGATTTTTGCCATCGACTCAATCTGCTGCTGTTGCAATTCTTTCGATCCTTGTTTTAAGTACTTGTTCACCAACTCTTCCGGAGAGGGCTGTTGACTTGCAATTTTTTTCTCTTGTTCAATTCTCTTTTTTTCTTTTTGAAAATAATAAATGTAACCAAAAACACCAAGACTGATGGCGACCGTAAAAAAGAGGATATAATTTAAAAATTTATTAATCCATTTCACAATACAACTTATCGGCATAAATTTTAAAAATTGAAATTAAGATGTGTATCAATTTGATACGTTTCTTGAAATTTGCGAGGTCCCCTGAGAGGACCTCGGGTGATCTAGTTTGCAGCACCCTGACTAGTACAAATCAATGTCAATTCGTTATGATCAAATCGTGCTCCCGCAGCGCAAGGAAGCTGTAAACCGGTTGGTTTAAGTTTAAGCTCACCAGCCTTTGTGCAAGGGCCCACTGTCATACTGGCTTTGCCGTCTAATCCAGTATTGACCAGTAAAGAGTGATGTTTTCCACCAACCATGATTGGCAAATTATTTTCATCATAGAAATAAAAAGTAACTCCACATGAAGCTGCCGCACCACTCACATTCAATTTAGAGATCTGTCCTTCTTGTATTACATGAGGACGAAACTCCCAATTAATAGTATAAGTAGATTGTGCATTGGGATCTATGATATAGGCTGGAGTTACAGTTTTATTAGAAACCTTGGCATCAATAACACAAAAAGCGATGCCTTCATTTTTCCATCCTGCTGAAACCAAAGAATTTAGATGTGAAGCATCTGCTACGTATCGATGTCTTTTTTGTAATGTTTCAGATTGATTACTAAATACACGGTAGACAGATTTTAAGTTTGCCGGGCAAGAAGTTTCCCCTGACTTAAGTGGTCTTGCAAAGTTTTCATTAAGTTCTGAAACGAAGCCTGCAGCCTGGTAGGTTTTAAAATCGTCACATTCTTTTTTATTTGCTGTATAAAAATGTGATTTTGTATTCGTATTAAAAAATCGGCACAATTCTTCTGTGTCTGCATCAATTTTAACATTATATAATGTAAAATAATTTCCTGTTTGCTCCCAATCATTGTTTTGTAAAGCCTCTTGTTCAGAAGGTCGACTCGTATAAAAATACCGATCCAATTTTTTATGTCTGTACTCTTTAGCAAAGGCAACGGGTTCAACTGCAGGATTTACGATCTGATTATCTATTCGCGCTGGCGTTACTGATTTATTAAGGATAAAGGCCTGTGGGATACAAAAAGCGATACCTTCATCTTTCCATCCTGAAGAAATTAAAGAATTTAATTGTGAAGCATCGGCCACGTATCGATGTCTTTTTTGTATTGTTTCAGATTGATTGCTAAATACACGGTAGACAGGTTTTAAACTTGAAGGGCAAGAGTTCCCTTGTGGTCCGCTTGCATAGTTATCGAAACCCTCTGATTGAAAGCCCGCTGCGCCATTCAATTCTTCTGTATTTAAAGTATAAAAGTGGGATTTTGTAATTGTATTATAAAATCGAAATAACTTTTTTGTGTCAGCATTAACTTCTGAATTATACAAAACAAAAATATTTCCTGTTTTCTCCCAGACTTTTTTTTGATCGATAGAATTTAATAAATTTTGATCTTCGATTCGGCTCGTGTAAAAATACCGATCTAATGTTTTATGTCTGTACTCTATAACAAATGCAATGCGTTCAGCGGGAAGTGGATTTTCTTGCAACAGAGGAGCACAATCACTTGGATTATTACAAGCTGACAAACCTTTAACTGAGTGAGGAGCG